>CAYVQF010000030.1:0-65615 GCA_964454015.1 uncultured Myxococcales bacterium
AATAATTCACAACGAGCAAGCCCCATGCCGGCTTTGGTCGTGGATTGTGGCCGCCACGCCGCCCTTGCCATGCTGCCCCTTCTTTGCTAAAGGGTTGCGCAGCAGGTGGCGGTGGCGCGAGCGCGACTGCGGCTGTGCGTTGGCCTCGTAGCTCAGTCGGATAGAGCTGGGGATTCCTAATCCCTGTAAGTCGCAGGTTCGACTCCTGCCGGGGCCATTGTTCTCATCACCTACTAGAATCAGCCCGCGCCAAGCCATGCCCGGTGCAGGTTGATTCTGGTGGCCGCCATAGCCATAGTCACACCTGCGGACGCTCAACGAGGCGTTCCTCTCTCGGGTGGATTTTGGAGGTTGACGATGCGTTCTCTGCCGCTGTCCCTGTCCCTGGCGCTGCTGTTGGCAACGATTGGGGCTTGTAACACCTTTTTCGACGTCGATGGCGCACGCCCGAGCGCAGACGACACGCAGGATGACAACGCCGAGGGCGATGTCGAAGAGGTCGACTTGGCGCTCTGTGAGGGTTTCTCTTGCACGGACTTTCCCGCGGCCGCTGCCATCTGTTGCGTTGTCGATGGCAGCCCGCTCTGCGTTGATGCCGACAACGACACCAACCACTGCGGCGGTTGCGGGGTGCGCTGCGGCGTGGGTGAAGCCTGCATGGGTGGACAATGCCACTGCGGCGATAGCGTGGCCGACGGGCCTTTCTGCGCGGCCGGAACCTACTGTTGTGGCAGCACCTGCGTCGCCGATGGGCAGCCCTGTGTCTGTGCCGGCCAGGTCTGTGGCGAGGATGAGACCTGCTGCTTCGACGCCTGCGTCGACCTCCAAACCAACAGCGATACCTGCGGCGACTGCTACACCTCTTGCGGCATGGACGCCGACTGTGTCGCCGGGGAGTGCCGTTGTCGCGAGGCGGGTAAGACTTTTTGTTTCGGGGCTTGTGTCGATACCAGCAGCGACCCCGACTACTGTGGCGACTGCGACGTGAGCTGTAACGCCTTCCAGACCGAGGAAGTGAGCTGCAATGCAGGCCAGTGTGAGCTCACCTGCGTCGATGGCTGGGCGAACTGTGATCAGAACCCCAGCAGCGGTTGTGAGACCAACTTGGCCACCGACACCAGCCACTGCGGCGGCTGTGGCAACTTCTGTGGCACGGAGAACGTCACATCTTCCTCCTGTGTCAACGCAACCTGCCAGTTGAGTTGTGGCAGCGGTGGGATGCCGCCGCTGACGGCGTCCTATGGTGACTGCGATGGCAACCCTCGCAATGGCTGTGAGACCTTGTTGAACACGGTGAGCCATTGTGGTGCTTGCCATGCCTCTTGTCCCACGGGCGCCCAGTGTTGCCCAGGCGGCGAGTGTCGTTGCGGCAGCGCCGTGGACATGTGCACGGGTGAGATTTGCCCAGGCCAAGGCGCCTTTCACAGCGCGGCGAGCTGTAGCGGGATGACCTGCGCGTTGACCTGCGCCCCGGGCCGCGCCAACTGTGACGGCGACGTCGGCAATAGCTGCGAGACCAACACCCTCACGGATCCCAACAACTGTGGCGCTTGTCATCAGGCTTGTGGCACGGGCGGTGTCTGCGCCAATGGGCAATGCGACGAGGTGGTCAAGGTGGTGGCGGGCGGCTCACATAGCTGTCTGTTGCGGGCCAGCGGCAAGATCCTGTGCTGGGGCCGCAATCACCTGTATCAGCTCGGTGACGGCACCAACGTCTCGCGCAACCAACCCGTCATCGCGCGGATTGATGGTGGCACCACTTACAACGCCATCGATGTCGCAGTTGGCCTGAATCACACCTGCGCCGTCCTCGATGATGCTTCGGTCTGGTGTTGGGGCGGTAACACCGCAGGAGAGAGCAGCCCTGGTGCTGCGACCCAGCCCGTGACACCGGCTCGCAAGATCACCGCCGCCGGGGTCAACTTCACGGGGATCGTGGCGGGCTTGGCTCACACCTGTGGCTTGACCGACGGCGGCGCGGTGCGCTGCTGGGGCAAGAACGAGAAAGGGCAGCTCGGTTCGGGGAACTTCTCGCCCATGACTACCCTGAGCACGGTGACGTCCTTGGAGGGCCCTGCAGTGGCCATCGTGGCCGGTGCGGAGCACACCTGTGCCAAGGTCGGCACGGATCCTTATTATTTCTCCTGCTGGGGCTCGAACAGCCACGGTCAGTGTGCCGAAGACCCCAGCGTCCAAGACGCATTCCCATCGGGCCGGACCATCTTCGAGGAGGTCAGCCTCATCGCAGCAGGGCGCAACCACACCTGCGCCGTCTTCTCGTTGGGCTTCTACTGCTGGGGCGACAACCAACGCGGCCAGCTCGGGACCAATGATGTCCAAGCCCTCTACGCTCCGGGCACACCGGTCCACAACTGGACCAGTGACACGACGGTGCTCACGGCTGGCGGGGATGCGACCTGCGCCGCCGACGGCTTTGGCAAAGCCTTCTGCTGGGGTGACAACTTCGGTGGGCAGCTCGGCATCGGCACTTCAGGCACGGGCACGCACCAAAGCACGCCGACGGCAGTGCTGCCAGGCGTCGGGACGCCCATGGTCACGGTCGATCGCTTGAGCCTTGGCGCGTCGCACACCTGCGCCCGCGAAGGAAGCAACAAGAAGATCTTCTGCTGGGGCGATGCCACTGACGGACGCCTCGGCACGGGTACGACTGGCACTGCGCCAGTGACCTCCCCCCGGGAAGTGGTCAACGTCGTCCCCTGAGCCCGTGCGCTCGCGTCTCTGCCCTGCGCCGCGAGAGCGCGCCGCGCCGCCCTCGAGATGGGCGTGGCATTGCAACGAAGTGGTCGGTTCTGACGGGATCTTCGTTGACGCCCACCCACCTTCTCGCTATCACAAGAGCCAGCGTCGACTGGCGCACGATGTGCTGCCCTACCCCCGACATAGGGGTGGCGCATCTTTTTTAGACGAGGAAGGGCAATGAAAAAGTTCTCCATGTTTCTGGTTCTTGGCGGTGCTCTCTTTGCCCTGGCAAGCTGTGACGATGCCAGCCCGCGAAGCGGGGATGTGATTCACCTCAACGACGTCATCGACGACACTGGCCCCACGACATGTCAGGTCGATTGTGACTGTCCGCAAGGGCAGGTCTGTGCTTCTGATGGTACATGTAAGGCGGTCCTCGATCCCATCTACTGCTGCGACAAGGCCGGTTGCCCCCAAGGAGAGCGCTGCGTCAGCCGCTCAGGGGCGGTGTCCATCTGCGCGGCTTGCGTGGTCGACTGCGATTGCCCCCAGGGGCAGGCTTGTGCCCTGAGCCAGTGTGTCGAAATGCAGAGTCCCGTCTTTTGCTGCGCGAAGCCCGGCTGCCCGGCCAACCAGACATGCTCCGATCTGGAAGGTTTGCCCGGCACCTGCCCGCGGGAGTGCCAGATCGACTGCGATTGCCCTCAGGGAGAGATGTGCTCCGTCTCGGGCATCTGTGTTCAAGGGGTCGACCCGGTCTACTGCTGTGACAAGCCGGCGTGCCCCATCGGAGAAGCTTGCACCAACATCGCTGGCGCCACTGACACCTGCCGCGAATGTCGCAACGACTGCGAGTGCGCCCAGGGCTCCTTCTGCTCTTCGAGCGGCCTGTGTATGCGCGGCGTAGATCCGGTTTACTGCTGCAGCAAAGAGGGATGCCCCGGAGGCGAGCCCTGTGTCACCCCTGGTGGGCAGAACTCCTTCTGCGAAGGGGGCTGTGGCAACGGCGTCATCGACGACGGTGAGCTCTGTGATGGCAACTGTCCCACGGACTGCCACTCCGATGTGGCCTGCATCACGGGCACCCTCACGGGCAGCGCGGCGACTTGCGATGCCAAATGCGAGTGGACCTATATCACCCGCTGCGTCAACGACGACGGTTGCTGCCCCGCGGACTGCACCGCTGCCAACGACAACGACTGCCCCGCGACCTGTGGGAACGGCCAGCTCGATCCAGGCGAGACCTGTGACGGCGACTGCCCCACGGTGTGCAACGACAATGACCCCTGCACGGAGAACCTCTTGATTGGCGCTGCCGACAACTGCACGGCCGAGTGTGTTTTCCGCCCCATCACCCAGTGTCAACACGGCGATGGCTGCTGCCCAACGCACTGTGACTACACCAATGACAATGACTGCAGCTCCCCGAGCGGCCTCATCGGTTCCGCTTGTCGCAACGACAACGATTGTTTGGGCAACCTGTGTCTGGCCGGCTGGAGCCCCTCGGGTTACTGCTCCAAAGACTGTTACAACAACGCCGATTGTGGCGCTGGCGCCCATTGCGCCTTCAACAGCACTGGCGCGGGGATCTGCCTCAAGAGCTGCGACGCCAACCCAGAGTGCCGGGCCCCTGAGTATGGGTGCTACAACCGCGACGGTGATGCCAATAACTATCAAGAATGCGGACCCTTAGGCATCGGAACCAAGATGATAGGTGACCCTTGCAACTTCATCACCGAGTGTCCTGGTGGTCAGCGCGCGTTGTGCCTGTGGGAGACACTGGGCTACCGCCACGGTTACTGTTCCATGACCTGTCGCAACAACGCCGAGTGCCTGCCTGGTAGCCACTGCGGCAACATGGTCAACGGTGTTGGTAACTGTGTGCGTGACTGCGCAACCCAAGCCGCCTGCCGCGCCGACGGCTACCTCTGCTTCGACGCCGACAAGGACAACTTACTCGAATGCGCGCCCGCCGCCACGGGTACGGGCGCGGTGGGTGCCGCCTGCCGGGGTGACTGGGAATGCGCTGGCGGCGTCGATGGCTTCTGTGCCCGAGACAGCAACATGCCCGGCGGCTATTGCTCTCAGCATTGCCTCCCCTTTCTCGGCCCTAATTGTCCTGACGGATCCCATTGTACGAGTGCGGGCTTCAGCAGAGCGTCATTGGGTCTCGCCTGTGTCGACACCTGCACCGCCACCTCCCAGTGCCGCGTCTCTGAAGGCTACATCTGCACGGACGCCATCAGCGAGTACCTCATCGCCATGAACGAGTGCTGGCCCCAATGACGAGGTCCCGGTGAAGAACCTGCGTGAGCCTCTCATTTTTGGAGCGGTCATCGTCGTCTTGGCCATCGTCGCAGCCATCTCGCTGTGGAAGCGCCCTGATGCCTCGTTCCAGGTTTTGGAGCACCGGCCCCAGGCGGTCATGGGCACGGCGACCCGTCTTTTGGTGGTGCCACCTCCAGGGGACGTGCCCCGCGGCGAAGCCACCTTGAGCTCGGCCGAGCGAGAGCTGCGCCGCGTCGAAGCCCTCATGAGTGTGCGCTTGGACATCTCGGAGATTTCTCGCCTCAACCAAGCGGCGGCGGGTGACTTCGTCCCCTTGTCGACGGACAGCGTCGCCGTTTTGATGGCAGCGCGCCAGGCGCATGATGCCACCCACGGCGCCTTCGACGTCACCCTGGGCCCTCTCATCAAGCTGTGGCGAGAAGGCGCGGTGAATGGCGTCGAGCCGGCGGCGGAGCGCTTGCAAGCGGCGCGGGACAGCTCGAAGTGGAGCTTGCTCCAGATCCGCGACGACGGCGCCGTCAAAGCAGGCGATGGCCTGCAGGTGGACCTCGGGGGGATCGCCAAAGGTTACGCCATCGACCGCGGCATCGCCGCCATGCGCAACCTGGGCATGCGCGGCGGCGTGGTCGATGTCGGGGGAGACGTGCGCGCCTTCGGCACCTTTGACGGCGAACGGGGATGGCCCGTGGATATCCTCGACCCCTTTTCGCCAGATGGCCGCCTCGGCCGCTTCAGCCTGCGCGACAAGGCCGTCTGCACCAGCGGCGACTATGCCCGCACCATCAAGATCCGCGGCGCCAAGTTCAGCCACATCATCGATCCACGCTCCCTGCGCCCAGCGGCCTTCGTGCCCTCGGTCTCGGTCATCGCCGACACCGCCATGGAGGCCGACGCCTGGGCCACGGCCATGTCCGTCTTGGGACCGGAAGAGGGCTTCGCCTTGCTGCCACCGGAGCTGGACGCCCTCATGGTGGTGGGCACGGAAGGGGACTATCGCGTCCTGGCGACGGAGGGCTTCGCCCGCTACCTCACGGAACGCCCCGCCCACTTGGAGGTGATCGAGCGTGCGCCCTGACTCCGTCTCAGTTGGCATGCGCCCATGAGCTTCCTCGCCGTCTTGGGTATCGCCGTAGCCTTGTCGGTGGACGCCTTCGCCGTGGCCGTCACCGCCGGGGTGAGCATGCGCGTGGTGTCGCCCCGTTCCTTGGTGCGACTCTCGTGGCATTTTGGTTTCTTCCAGGCCCTCATGCCGGTGCTGGGGTGGCTGGCTGGGGCCACGGTGCACGGCTGGCTACAGGGGGTCAACCACTGGCTGGCCTTCATCCTGCTCGTTGCCATCGGCTTGAAAATGCTCTGGGAGTCGCGGGCCGCGGCGGCAGAGACCACCCGTCACGACCCTAGCCGTGGCTGGAGCCTCATCGCCCTGTCGGTCGCCACCAGCATCGACGCCTTCGCCGTGGGTTTGAGCTTCGCCCTCTTGAGCATCCCCATTTGGTGGCCCGCCCTGCTCATCGGCGTGGTGACCATGGCCCTGACGGCCCTCGGCATGATCATTGGCCACCGCCTGGGCCGGGGATGTGGCCCCTGGCTCGAGAGAGTCGGCGCATTCGTTCTCATCGGGATTGGCGTCAAGATCATCCTAGATTATTGGTATGGGTAACGACGGCACGCGCCCATGGGCGATGCGTGGCCCCCAGCTTTGGGCGACACCATGAGCGAAGACGAGTTCTTTTTCTTCATTTTCATCCTGATCGGGGCCGTGTTGTTCTGGTGGATTTGGTACGCCTCGATCCGCCAGATTTCGCGGCTCATCTTCCACCCCGTCAACCAAGCCATCCTCAAGGTGACGCCCGCGGTGGCGGCCGTGGGCTTGGCCCTGGTGCTTTTTTTTGGCGCAGCTCACGACGTCAGAGATTCCGTCTTTTACCTCCTCTTCTATTTCATCATGGGAATGATGTGGCTGGGGATCGGGCCGTGGCTCATGCGCTTTTTGGGCGTGCTCTGGCTCGATGACAGCTTGGAAAAACGCAACCCTGGCGCCGCCTTGATCGTCGCCGCCGGGATGCTCGCCATGATGGCCATTTTCGCCGGTGCCAACATCGGCGATGGCCCCGGCTGGTGGGTTGTGCTCATCGCTGCCCTCATCGGAGCGGTGCCCTGGTTGCTGTTGGCGGTGGCGTTGCAAGTGCTCTTCCACCTTGGGCACCGCGTCACGGTAGATCGCGATTTCACCTTAGGGCTACGCTTTGGCGCTTACCTCGTGGCCACGGGTCTCATCTGCGCTTACGGCGCCGCTGGCGACTACACCGACGCCTGGACCACCGTGCTGGAGTTCAGTGGGGCCTGGCCCGTGCTGCTCCTAGGGGTGCACTTCGCGTCGGTGGAGACCATCGTTTTGGCGCGCCGCAAGAAGGCACGCGTCGCCATCCCTGCGCGGCGCGCACTGGCCCTCTCGGTAGCGCTCGCCGTCGCCTACCTCGTCTTCGCCGTCGTCGTGATCGTCATGGCGCCGGCACCGGTATTCGTCTGACATGGACCACCCCACGCCACCTGCCCTTCGTCTGGTGCCCATCCCGCCCGAGTCCTATCGGCGCTATCGCCGCGAGGTCATCCTGCAGGGCTGTAAGTGGGATCCACAGGTGGGTGACACCAACACCATCGCCGATCACGTGGTGATCCTGGCGCGGGAGGAGGCGCAGCGCCTGTGTCAGTGGGCCGAGGCGCTGGCCGCGGAGTGCGACGCCCTACACGCCGCGCTCATTCGCCGCCCAGATCTCTTCACCGCCCTCGCCTTGGCACCGGCTCTGGGCCGCGCCATCCGGCACCAGGCGGCCTGCAGACTCAGTCCCCACGCGGTGCGCTTGCTGCGTTTTGATTTCCACCCGACCACGGCCGCGGGCGGCCGCGCGTGGGCGCTCTCGGAGGTCAACGCCGATGTCCCCGGTGGCTTCGCCGAGGCGTCTTGGTTGCCGCGGGCCGCCGCCCAGCGGGTCCCGGCGGGCGCCGCCTGGGGCGACGTCGGTGGCGAGCTCAGCCGCGCCCTGGTGCAGCACCTGCGGCCCGGTGCCCATATCGCCATGGTGCACGCCACCTCCTATGCCGATGACCGCCAGGTGATGCACTACCTCGCGGGGCGCCTCGCCGAGGAGGGCTGCAGCACGGACTTGCTGGCCCCTGATCACCTCCGCTGGCGGCCGTGGGGGGCCCAGAGCCACCTCGACGGGCGCAGCTTTGACGCCGTGGTGCGTTTCTTCCCGGCGGAGTGGCTCCCGCGCCTGCCGCGCCGGAGCGCATGGCCAGACTTTTTCAGCCCAAAGCTCCCGGCGGCCAACCACGCCACGGCGGTCCTGCTCCAGTCCAAACGCCTGCCCCTGCTGTGGGATGCCTTGGGGGTCGCCGTGCCGACCTGGCGCGCCCTCCTGCCTGCGACCTGTGATCCCGCCCAGCTACCTGAGCGCGGCCGAGACCCAGGCTGGCTCCTCAAGCCGACCTGGGGCCGCGTCGGACAAGACATCACCCTTCCTGGCACCTTCAGCCACGGCGACGCTCGCCGTATTCGCTGGCACCAGCGCCTCTTTCCCCGCGCCTGGGTCGCCCAACGCGCCTTCGTGAGTCGGGCGCTGTCTTTGGCCAACGGCCACAAGGTCCACCTCTGCGTGGGCGTCTTCACCGTCAATGGGCGGGCAGCGGGCTTCTTCGGGCGCCTCTCTCGCTTTCCACGTATCGATGAGCGTGCGCAAGACGTCCCGGTCTTGGTGGACGCGGCGTCGCTTCCCCCCTCTTCACTCCCTCGCGGCACGGGTTCTTGACATGTCTGCCAACACGCTACCGGAAACGCTGCAGGCGCTGCCTCATGCGGAGCAGGGCTTCTATCACACCGCCGATGGTCAATGGCAGTTGCGCTGGGAAGCCCCAGAAGGCTTCGGCGTGAGCTATGGGGGGGCGTCGCTGGCAGCAGAAGACCTGGCCTTGCAGCTCTCACAGTGGGCAGCGCCCGACACCCGGCGTGGGCTCGGCAAGCTTCTGAGTGAGGCGCCCCTGCTACAGTTGCACGTGGAGCTGCGGGTGCGCGAAGGCACCCATCGCGGTGCCCGCCTCGCCGTTTGGGCGCCGCTGCCCCTGGGAATCGATGGCAGTGGCTTGGCCCCCTTGCGGGGGCAAGGGGAGGAGCGCCCGCTGGCGGAGGTCCTGGGCTGGGTGCAAGCGGCGCTGCGGCACGAGGTGTCCCTGGTGCGGGTCGAGATCGAGGCGCTCCAGCGTGCGCGTGAGCCGCGGACGCGTTACGACAAGGCGGACATGTACGCCGTGTGGGCGCCAGACACCTCGCCGTGGTCGCTGTGGGCCAAGCCGGTGCTCTTCGAGGCCCTGTCGCGCATCTTCACGGTCGACGCGCCCACAGACGATACGACAGATTTTTCGAAGATCGAGCGGGCCTTGCGGCACGAGGGCGACGGCGAGCTGCCCAGTGATTGCGCGCTCATCATCGATTGGCGGGGCGACGTGGCCGTGTGGCTCGGGGTCGCCCTGGCACGTTGGGGTTGGCAACCGGTCCCGCTGTACAACGGCGTGCCGGGATCCTCCTCGGGTGGGCAGCCCATGGTCGACGCGCGGGAGATCGCCGATGCGCTGCGCGCGGCGACGCCGCTCCTGGATCGCATCGTCATCCCTCCGGGCGCGCCGCCAGCCTTTCTCATCGACGCGGCTCGCAACGCCCAGGGAGCGCGCCCCCAGCCCAAGCGCTTTGACAACCGCTGGTTCGTTTTGGCCCAGGACATGCCCTCGGCAGATCGCCTGCGCCTGGCGGGCATTCGTAATGTGATGTTGATATCGGACCGCATGGTCAATGACGTCCAACACATCCTCTACGCCTATCAGGAGGGGGGTCTGCTGGTGACGCTGCTGCGGGCGCAGGACGAGGTGGCGCAGGCGCTCCATGTGAAGAAGCCGCAGCGCTTTGGATCGATCTTTTACCGTCTTGGGGTGATCGCTGGTCTGCGACGCAACGCGGCGGGCGGCTTTGGCGCCGTGGTTCCAGAACCCAGCCAATCGAGTGGCTCATGAGGCATGGTCGCGGCGGTTTTGGCGTCGCGAAGTGCTGGGACGTTGGCCTGATGGGCGCCATGTGTTAAGTGCGCAGGGCGTCACAGGCGCGGGCGTTGTTTTCTTTTGCATAGGCGGATCATGGCAAAGGGCAGTGAGGCGGTGGGCGTGGTGAGCGCCCTGGGGGCCAACGGCGAGGGGATCGTGGTGGAAGCCAATGGTTTCCAAGTGCATTTGGCGGGCGTGTTGCCGGGGGAGGAGGTGCGCTACCGGGTGACCCAGCGCAGTCAGCACAGCGCGCAGGGGTGGGGTGAGGTGCGGGCAGTGAGCCAGCGCAGCCCCGCTTTCGTCAAGCCCCCTTGCCACCATGCGGCGCCGCTGCGGGGGCAATGCGGCGGCTGTCCGCTGATGCACCTCGACGCGACGGCCCAGGCGGCGTGGAAGGCCGAGCAGGTGGGCCAGGCCCTGCAAGCGCAGGGCTTGGCGCCCGAGCTGAGCCAGGCCCATGGGGCTCCGCAAGGGCTGGCCTATCGCAACCGCTGCAACTATGTCGTCTGCCGCCGGCCCCAGGGTGGGGTGCGCTTGGGTTCCTTCGCGCCCCGTTCGCACCAGGTGGCCGATATGGATGGCTGTCTGGTTCTGTTGCCACACTTGGCGGAGGTGGCGCGCAAGCTGCGTTCTCTGCTGGTGGAGCTGGCCGTACCCGTTGCGCCCGAGGGCGAGGGCCTGCGCTATGTGACCGTGGTGGGCAACCCGGCGGGAGAGTCCTTGATCGAGCTGATCTCTTCGAGCGCAGCGCCAAGCTGGCTGCCGGCGCTCTCGGATCTCTTGCGCAGCATCTCGGGCGTGGTCGGTGCCAGCCATGGGGTCAACGCCAGTCCAGGGAACAGCATCCGGGCGGAGGGACCCGTGGCCCTGCTGTGGGGACGCGAACACATCGACCTACCCCTGGGGCGGCTGGTAGCGCCCATCCGGCCGAGCGCCTTCTTCCAGCTCAACCACGCCGTCGCTGGCGCGATCTACGCCCGGATCGCGGCGCTGCTCCAGCCCATGGGCTGCTTGTGGGACCTCTACTGTGGCGTAGGGAGCATTGGCTTGAACGTGGCGCCGCAGGGGCACCTCTTTGGGGCGGAGGCTGCCCCGGAGGCAGTGGCCTTGGCGCAAGCCGCAGCCGCGCGGCTGGGCCAGCCGGCGACCTTCGTGGCGTGTGATCTGCGCCAAGGTCTGCCGCAGGGCTGGCCGACGCCCGACGCCATCGTCGTCAACCCGCCGCGTCGAGGCGTGGACCCGGCGCTGCTGGCAGAGCTGGCCGCGGCCAAAGCTGCGCCCATCGTCTACATGAGCTGCAACCCCAGCACCTTTGCCCGGGACGCGCGGGTCTTGGTCGACGCGGGCTACCGCCTCAGCGCGGTGGAGATCTTCGACATGCTGCCGCAGACGGGGCACGTCGAGGTGTTGGGGCGCCTCGAGGTGTGAGCCCACGCGCGAATGGACGCCTCAGGGGACGGGGAGCGAGCACTTCCCCGTTTTATTGTAGCAATGCCCCTTGACGCAGTGGTCGTTGTAGTTTTTGCAGCTCGTGCCGTCGCCACAGGTCTCTCGGACGCAGATCTTTTCGGCGTTGCAGACGAAGTTAGACTGCGTACAGTAAGTGTCCGCGCAGGACTGAGGCTGGCAGCGCCCATCGATGCAGATGTCGCCGTCCAGGGGGCAGGGGGCGTCGACGTCACAGGGGCTCACACACTGGGTTTCATTGGGGTTGCACATGCAGGCTTGGTTGCGGGCGGCGCAAATTTGTCCGTCAACGCAGGCCTCGTCGTCGTCACAGGCCACGCCGCGGTAGCAGGCGCCGCAGTTCTCATCGCTGGGGGCGTAGCAGATCTTGTTGTCGGTGCATTCGCTGCTGCTGAGGCAGGCGTTGGCCTCGCAACGCTGGATGCAACTGAAATCGTCGTAATGACTGCACGACCAGGTGCCGGCGGCCGTGCAGCGACAGGAGAGGTTGACGAAAGAGCAGTGATCGCACCCATAGGTCTGGCTACAAGCCTGACCTGGGGTGCAAGGATCGGAAGCCGATGGGCAATGGTCGAGGTAAACCGTTTCTTGTTCAACATCTTTGTTTTGATCTTCGTCGTTGTCGCAAGCGGGCAGGAAGAAGAGCACGGCCGCCACCAGAGTGAACTTGAACCAGCGCATGAGAGCCTCCACAGAGAATAAAAAGGGCGAGATGACCCATGGGTCGATTGTCGGGATTTGGGAGTGGGCAATGCAACGCCGCGCGGATAAAAATCCGCAAATGCGGGCGCTCATTGAGCTAGCGTCGAGCAGCGCGCGTCCCGGCGGTGGTGGTGAGACGCAGGTTGCGAGCGAATCCATCCAGCGCTGAGGCGATGGTTCAAGGCGGAGGCAGGGAGCAAGTTCCCAATTTGTCATAACACAGACCCTTGACACAGTGGTCGTTCCAGTTGCTGCACTTGCCGTTCTCGTCGCAGGCCTCGCGGACGCAGACCTTGTCGTCATTGCAGACGAAGTTACGCTCGCTGCAGGTGGTGTCGGCGCAGGGCTGGGGTTGGCAGCGCCCGTCGATGCAGACGTCGCCATCGTAGGGGCAGGGAGCGTCATCGGTGCAGGGGGGGGCGCAGATGGCTGCCCCTGGATCACAGAGACAGGCGGTGTTGCGGGCCACACAGAGGCTGTCGCCGCTGCAGGCGTCGTCATCGAGGCAGGCGACGCCCATTTGACAGGTGCCACAGGCCATGGCGTTGGGAACCAGGCAAGACTCTCCCGAGGTGGTGCATTCGCTGTCGTCGGCGCAGGCGTCGCCGCGGCAGCGCTCGAGGCAGCGGAAGTCATCGAAGTAGGAGCATTGCCAAGTACCCTCAGCGGAACAAGTGCAGTCCATGCTCGTGAAGGAGCAGTGGCTGCAGCGATAGGTTTCGTAACACAGGGTCCCCGCGGTGCAGCTCCCGCCGGCTCCGCCGGGGCAATGGTCGAGGAAGACCAGCTCGGCGTCTTCGCCGTCGGGATCCTCCTTGGTCGGCGAATCTTCATCATCGCAGCCCGGTGAAAGTAGTAGGATCGCGGCGAGGAGAACCACCCAGTACGTGCGCATAGCTGCCTCCAAGGTCGGTGAACGAGGGGCAATGTGACCCGTCTCTCCACTATCCTTTTCGCGTCATCCGAAGGCAAACGTCCACCTCCCTGTAGGCAGAATCCAGGGTGCTCTCCTCTTGACCCCGCGACGCTGATGCTGGAGATATCGAGCGGTGGTCGGAGGGCGATGGGCGCCTCTCCCCGCAAGGTGTCTCTGCGAGCGAGCCATGAGGTGAACCATGAGGAAGGAGAGGGGAGTGAAGGGGCCCGTCAGGGTTGGGTCTTGGTGGCGGGCGGCGTTGGGCCTTGCCGGGTTGGCGCTCGTGGGCTGCGCGACGGCCCCCGCCGAAGTGGCGGGAGATGCGACACCTGTCGCCGACGGCGCGGTGGCTGAAGGGCTGCCGACGGCGCAGGAGGTCTTTCTCCATGCCAGCTTCGTCGAGGTGAGTGGTGACGTGGAAGAGAGCGCCGTGGTGAAGCTCACGGTGCGTTTCACCAACCAGGCGGCCTTTCCCATGCGGGTGCGCCTCTACCGTCTCTCCTGGCCCGGTGGTGAGATGACCATCGAGCCGGAGGATCTGGTGGTGGGGGAGGCCAACCACCGGGATCGGATCTCGAGCTTGAACCCCAACCGGCAAGGGGTCGCGTTTTGGTGGGCCGTGTTGCAGGGCGAAGTGGAGGAGAGCTGGCGGGACGGCGTCCAGGTCGAGATCCTGGAGAGCGAGAAGGTTTTCTAGGCAGCGCGCGCCCGGCGGAGGTGGATCCCAAGACCTCATAGGCGTCTGTCCCCTGCTCAGGGTGGGGCCGGGCCATGCGCTGGCGATGGGGAGGGGCCGGGCGGTCGATTTCGTAGGCCTGCGCTTGACCCCGGGGCCGCGATCGCGCAGAACACCTGTGCGGCGTGCAGGTGCTGCCGCCAGTAGGCCAGGCCGCTTGGGGAGGCAGGTGAATGGAGAAGCATCCACACTATGGACCGTATGAGCTGATCGAGATGATCGGCGTGGGTGGCATGGGTGAAGTGTGGCGAGGACGGCATCAGAGCCTGGGGCGCGAGGGGGCGATCAAGCTGGTGCGGCGCGAGGCCCTCGGACCGTCGGCCGAAGGGGTGCTCAAGCGCTTTCGCAAGGAGGCCCAAGTGACGGCAGGCTTGTCCTCGCCGCATACGGTGGATCTCTTTGATTTTGGTGAAAGCGAGGACGGCACGCTCTTTTACGCGATGGAGCTGCTCAACGGGATTGACGCGCAGAACCTGGTTGAGCGCTTCGGTCCGCAGCCCGAAGGCCGGGTCGTCCACCTGTTGTTGCAGGTCTGTGAGTCCCTGGGTGAAGCGCACCAGCAGGGGGTGATACACCGGGACATCAAGCCGGCCAATATCTTTCTGTGTAAGGTGGGTTTGCAGGTCGATTTCGTCAAAGTGCTCGACTTTGGCCTGGTGAAGAGCTTGGCGCCCTCGCCGGAAGAGACGATGCTGACGGCGATGAACGCCACGGCGGGGACGCCAGCTTTCATGGCGCCGGAGATCGCCTCGGGGCGGGCCGAGGTGGACGCCCGAGCCGATATCTACTGTTTGGCCTGTGTCGCCTATTGGCTGCTGACGGGACAGCAGCTCTTCCCCAAGGAGAGCCCGATCCAGAGCTTGCTGGCCCACATCCAAGAGGAGCCGCCAGCGCCATCGCTGGTGCGGCCGGAGGAGATCAGCGCGGAGATGGACCACTTGCTGTTGCGGTGCCTCGCCAAGGAGCCAGCGCAGCGTCCGGCCAACACGGAGGAGGTCGCGGAAGCGCTGCGAGCGCTGGCGGAGCGCGCGCCCTGGGAGCCGGCGCGGGCGAGGGAGTGGTGGGCAGCCCATCTGCCAGAGCAGCTCAACGGCAAGAAAGGGCCGGCCTTGGTGCGCAGCACGACGACCGACGAGACCCTGCCTGGCGACGTGGGCCAGGGAGTCCCGCTGACCCAAGCCAACCCCATCGCAGCGGCCAGTCCGGGCAAAGGAACGCCGCCAACGGAGGCAGCCGATCCCGCCCCAGCGGCTCAGGCGGCGCCAGAGATGTTGCCCCTGAAGAGAGGACATGACTCGGCCTTGTCGAATCAGCGCTTGGCGGCGATCAGGCAACTGCGCAATCACTTCGCCTATTCGACCATCGATGTCTATGAGCTGGAGCGGCGCCTGGAGATGGTGCAAGCCGCTACCGATGGGGCCGAGCTCGAGCCGGCGGTGGCCGACCTGCCAGCCCTGGACTCCAACGGCAAGGTGCCCATCGTCCGGCCGGCTGCGGCCGTGGGAGCGCAGCCGCAGCAGCCGCAGCAGCCGCACGCCCTGGCGCCCGTGGCTCAGGGGAATGCTGGAGCGTTGGCGGCCAATACTTGGGACTCCAGCACCATTGCGGCCTTTCTCACCAAAGAGACGCGCCAAGGTGCGTGGAAGGTGACCCGGGAGATCACCATTTTTGCCCTCTTGGGGGGGGCGGAGCTCGACTTCACCCAGGTCGAGATCCCTTACCCGGCGGTGGAGGTGAACCTCTCGTGCTTCATGGGTGGGGTGAAGATCATCGTCCCCGAAGGGCTCTATGTCGAGAGCAACGCCATCGCCGTCGCTGGCAGCATCGACATCCCCGCGGCGGCGGTGCCGCCCATTCGCGACATGCGTCGCATCCACCTGACGGGGATGCTCTTTTTGGGGGGCGTCGATGTCATCGTGCGGCCGCGTCCTCGAGCGCTGCCCCGGCCGTGAGCCGCCTGTCGCGGCCGTTGACGCGCGCTTAGTCGGTGGTCTCGGCGCGCCGGTTCTTGCGGCGGTATTGGTTGATCAACTCGCCGATCTCTTGCGGTTTGGGAATCCCCGACGCCTGGATCTCGATGTTCGACTGGGCCGCCGAGGAGATCCCAATGCTGCCGACGTTGAAAATGCGCTGGAAGAAGCTCTGGGAGATGTTCACATTGCGCACGTCGGCATGGTAGACCTCGGTGGTCTGCTTGGAGAGGATGCCCGTGCGCAGGACGATGCGCTCGTCCGTCAGGGTGAGCCTGGTGCCTTTGACCTGAACCCACCAGAAGAAGAGGATGAGGGCGCCGAGGGCGGTCAGTCCGTAGAAGATGTAGGACAGGATCTCACCGGCCGACAAGACGAACTTGGCTACGATGGGGCCCACGATGAGGATCAGGCAGCCGATGTAGTAGAAGGGGTGGTTGCGGAACATGGCCGGGTTGCGCGCGAGGAGGAGCTTTTCATCATGGGTCTTATCGTCTGACATGAGCTTTCCCTGAGGCATGAGACCAGTCGACTGCATCTGATGTGCGGGGAGCAGCGACCGGGCTGAGTGGGTCCAGCGGTGGACTCGCGACGAGCGGTAATCTTTCACCTTTCAAGAGGAGATGCAAGCTCCTGCGGCGCTTCTCCCGTGTCATCGAAGCGCCCCGTGCGCAGAAACACGGACATGAGCTGGTCCTTCTCGACGAAGCGCGCATGTAGCCATTCTGCCAGCGCTTCGGCGTCACGGGGCAAGGAGGCGATGGGGTAGCGGCGCACATGGAGATGGGCCCGGCGGGCGAAACCCTTGATGTACTGCCACAGGGTGGGCACACCAGCGGCGTAGCCGATGCTGACGTCGTAGACGGCATCGACGCAGTCGCCCAAGCCCGCGACGGAGGCCACGAAACCTTTGGTACGCGGCAGGAGGAGATGCTGCAGAGGCTGGCGCCCCTGGCGCTGAGCGTAGGCTTGACTGGCGGCGAGCTTGGCCGTGGTGAGCCGGGTCCCCTCGACGAAGGCAATGAACCACACGGGGATGGCGTCCTGGACGATGCGGGCGAAGGTCGCTTTGATGCGCGCCTCATCGGCGCTCCAGTTGCGATCGACGAAGAAGGAGTCGAGAAAATAGAGGCCCCAGCCGACCCCAGGCACGTACTTGACGGACGACTTCAGCATCCACTTGAGATCGCCGAGACGCCGATGATCCCTGGCGAGAAAAAAGAGAAAGGGGACATCGGTCATTTGCTGGTGGTTGGCGATGAGGATCACCCGCTCGCCCGGGGGCAAGTCATCACCGCTGAGCACCACATCGGCACCGTAGAGCCACTCCCCCAGGGAGACGCAGAAACTCCAGAAGAGGTCGGCGGCCCAGCGGTTGACGCGGCGTACCGCTTGGCGCGAGATGGGTAGCAGCAACACGGTGAGACACTGGAGGACGTTGAAGAGCAACAGGGTGCCAAAGAGCACGAGCACACAAAAGAGCCCCGTCACAAGGCCGCGCAGACGCGCCCACGGGGAGAGTGGATTCGACATGGCTTGGCTGGGCATCGCGGGCATCCTCCCGAAAAAGTGCGTGGCACCCAAGGCCGCGGGAAGCTAGCACAATGGCCCAAACGGCGCGAGCCTGCGCGGCCCGAAGCGCCGCCCTCAGATGACGCGGGAGGAGAGCATACAAGTGTTCGACGGCGCCGCCTTTGCAGGCGGCCACAGGGGGTGTACATAGCCCACAACGCAGTGCCGTACTGGTGCAGCGTCGCAACCCAAGCGGTGACCCATGCACATCCAGTCGATCCCCTACGGCCGCGACAACTACGGCTACCTCATCACCCTCCCCGATGGCGACCGCGCCATCGTCGATCCGGGCGACGCTAGGCCGTTCTTGACCGCCCTGGGAGAAGAGCGCGAGCGGTTGCGCCTCATTTTGTGTACCCACTACCACCCGGATCACGTCGCGGGCTTGCCCGAGCTGCGCCAGGCCTGTCCCGCGGCCAAGGTCCTGGCCGGCGCCGGTGACGCCGAAAGGATCGACGGGGTGGATGAGAGCCTGACGGACTTGGCCATGATCCCCTTTGGCACGCGCCATTTCTGCGCCTATGCCACCCCGTGCCACACGCGTGGGCACATGATCTATGGGCTTGATGACGACCTCTTCACGGGCGACACCCTCTTCGCCGCGGGTTGCGGCCGCTTCTTCGAAGGTGGGCCAGAAGAGATGCACGCGGCCCTGAACGAGAGAATCGCCCAATTGCCGCCAGCCACGCGCGTCTATGCCGGCCACGAGTACACCCTGGCCAACCTGGCCTTCGCCCAGGAGGTCGAGCCCACGAACGACGCCATCCGAGAAGCCTTCAAAGACGCGGCACGCAAGCGCGATGCCGGCGCGCCTACCTTGCCAACGAGCATCGCCCAAGAACTCGCCATCAATCCCTTCATGCGGCTCCATGTTCCGGCGGTGCAAGCCTTCTGCCAGAGCCAAGAGGCGGTGATGGTCATGGGCCGCTTGCGCGCGGCCAAGAACACTTTCCGCGCTTGACCCAGGGCCATTCCATGGCCATTGGATAGGTTACATCGAGAATACGACACTTGCGGGGGTACCATTGCGCGGGTAGGTGCTGAGCCTACATTGTCCCCTCAGCGAGGCGATAGGTCGCGTTGGGTTGATGGGTTCATCACAGATTCATACCGCGCAAGCGCGCGCGCAAGGAGGTTCTCATGTCTAGGTCTTCCCGCTTTTTCATTTTGCTCGCATTGGGAGTGAGTGTGGGTCTTTGGGCCTGTGCCGAAGATGTGACGGATCCCGTGGTCGATCAGAGGAGCGCAGCCCTGACGGCCGGAATCGAGGTTGGTTGCGTTGATTTTTCGGCGAAGATTTTTGCCGGCCAGCACATCGACGTGGGTACCTATGTCGTGTCGAGTGACGGCGAGAGCCTTCAGGTCAGCATCGACCTTCAGGACGAGTGGTTGGTGCAGCTCATCCACCTGCACGCGAGTGTTGATCCGGTCCCCCTGAACCCACAGGGCACTCCGGTACCGGGCGCTTTTGCGCATCATTTCCCGCTGGATCCGGCGGTTGATAGTGTCTCCGTCTCCGTGCCTCTCGATCGATTGGGTTTGCAATGCGGCGAGACTTTCCATTTCGCGCTGCATCTGGAGGTCATTCGTTACGGCGACATTGGGCTGGAAGAAGAGACGGCCTGGGGCTTTGGCGACGGCATCTTTGATTCGCGTCGTTGGGGCTGGTACAGCGTTTTCACCTTGTGCTGTCCACCGCCGGTGGATGAGGGCTGCACCTTGACCCAAGGTTACTGGCGGACCCATCACCGCCACGCGAGGGTCGATGCTCTGCGCATTGCGTGGCCCATTGACGAGGACACCCTGCTGTGCGGGCAGACCTACCTCGAGATCCTGCACAGGGCGCCGCGTGGCTCCGCCTTTTACATCTTGGGGCAGCAGGCCATCGCGGCCCAGCTCAATTTGGCGTCCGGGGCGAGCGCCGACGACGAGATCCTCTATGCCGTGAAGGAGGCCTTCGTGTTGTTGGAGAGATGTGTACTGAGCCGCGAGGAGGCGCGGCGCGCCATTGCCCTGTCGTCGCTGCTCGACGCCTACAACAATGGCGACATCGGCCCGGGCCACTGCGACAGTGATGATGACGAAGTGGACTGAGGCGCGTGGATGACGACCCTTGGTGATCTTCGGCGGCTTGAGCTAGAGTAGCTCTCACGCAGGTGTGCTGCGACGAGGGAGGTGACCATGGCCGAAGATCCCAAGGTGCGCATTCAAGAGGGTGAAGAGGCGGTGCGGCGGACCATCGTGGGGGGGCGTCCGCAGGCGCACAGCGGGAGGCACATCGAGGTGCCCATTGGCATCGAGCGGGTCTTGCTGCGGGCGGCAACGGAGCCGGCTTTTCGCCGGGCCTTGGCCACGGATCGCGCAGGCGCCCTGGCGACGATGCACACGGCGCTGAGCCCGACGGAGGGGGCCGTGTTGCGCACGGTCTCGGCGGCCCAGCTCGACGCCATGATCCAGGGCATAGACTACAAGCGCCACAGCAAGGGCGGCCTCTTGCGCGCCGTTGCCGCGGCGACCTTCTCGGCGGCGGCGTTGACGGCGTGTGCGCCGGCTGAGCAAGTCCCAGCTCCGCCTCCGCCAGAAGCCCAGCATAGCGTCGAGATTGCGGCCGAGGCGCCAGAAGATGTCACGGCGCCGCCGCCGACGCCAGCGGTCATTGCCGGAGAAGAGGGCGCCCCTGAGGCTGCGGCCGAGACGGGCGCAGAAGGCGCTGCCGCTGCGCCCTCTGGGGAGGAGGGCGAAAGCAGTCCGGAGGTTGGGAACGAACCTGAGGAAGCGCCTGCCACGGATCCCGAGGTGGTCGAGCCGGTGAAGATCCCCATCCGCCAGGATAAGCCAGTGAGCCGCGGCATCAGCCCTGATCGTCCGCGTTCGCGCAGCCTGGATTGACGGCAGGCTCCCTATCGTCGCCGAGTTCTTGGAAGAGGTCTTCGAGGAAGCGTTCGAGCCGCGCGTGGCGGCGGGCACCTTCGGCGCGCGCCGAGGGCAGGCGCAGCGTCGCGCCAAGAGCGAGGAGCTTGCGGGGGAAGTGGTCCACGGCGAAGTGGCGGTCATCCAGGGACCGTTCCTGGGCCCGTGGGTCGGCAGGATCGTAGAGCTGGGAATGCCCACGGGCCATGCGTTGGGCACAGCAAAAAGTGCGAGCGATACCGATGGCCCCCATGGCGTCGAGGCGATCGGCCTCTTGCAGCACGAGAGCGACAGCGCTGGGTGGCGCCTTGCCACCGGACCAGGAGCCAGCGGCGATGGCCGCCTGAATCGTCTCGGTTTCAGCCGCGGTGTAGCCGGCGGCGCTCAGTAAGGGGGCTGAAGCGGTGGCGCTGTAGGCCGAGGCGGCGGCGCGCTCGGGGTCGTCTTTGGGGAGGTTGACCAGATCGTGGAGGAGGGCGGCGGCGGCGCACAATTCTGCCGACGCCTCGGCTTCTGGCGCGAGCACCAGGGCCCAGCGGCAGACGCGCAGGACGTGGAGGGCGTCGTGGGCCAAGTCGTCTGTGGCCGCGAGGGGGCGGACCGAGCGCCAGAGGGCGTCCAAGCGGGGGTGGATCGAGAAGGCCGCTTGAACTTCGGCAGGGTAGGGCATGGGCTCACCTCAGAGGCAGGCATGGGGGAAGGGCGCGGGCGACGGCGGGTTGGGATCTCAGCGCAAGACTTTGTGCTGCAGGCCTTTGGCTTCGAGCTCGCTGAGCACGATGCCGAGCTGGGAGGTGTCCTGGAGGTTGAAGGTCAAGGTGACCTGGACGTAGCCCACGGGGACGCTGGTCGTCGAGCGTTCGTGGGAGATTTCGTGGATGGAAGCGCGCACCCGCTCGAGGATGGAGATGATGGACTGCAGGGTCCCGGCTTGATCGGGGATGAGGACGGCGATGCGGGCGCGAAAGCCTTGCTCCATGACCCCTTTGTCGAGGATCTGTTCGAGGATGGCCATGTTGATGTTGCCGCCGCTGATGATGGGGACCACGGTCTTTCCGGCTAGGTCGGCTTGGCCGAAGAGCACGGCGGCCATGGCGGCGACGCCGGCCGGCTCGGCGAGGATTTTGGCGCGCTGGAGCAGCAGATAGGCGGCGCGGGCGATCTCGTCATCCGTGACCACGACCACGTCGTCGACAAAGCGCTGCGCCGCTTCCAAGGTCAGGTTGCCCGGCGCTTTGACGGCGATGCCGTCGGCGATGGTGCGCACCGAGGTCAGGGCTTGGACCCGACCGGCGTCGAGGGAGGCCTTCATCCCTTGGGCCCCCTGGGCCTCGACGCCGACGATGCGGATGCTGGGGTTGAGATGTTTCAACGCGATGGCGACCCCGGCGATGAGACCACCGCCCCCGATGGGGACCCAGACTTCATCCACCGTGCGGAGACGCTCGAAGATTTCCAGGCCGATGGTGCCTGCGCCAGCGATGATATGGGGGTGGTTGAAGGGGTGGACGAAGACGGCGCCGCTCTCGGTGCCATAGTCGACGGCGGCCTGAAGAGCGTCGTCGAAGGTGTCGCCTTGCAAGACCACCTCGGCCCCATAAGCGCGCGTGGCGATAACCTTGAGCGGGGGCGCAAAGATGGGCATGAAGACCTTCGAGGCGACCCCCAAGCGACTGGCGGCATAGGCGACGCCCTGGGCGTGGTTGCCTGCGGAAGCGCAGATGACGCCGCGCCGACGCTCGTCTTCACTCAGATTGACGATCTTCATGTAGGCGCCGCGCGCCTTGAATGAGCCCGTGGATTGGAGATTCTCCAGCTTGAGGTAGACCTGGGCCCCGGTCATGGCCGAGAAGGATTTGCTGCGTTCCAGTGGGGTCTCTTTGACCACGCCCTGCAGCAGGGTCTGGGCCCGAATGATCTCGGAGAAGTGGGGGAGGGGGAGCGGACAAGGTGCGTAAGCCATTTTCACTTCCGTTGCGCAGAGGTGCGCCCCGTTGGGCGCACACGATCGCGCGCCACCATAGCGCTTCTGGGGGAACGGCGACAGGGCATAGGCACCAGGTCGGCGCCGCGTCTCGACGACGGGTTGCGCAAGGTCAAATTTTCCAAGGGTCTGCGCTTCTCTTCTTGGAAAATGTCTACCACTTTCAAGCGGATAACCTCGTGATCGCTGCGACTTGGGCTTTACAAAAGGAGCGCACCCCTATAGCCTTGTCAACGATGGGCAGGTCCGTCACCTCATGACGCCCAAAATGCTGGCATTCGGCACGGGAGCTGACACGATGAAGCAGGGACTCCAATCGCCTCAACTCACCGAATCAACCCAGGACAAGCAGGACAAAGCGCCCCTGCCTGAGGCCAAGGAGTCGACCCAGCTCTACGCCACCCTGGGCGGTATGAGCTGGGAAGAGCAGGTGCAGTACCTGCAACCTGGCGCCGAAAACGCCAACGAAGTGACGCGCGAAAAGGGCCCTGAAGAGGCCGTGCCTGAGAGCGCCCCAGAGAAGGTCACCTGGCGCACGCCTCTGATCGCCGCTTGGGGTCAGGCGCGCTTCGACGCCCTCCAGCAGAAACTCGGCGGCCGCCTCTACGACCTCAACCTGGCCTTCAAGAGTGACCCCGACCGCATCGCCATCATCTGCGATCACTTCGAGCAAGCCCGGGCCCGCACGGTGGCGCGCTGGCTCGCCAAGGACATCGCCGCCCATGAAGGCGCCTTTGGCCTCACGCCCCTGCTCAAGCTCATCGATCTCGGGCTCGACCTCGGCTGGACCACCCGCACGGTGAGCCAGACCATCGCTTCCTTGCACCAAGCCGGCATGGCGAGCGCTGGCTACACCTTGGTCCGCGCCGCGAGTGGCGCTGGTTGGAGCCAGGCCCAGCTCGCCGAGTGCGTCGCCGCGGCCCAGCGCCTCAAAGCCAGCGCCGACGACCTCCAGCGACTCATCCCCGCGGCGCAAGCGCGAGGCATGGACGCCGAAGAACTCATGAGCCTCATGCGCCGCTTCGCCAAGACCCCCGTCGCCAGCCTGGCCGCCCTCCATATGATGCTCACCGACGCTGAGCCCATCGGCGCCGACAACATCCGCGAGGCCCTCGAGATCTACCCCCTCTTCAGAGCCGGGAACACCACCGTCAAGGGCGGCGCGCCGCCGGCCGAGCAGGCCGCCAACACCAGCGCCCTCGAGATCAAGGCCGGCCCCAAAAACAAGCAGAGCAACGCCAAGGTCTACATCGCCGAAGGGGACATCCGCCACTACAAGTCGGG
Organism: uncultured Myxococcales bacterium; assembly: GCA_964454015.1. GTDB lineage: Bacteria > Myxococcota_A > Bradymonadia > UBA4248 > UBA4248 > CAYVQF01. The sequence goes on from CAYVQF010000030.1 coordinate 23,619, forward strand.
GCACTCCTATCCCGATTACGCCCTGACTCGCTCCAATATCCGCCGCGCCGACGTCTCCACCATGTTTCCCCTCGACTTGGACATCACGGCCGCAGCGGATCAGGCCCTGCGCGACAACCAAGCTCGCCTCACCCGGCAGATGGGCAAAGGCCTCAAGGACTACCGCGGCGCTTTCGGCGAGAACTACTGTGGCTTCCAGGTGGTCGGCCCCGAAGAGATGCGCATGACGCAGTTCTACCCCGCCAATGGCTTCGGTGAGCCGCGCTCCAAGCTGACCCTGCTCGCCGTCAAAGCCCTGGTTCAGCCCTGAGTGAGCCCGCCACGCGCTGCTGCTGCGGACGTGGATCCCAAGATAGTAACAAAGGATTGCCGGTATGTACCCTAGCGCACCCAGCCAGACGGCGCCGCGCCACATCGCCCTCGGCGCCTACGACACCAGCGGCGACCGCACGGTGCTCCTGAGCGACGTCCTCGCCGGTGAGGTCGCCCCCGACGCCATCGAGCCCGGCGACGCGGTCATTGCCCTCTGGGATGGGGCGCAGGTCTACCTGCGCGAGGTTTGGAATTTCGGGGACTTGGAGCACATCACGCGGCAACTGGCCCTGGTGCGCGCGCGCCTGGCCGCGGGCCAAGTCGCCCTGCTGCGCTCGACCTTCCTCGACGAGCTCAAGGTGCCCTTTTTGCACTGGGCACCCGATGCGGCCGGCCACACAGCGGTCACGACCTTCTTCGTCACCGAAACCGAAAGCAACGCCATCTTCCCCGACGGCGCCGACAGCGACACCCTCTATGCCCACGTCGCCGCGGCTTGGGAGCAGCTCGAGCGCCGCCCGGTCTGTGTGCTGCCCACCTCAGCCCTGGTGACCGACCTGGACGCGGCGCTTGCCGAGGCGCAGCGCTTTCTTTCGTTATAATTTGAAGGGATCCACGGGCCTAGGGCGCCCGCGACGGCGCGTGGCCTGGGCTGGGTCCTGGGGACTGCTCGTGATGCGGGGGGCTTGGGTCGCCGGGTTGCCTTGTGTTAGAAGGCGTTGACGGCCCCTGGGAGCCGTCCTGAGCTTTTCTTTGGCCAGGGTGGAGACGATGTCGCGCGTGAACCCGAACCTAGCAGCGGCGCTGCGCCTGCTGCCCCAAGAGCGTCCGGTCAAGCCGTTGCGCTGCCGCGTGCGCGCCAGCGCCGTGCGCCGGCTGAAGGGCGGTACACCGTGGGTCTTCGACCGCACCATCGACGAGGCCCCTGACAACGGTCGGGCTGGCGATTTGGTCGCCATTTACGACCAGCGTCGGCAGCCTCTGGGCCTTGGCCTGTGGGACCCCGACTCACCGCTGCGGGTGCGGCGGGTGAGCGAGCAGGGGGGGAGCCCGATCGATGGCGACTACTTTCTCCAGCGCATTGCTGGCGCCATGGCTAGACGCGAGGGTCTCTTGGCCCCGACCTGCACCACGGGCTACCGCTGGGTCAACGGGGAGTCCGACGGCATGCCGGCGTGGATACTCGATCGTTATGGCGATACGGCGGTGTTGAAGCTCTACAGCACGGTGTGGATGCCCTTTTTGGCGGAGTTGCTGCCGACGCTGCAGGAGCTGCTCCCGGTGGCGCGGGTGGTGCTGCGCTTGGCCCGCAAAGTCCAGGCGGCCTATGGGCGCTTTGCATTGAGCGATGGCCTGGTGATTCTTGGGGATGAGGCTGACATCAGCGCGGCGCCCTTTTTGGAAGACGGCGCGCTCCTGGAGGCGCAGGTCATCAAGGGGCAGAAAACGGGCTTCTTTTTGGATCAACGAGAGAACCGGGCCCGAGTGCGGGCCGCGGCCTCTGGGCGCCGGGTCTTGGATCTGTTTTCTTTTTCCGGTGGCTTCTCCCTGGCGGCGGCCCGCGGCGGTGCCATGGAGGTTTTCAGCGTCGATGGCGATGGCAATGCGTTGCAGCAGGCGGCACGGCACTTCGCCATGAACCGGGATGACGTCGCCGTCGCGGCCTGTGAGCACCACTGCGTGCGGCAGGATGTTTTCGCGGCGCTGGCTGACTTCGAGGCGCGCGGAGAGCGCTTTGACCTGGTCGTGGTCGATCCGCCCTCCTTTGCCGCCAACGCGACGAGCGTGGAGCATGCCCTGAGCGCCTACGCGCACTTGGCCCAGGCGGCGGCAAAGGTGCTGCGGGGCGACGGGCGGATGCTCTTCTGCTCCTGCTCGGCCCACATCACGGAGAGCGCCTTCATGGAGGCCCTGCGTCGGGGGCTGGGGCTGCACTGGGTCAGCGGCGGCGGTCCCTACGGCCTGCCGGCAGATCATCCAGCGTCCTTCCCTGAGGCGCACTATCTCAAGGCGGTGTGGATGCAGGCGGGATCTTAGGGGGCAGCTTCGACCACCTCGGGTGCTTTGATGCGGTTGTGATCGTCTACCATGACCACAGCGGGCTGGTGGAGGGCAGCTTCTTCTGGGCTCATCTGACAGTAAGCGACGATGATCACTTTATCGCCCGGGTGGACCAGGCGCGCGGCGGCACCGTTGAGGCAAATCTCACCGTCTTTGCCAGCGATGACGTAGGTGGCGAAGCGGGCGCCGTTGTCGCAGTCGTAGATCTCGACGCGCTCGTGGAGCAGGAAACCGGCGCGGCTGGCGAGGACGGGATCGATGGAGATCGAGCCCTCGTAGTTGAGATCGGCGCCCGTCACGGTGGCGCGGTGAATCTTGCCCTTCATCATGGTGATCTGCATAGCCTTGGATCTCTTGGCTTCAAGTCGGGGGACCCAGGAGGCCGCCCCGAGCGGGTCTCCCCCGATGAAGGTGGGAGCCCATTTGACATGAGGCAAGTGGTACCAGCGCGTGGCCGGCACCACTTGGCGGCGGTAGAGAAGCACATTTTCCTGGCAAAGGCCAGATCATCCGTTGCGAAATACGGCAATCAGCGGCGCGTTGGGACGATGGCGTGGGGCTTTTACTCTGCAGGGCAAGCGTCTATGCTACAGGTGTTCTCGCGCCAGCCCCAAGCCGATGACGCTGTGGGGTAGCAAGATGGAGTGGTCTATGCGTTGGGTACGTCAGAGCCGTCTCGTTGCTGCGGTCTTTCTCTTGGTGCTTCTCCTTCCGTTTACGGCCAAATCTGACGAGCAGATGCGCGTCTTTTTGCGCTTCAGCGGACCACTGGCCGCCAAGGTGTCCGTGCTCGAGGTGGCTTTCGAGGCGCCCATCCTGGCCGAGACCAAAGTGCGCTTCGCCGGCACCAAAGAAATGGACGCGGTCTACGCCGAGTGCCGCGAACAGATCGGCGTCGCGACGGCCGTGGAGCGAGAGTGCGAGCTGATGGCAGCGCGGCGGATCTTCGTCGAGCAGATCATCGATATCGCTGCAAACAAGACCGATAAGGGCGGCGTGCGCCTGACCCTGAGTGTGTGGAGCACCGACGACAACGCGAAGATCTTTGGCGCCCTGATCGCCGTGCCCAGCACGAGCGACGCCGACCTCGAAGAGGGGCTGCAGAGCTTGGCGCGTGACTACTTGTGTCACCGCGGCCTGAAGCGCCATTGTCCCGACGGCGACGCGCCAGCGGCCGAGGAGCCGCTCACCAAGCCCGACCCTTCCGAGCCCGTGGCGATCACCCCGCAGCAAGACCTTCAGGGGAGCAAAGGCCCGACCCGGATTCACGCTGACAGTGGGCGGCCCATCAACTTTTTGCAGCACAGCCGCGGGGAGTGGACCCTGCATCGACGCGATGGCGACCTCGTCTGTGTGCTGCCCTGTACCCGCGATGTGCCGTCTGACAGCGGCTATTACCTGATGGGGCATCGCGTCGACAGCGGTGAACCACGCGAGATTCGCGTGCCCAGGGACATTGGCTACGGGCAGGAACCTATGGACGCCCGCATCGATCTAGACGACGACTGGCAGACTTGGGAGATCACCTCACTGATTTTGTTGGGTTCTAGTCTGGTAGTCACTGGCATTGGCATGGGGCTCTTTTTGGCCAACGCCAACGATGATGAGCGCGGGGTGGCCTTCGGTGCCGGCATCGCGGCTTACGCCGTCGGTGGCATTACCTTGACCATCGTCACGCCTGTCTATGCGTTGTGGCACTGGGTGAAATCGCCCGGCAAGGACATGCTGTACCTGGAGGCGGCAGAGCAACAGAAGGCGATGTCACTTCAGTTCACCACGACCTTCTAGACATCGCGCCGGGGGACGATGGGCCGCAACCGCGAGCAGATGCGAAGCTTGCTACAGAAGTACGGCGCCGCGCGCGACGTGGCGGCCTTGGAGCTGGCCCTGCGCGAAGCCGACCGGAACAGCGCCGAGCAAGATGTGGTGGAGATCTGCGACGCCTTACAGGCCATAGGGCAGTGGCGCCAGGTGTGGCAGCACGGCGCGCGTCTCTTGGCCCGGGCGGCCTGTGAGGCGTGCCGAGGTCAAGGCTATTTGAGCCAACTCGGAGAAGGCGTGAGCCTGTGCCGGGCGTGTCAAGGTGCGGGCGCACCGCTCTTGCTCCGAGACCACGCCCTGAGCGCGGCGCGGGTGCTGCGCACCCTCATTCCGGCGACGTGGCCACGCTGTGCATGCGGTCCACAGTGGATGGCCCCCCGGACGGAGGCCGCCGAGCCCTGTGCGACGTGCAGTGAGCCCCGCGTCCTGGGGGAAGACCTCGCCACGAACCCCTGGCCGCGTCTGGTAGCGGCCTTGCGGTGGTGGTGGTTCGATGGGTGGTACTTCTGGCTCGCTGGCCGCCTCCATGCCAAGGGCCAATTGGTCTCCTTTGCGGAAGCGGGCAACCAAGGCATGCGCGCCAGCGATGGGATGCGGATCCTGCCGGGCGGCCAGGTGCGGGATTTGCCGGCGGTGGCCATGCCTTGCCCCGAGCTGCCGGCGTGCATCTGTGTGGCCGATGCTGCCGATTGGCTGGGGCGGCGCTGCGCCGAGCCCCATTGTGGCGGCGTCATCGGTCTCGACGGGCGCTGCTCGGGTTGTGGCGAGCTCATCTCTGGCCTATCTCCGGGGAAGTGCCCGGGCGGCTGCACCTTGATCCACACGGCGGGTGGGCGGCCGCTCTATCACGCCTTGGTGGATCGCGCTGACCCAAGCCGCTTGACGGCGCGCCTATGTCCCCTGTGCGCCGGCAACGGTCGCTGTGCCCGCTGCGTCCCGGCGGACGACGGTCTCTCTTACGCGGTAAAGTCGCTGTTGTTGGCCATCGAGGAAGATTAGCTGCAGTACGGAATCGTTCGTATATCGTGCGGCGCCTCAGCCAATGCGCACCCATTTTAGTGAAACCACAAGGGGTCTTTCGGATTTTGGCGAGTCCTGTATACTCCCGGGTGGGCCACATGATTGGGAGGTAGGCAATGGCAAAATTCAATCCCGAGCGGGCGTTGGTGTCGGCCAAGCGCGAATTCGGCGAGCATGGTGGGGTCGCGCCTTCGATCGAGCGATCTTCGACCTTCACGGTCATGGAACCGGGCATCATGCCGGAGATTTTTTCGGGTTTGCGCGGGCCGGACAAGGGAGGGTGTTTTCTCTACAGTCGCCATTTCAACCCCACAGTGGATGTCTTGGCCCGCTCTTTGGCGGCGCTAGAGGGTACGGAGGACGGTCTGTGCACAGCGAGTGGGATTTCGGCCATTGCTTGTTCCCTCTTGCAGTTGTGTGAGTTGGGCGACCACATCGTGGCGAGTGATACCATCTACGGGGGCTGCCACGCGTTGTTGGGCCAGCTCTTGCCGCGTTTTGGGGTGAAGACGACCTTTGTACCGCCGCATGACGTGGATGCCTTCGTCGCGGCCATCACCCCGCAGACGCGGGTGATCTATACGGAGGTCGTGGGTAATCCTACGCTGCGGGTGGCGAATATCCCGGCGTTGGCGGAGATCTGCCACCAGCGCGGGCTCACCTTGGTGGTTGACAACACCTTCACGCCAGTCATCGTGTCGCCAGCGCAGCTTGGGGCGGATGTGGTGGCCTATTCGCTGACGAAGTTCGTCAACGGGGCGAGTGACCTCATCGCCGGCGCCGTCTGTGGGCGCAAAGAATTCGTGTACCGGTTGATGGACCTGCACGAAGGACGGGTGATGTTGCTGGGGCCCACCATGGACCCGCGGGTGGCTTTCGACGTGTACCAGCGGCTGCCGCACTTGCCGCTGCGCATGCGCGAGCACGGTCGCCGGGCGTTGGCCGTGGCTGAGAGGCTGGCTGAGATCGGGGCGCCGGTGTGTTACCCGGGCTTGCCCAGTCACCCCCAGCATGGGTTGTATAAGGAAATATTGAATGAGGGCTTTGGTTTTGGCGGCATGCTGACGTTGGATTGCGGCAGCCACGCCCAAGCCGAGGCGTTCATGGCGTCACTGCAGAACGAGGAGGCTTTTGGTCTCATCGCCGTGTCCTTGGGCTATTTCGACACGTTGATCTCCTGCTCTGGATCGTCCACGTCCTCTGAGATTCCGCCCGAGGACCAAGCCAAGATGGGGCTGTCCCCGGGTTTGGTGCGGATCTCCATGGGTTTGAGTGGTGATCTCGACGACCGCGTCGAGGCCATCGTGCGTTCGGTCAAGAAGGTTAACCTGCGTCTAGGGCGATGCAGCCCATGTTGAATCACGATGCGGAGGGCGCCAAAGCCAGCACGATGAATATTGGGGGTGGGACCTTTGCGGTAGCGCTGCTGGCGCTGCTGTTGATGGGCCTGCTGGTTTTCGTGCTCATGGCCCTCTTTGGCTAGGAGGGGGTAGGGCGGGAGACTCCGACGGCGGGTTGTTCCGCGCATCCGAGCTTGGCCATCGGGTCGGGCGTCGCCCGTTCAGCCGCGCCTGTCCATTGCAGCGCAGCCGGTGCTGGGGATAGGATGGGCTCATGATCAACGCCATTGCCATTGAGCACTATCGTTCGCTCTACGACTTCAAGCTCTCCCTCCACGCGCTGGTGCTGGTCACGGGGGCCAACGGCAGCGGCAAGTCGAACTTTTACAGGGCCCTGCGTCTGCTGGCCGAAACGGCCCACGGGGGCGTGGTGCAGGCCCTGGCCCGCGAGGGTGGTCTTGCGTCGGCCCTGTGGGCTGGTCCGAGTGTGCGTTCACGGGCCATGGAGCTGGGTCATGTCGCGATCGAGCCTCAGGGGGGCAACCTGCAACCGCGTCGTCTACGCCTGGGATTCACCATAGACGAATTGTCTTACGCCATCGCCTTTGGCTTCCCCAAGCCCTCGAGGTCGGCCTTTTCCCTCGATCCAGAGATCAAGTATGAGGCCATTTGGAACGGGAAAGTGCGCCGAGCCAGTATCCTCGTCGAGCGCCGTCAGGGCGTTGTCAAAGCCATGGGCGGCGATGGGCGCGTCTTCCTGACGGAGTCGCTGTCGCCCTTTGACAGCATGCTTTCGGAGATGGGCGACCCCATTGCAGCGCCGGAACTGCAGGCCATGCGCGCTCAGATCAAGCGTTGGCGTTTCTACGACACCTTCCGGGTCGACCCCGAGAGCCCCGTGCGCCAGCCACAGGTAGCGACCTTCACCCCCGTGCTCAGCGCCGATGGGCACGACTTGGCGTCGGCGCTGCAGACGATCATCGAGATCGGAGACAGCGCCGCCCTTGACGCGGCCATCAGCGATGCCTTCCCTGGTTCGGTGCTGCAGATCGAGACCCATACGTACAATGGTGTGATCAGCCTATCCTTGACGCAGCACGGTCTCTTGCGTCCTCTAGGCGCCACTGAGCTGTCTGACGGCACGCTGCGTTACCTGCTCTGGTGTGCCGCGCTGCTGAGCCCTCGTCCGGCGCCGTTGCTGGTGCTGAACGAGCCAGAGACGAGCTTGCACCAGGAGCTGATTCCCCCGTTGGGTCGCCTCATCGTTCAGGCGTCTCAGCGAAGTCAGATCTGGGTGGTCTCCCACGCGCCAGCGTTGGTGGAAACGCTAAAAGGTGAGGGTTCTTGCCAGGCCGTCGAGTTGGAGAAGCACCAGGGCGTCACACGGCATCGAAGCCGTAGCTTGTTGTCGAGTCTGTCGTGGCAGTGGCCTGCAGGTTGTTGAGTTCAGGTGGTGGCGTTCGGGTCCAGGACTTGGTTTTGTTTCCCGGGGTGGTCGTGCTGCGGCTGAGCTTGTGTCTGAGCTTGTGGTCGTCATTGTCGTGGCAGTGGCCTGCAGGTTGTTGAGTTCAGGTGGAGGTGCTTCGGGGGCCATGCCTGAGTGGTAGTTCCCATGGCGGTCGTGCTGCGGCATGCGGCGGCGTCGGTGCCATGGTGGTCGTGCTGCGGCTGAGCTTGTGTCTGAGCTTGTGGTCGTCATTGTCGTGGCCGTGGCCTGCAGGTTGTTGAGTTCAGGTAGAGGTGCATCGGGGGCCATGCCTGGGTGGTAGTTCCCATGGCGGTCGTGCTGCGGCATGCGGCGGCGGCGGTACCGTGGAGGTCGTGCTGCGGCTGAGCTTGTGTCTGAGCTTGTGGTCGTCATTGTCGTGGCCGTGGCCTGCAGGTTGTGAGGTTCGGGGACGTTCGGGGATGTTCACGGCCCATAGGGCAATTTGTCCATGGCAGTCGGCAGTCCCGCGTCCCACCACCCCCTCAACCACCCCCTCAACGTCTCATAAGGGATATTATGTCAACTTACGTGCCAGGGGCGCCCTGCGAGCCTAAACACACACAATTCAATACAATGTCCTCAAAATGACCTGGTCGACCGTAACGACACCCCACGCCCGAATTGACGACGCCCCGCAAAGAAGGCAGGACGACGCCACGCAAAGAAGCCACCACGAACGAAGCACCACCATGACCAATGCCGACACCTCGCGCCGACGCCGTGGCACACCCCTCCTCCCGCAAACGCAAATCACAACTCTCCTGCAACTGCGACTCACAGACGGCGACACCCACCTCACCCCCAAACACCCAAACCAATCCACACCGGAAAGAAGACACGAATGGCGACCGCCACCCGCAAGGCCTATCGCCCGACTCACCCCCAACCCAAACCAATCCACACCGGAGAACAGACACGAATGGCGACCGCCACCCGCAAGGACCATCGCCCACCTCACCCCAACCCAGAGAACCAGACGCCAAAGCCCCACATGAAGCGAACTCGGCCCACCTCGCCCATGCTTCGCTCACAACCTCAGCTCCGCCATGAGACGCTCTTTCTCCTGTTGACCCAGCCACGCCAGCCTCACGACAGCCATCGCTTCTCAGAACCACTTGAACACGCCTCCGGGTCGCATCATCGCGACCTGCAGACATGGTGGATTATGTAGGCACCAGACACACCTGGCGAAAAACGCGGGTAGGCAACAGCCACCCCCAGCCCGAAAGACCCTCTGGAGCTCGGCGCTCGCAAAAACGGCGGCTCGGCCTTCAGCGCTGACGCCTACAAGCCATCAAGAGACACGCAGCAGCACGGGCTCCCGACGCTGGCCACAGCCCGGCAGAGGTAACGCTGCCGCACGCGCAAGCGCTCGCACCATCGTGACCGCGAAGGCGCACAACACTAACGGGTGGCCTCCTTGGCGACCGATGGCCTAGCCCGCGCTGCCACGCCTCATCTCACCGCCGACGAGCTCACGAAGAGGCCTGATACATGCGTAGATAGCTGCCGCTCCGTCCTCACCTCGGCGTCATCGGCGACAGCATCACCGTGCCGCCAACAGGCGCGCGTAATCCTCGTCCGCGTGGTGCGAGGAACGCGTCAACGGCGACGACGACACCATCTTGAACCCCTTGCTCAAAGCCAACCTGCCGAGCGCAGCAAAAGCCTCGGGGGTCACATAGCGCGCCACCTCGGCGTGCGCCGCGCTGGGTCGCAAGTACTGTCCCATGGTCAGAAAATCGACATCAGCGCGCCGCAGATCGTCCATGACCGCAGCGATCTCTTCATCACTCTCACCCAGGCCGAGCATCAGGCCTGATTTGGTGAACTCAGCCCCTCTGCGAACCTTGACCTCAGCCAAAAGCCCCAGGGAATGGGCGTAGTCGGCGCCTGGTCGCATCGCCTCATAGAGGCGCGGCACCGTCTCCACGTTGTGATTGAAGACATCGGGGTGGGCCGCGACGATGAGATCGATGGCACCGTCTTTGTGACGGAAGTCCGGCGTGAGCACCTCGATGGTCGTCTGCGGGTTGGCCTGGCGCAGGGCGCCGATGCAGGCGGCGAAATGTCCTGCCCCACCGTCGGCCAGATCGTCGCGATCGACCGAGGTGATGACCACATGCTTGAGCCGCAAACGCTCGACGGCCTCGGCCAGCATGGCGGGCTCGGCTGGATCGGGCGGCTGAGGGTGGCCGTGGCGAACGGCACAGAAGCGGCAACGTCGGGTACAGTCAGCACCCAGGATCATGAAGGCCGCGTGGCGCCTCGACCAACACTCGTTTTGATTGGGGCAGCGCGCCGACTGACAGACCGTATGCAGTGACAAATGGCGCAGGATCCGGCCGACTTCGCCATAGGCCTCGCCTGTGGCAGCCCGGATCTTGAGCCAGGCGGGCTTGTGGGTCCACCCGGCTGGGGAAGGGCCTGAAGCGGGGTGGTTCTCTCCGTTTTCCATGACCAACACCTTTTGCTGCTCTGAGCTTGGGCCGCCGCACCGAGCGCCGGCCCGTGGCATCACACCCCTTTCACCGACTAGGGTCAATAGGCAGACGACTTGAAGCCAGCCGGACCAAAGGGAGAACGGCTTGGGGGAGGTTGATCTGCGCAGGACAATGATGTAGCCATTAGTCCGAGAGCCAGCCTGCCGGGATGGCGGAATAGGCAGACGCAGGAGACTTAAAATTTCCTATCGAAAGATGTGCGGGTTCGAGTCCCGCTCCCGGCATTCAGCCATTTTTCCCGCTTAGCGCTGTCAACGAGGCTACGGCCGGAGTGACGACGCTCTGAGGCGGACTAGCGACCGCCGCACCTGAATCCCACTGTGCGCAATGGAGTGAAGCTATGGATACGCCCATGACCGCCGAGTTCATCTTTGGCGAAGACATCCCCGAGTACTTGCAAGAGAACCCCGATGTGGTCAGCGAGATCGGCGCTGTCTACCAGTTCATCCTCGAGGGCGATGGCGGCGGACGCTGGTTCTTGGACTGCACGGCAGAGACCGACTGGGTGGGACGCGGCGACATCGCTGATCCCGACTGTACCGTTACCATGAAGGCCAGTGATTTCGTAGATCTTTACACGGGCAAGCTCTCCGGTCCCCAGGCTTTCCTCACGGGGAAGCTGCGGGTGGAAGGCGAGATGTCCCTCGCCCTCGATCTGAGCAAGATCTTGGCGGCCGCCATCGACTGAAAAAGGCGAAGGCGGCGCCCCCCTGGGTGCGCCGCCCTCTGGTCCACTCACGGGCCTGTGTCAGACCACGTCGAGCATGATGGCTGTCACCGCTTGGGTGTACTCGATGGGATCGGGCAGCGGAGAGCCCTCGGCGAGCAGCGCTTGCCCGTGGAGCAGCTCGGCGAAGAGCTTGATCTTGGGATCGGCCGCGTCGGCATTGAAACGCGCTTGCAGCTTGGCGAGAAGCGGATGGTCCGGGTTGACCTCCATGATGCGTTTGCGATCGGGCATGGCCGACTGCCCCATTTTCTGCAGCAGGCGGTGGAAGTGCGGGCTGTAGTCGCCCTCTTCGCCCACCAAGCACACGGGAGACGAGGTCAAGCGAGCGCTGAGGCGCACCTCGGAGACGTAGGTCTCGAGGTGGGATTTGACCGCAGACAGTAGCTCGGCATAGTCTCCCTGCTGCGAATCGAGCTTGGAGCGTTGCGCCTGTCGTTCTTCCTCGGAGCCGAGCTCGACCTCGCCCTTGCCGACGAAGCGGATGGGCTTCTCTTTGTAGGTGTTGACTGAAGAGAAGAGGATTTCGTCATAGGGGTCGGTGAGGAAGATGACCTCGTAGCCTTTGGCGGCGAAGGCCTCCATGTGTGGCGAGCGCGCCACGGCGTCCTGCGATTCGCCGCTGATGACGTAGATGGCGTCCTGTCCCTCTTTCATGTCGGCGACGTAGTCCGCGAGGGAGCGCACGCGCGGCGCCTTCGGGGTCTCCTCTGGGTCATCGGCCCCGTCATCCTGTCCTGCATCAGCGTCGTTTCGACGCGCCTCTTCCTTGGCAGTGGTCGTGCTCGCAAAGCGCAAGAGCTCGAGGAGGCGCTCCCGGTTGTCGTGGTCACTGACGGCGCCCTCTTTGAGGAGGCGACCAAAGTTCTCCCAAAGCTTGTCGGCCTTCTCGCCGCCGTCGGCGGCGATCTTGTCCAGGGCGTCGAGGACTTTCTTGGTCAGGCGCTTGCGGATGGAGCCAATGCGGCGGTCTTTCTGGAGGATCTCCCGGGAGACATTGAGGTTGAGGTCGGCGCTGTCGACGACGCCTTTGACAAAACGCAAGTAATCCGGAAGGAGGTCCTGGCACTCCTCCATGACCATGACGTGTTGTGCGTGCAAGCGGATCCCATAGCGCGCGTCGCGATAATAGAGGTCAAAGGGGGCGCGGCTGGGGATGAAGAGGAGGGCGTGGTACTCCAATGTCCCTTCGGCTTTGAGGGAGATGGTCTCGAGAGGTTCGAGCCAGTCGTGGGTGATGTGTTTGTAGAACTCGTCGTATTCGCGCTGTTCGACTTCGGCCTGTGGACGGGTCCAGATGGCCTTCATGGTGTTGACTTGGGTCCAGGTGTAGGTCGGCGCCTGGGGTGCCTCCTCGGCGGCCTCCTCCTCGTCGTCGCGGGCCGGGGCTTGGGGCTTCTCCTCGACCTGGAGCATGATGGGGTACTGGATGAAGTCGGAGTACTTCTTGATGGTGGTGCGCAAGACCCATTCGGAGGTGAAATCCTCGAGGTTATTTTCCTCATCCGTGGGGCGCAGCTTCAGGCGGATGGTCGTGCCGGCCGTGTCGCGTTCGGCCGCTTCTACGGTGTACTCCCCGTCGCCCGTGGATACAAAAGCAAAGGCTTCTGCCGCACCAGCCCGACGCGTGGTGACGACCACCTCTTCGGCGGCCATGAAAGCAGAATAGAAGCCGACGCCGAAATGCCCGATGAGGGCGCGGACCTGTTCGTCCGTCTTGGCGGCCTTGATTTTGGCCATGAACTCTTTGGAACCCGAATGGGCGATGGTCCCGAGGTTTTCGATGATTTCCTCGCGTGACATGCCGAGGCCGTCGTCTTCGATGACCAGGACGCGGGCATCGGCGTCGGCGTGGATCCTGATTTCCTGGCGTCCTTCGGGATGGGCGAGGGAGGGATCGGTGAGGGCCTCGAAGCGTCGTTTGTCGAGGGCGTCCGAGGCGTTGGAGATCAGCTCCCTGAGGAACACGTCCTTGCTCGAATAGAGCGAGTTGATCATCAAATCCAAGAGCTGGCGCGCTTCAGACTTGAACGCATGCACTTCCCGTTGTCTTTCCGTACTCACCCTGGCCTCCTCTGTCGTGGTTGTCGGTGGGCGCGCTGGCGCCGCGATTTCGCCGCGGCAACCATAGACACCGCCGGAAACGCATCAAGGGGAAAGGGGGGCCATTTTGTGCTCCCGGCCTTAACGATAGGCGTCGCTTTCGCGCATCCTGAGGAATGATGCGCCCGGGTTGTGGCGTTGTGACGCGAAGCGCGCTTTTGCCCAGGGTTTACGCGGGCGCGCAATTTATGCACCTTGGCAAGTGTCGCATTCATTGACGCTTGCGCCAGAGGAGAGACGATGAAGGAAAGCAGCCCCTCCCCCACGCCCGACCAGAGCCAAGCGCCGCCGCCGGCAGCCGACACACCGCGGGTCTACGAAATGACCGCCCGGGCGATCGCCACAGGGATGATCCTCGGTTCGGTGTTGTCCCTCTGTAACATCTACGCCGGGCTGAAGATCGGTTGGGGTTTCAACATGTCGATCACGGCCGCCCTCATCGGCTATGGCTTTTGGCAGGGAGCCCATGCCATCGGCAAGACCCGCAAGTTCGGCATCCTGGAGAACAACATCAACCAGACCACGGCATCAGCCGCGGCGTCCATCTCGTCGGCGGGTTTGGTGGCACCCATCCCGGCCTGGACCATCATTACGGGCGACGCGCTTCCGTGGCACTTGCTCGCCTTGTGGGTCTTTGCCGTGTCTTGTGTCGGGCTGGTGGTGGCCGTCGGTTTGCGGCGGCAGATGCTCATCGTCGATGCCCTCCCCTTCCCCGGCGGTATTGCCTCAGCCGAGACGCTCAAGGAGATGTATGCCAAGGGCAAGGAGGCCATGGCCCGGGTCAAGATGTTGATTTCTGCGGCGATCTTTGCCGCGTGTCTGAAGCTCTACACCAGCCTCGCCGGCATCAGGTTCATGGCCCCGGATGTGGGCTTTGAAGCCAAGGGCAAGCTCAAGGAAGCGGGCTACACTTCCCTCTCTCTCAAGAATCTCGGCTTTGCCCTGGACCCCACTGTTTTACTGGTCGGTGTCGGCGGCCTGATTGGCATTCGGGCCTGTGCCTCCATGCTCTTGGGGGCCATTCTGGCGTGGGGGGTGATCGGCCCAGCCATGATGGAGATCGGTTATGCCAATCCCGGCCTGGCCGATCCCAACGCCTCTTGGTACAACGCGACCCTCACTTGGCTGTTGTGGCCTGGGGTCGCCATGATGGCGACCTCCTCGCTGGCGTCGTTCGCCTTCTCGTGGCGCTCCATTCTGCGGGCCTTCAAGCCGCAGAAGGGCCAGAGCGCAGCGCAAGAGGACGATCAGGGTGACGTGCCGCGCAAGATTTTCCTCGCCGCGGCCGTGGGGGCGCTGATCCTGGCGACGGCCTGTCAGACGGCGCTCTTCGACATCGCCTTGTGGACGGCCGTCATCGGCGTCATGTTGACTTTCGTGCTGGCCATCGTTGCCGGGCGCGTCTCCGGCGAGACGGGGATCACCCCGGTAGGCGCCATGGGCAAGATCACCCAGCTTCTCTTCGGTGGCATCGCTCCGGGCAATGCCACGGCCAACTTGTTGGCGGCCAATGTCACGGGCGGTGCGGCGAGCCAGTGCGGCGACCTCCTCCACGATCTCAAGACGGGTGTCCTCATTGGGGCCACGCCCAAACTACAGGCCCTGGGACAAGCCTTTGGCGTCTTCGCCGGGGCCATCGTCGGTGCGATCGCCTACACCATCATCGTGCCCGATCCCAAAACGATGTTGCTGACCGACGAGTGGCCAGCGCCGGCCGTGGCCTCATGGAAGGCCGTCGCCGAGGTCTTTCAGGAGGGCTTCAGCGCCATGCCCGTGGGCGCCGTCGATGCCATGATTTGGGCCGGCGCGCTTGGGGTCCTGCTGGCAGTCATGGAGAAGACCCTGCCCAAACGCGGTCGCCCCTGGGTGCCGAGCCCGGCGAGCATGGGACTGGCCTTCGTCATCCCAGCCTACAACTCCATCTCGGTGTTCATCGGTGGCGTCGCAGCGCTCATCGCAGCGCGGGTGGCCAAGACTTGGTCCGGGCGCTTCGTCGTGGTCTTGGCGGCCGGGCTCATCGCGGGCGAGAGCCTGACGGGGGTAGGCCTCGCGGTGCACAAGGTCTCCGTCGACATCGCCCAACGGGCGGCGGCACCGGCGGCCATCGAAGCGGGGCCCGTCCGGGAAGATGACGCCCCGGAGGCGCCGCCAGCCGCGGCGCCCGCAGCGCCGTCCCCCGACGATGAGGGCAACGGCGAGTAGCGCTGCCTTGCCAAAAACAACAAATACTGGCGAAGTTCTTGGCACAGGGTTGTTCTGCGCTGGCTTCGCCAGCGCGGTGATGCGTCTGCCGCCGCTGCGAGGTGGTCTTCGGTGTGGGAAGGACTGATGGGTCGGGAACCTTTCAGGGCTGGCAGTTGTCAAGCACGAGCCTTTGCTTTGTCTTGTACCAGGTTCGCCGCAGCGGACCGTCACCCACGGAGTCACCATGCGACCGTCCATCTATCTCTGGGCCGTGTTTCTTTTGTTGTGTCCCCTCTTTGCCCTCGTAGGCTGCAAGGGCAAGAAGGAGGCACCACAGGTCTCGTCCTACCTCGGCGATGGGGAGATCTCCGACGAGCTCGCCGTCACCCGGGTCGTGCTCTACCAGAACGGTGTCGGATATTTTGAGCGGCGCGGCACCGTCGAGGGCGACACCCTCACCCTGCGTATTCGTCCCGATCAGATCAACGACATCCTCAAGTCCTTGACCATCATCGATCTCGGCGAAGGCCGCCCGGTGTCGATCTCCCTGCCCGTAGACCGCAAGGCCATTGACGCGCTCTCGGCCCTCCCGACCCAGATCAGGGAAGAGGGCGGTCTCCTCTCTTTGCTCGAGGCCTTTAGGGGGGCGCGGGTCGTCTTGCGCACCCGCACGGGGACGGTAGAGGGACGCATCGTCGGCCTCGAGAACCTGCCCACCACCGATGCCAACGGCAACTACCTGATGAACTATCGCGTCACGGTGAAGCAGCAGGCGGGCGAGCTCCAAGTGGTGGCCGTGGACGACATCGTTGGGCTGAACATTCGCGACCGCACCTTGGAGGTCGGCCTCGACAAGAGCCTGGATCTGAGTTTGAACGAAGGGGCGTGGAAGCCCATCGAGCTCAAAGTGCGCATGTCCAGTGGAGGCAAGCGCGAGATCATGGTCAGCTACATCATCGCCATGCCCGTGTGGAAGCCGGCCTATCGATTGGTCTTGGGCGACGAGGACAAGGGCCTCTTCCAGGGCTGGTCGGTGGTCGACAACGTCTCGGGTTCAGAGTGGCAGCAGGTGCGGCTGTCTCTGGTCGCCGGCATGCCCATGAGTTTTCGCTATGATCTCTACACCCCCAACTTCGTGACCCGGCCTGACCTCAGCGCCCGCGGCGTCCGCACCGCCATCGCGCCGCCAGTCGAACAGGCGGCCTGGGGAGATTCGTCCAAGGATCGGAGCCTTGCCAATGAGCTCTACGATGGCGAGACCCTCCGCGATGGCAGGATGCCGGGTTCCGGCATAGGCTATGGCGGCGCAGGCCGCGGCGGCGGCGGCATGGCAGAAGGCCGAGTCGGAACCGCGAGGGCTCGGGAAGATCGCGCCCCTCGCTCGACCGTGACCGCGACGGGGCGCTCAGCCCGCGACAGTGACGAATCGGGCTTCGCCATGGACGAGCTGATGTGGGATCAGCCGGTGTTGGCTGAGCCCGAGCCAGCGATCATGGACTACAGCGTCTTGCAGAACACCTTTGAGGCCCACGGAGAGGCGACGCAGCTCGGCGCCCTCTTCCAGTACGACATCGCCAGTCGCGTCACCGTCCCCGACCGGGCCTCTGCCCTGGTCAACTTGGTCCAGGCCAACACCAAAGCGGGCGAGGTGGCCCTCTTCCGCACGGAAATCCACGGCAGCTACACCGGGCTCAATCCCTTCAGGGCGGTGCAGTTCGAGAACGACTCGGGCTTCGACCTGGAGCCTGGCCCGGTGACCCTCTACAAATCGGGCACCTTCGTCGGCGAGGGCTACCTGCCGCGCACCGAATCCGGCTCGGTGGTGCACATCACCTTCGCCATGGATGCGCGGGTGACCCTGAAGACCGCCCGCGAGGAAAGCGAGGAGGCCGCCAAAATCCTCAAAATCTCCGGCGGCGGACTGACCTCGGAGATCAAGCGGGTCACCCATCTCTCTTATGAGATCCGCAACCAGCACGCCGAAGACATCCGCGCGGTCATTCGCCGCCCGGTGCGCCCCGAGTGGAAGCTGGACCCCATGCCCGAAGGCACGCTGACCGCCGCCGGCGCCTATTACATTCCGGTGACGGTCAAGGCCGGGGCGACCCTCGAGTTCAAGGTGCGCGAGTCCACGCCCATCGTCCGCACCCTCACCCTGGACTCGCGCCATGCCCTCGATCTGTTGAAGGTCCAGATCACCGATGACGCCCTCGATCCCGCACTCAGAGCGCAGCTCCAAGAGGTCGTGGACAAACAAGGCGAGCTGCAAGTCGTGCGTGAACAACTCGTCGCCCTGGTCACCCAGCGGGACGAGCTCGCCGTCGAGGCTTCCCGCCTGGCGGACTCCCTCGAGGACCTCAAAGACATCCGCGACACGGGCGCGCGACGCCTCCGCGAACAGCTCATCGCGCGCAAGACCACCGTGGAGCGCGACCTCAACAACCTCACCACCAAAATGACCGAGCTGCGGGTCAAGGAGTCCGACTTGAACCTGACCCTGCGCGCCCTCTTCCGCTCCATCAGCTTTGAGGCCCCCAAGGCGCCCTGAGCCAGAGCGACCCAACGATGCGGGGGGCACGCTGGTTACGCAGCGCGCCATCCTCTGGGTGCTGCCCCCTGGACGCGCCGCCGCGACGACCTTCAGCGGTTGTCGAAGGTCGCCGCCTTGTGCGCCGCGATGATGGCCACGGCCTCATCGATACTCGCGGCGCAGTGCGGGATGTCGAGGTCCTTGGGGCTGATCAGCGGCGGTTGATGCTCACTCATGTTGCGCTGGGCCCAGGCCACCAAGTCGCGCCACATCTCGCCGACGAAGACCAAGGGGACGTTGTCGATGTGCCCGACCTGGAGCAACTGCCACACCATCAGGGTTTCGAGCGCCGTGCCGATGCCGCCGTTGACGATGATGAAGGCGTCACTGAGGTGGAGAAAATGATGGAGTCGACTGAAGAAGGTCTGATGCAGAAAGGATTTTTCCACATAGGGGTTGGCCCCCTGCTCAAAAGGCAGCTCGACCCTGATGCCGATGGAGCGGGTCTTGTTCTCAGGATCGCCGAGGTTCTCGCCCTCATTGGCGGCCTGCATCAGGCCCGGCCCGCCACCGGTGACGATGTCGCAGCCCATGGCCGAGAGGCGCGATGACAGGGTCTTGACCTCCTCATAAAGGGCGTCTTCGGGCTTGACCCGAGCCGAGCCAAAAATGCTGACCCGGTAATAGGGGGATTTAGGAGGGCGCAGGGTCGAGAGGGTGTTGGCTGTGTTCCAGAGCTCGAAGAGGGCGCGCTCGACGATCTGATAGCTCTCGAGGCTCTGCAAAACGATGCCGTTGTCATCCTTGGCCATGGTTTTCCTCACGTGGTGGGCTGACGCCTGATGGTAATGACCGCACTGCGTTCAACCTAGCACAGCAAGCGCACCTGCTCCTAGGGGTGGGGACGCCGCCAAGAACACCGACCACGGGTCACTTCTCTTCGTTCGCTTTCCCCCTCTATGATGCACCCAGCGAACGTTGTCTGTGTCGAGCGCCGTTTGGCGCTTCCTCTCACCCTTGTCACGGAGTGTGTCATGCGTACACCCTATTTCGTTCTCCTGCTTGGTCTCGCCCTGGCCCTCACGGCGGTGACCGGCTGCAAAAGCAAAGCGCCCAAGGTCGCCGATCCAAGCTATCTCGGCGAAGGCGAGATTTCGGACGAGCTCGCCGTCACCCGGGTCGTGCTCTACCAGAACGGCGTTGGCTATTTCGAGCGCCGGGGCACGGTCGAAGGCGACACCCTCACCCTGCGCATCCGGCCGGATCAGATCAACGACATCCTCAAGTCCCTCACCATCATCGATCTGGGAGAGGGCCGGCCGGTGTCGATCTCCTTGCCCGTGGATCGCCGAGCCATTGACGCCCTGTCATCACTCCCAACCCAGATCCGCGACGACGGCGGGATCATGTCGCTCTTGGAGGCCTTTCGCGGGGCGCGGGTGGTCTTGCGCACCGCGACCAGCACCATCGATGGCCGCGTGGTCGGGCTGGAGAGCATCCCCACGACCGATGCCAAAGGCAACTACCAGGCAGGCTGGCGCGTGACCATCAAGCAGAGCGCCGGCGAGCTTCAGGTCGTGGCCGTGACGGACATCGTGGGCCTGAAGATCCTGGACCGCACCCTGGAGGTGGGACTGGACAAGAGCCTGGATCTGAGCCTCAACGAAGGGGCCTGGAAGCCCATCGAGCTCAAGGTGCGCATGTCCAGCGGTGGCAAACGCGACATCATGGTCAGCTACATCATCGCCATGCCCGTGTGGAAGCCGGCCTATCGTTTGGTCATCGGCGAGGAGGATAAGAGCCTCTTCCAGGGCTGGTCCGTGGTGGATAACGTCTCGGGCTCCGATTGGGAACAGGTACGCCTCTCCTTGGTGGCGGGCATGCCCATGAGCTTCCTCTACGACCTCTACACGCCCAACTTCGTCACCCGACCTGACCTCACCTCGCGCTCACAGCGCGTAGCCATCGCGCCACCTGAAGAGCAGTCTGCTTGGGGAGCAGTAGATCGCAAGGAGCAGACCCGCGCCGACAAGCTGGAGGCTTACGCCGACGACAGCAGCATCGGCTACGGCGCCATAGGCGGAAGCGGCGTCAAAACCAAAGCCGCTGCCACTGGCCGGGCTGCTCCAGGGGCCTCTCCGGCGCGATCGGCTTGGGACGCCCCAGCAGAGGCGGCCCCCATGGCCGAACTCGAAGAAGAATATGCCATGGATTACGAGTCTCTGCAGCGCAACTTCGAGAGCAGCGGCGAAGCCACCCAGCTCGGCGCGCTCTTCCAGTACGACGTCGCCAGCCGGGTCAGCGTCCCGGATCGCTCTTCTGCGCTGGTCAACCTGGTGCAGGCCAACAGCAATGCCCGCGAGGTGGCCCTGTTCCGCACGGAAATCTTCAGTAACTACAGCAACCTTCAACCTTTCCGCGCCGTCCAGTTCCAGAACGACTCGGGCTTCGATCTCGAACCCGGCCCGGTCACCCTCTACAAGGCGGGCACCTTCGTCGGCGAGGGCTACCTCCCGCGCACGGAGAACGGCTCGGTGGTCCACATCACCTTCGCCGCCGACGCTCGGGTCAACCTCAAGAGCAGCCGCGAGGAGACGGAAGAGGCCGCCAAAATCCTCAAGATCTCCGGCGGTGGCCTCACCTCGGAGATCAAACGGGTGAACCTCTTCTCCTACGAAATCCGCAACCAGCACCCAGAAGACATCCAAGCGGTCATCCGCCGCCCCGTCCGCGCCGAGTGGAAGCTCGACCCCATACCCGAAGGGACGCTGACCGCCGCTGGCGCCTACTACATCCCGGTCAAAGTGAAAGCCGGCGAGACGGCCACCTTCAGCTTCAAAGAGAGCACCCCCGTGGTGCGCACCCTCACCTTGGATTCCCGCCACGCCATCGATCTCCTCAAGGTCCAGATCAGCGACGCCGCCCTCGACCCGGCCCTCAAGGCCCAACTCGAAGAGGTCATCGCCAAACAGAACGAGCTGCACGAGGTGCGCGAACAGCTCGAAGCCCTCGGCCAACAGCGCAGCGAGCTCGCCACCGAAGCCAGCCGCCTCTCCGACTCCCTGGAAGACCTCAAGGACATCCGCGACGCCGGCGCCCGCCAACTCAGAGAGCAGCTCATCACCCGCAAAGCCAACGCCGAGCGCGACCTCAACGGCATCACCACCCGCATGACCGAGCTGCGGGTGCGCGAGTCCGACCTCAGCCTCACCCTGCGCGCCCTCTTCCGCTCCATCTCTTTTGAAGCCACGCCCTAAAGGCGTGCGGCCGCCGCGAGCGGCAGCGAGGCCAGAGCGCACCGCGCGCCCGGCGCACCACCAGCAGGCGCCCTCTTCTCAGAAGGCGACGCGCCACCCCAAGCCAGCGCCCTCCCCGCCCCACCACGGCACGAGGGCGTGCCCGCTCGCCTCGGCGTCGCCGCCAAGGAGATCGATGAGCACCAAAGTCGCCCCGGTCACCACCGCGGCGCTGCCCACCCCCAGGAGTATATAATTGACCGTCCGCAGGGACTTGAAATCGGACTCGGCCCGCTCGAACGCCGCCACGTCTCCCGCGGCGCCTGCCTTCTCCATGTCGTCCACCAAGGATCCCAGGGCGGTCAAGTCGACGATGGCGAAGGTGGCCAACGCGGCGACACCCACACCCAAAGTGGTCCAGCCAGCGATCATCAGCGCCGCCGACTCCGTTGCTTCGGGTCGAAGCGCATCGCCGCTGACCTGGACGATGCCCGCTGGCGTCAGGGCCAGATGCACCTCCAGACGTTCCTTGCCACGGACCTGAAGGTTGAACTCGCTCCTGCTCCCGGCGCCCGTAGCGACGAGGGGATGCTCGCCCTCCGGCACCGACCAGCGCACGCTGCCGTCACAGCTCTGCGGCGGGTTCGTGCCCAGGCCCACATCGACTCCAGCGTCGCGACAGTAGACCACCACCTCGCCCTCCTCTCGCTCGAGCATGAGGCGCACCTCCGTGGTCTCCATGGCGACGACGCTCACCTCGACCCCGATCCGCGAGCCATGGGCGACGCCGTCCACTTGGTGCAGCCCGCTCTTGACCACGAGGGGATCCTTGGGGCAGGGCATCTGCTCTCCCTTGTCGATGGAGACGCGCATCTCCGGCGGGTCGCAGATGATCTTCATTTTTCCCGGGCACAGGCTGTTGAGCTCGATGCGGTACTCGGCCAGCTTCTGCTTGACGAATTCCGGGCTGGGCTCGCGCACCTTGGGCGCCTTGAGCACCTTATCGTAGGCCACCACCGCCTCTTCACAGCGGCCGGCCCGGGTCAGGGCACGCCCGAGGTTGAGGTAGGAGACGTTGAGCTCCGAAAGATCGATGGCGGAGCGAAAGAGGCGGATGGCCTTGTCCCAGTCCTGGGCCTGCATGGCCTGCACGCCTTCGACGTTGAGCTGGCCCTGAGCCTCGGAGACGATGGCGTAGCCCTCGGCGTCCACACTCTGGGCCCAAGCGGGGGCCGTGCCGAGGCACAGCAGCACCCCCGCCAGCACAGGGGCTCCCCTGCGCATCCACGCGGCCAAAGAGAAGGTCGATACGAACATAGCTCCTCCCGTTTTCAATCCGCGATGATGAGCTTCACGGGCGCTTTATCCTCCGGCTTCTTGTCCTCTTGCCGGATGACCACGACCGTGGGGTCACTCGCCTTGCTCTCGGTATCGTCACCGCGACGCTTGCTGCTCCCACCACCGCTGCGTTTCGCCGGCGTCAGGGCGCGGGAAAAAATCAACCCGTCGCGTGGGATAAAAGCCATCACACTATCATCGAAGCCATCGCGCTTGAGCACCAGACGCACCTCTTCCGCATCGTCACGGGGAAAGGTCACGTCCGTCGGCGTCAGCCCCAGGGACTCACCGTCGCGGAAAACGCCGGCGCCTGCAGGCTCCGTCTCGATACGGACGGTCACCATGGCCGCCTTTTCCGGATCCACGGCCGCCGTTTCAGCGTCTACTGTCGCGTCATCCACGGCCGCCGCAGCATCATCCCCCGGGGCTCCATCCGCGCCGGGAATGGGCTCTCCCGCCGTCTTCGCCGCGTCGGCGGGGTCTTCGCCGGTGCCCGCATCCCCTTCGCCAACAGCCGTCAGCCCCGGGTCCGCCGCGCTGGCACCCGGCATGGCATCCGCTGCGGCACCACGCGCCGTGCTCTCGGGCGGTCCATCGTCTCGGCTGAGGTGAATCACCACCCCGACCAAGGACAAGAGCAGCAGCACCACGATGGCCACGAGGATGAGCCGACGCCCCGAAGCTGGGGCCAGGGCCACATCCTCTTCACCTTCGCCCGCCGGCGGCATGACCGCATCGCCGCCAAGCGCGCTGGCGTCGCTCTCAGGCGGCGTCACCGCGAGAACGGGGCGCGCATTGGCCGTCAGGGCCGCAGCGTCGACGGCCGGCAGCTCGCCGCTGTGCACCACGGCGGCGCGCTGGCGGTATTCGGAGAACTTCATTTTCGTGTCGCTGACGACCAGATCCTGGGCGCTGAGGGTCTCGAGATCGGCGAGGAAGGCGTTGGCGTCAGGATAGCGCTCTTGATAGTTGGGGTTGAGGGCCTTCCACAGGATCGCGCCGGCTTTGCCCTCGAGGAGCGACTCGGGGATGTCTAGCCCCCCCTGAGCGTGCGCCAAGAGGCAGGCAAAGGGGCTGGTCTCTTCGACCACGGGGTGCCCCGTGAGCATCTCGACCAGGATGAGGCCCATCTGGTAGACATCCAGGGCACAGGTGGCGATCTGATTGCGGATGTACTCCGGCGGCAGGTACTTGGGCGTCCCCATGATCTGGCCGGTGCCAGTCAGCGCGGCGCCGTCTTCCACCTCAGCCAGCCGCGCGACGCCGAAGTCGAGGATGCGCAGGCTCTCCCGAGGCTGATCAACCTTATAGAGGTAGAGATTCGATGGCTTGAGGTCCTTGTGAATGATGCCGCGGTTGTGCCCCTCACCGAGCGCCTCGAGGCAGCCCTTGAAGAGACGCAAGACCCGTTCGGGGGCCAGGGCGCCGTTCTTCGCCAGCCACACGGCCAGATCGCAGCCCTCGAGGAGCTCCATGGCGATGAAGGGCATGCGCTGCGGACCGGTGAAGCCAAAGTCGTAGATGGTCACGACGTTGGCGTGATCGATCTGCGCGGCCAGCTTGGCCTCGCGCATGAAACGCCGCTCGAACTCGTCAGCGTCCACGCCTTGAGGGGCGTGGGCCAAAAACTTCAACGCCACCATGCGATCGACGTGAAGCTGCTTGGCTTTGTACACCGAGGCGAAGCCACCGGCGCCGATGAACTCGACGATTTCGAAGCGATCCTCGACAACGGTTCCAGCAGTGTATCGATGCGTTTTCAACTAGTTAAGCCTCATGTTCAGCCCGCGTGGGTCGAAGACGACCTTGCCCTGCAGTGGAGCAACCTACATCCCGATGGGTCAAAACGTCAATATCCCGCGTCTTAGGACCTCGCCGCGCCGGCCCGACGCGGGGAATGCAGAAACACGCGGCCAGGGGCTTGTCAGCGCCTGCCATTTTCCGTCAAATAAGAATTCAGATGACCTGACCAGCCACAGGCAATGTCATGTCGAAATGGGAACAGCGCGCCTTTTGCTGCGCGCTGCTCGATTGCTCAACTCAATGGCGACCGGCGTGGTCGCGCCTCGCACGATGCTGCGAGAAGGAGCCCTGTATGCGCGCTGTTCACTTCTACTTCATTTTCCTCTCGTTGCTCGGCGTGGTTGCGTTCACGTCGGCCTGTGATGACGCCACGCCGCGCCAGGACGATGCCGTTGACACCGAGGTGATCGAGCCGCTCTGCGGTGAGGCACCCTGTGTCGATGGCGTGTGTTGTGGCGAGAGCTGCGTGCAGCTCGACACCAGCGAGCACTGTGGCGCCTGCCATGTGCGCTGCTCAGCTTACGAGAGCTGTGTGGGCGGAAAGTGTATGTGCGCCGTGCCGAGCGGCACCCTCGCCCTGTGCGGCGCTGGTGAGGTGTGCTGCCCGGGCGTCGGCTGCCTGCCGACCCAGTCGGACCCGTGGAACTGTGGGGCGTGTGGGCAACAGTGCCAGGCAGGCGAAAAATGTGAAGACGGGCGCTGTGTCTGCGGCGACGCGGTCAACGCCACTGGCCCAGTCTGTGTGGACGGTGCCATCTGTTGCGGCGAAGCCTGTGCCGCGCCTGAAGACGAAACCTGCCAATGCGCCGACGAGATCTGCGGCGTGGGCCAGAAATGCTGCGCAGACGCTTGTGCATCCATCGACGTCGACGAAGAGAACTGCGGGGACTGCGGTCAACGTTGTGGCCTGGGACAGCGCTGCATCGGCGGTGGCTGCACTTGCGCCGCCACCAACGCCAACTGCGATGGCGATCCCATCACGGGATGTGAGGTCGACATCCGCACGGACGTCACCCACTGCGGCCGCTGCGGTCATAACTGTGCTGCGGGCTTCGTCTGTTACGACGCCCAGTGTGTGCAGAGCTGCCCCGTGACGCTGGACAACTGCCAGGGCTCTTGCGTGGACACTCAGTTCAGCCGCCACCACTGCGGGAATTGCGGGAACGCCTGCGCTCCCGGCGAAGTGTGCAGCCAGGGAACCTGTGCGCTCTCCTGTCAGGAGCAACTCCAGAACTGCGGGGGCACCTGCGTCGACACCGACAGGGACCGCTTCAATTGTGGCTCCTGTGGACAGAGCTGCGCCGCGGGTGAGCTGTGCTGGGAAGGACGCTGTCAGTTGAGCTGCCCCGACTACCTCAGGCGCTGTGGCCAGACTTGTGTCGACACCCGGGTCGATCCCCAGCACTGTGGGGCTTGTGGGCAGCCCTGCCCCAGCGGCCTGCTGTGTGCCCAAGGACAATGCGTTCAGGTGTGCCCCTCGGGCCTCCACCCCTGCGCCGGTGGCTGTGTCGATCTGCTGAACAACCCGCGCCACTGTGGGGCGTGCAGCGTGGGCTGCAGCGGTGGGACCTCGTGTATCGAGGGCGAATGCGTGCTGCAGTGCCCGCCGACGCAGCTCCTCTGCAACGGTGAGTGCGTCGATCCGCGCACGGACCGCAACTTCTGTGGCGCCACCTCCTGTGCGACCGCCACACCATGCGGGCCCAACCAAGGCTGCACCCAAGGTGCTTGCGTGTGCTTGCCAGGCTTTTTGGACTGCAACCAAGACCCCGCTGATGGCTGCGAGGCCCACGCGCCCACCGACGAGGAACACTGTGGCACCTGCAACACGGGATGCCTGACCCATGAAACCTGTTGCAGTGGCCGCTGCGTCGACCGCGACCAGGATCCCCACAATTGTGGTGCCTGTTCCTACCTCTGTGAAGGCAGCGTCAACGCCGGTCCTGCCTGTGTGCAGGGCCTCTGTGCTCTGAGTTGTGCCAGCGGTTGGGGTGACTGCAACGGTGACGTGGCCGACGGCTGTGAGCATGACGTCTCGGCTGACGTGAACAACTGTGGCGGCTGTGGCCAGACCTGCGCCGCCATCAACGGCAGCGCCACCTGCGGCGACAACCAGTGCGTGTTGGTCTGTGAGCAGGGATTTGCAAACTGCAACAATGACTTCAAGGACGGTTGTGAAACCAATTTATCGGAAGACATGGCCCACTGCGGTGCTTGCAATGCTGCCTGCACGATTCCCAACGGTCTGGGCAAGTGCGTCGCCGGCGAGTGCATGGTGACGAGCTGTGATCCCCAGTGGTACGACTGCGATTTGCAGGCGGACAATGGATGCGAGGCGCCAGGCATGTGCCCCATCACCTCGGGCCCCTGTGTCAACTGCACCTCTTCCTACGGTTTCGATTACGAGCTCATGTGGTTGACTTGGGACTGTAACGAAATCTGCAACTTTGTCTCGGGTGAGGGCGCCTGGGTCTATGACGCGCGCTACAGTCGCACGCCCATGGGCTGTCAGTGGGCAGCCACGACGCCCCAATGGATGGGGCCCGAGGTGGCGTTCACGTTTGAATACAATCACGTGCGGCAGACCTGGGAGGTCTTGGTCGAGCACTCGCAGGAACCTGGTTGCACCTGGACGGCTGATGTCAACACCCCGCCGGTGTGCTCTGCCGTGAGCGGCAACTTCATCGAAGAGGTGCTCTTGGTGCCCACCGGGACTGACTCCATGGGCTGTGAGATCCGCATGATCTCCTACCACGACGACAACAACGACCCAGAGCTCGTCGAAGTCAACTGAGGCACTGAGGAGTGGGTCATGGTGGCGGACCGGTGCCGCCGCCCCTTTTGCGGAGATGGTATTGATCGAGGAGACTTACAGCGTCAGCCGCTACCCTTTCGACCTGGTCGCGCCGCTCTACGATCGGCTCATGGAGAGCATGGATTACGAGCGCTGGTGCGACAACTACGTCGCCCTGCTGAGCGCCACCGCACCGGTCGAACGGCTCTTGGAATTGGGGTGCGGAACGGGCCTGATGACGCGCGCCTTTTTGCGTCGCGCTTTGCAGGTGCACGGCGTCGATCGCTCTGCGGAGATGCTGGCCTATGCCGAGCATCGCTGCGCACCCTGGGGCGATGCGGTCTCCTTTGCCTGGGGTGACTTCGAGTCCTATCGGTGTCAGGCGCGCTACGATGGCGTGGTGGCCCCTTTCGATGTGCTCAATTACGCCCTCAGCCCAGAAGCGCTGCTGCGCGCCCTCCAGACGGCGGCGACCCACCTCCACCCGGGACAACCGCTGCTCTTCGATGTCAACACAGCCTACGCCTTCGAAATGAAGATGTTCGATGAGGAAGAGGTGGGGCCCAACGCGGAGCTTCGCCACTGGTGGTGTAGCCGCTGGGAAGCGGCCACACGCATCGTCCAGGTCCAGATGTATTTCATCCAGGGGGAGGAGGTGATCCACGAGTGCCAGCAACAGCGCGCCCACAGCGCAGAGGAGATCAGCCAGGCCATGACCTGCGCCGGTTTCACCGATGTGACTTTTTTCGATGCTGCGACACTGAGCGCTCCATTACCAGAGAGCGACAGGATTTATGTGCGGGCCGTCAAGGCCTAGGCCTTTACCAAAGGAACACGAAACAGAACCAAGCGTGCGCCGGGAAATGGCTCGGCGAGCCGGGATTTCGTCAAGGAGATGAGCATGATCATGCGAAGGATACCACGATTGAACTACTGCGCAGCCTTCATAGCTGCGTCTCTGCTCTGTTTTACGGCTTGTGACGAGTCTACCCCCAAGGATCGCGATGTCATCGACCTCATCGACGCGCCTGATCTCACCTGTGGTGGCGAAGTCTGCCCGGGCTTGTGCTGCGACGAGGTCTGTGTGCTCGGTGACGACCGAGACCACTGCGGTGCCTGTGGGCGCGCCTGTGGTCCCTATGAGGTGTGCCAGGGCGGCCAGTGCCTGTGTCAGCCTGACGGCGGTGCCAGCCTCTTCTTGTGTGGGGCCGATGAGATCTGTTGCCCAGGACAAGGTTGCTTGGTGAGCCTCTCCGATCCGTGGAATTGTGGGGCCTGTGGACAACAATGCCAAGCCGGCGAGGTCTGCCAACAAGGTCGCTGTCTCTGCGGCGACCTGACGAGCGCTGATGGGCCAGCCTGTACCGATGGCAACATTTGCTGTGGTGACGCGTGCGCCACGGCCGATGCCGAGATCTGTGCCTGCGCCGATGAGGTCTGCGGTCTAGGCCAGCGCTGCTGCGACGAGGCCTGTGTCGACCTCGCCGTGGACTATGAGAACTGCGGTGACTGCGGCCAGCGCTGCGCTTTGGGACAGCGCTGCCTCGGCGGGCAATGCACCTGTAGACTGACGACAGCGAGCTGCGACGGCGATGCCAGCACGGGTTGCGAGGTCGACCTGCGGACCAACGTCTCGCACTGCGGGCGCTGCGGCCAGGCCTGCGAGAGTGGCTTCGTGTGCTACGATGGGCGTTGCGTCCAGAGTTGTCCTGTCTATCTCGACAACTGCCAAGGATCCTGCGTGGACACCGAATTGAGCCGTTTCCACTGCGGTGCCTGCGGCAACACCTGCCCGCCTGGTGAGGTCTGTTCTTCTGGGAGCTGCGGTCTCAACTGCCAGCTTGGCCTGGAGAAGTGTGGCGACATCTGTGTGGATCTACAGCGGGACCTCTCGCACTGCGGTGCCTGCGGGCGCTCCTGTAGTGCCGGCGAGGTATGCTGGGATGGGAGGTGCCAGGTGGCTTGCCCGAGCTATCTGACCCGTTGCGGACAGCGCTGTGTCGATGCCCGGATCGATCCCGCGCACTGCGGCGGTTGTGGGCTGGCCTGTGACTCAGGCCTCCTGTGTGCTCAGGGGCAGTGTCTCCAGGTCTGCCCCGATGGGCTCCACCCCTGCGCCGGTGGCTGCGTCGACCTCGCCTCCCACGCGGGTCACTGCGGTGCCTGTGGGGTGCGCTGCCTCGGCGGCATGGCCTGTGTCAATGGTGAGTGCCTGGGGCAATGTCCGTGGCCCCAGATCATGTGCGAGGGCGAGTGTGTCGACCCGCGCTCGGACGTGGTCTTCTGTGGCGCGACGACCTGCACCAACGCCACACCTTGTGGTCTCAATCAGCGCTGCCAGAACGGTCAGTGCGTTTGCGCCCCAGGATTTGCCGACTGCAACCAAGACCCCGCCGATGGCTGCGAGGCCCACACGCCAACCGAGGAGGAGCACTGTGGCGCTTGCGGCGTGGCCTGCGGCACGGCTCAGACCTGCTGCAGCGGGAGCTGTGTGGACCGCAGCGTGGACGTCGACAATTGTGGCGCTTGTGCCGTGCGCTGTGGTGGCGGCGCCAACGCCGAAGCGGCTTGCTTCGAGGGCTTCTGCGCATTGGACTGTGACGCCGGATGGGACGACTGCAACCTCGACGCTGCCGACGGCTGTGAGTTCCCCGTCGCCGCCGACGTGAACAACTGTGGCGCTTGCGGCTTGGTGTGCAGCCAGAATAACGGCACGGCGTTGTGCGCCGAGAGTCGCTGCTCCATCACCTGTGACGATGGCTACGGGAACTGCAACGATGACGCCTCTGATGGTTGCGAGAGCGAGCTGGGCACTGACATCGCCCACTGTGGCGGTTGTGGCATCGCCTGCCACTTTGCCAACGCCGAGGCCCTCTGTGTCGACGGTGCGTGCGCCATGGGGGCCTGCGCGCCCTTCTTCTTTGACTGTGACAACGATCCGAGCAATGGCTGCGAATCTGTCGGTCAATGCACCATCACCGATGGGCCTTGTGTGGAATGTCAGGGCGGGTGGGCCTTGGGCTACTCAGATATTTACCGCGAAGATCCATGGGACTGTGACCCTCGCTGCCACTTCATCCCCAGCTATAGCACTTGGTTCGATCAAACCTATTACACGCGTTTGCCCATGGGCTGTGAGTGGACGGGAACGTCGTCGACCTATCAAGGAATGCCTGTGGACTTCAAAGTCGACTACGACCACGTCAACGACCAGTGGGAGATCACGGCGACGCTCGCCGCGGAGCCTGGCTGTACCTGGCGTGCGAATGTCGATGCCGATCCCATGTGTGAATTCAACGGCGAGTCTGGACAATTCACCAATGATGTCCTGCTCGTGGGTGACGGCTTCTATTCCCAGGGCTGCGACGTGCGGCTGAGTCCCTACGGCATCGAAAACTGAGCTCGCGTTCTGCCCCCTTCGCTGACCTTTCAACACGCTTGGACTGATGCACACCTTTGGTTGGCTCTCCCTGCTTCCCCCTCTGGGGGCCATCGTCTTGGCCATCACCACGCGACAAGTGGCCCTGTCGCTCTTCATGGGGATCTGGCTGGGCTGGACCATCTTGGTGGGGGGCAACCCCCTGCTCGGTCTCCAGGAAGCGCTCAACGCCGTGGTCGATGTCTTTGCCAGCGGCTACAACACCAAGGTCATCTTGTTCAGCGCCCTGGTCGGTGCGCTCATCACCCTCATGCAACGCGCTGGCGGCGTGGACGCCTTCGTTCACTGGATGCGGCAGAAGCGTTGGGGCCACAGCCGGCGCAGCGTCGGGCTCATCGCCTGGACCACGGGGGTCATCGTCTTCATCGAGTCGAGCATCACCTGTCTGGTGGCCGGTGCCATCGCGCGCCCGCTCGCGGATCGGGTGCAGATGTCGCGGGAGAAGTTGGCCTACATCATCGACTCGACTTCGGCTCCCGTGTGTATCCTCATCCCCCTCAACGCCTGGGGTGCCTACATCATGGCGCTGCTCGCCCAGGAGGGTGAGGCCCAGCCCTTGGCCCTGATGTTGAGCGCCGTGGCGTTGAATTTTTACGCCATCCTCGCCCTGCTCATGACGCTGGCCGTGGTGCTCTTCGCCTTCGACATCGGCCCCATGGCCAAGGCCGAGCGACGCGCGCGCGAGGAGGGTAAAGTCCTGGCCGATGATGCTCAACCCATGATCGCCGACGACGCCATCGCCATGCCAGCCAAAGAAGGCATCCCCCTGCGCTCGGTCAACATGCTCCTGCCAGTCCTCACCCTGGTGGTCATGATGCCCATCGGCTTGTGGGTGACGGGGGCACAGGCCCTGGCCGCGCGCCATGAAGCCGCGTCGGGGCTGCTCGACCTTCTAGGCGCCGGATCCGGCGCGACGGCCGTGCTGTGGGCGGTCCTGGCGGCCATCGTAGTCGCCGTGCTCCTCGCCATGGGACAAGGGATCCTGCGTTTGCGGGAGGTGATGGGCTTGAGCTTTCGTGGCGCGGGGGCCTTGGTCCCCATGGCGGTCATCATGATGCTCGCCTTTGCCATCAACGCCACCTGCGGCGAGCTGGGCACCGGGCCCTGGGTCGCTGCCGCGGTGGCTTCCTTCGTTTCGCCTTGGGCTGCGCCGGCCCTTCTCTTTGCCGTGTCGGCTTTCATCGCCTTCTCCACGGGCACCTCCTGGGGCACCTTCGGCATCATGACGCCCATCGCTTTTGGTCTGGCCGCGGGTATCGACGCGCCCCTCGCCCTCTCCCTCGCCGCGGTCCTCGGGGGCGGTGTCTTTGGCGACCACGCCTCCCCCATATCGGACACTTCAGTGATCGCCTCGATGGCAGCCGCCTCTGACCATATCGATCATGTTCGTACGCAATTGCCCTATGCCGTGATCTGTGCAGCCGGCGCTTTCGTACTTTACGTGATTGCTGGCATTTCCATCGTTTGAACGCCAGCTTGGATCGTGTATCTTAGCTGTGCGTGGTCGGATTCTGTCCAGGACAATTCTATCGTTCTGCCTGGACTTAGTGTCTTGCCTTGGCACTGAAAGTGCGTTGGGCACCTAGGGCCCTCGCGAGGATTTTGTTTTCTTCTTGCGAGGCTTGCTGATCCGCTTCCCTTTCCCTGCTATACCTATCTGGCTAATGAGGTATTGGCATGCGCTTGAGCCAAAAAGCTGACTATGCGATCAGAGCCATGTTTGAGTTGACCCGTCTCGGTGGAAATGAACGTTCCGTGCGCACGGCTGAGTTGGCCGCGCGGGATAGCCTTCCGGAGAAATTTCTCGAAGGCATCGTGGTGGATTTGCGCAAAGCGGGGCTCATCAAGAGTCAGCGAGGTAAAGGCGGCGGGCACCGCCTGGCCAAGGCGCCACAGGCGATCACCCTCGGTGATATTTGGCGCGCCATCGACGGGGCGCTGTCGCCGGTGGCCAGTCTCGAGATGGAACATGTCGCCATGCACAGCACGGCGACGGCCATGCTCATCCCCGTGTGGCGCGAAGTCGAGCAGGCCGTGGCGCAGATCGTCGATGCCGTAACCCTAGCGGATTTGGTGGAGAGAGCCGACGCGGAGTGCCACGCGATCGACTTTGTCATTTAGCGGCGCAGAGCTTTGGCGTTTTGGTTGCCAAAGCGTTGTCTTGATGAGGAAGAAATGGGACGTATTTACGATGACAACAGCTTGTCCATTGGACGAACACCGATGGTACGTTTACAGCGCTTGACCCAGGGCCTCGGGGCTCAGGTACTGGTCAAGATCGAGGGGCGCAACCCGGCCTATTCGGTGAAGTGTCGCATCGGTGCCGGCATGATCTGGGATGCCGAATCGCGCGGTCTTTTGGTACGTGGATCCAAGGACATCACGGTGGTGGAGCCGACGAGCGGGAACACGGGCATTGCCCTGGCTTTTGTCTGTGCGGCACGCGGCTATCCTCTGATCCTCACCATGCCCGAGACCATGTCGGTGGAGCGCCGCCGCATGCTGCGCGCTTTTGGCGCTGAGGTGCTTTTGACCGATGGGGCCAAAGGGATGTCTGGCGCCATCGCCCGGGCCGAGGAGCTGGTCGAGAACGATCCCCAACGTTTCTTCATGCCGCAGCAGTTCAACAATCCGGCAAACCCGGCCATTCACACCCAGACCACGGGTCCAGAGATCTGGGACGACACGGAGGGCAACGTCCACGTCTTCGTCGCCGGCGTGGGAACGGGCGGGACCATCACGGGGGTGAGTCGCTATATCAAAGAGATCCAGGGGCACGGGCTGCATTCCGTCGCCGTGGAGCCCGCGAACTCGCCGGTCCTCACCCAATTGCGGGCGGGTCAGGCCGTGCAGCCAGGCAAGCACATCATCCAAGGGATAGGCGCAGGCTTCAAGCCGGGCGTCCTCGACTTGAACCTGGTCGACGAGATCCAGACGGTGGAGAACGACGAAGCCCTAGAGATGGCCCTGCGTCTGCAACGCGAAGAGGGGATGAGCGTGGGTATCTCCAGCGGCGCCAACGTGAGCGTCGCCCTGCGCCTCGCGGCCCAGCCCGAATGGGCCGGCAAGACCATCGTGACGGTGTTGCCCGATGCGGGCGAGCGCTATATGTCCACGGCCCTCTTCCAAGACATTCCGGCCTGAACGCTTCAGGCACCGAAAAAGTTGAGTCCTGAGCCTTGGCACGGTAAAAAAGGACGGCGCGCCTGTGACGACCTGAGTCGATCGCTGGCGCGTTGTCTTTTTCCGCATCCCTGGCGCCGTCGGACGCCGCGCAAAGGGAGCGCTACTCATCAAGAAGAAGGAGCACCCCGGTGATCCCCAAGATGCCCAAATGGGAATGGCGCGCTTTTGGCCCTGACCTCAGCCTCGTAGAAGACAAGCTGGCGGCGTTGCCCGTGCTGGCGAGCATGGAGCGGCAGGAGACGCTCATCGTCTCGAAATGCAGTGAAGCCTTCTGCATGCTGCGCGAAGATGCGCTCCATCTCTGGCAAACACTGAGCAGAGACGGGGTGCTGGTCCAGTGGGATGAGGAGCTGGTCCTCCCCTTCCCCCTGACAGAGGCCCAGATCGCTCAGGTCTTTCGCGCTTGGGGACTGGAGACACCTCAGGTCGACGGGGGCGAGCTGCCGGCAGAGCTCTTCATGATGATCTTGGTCGGTGGCTCAGAGGAGCTCAAGACCGTGGACTGCCAGTCCTCCAGCCGCGTGTACCGCATCGACGGCGCTGAGGTGGTGCAGGCCATTCTCCACCTCGACGGTGAGGCGGTGCGCTCCCTCTCGGTGTCCCATGACGACGCGACGGCCGTGCGTGACGTCGTGGCGCGCTTGGGGTTGCGCGGTGCCGGCTCGAGCTTCAGGGCCTTCCTCGCTGCGGTCGCGCCGTGGTAGCTGACCATGGGGAAGGCTCGGCGCACCCGCGCGCACCGTTGGTCGCGGCGCTGGACGTCGGCTCCAACTCCATCCTCATGTTGGTAGCGCGTCGCGGGCTCGATGGGACGCTGCACCCGATGGTGGATACGGGTGAAATCTGCCAGTTGGCGCGGGGGATGACCCAGGGTCGCCTGGCTGAGGCGTCCATGCAACGCGCCTTGGCCACCTTGTCGCGTTTGCTGGGCCAGGGACGCGCCCTCGGTGTCTCCCAGTGGGCCGCCGTCGGGACCAAAGCGCTGAGGACGGCCACTAACGCCGCAGACTTTCTCACGGCGGCGCGCCGCCTGGGGATCGACATCGAGGTCATCAGCGGCCACGAAGAAGCGCGCCTGGGCTTCTTGGGCGCCGCCTCCGGCCTCAAACAAGAAGCCCAGGCGCGCTCTGCAACCTTCGACATTGGCGGAGCCTCCACAGAGCTCGCCCTTGGCCAGGGACAGCGCCTGGACCA
Source organism: uncultured Myxococcales bacterium (assembly GCA_964454015.1). Lineage (GTDB taxonomy): Bacteria > Myxococcota_A > Bradymonadia > UBA4248 > UBA4248 > CAYVQF01. The sequence continues at coordinate 58,700 of CAYVQF010000030.1, forward strand.
GTGGCAGAGCTTCGACGTGGGCGCTGTCGCGGCGCATGAAGCCTACCTCGCCGGCCAAGACCCGCCCCTGCCAACTGCGGCCGCCACCCTCTCGACCCACCTCCATAGCCTCTTTCGCCCCCTCCACACCCTCACCGTGACGGACATCGTCGGGATTGGCGGCACCGTCACCACCCTCGCCTGTATCGCCCGCGCCATCCATCCCTTCTCGCCCTCCGCCATCGATGGCCTGTGCCTCGGCGCCCAGGAAATCAACACCTGGTCCCAACGCCTCCTCCACATGAATCTCGAGACGCGCCGCGCCCTCCCCGGCATGCCGCCGGAACGCGCCGAGGTCCTGCCCGCAGGCCTGCTCATCCTGCAACACCTCCTCACCGCCCTGCGCCTCGACACCTGCCGCGTCAGCACCCGCGGACTGCGCCATGGCCTGCTCCAAGAGCGCTTCGCTTCAGCCTGAGACCAAGCAGCACGCGCGCCCCGGCCCATGCCCTAAGTACAAAAACCCAATTGACAAAAATGTCAGTTGGGCTAGGCTCGACCCCTTGCCCGCTGGAGGGCTCTGGCGCAAATGGATTGGGTGAGCATGCTTCATCATCGTTGCACTTTCTTCGTCGCCATCTTCTTCACCTGCGGCCTCGCCACCTCGGCCCACGCCGAGCTGACCCTCAAGTCAGATGAGGCCACGGCGCTCATCGGCGGTCGCACCCAGGTCGGCTACGTGGCGCAGCCCCACGCACGGGCTGACGATCGCAGCAACAACCGCTTTCTCAGCAAACAGACGCGCCTCGAACTGACCGTCGAGGCCTGGGAAGACTTCAGCGGTAACTTCGTCATCGATCTCTTCGGTGCCCGGGGACTCCCAGGCGCCAAGGATGTCTGGGTCGCCTGGGCACCCCTGCGCTGGCTCTCCCTCAAGCTCGGCCAGTTCAAGCCCCCCGTCTCCCGCCAACGCGTCGTCTCCGGCCGCGACACCCTCTTCTCCGATCGCCCGACGGTGATCAACCGCCTGGCCCCCCCCCGCGAGATGGGGATGAGCGCCTCGTTCCTCTTTGACGAGCGCCGCTACCAGATCCACCTCGGCGCCTTCAACGGCCAGCGGGAGAACGTCCTCGTCGACGACCGCGAAGGCTTCCCCCTCTTCACCTTCCGCTTCGAGGCCATGCCCCTCGGTGTCATGAATGCCGCCGAAGGCGCCCTGCCCTGGTCTGAAGACTTCCGCCTCCAGCTCGGCCTGTGGGGCACCTTCACCCGCGACGACTCCGCTCCCACCGCCGACGAAGACCCACGCACCTTGGAGAAGAGCCAGCTCGGTGCAGACCTGGCAATGCGCTACCAGGGCTTCTTCTTCAGCGCCGAAGGCAGCGCCCGCCGTTGGCGTGACGCCGCCGGCAACGACGGCATCGCCTGGGGCGCTTACGCCCAGGCCAGCTACCTCATCGAGGCCATCTATCTGGAGGCCGCCCTGCGCTTCTCCTACTACGATGAGCGCCTAGGACACGGGAAAAATAGCTGCCCCACCATCAGCTACGGCCTCAACTACTACCCCTTCGGCTCCCACCTCCTCAAAGTGAACCTCGCCTACACTGACCACCTGCCGAGCCCCGACAGCGACGCCGACTGGGACGAAGACGAGCTCTCCATCATCGTCCAGTTGGCCTTCTAAGCAGGGGCCAGGCTCAGAACCACAGCGGCACGAAGGCCACCAGGATCAGCACCGAGACCTTGATGGCGATGGGGAAGAGCACCCGCTCGTGGCGGTGCCAGAAGGTGTCCCGCTCGCTGCCAACGGGTCGGTACTCCTCCTCCCCGATGACCTGCCGGGTCAACAAGTGATTGAGCGCCACGGGCGGCGTCAGGTAGCCCAACTCAAAGGCGCACAGCACAGTGAGCCAGAAGTGCACCGGGACGATGCCGCTGGCGTAAGCCACGGCGGCCAAGGTGGACGAGACCAAGATCACCGCGCCATAGGGATCCATGCACATCCCGATGAAGACCAGCACCACCACCAGCACCAGCATGGCCATACTCGGCGAAGCAAAGGCTTGGGGCACATAGGCCATCAACTCGCCGCGCTCGATGATACCGCCCAGACAGATGGAGAGCCCCATGAGCGCCAGCAGCGCGCCCGTGTGAACGCTGGATTCGGACGTAGCATCGAAGAGGGAGCGGAAGAAGCCCGCCGGTCGCTCCGCCGGCGTCGCCGGTGCATCGGCAGCCGGTGCCGCGGCGGCTTTGCGGGCCTTGCCCTTGGCGTAGAAGCGGTCATAGAGGAGCATCGCCATGAGCACCACCGGCAGGATCAGAGGCGCCGAGTGCTCGTCGAAGGGCGTCTCCAGGCGAATGTGGAAAAAGAGAATGACCAAGGCACCCACGATCCCATAGGGGATGAGACGCGCCAGGGCGCGAGCGCTCTGGGGCAGGGCCTCCCGTACCGGAGCCAAGGTAAAGGGGCCGCGCCGGACGATGAGACAACCGATGAGGAAGATGACCAGATTGAGGGCAAAGACCCACAAACCTTTGTGGAACAACTCATCCGTGGTGACCTCTTTGTTGAGCGCGGCGACGATGACCACCAGCAAACAAGGCGAGAGCACCACGCCCATGGAGCCCGACATGGCCGTGGCTGCCTGGGCAAAGCCGCGCCGCGTGCCGGCCTGCCGCAGCTCGCGGTAGATGATGGCCCCAGCGGCGATGACGAAGATCCCCGAAGCGCCGCTGTAGGCGGTGGGGATGGCGGCAGCGCTCACCACGACAAAGGCCAGGATTTCTGGTGGCAGTTTCCACGGACGCACGATGGCGAAGGCGTGCTCCGCCAGTAAGGTGCGCTTGAGCAACATCCCGGTCCACACGTAGAGGCCGACGTTGATGTAGAGCAGGGCGTGCTCCGTGAGCTGGTCGAGGAAAATGGCGAGGCCGGCGATGTGGTTCTCGATCAGACCGAAGTAGAGGCCCGTGATGATGGCCATGGCCACATAGAGGGGCACCCCCAGCAGGGTGCGCCCCCAGCTCGGCTCGGCATCGATGCGCGGCCGCGGCCGGATGAGGTGGGCCACGTTGACCACGGCCATGGCCGCAAAGCCCCCCAGCCACAACAAGGGGAGCTTGGAGACCTGCTCGATGCCCGCGCCCAGGTGGATCTGATGCAGGGTCCAGAAAGAATAGGCCAGCAGCAGGTTGGCGCCGAGCTGGAAGGCCTGGGTGATGCGATCGGGGCGACGCGACGTGGCAGAGCGCAACGCAATGTGCGCGCGCCGCACCGTCGCCGTCAGGGCACAGAACATCATGAGGAGAACCAAGACGTGGCGGCTGTACTCGACGCCCACGTGCACCACCTCGGCGACGCCCGTCTCGATCCAGCGAAAACGCCGCAGGTTGCTCGACTGCAACGCCGTCTGGATGCGCTCGTAGGACGCGATGCGCTCGATACACAGCTCCCGAGCCGCAGCGATGGCGTCCTCCGACGGGCCCTCCTCGACCTCACCGAAGAGGGCGTCGAGGTCATCGAAGTCCTCTTCACTCACCTCGGTGCCATGGTCCTCCTCGGCGCCGATGGCGTCGGGATCGCAGTCCGGAGGCGGTGGATCCGTGCGAAACTCACGATAACCCGGCCAGTGGTGCTCACCCGACTGCAAGAGCTGGTTGTGGATCTTGCCAGCCGTGCCGTAAAAGATGACCGCAAGCAGCAGCAGCAATACGGGTAAACCTGTGAGCATCCAGGTGAGCAGAGCCTTCTTGCCAACTTGCGCCACACCAGCCTCCTGCAAGTGCATGAAAAAAAGCGACGACGCCGCGGTGACCACCACGCGCCAGCGAAGCGCTGGGCTGCTTTTTAGTCTTTTTCCAAGCCTCTGTCATGGGGCCAGGCGAATCGTGTCAGAGCGGCCACGGGTGGCTTGCCTCGACAGAAGAAAAGCCTTTATCTTGGCGTCAGTGGACGCGGTTGCCGCCGGCCGCCCACAGGGAATGACCCCTAAGTCAATAAACTTTCTAACCATTCTCACCTGCACCACTGCGAGCCCCCCCCATGAAGCCATCGCCTGCGCCGCCCTCCCCCTCTCCAACTCGCCTCGTCCTCGCCTTGGTGGTGGGCTTGCTCACCCCAGCCGCCCTCGGCGCCTGCTCCATGCAGAAACTGACGGGCAACACCATGGTGACTTACACCACGGACCACGTCTTCACTTACCTCATGGCCAGCGACGACCTGAACGCCGCCTGTGAGCTGGGAGTCTCCATGGGCGGCTTCCTCGAGTCCTTCGCCGCCGTCGATGTCAACCCCGACAAGGCGGCCATCACCTCCCAGGTCGCCGCCGGCATGTGCGCCGAGGCCCTGGCCTGGGAGCTGGCCCTGGAGCGGACCCGGGCCCTGGGCCGCGGTGACGCCACAGGGGCACAAGACGCCTTGATTCGCGAAAAAGAGGCCCATCGCTTGGCCGCCACCCGCAATTACGCCGCCTATCAGCGCGCCCTCGCCGCCTATGGCTCCCCTGACGCCGGCTGCCCCAAGTTCGGCAACCGCAATGACGAGGTGCTCTACATGCTGGGGCTCTCCGCTGGCGCCCTGGCGCTACTCCACGACCAAAACGCCGACCGCAGCGCTGGCGTGCCCATGGACGTCCCGGTCTTGGTCGAGCGAGGTGCCGCGTGTTTGGATCCACAGCGCTGGTGGGGCGTACCCTTGGCGCTGCGCGCCGCGGTGTGGCTGAGTGTGCCCGGCCTCGGCGGCGATCGCGATCCCTGGGCCGCGCTGCACGAAGCCGCCACCCTGGGTGACGAGGCTGGCGTCAGCATGGCGCGCGCCCTCTTGGTGCAGAGCGCCCGCGCCGCTGGCCAGAAAGAACGGATGTGTGCGGCCCTGGCGGCGCAGGAAGAGGCCCTGCGCCAGACGCCGCGCGCCGACCCGTGGCGCCTCCTCGACCGCTATGGGCAGGTGATGATGCGTTTCGAGAACGACATCACCTGGACCCAGGAGCGCGGCCACCGCGCGCCCTTTGGCCACTGGCAATGCCCCGCCGCGCCCGTGGTCATCGACGACGCCGACGCAGACGACCTCCTGGAGGGGCTCTTTGGACCCGATGAAGATGAACCCACGCCCGTAGAACCCGAGCTCCTCGACGATGCCAAAGCCGAGGCCGAAGGCGCGCCTGGCGCCGAGGCGCCCTGAGGCGGGCGCTCCCTCCCCCCATGCGCGTCGAGGTCGATGTGAGAATTTCGGTGAAGAAATCTTGGCCACAGGGCGTCTGGAGGCCGCACTTTTTCGGAGCAGGGCCTGCGGGTACCCTCCGCCACAGCCAACAACCCATGAGGAGTGAATGATGAAGTTGAGACAACCCAGGCAGCGCCCATGGTGGCCCCGTGCCCTGACCCTTCTGATCGTCCTGGGCCTGACGGCCTCCTTCAGCGCCAACGCGTGGGCGCAGAAGAAATCTCTCTGTGTCTTCGATGTCTCCGGTGCCAACGGCGACGCCTTCGCCATCATGAAGGACTACCAAGTGGCCGCCGCCGGTTGGGGCGTCGATTTCGAACTCAAGCCCTACACCAACGAGAAAACCGCCGCCGACGACTTCAAAGCCGGCAAATGTGACGCCGTCCTCCTCACGGGGCTGCGCGCGCGGACCTTCAACAAGTTCTCCTCCACCCTCGAAGCCATGGGGGCCATCCCTAGCTATGACCTCCTCGAAAAAGCCATTGGCCTGCTCTCCGGCCCCAAGGCTGGGGACATGCTCAAGAGCGGTGACTACGAGACCGTGGTCATCCTCCCCATGGGCGCGGTCTACCTCTTCGTCAAAGACAAGAGCACCCGCACCATCGAGAGCTTGGCCGGCAAGACCATCGCCACCATCGACTTCGATCAGGCCGCCAAGACCATGGTGCGCGAAGCAGGCGCCTCCCTGAACGCCGCCGACATCAGCACTTTTGCCGGCATGTTCAACAACGGCGCCGTCGACGCCTGCTACTCACCGGCCACGGCCTACAAGCCCCTGGAGCTGGAGAAAGGCATCAAGAGCAACGGCGGCATCGTGCGCTACCCCTTGGCGCAGCTCACGGCCCAGGTCATCATCCGTAGCGCCGATTTCCCCGCCGAATTCGCGCTCAAGTCGCGGGAGTGGTCCAAAGGCGAGTTCGGCCGCGTCTTGAAAATCGCCAAGAAAGCCGAAGACGCCATCCCCGCCAAGTACTGGATCGACGTCCCCGACGCCGACCGCGTCCGTTATGACCAGCTCTTCCTCGACGTGCGGGTGCGCCTGCGTGACACGGACAACGTCTATGACAAGCAGATGTTGACCCTCATGCGCCGCCTCCGCTGCCAGGCGGACAAATCGCGCGCCGAATGCGCTGAGAAACGCGAGTAGCAAGCCGGGCGCGCCGCCGCCCCACTACTCCCCTTGAAAGGCCCCAGCATCGCACGGCTCAGGTCGGTCCTGGCCGCGCTGATCGCGCTCCGGGCAATCGCGCCCCAAGCCGCGCGCCGGCGACGCCGAAGCCAAGGCCGCCGTCGGGCTGAAACCGCCGTTGTCGGCCACCTCCTCCAAGAGGGGATCGGCGAAGAGAATGCCCGCGGCACAAGCCACGTCGTCGCGTCCATTGGCTTTGACGCGCGGCCACTGCAAGTTGCCCCCACCATCGATGAGGGCCTCGTGGCAGCTCGTGGCGCTGTAGGCGTTGTCCGTGAGGTTGTGAACCATGAGGCTGTTCTTCAAGGTCATGCTCGCCTCTTTCCCTTTGAAGATGGCGGGACCATAGTCGGCCTTGTTGCCCGTGAAGGTGCTGTTGACGATCTCCGCCGTGCTGGCGCCATTGAAGATGCCCGCGCCGTTCATGGTGACCGTGTTGTTGGCGAAGGTGCAGTTGACGATCTCCGCGCTAGAGCCCGATCCCAAGAACAGACCGCCGGCGTGCTTGCCCGTGTGGTGGTTGA
>CAYVQF010000031.1:0-65070 GCA_964454015.1 uncultured Myxococcales bacterium
CTCTTGGTTCTCCAAGAACAACGGGGTTTTTTCTTTTCTTGACCGTGGATCAGGGAGGTACGCACGCGGGAGGAGGGCACGTGGGCGGCGGTGGCGGCGCCCTCATCCCTGCCGCAGCGCCGCGGCGCGGCGCAAGGCCGTCACGGCGGTGTCCTCGAGTTTGGCCCTGAGGGCGAGGGTGGCCTGGCGCTCGTAGAGAAAGGCGCGCCGCTCGGGGTGATCGACGGGGAGGGCGTTGAGGGTGGCCATGTTCTCGAGGACGGCCTCGGCGAACCAGGCGCGCAAGGTGTGCAGCTCGCCGAGCTGAATGAGCTGGGCCGAGGTGTTGCTGCCGTTCTGCGCGCCCTTGCTGGAGAGGCGGCGCAGGCGGGACGCGATGGTGCGCGTCTGGGTCCAGGTCACGCCTTCTACGAGCGCCAGGGCTGACGCTTGGGCTTCGAGGCGGACGACGGCGTCGGCCACCCGAGGTCCCTCGAGGCCGTCGGCCCACACCCGCTCCAAGGTTTCGATGAGGTGGGGCCTGAGGGGGTGATCATGGGGCCACTCTTGGTCGAAGTGGGGGTAGAGGCGGGTCCAGTCGCGGGGGGGCACCTGAACGGGCCAGAGGAGCTTGACGAAGAGGGCGACGACCGTAGGCAAGAGGGCGCCGCCCAACATGAAGGGCAGCAGGGGCGGGTTTTCTTGGGCGCTGGCGGGCAAGAGGCCGAGGGCGGTGAGGAGGGAGGTCCCCACCATGCCAACGAGGGCGCCGCCAAAGGCGGTGATGAGGATGTAGGCCAGCCACAGTGAGGGTTGCCAGGTAAGTGGCCACCAATGGCGGCGCAGGCGCCACCGCCTGCTCCCGGTGCCCCGTGGCCTGCCAGCTCAACACGGCGTAACGCTGCGCCTGTGCCAACGCGATGACCGAGCCCGCGCCGAGCTCAGCCTCGACGATGCCGAGACCCCGCTCCAGCAAGTGCGCCGCGTCGGCATGGCGCTTTTCCAAATGCAGGCGATAGGCCCGCGCCTCGAGCAGGGGCACCAAGAGCAAGCTCTCACCCAGCTTCGCCGTGGCGTCCTGCAAATGATGGTCGTCGAAGTAGGGCGCGCGCTCCCGCGACGCGACATAGGCCCGCCAGCGCGCCTCTATTCGGTCGTCGCTCTGCCAACCCTGGAGGAAGGCGCCATGGAGCGCGCCGCTGCCCCACGGATGCCGCCAGCGCGCGTGGGTGCGGCAGAAGAACGCCACGGCGTACCACAGCACGATCACGCCGAGGACGAGATAGACGCTCGACACGAAAGGCGGGCGCTGCCCAAGCCAACCCTTCAACAAGTCCGGGAGCACCAAGCTCCCCCCGATCAGCAGGGGCAGCGCCAAGGATGGGCTCCACAACAGGGTGATGGTGTCGAGGAAGCGCCAGCGATCCTGCCAGCGCAGGCGGCGCAGCTCGCGCCGAATCCGCCGCGTCGTCACCGCGTCGTCGGCAGTGCGCACGGGAGCAGGAAGCGGCGGCGCTCGCTTCGGGCCTGGTAGGGACACCCTCGCCCCCGACGCGGCCGGCACCAGGGTCCCGAGGTCGGGCGCTGCCAAGAGACGGCGCGCTTGGGTCGCGGCGGCCGCCGCCGACTGCAGGCGCTGCTCAGGGTCGGGCTGGAGGAGCTTGGCGAGGAAGTCCCGCAGTGGCGCCGACATGGCCACCTCGCTTTGCCAGCGCTGGGGCCGGATGGGATCGACCACCTCTGCCGCGTCGCGCCCGGCCAAGAGCGCCACGCCCAAGGCGCCGACGGCATAGAGATCGCTCGCCGGGGTGGCCTGGCCGCGCAACTGCTCGGGCGCCATGTAACCAAAGGTGCCGGCCACGGTGGAGCCGCCGGCGTGGCTCTCGCGCACCACCTGGCGCACCGCGCCGAAGTCGATGAGCACCAGGCGGCCGTCGGGACGCCGCATGACGTTGGCCGGCTTGATGTCGCGGTGGATCAATGGGGGGCGGCGGCCGTGCAGGTAGACCAGGATCTCGCACAGCTCGGCCAGGATGGATACGGTCTCCCTCTCGTCGCCCTGGCCCAGGGTGAGGGTGCTCCCTTCGATGTAGTCCTGGACGAGGTAGAGCTGGACCGAGCCGGGGCCCTCGACGACGAGGTGATCGATGAACTTGGGGATGCCCGGGTGGTCGAGGGCGCTCAAGACCTTGGCCTCGCGTTCGAAGAGCTCGATGGCCTTGAGGGAGCGGGCCCGGTGCACGGCGAGCTCTTTGATGGCCACCGAGCTCTGATCACGGATGTCTAGCGCCAGCCAGGTGTGGCCCGAGGCGCCCTCACCGAGGATGCGCTGGAGCACCCAGCGATCGCCGATGGGCACGGGGCGGGCACAGGTGGGACAGGGCGATTGCCACGCGGTGACGGGGTTCTGGCAGGCAGGACAAAACATGGGGCGACTCGGCTTGCTTGTGGCGGTGCGCGGCCGTGACAGGCGCTGACGTTTGCAGGCAAGATAAGTGGGGCGCCGCTTTGGCGCAAGCGAGTGGGGTGGCTTGTGGTGAGCACCAGGGAGAAGAGAGGCGGCGCGAGCGGCGCCGCGTTAGCCGTGGAGCCGGGGCGCCCGCGCCGGGGGTGGCTGTGGCTGCGTGCCTTGGCCATCACCTGGGTGGCCGGCCTGTGGGCCTGCGGTGGGGCGGCCATGAGCCCTGCCACCCTGGCCCCGCCGGAGGCGCCCGGCGTGACGCCAGAGGTGGCGCCCAGTCCAGAGGCCGCCGCGCCGCTGCTCTCAGCGCTGGACAAGCGCCATATCCGCCGGATGGTCCAGCGCCACCACGCCATGTTTCGCCGCTGCTATCTGCTGGGATTGGCCCGGCGTCCCACCCTCAGTGGCTCCCTGGAGGTGAGCTGGTGGGTGCGGCCCGATGGGACGGTGCACGAGGTGCGCATTGCGGTCTCCGATTTGAACGACCTGACCGTGGAGAACTGTATCATCGACGGCATCGGCCAGTGGGCCTTTGCGAGGCACCAGGGGCCACCCGTGGCGGTGCGCTACCCTCTGGTCTTCATTCTGCGGTAGGCCACGCCGTGGCCGGCGGCGTGCCGCGCGTCTTCTCAGGGGTACGCCATTGACAAGGGAGCCGTCGGCCGGATAGGAGGCCTGCGCCGTGAGGAGCGGCGGGGGGCTCTCAGGTTCGTGGTTTCGTTGATGCGATAAGTAGAAGAATGGTATTGGTTTGAGATGAAAAATTACATCCTTTTTCTTGGTCTATCGATGCTCTTCGTGCTGGCCCTGCTGACCTTGGGTGCCGGCGGCTGGTCGGCCGTGGCGGGGCTGTGGACGGCTGGCGATCCCTTATGGGTGCTGAGCTTGGTGGCCGGCGGCTTGGTCTTGAGCACCTTCATCTCCGGCACGGTGAGCGGCGATTATTCCTGGGTCGACCGCCTGTGGAGCACCGCCCCCATTGGCTTCGCCTGGTACTACGCCTGGCGCGCCATGGCGGAGAGCGCGGCTTGGCTGCCCATGGGGGTGGCGGCGGCTCTGGTCACATTGTGGGGGGCCCGCTTGACCTTCAACTTCGCTCGCCGGGGTGGCTACAGTCACTATGAGGACTATCGCTGGCCCATCCTGCGTGCGCGCATCAAGCCCAAGATTTTTTGGCACCTCTTCAGCTTGCTCTTCATCTCGGCCTATCAGATTGGCCTCTTTCTCCTCTTCACCCTGCCCCTCTACGGCCTCTATTTGCACAGCACGGCTGGGCAGGTGGCTTCAGGGCTGAGCTTGTGGTTGGCGGCGCTGCTCGGGCTGGCGTTCTTGGTCTATGAGACTCTGGCCGATCAGCAGCGCTGGGATTTCCACCGGGTCAAGGCGGCCCTGCGCGCTGGGGGCGACGCCGCGGCGGTGGATGTCCAGGCGCCGCGCTATGCCCGCTGGGTGGCCGACGTGGCGACGGGTTATCCCACGGCGGGCCTCTTCCGCTACAGCCGTCGCCCCAACTACTTCGGTGAGCTGGGCTTCTGGTGGGCGATCTATGGCGTCGGGATCGCTGCGGCGGGCCTGGCGGTGCACTGGAGCCTCTTGGGCCCGGTGATGCTCAGCCTCCTCTTCGTGGGTTCGACGAAGTTCACCGACGCCATCACCGCTTCGCGTTACCCCACCTACGGCGTCTACATGCGGCAGACCAGCGCCATCGTCCCGTGGTGGCGCAAGGCGGCGGCTGCGTCTAGCCCGACGGCACCAGCTCGAAGTCAATCCCAATAGACGCGCAGAAGGCGCGGAAGGCGGCCATGCCTTCTGGATCGTCGAGGAGGGGCATGGTGCCCATGCGGGCGCAGCCCGGGTCCCAGATCAGGCGTGTCCCCGGTTTTTGGGTGCGGAGGAAGTCCTGGAGCGCCTCGACGGTGGTAAAAGTGCCGCCGCCCTCGATGACGAAGTCATAGCGCAAGGTCGTGGGCAGAATGGAGTCGATGGTGACGGGGGTGACGGCGCTGACCACGCCCTGGGCAAAGGCCTCCATGGTCATGGGCGGCGGTCGCCGTGGTGGTGGCGGCGGCGCTTCCCACTCCGTCGGGACGTATTTCAGGCTGAGGATGAGCGTCACGGGGGCCTCTTCATCGGCGAGGGTGAGCGAAGGGCAGAGCGCGAGACTTCCAATGAGGCACAGGACGAAGGTTCGCATGGGGTCTCCGGTGCGACGGACTTGGGAACCACGGGCCCAAGTCTAGCGGCGCAGAGGTCCCGGGTCCAGCACGAGCTGGTGCTGGGGCATGTTAGCCATCATGCTCCCGCGCGCTTTGCCTGGTCCTCAGAAGAACGCAGGATCGTGGTGGTGCTGCGCCATGATGGTGCGCAGCGCCCGCGGCGCTGCCCCAGCGGAGGTGGATCCGAAGAGGGGCAGCGTTGGGGTGCCAAGCCTTAGGGCTTGAGGCTCTTGCAGGCGGCGACGACGGCCTTCTGCTGGTCTTCGGTGGAGACGGTGGAGGAGCAGGAGATGCCCTTCTCGTCGATGGTGCGGTAGGCCGTGATCCAGTAGTTGGTGCCCATGCCGCCTTCGTTGGTGTAGGTCAGGACCCAGCCGTCCTCGAGGGTCTCCTCGTTGAGGTTTTGCGGGCCATACATGTCGGCGTCTTCTTTGGCTTTTTCGATGGTGCTCGGGGTGTTGTCCGTGGCGAGTTGGACCGTCATGGCGCCCACGGGGCCGCCCATGATCATGGCACCCGTGCCGCCGCCGATGACGTCAGAGAGCATGGTGTCCGCGGGCAGATCGATGGTGAGGCCGAGGGACTCGATGCGGAGGCCCGCGCCAGCGGCCGGCGCTTCGTCGCCCGTGGGGGCTTCATCCGTGGTGGGAGCTTCGTCGCCAGCGGGCTTCTCGGCGGCGGGTTTCTTGGGGTCTTCTTTCTTGGCGGGGGCTTCGGTCTTGGACTCACAGCCGGCGAAGACGAAGAGCAAAACGGCGAGGAAAGCGATGAGGGTGCGCATGATTGTATCCTTTTTTGATTGCTGGGTTGCGCTGATGGGCCGGGGCCGAGCGCTGACGCAGGGCCGCAGTCCGGTTGGAAAAAATTCGTGATCGTAGGCACTTGTCCCCAGCGCCAGAGGCTGATAGGCGAGCGGGCGAGCGCTGCATACGACGCGGGTAGGGTTGCCGGTTTTTTGGGACTTGTCAACGTGGCGAAAAGTCGCGGGCAAGAGCTGCCATGGGCCTCAGGAGCGCTCGCAGTAACCGCTCATGAAGTTGCAGGTCATGAGGGGGCGCGGGCAGGGGTCGTCGCCGTAGTCGCACTCGGCGCTGCACAGGCCATCGAGGCAGCGGCCAAAGGCGCACTCATTGCCAGAGGCGCAGCTCTCTCCCACCGTCTTGGTGCCTCGAGGCCCTGGGCGACAGCAGAGCAGTGGCTCACCGCTGGTGGAGACGTCTTCGCAGCGTTGGTCGTCGCTGCAATTGTCGTTGTAGTAGCACTGGGTCGAGGAGATCTCGTAGCAGAACTGGGGTTGCCAGTCGGCGTCTTTGGGGACGCACCAGGCGAAGAGATCGCTACAGAACATATAGGCGGGGCAGTCGATGTCGCCGCCACAGGGCCCAGAGCAGAAGGAGGCGCCGTCGTCGCGGGTGATGCAGCGGCCGAAGGCGCAGTCTTCGTCGTCGATGCAGGTGGCGCCGGCCTCAGCCGTGCCCCGCGCTCCGGGGACGCAGCAGCGCACCTCGCGAAAGTCGCTCATGGACTCGCAGCGAAGCTGGCTGGGGCAGTTGGGGTTGGCCAAGCAAGAGGTGGCGTTGATCTCGGCGCAATTGAGGATGGGGCCGACGTCCGCCACGGTGTCCGCGACGAGGTCCGTTTCGGGGAGCTCAGGCGCGGTGTCGCTGAGATCGGATGCGTCGAGAGGATCGACAGTGTCCTCGCCGGTGTCGCTGAGATCGACGTCCTGCGGGAGATCCTCGGCGAGGTCGACCGTGTCGGTGGTGTCGCTCAGATCTTCTGGCGATGGCGTGTCCGTGTCGACCGCGTCAGGGGTCGGGGTGGGGATCTCCGGGCCGGAATCGCTCACATCGAGGACGTCTGGCGCGGTGTTGGGTTTCTCGTCGTCGCAGGCGTTTGCGAGGAGTAGAGCAAAGAGGCAGAGACACAGGGACAGGGACTTCATGGCAAAAAACCTCCACGCGAGACTCCTCTCGAAGAGGGGTCGATGGCCCGGGGATTCTCCGCCCAAGGGCCAGGGGTTTCAAGAAGAAAGTTGGGAGATTGCAGAGAAGGTCCGCTGGGTCTCACGCTGCGTCGTTTTCACTGCAGGCCGGGGCGGCGTTCACGGCTTCGGTTGCGGGCGCTGATCGACCCGGTTCAGATAGACCGAGAGGCCGTCGCGCTTGCGCAGGCCGTCGATGCGCCATTGGGCCACAGCCTCATTGATGCAAGCGACGAAGTCTGGGTGCTCCGGGCGGTTGTTCCTCATGGGGATGCAGGATACGTCCACGTCGATTTTGCCTCGGCCGGCTGGGGTGAGCTCCAAGCAGGCCATCTTGGCGTCTTTCTCGTTGGCGAAGCAGGGGACGAGGTCGTTGACCTGGGCGAGTGCGGCCTCGCGCAGGGCGGCGGCCTTGGCATCGCTGGGCGCGTGATCGAAGTGGACATAGACTTCGAGCAGGTAGCGATCATTCGGGAGGTCGATGACGGCGTGAGGAGGCAAGCGATCGCCCTCTATCGGAGGGGTGATTTGGCTCTCCGGGGGGCTGAGTCGTTGTTGGCAGCGCCCGCCTACACAGACGGGGATGGAAATCTCCGGTGCGCACAAGAAGGCCAGGCCGCAGTCACGCTGAATGACCGTGTAGATGGCAAAGAGGTCCTGGGCGGTGGTCTTGTCGACCACGGAGCCGCAGCCCGTGCCTTCGATGCCGCCGGGTCGGTTGCTGCAGTCGCTGTCTTGGGTGCAGGCATAGGTGGCCGCAGCGAGCCGGCTCTGGAAGGCCACCTCCAGGGCCTTGCAGTAGGACTCGGGGAGCGGGTCTTGGGCCCAGGCCGCTCCGGCGCCAAGGGCTAGGTGGGCCAGGACGATGAGAGCCGCCAGGGAGGAGCCAACGCGCGCAGGAGAGTCCATGTTTTGACCTCTGGGGAAAGTTGTCGCGACAGGAGGGAGCCAGGAGGAGCCAGGCAGGTCCGCGGGCTTGGGTGCGCCAGCGCGGCGAGAAAGCGAACAAGCCATCAGCAGCATGTGCCCCGCAGGAGACGCGTGCCGAGGGCCGGCGCTACCCAAGGACAACTCGCCTATGATACAGAAGGACCATGCCTACGTCAGCCGCGCCAACAGGGCGGCTGCTTGCGGCCGGATGGCCGCGTTCGTCGACCCACGCGCAGCGCAGAGAGAGAGATGGAAGCAGAAGAGCACTCAGGCCAGGCGGGCCAACCGCGGGTGATCGGCACCATGGGGGCCTTGGCCATCGTGGTGGGGTCGATGCTGGGTATCGGGATTTTTCTGACGCCTTCCCAGGTGGCGAGCCACCTGCCGTCGGCGCTGGGCTATCTGGCGGTGTGGGTGGTGGGCGGCCTCATCGCCTTCTCCGGCGCCGTGGCCTACGCTGAGCTGGGGACGCGCTTTCCCCGCGCTGGTGGGGATTATGTCTTTCTGCGGGAGGCCTTTGGGCCCTCCGTGTCTTTTGCCGCCGGCTGGGTGCTCTTCATCGGGGTTTTTACCGGTTCGGTGGCCACCATGGCCGTGCCCCTGGCCCAGTATCAGCTCCCCGTGCTCTTGGGACCCGCCGTGAGCTTCGATCCGGGGCAGGTGCTGCTCTCCTTTGGGGTGATCGAGGTCACCTGGGCCCGCGCCATTGGGGTGCTGTTGATCTTGGTGCTCACCGGGCTCAACGTCCTCGGCACGCGCCTGTCGGCGGGGACCCAGGTCCTGCTGACGGTGGTGCCCGTGCTGCTCTTTGGCTTGGCGGCGGTGTTGATCTTCTTCTTGGCCGAGGGAGCGCCGCCGCCCGCTGCGGCCGCCGAGCTCAGCGAGCCCGTCATTGGCTTTGGCCGGGCCATTCTGGCGATTTACTTCGCCTACGCCGGCTGGAACGCCATCGCTTATGTGGGCGGCGAGCTCAAGGATCCCGGCCGCACCGTGCCGCGTTCCCTCTTGGGCGGCACGGTGATCATCACCCTCCTCTACTTGATCATGGCCGGCGCCTTTCTCTTCGTCTTGGGGATCGACGGGCTGCCGCAGGCCTTCGAGGCCGGGACCGCCACGGCCCAGGCTTTGGGCGGCGGGTGGGTCGCCTACGGGGTGACCCTCATCATCGCCCTCGCCCTTTTGGGCTCCCTCAACGCGACCATCCTGGCCGGCGGTCGGGTCGGCTGGGCCATGGCCCGCGCCGGGGCCCTGAGCGCCTCCGTGGGCCGCCTCCATCCTCGCTTTGCCACGCCGCACCGCACCCTGGCCCTGCAGGCCGCCGTGGCCCTCGCGCTGGTGCTCACGGGGACCTTCGAGCTGCTCCTGGAGCTGACCAGCGTGGCCATGCTCCTCATGGGGGCCTTGACCATGATCGCCCTCTTCGTCATCCGCCGGCGCGATGGGCGAGAGGCCCCCTATCAGGCGACCCTCTACCCCTGGTTGCCCCTCTTTTACCTGCTGGTCAGCGCCGTGGTCATCGGCGCAGGACTCTATCGCGCCGTGGCCGGCTCCGACGGCTGGACGCTAAAAAGCTTCTACCCCCTGATGGGCTTGGCGATCTTCGCCCTCACTTGGGCCCTGCACCGCTTTGTCTTCGTGAGCCACGGGCCAAAGGCGTGACGCACCGCAGTGGCCCCCCTCAGCGCGGCTAGCCCTGGGGGGCCGTGCCTGTCCGCTGCAGGTGCGCGCAACGAGGGCTGGTGTCGGCTGTGGCCGTGATCTCCGGGGCTAGGGCCTGCATGGCGTCGTGGTGACAGAGGAAGACTTGCCCGCTCAGGGCCTGCAAGAGAGGCGAGCGCTGCAGGCGATCCATGACCGGGCCTTTGACCTCAGCGAGGTGAAAGCGCAGCCCGCTGGAGGCGAGGCGCTGGTTGATGGCCATGAGGCTCTCCACGGCCGAAGCGTCGACGGTGTTGATGGCGGCGCATACCAGGACCACGTCGGTGAGCTCGGGTTGCGCGGCGACGTCTTCGCCGATCCGGCGCTCGAGAATGGCCACGTTGGGGAAATACAAGCTCTCGTCGACGCGCAAGGCCAGCACATGGGGGGCCGTCACCAGCGCATGTCGGTCCACGTTGCGGTAGTGGGCTGTGCCGGCGACCTGACCCAGGCGCGCGATGTGCGGGCGGGTGGTGAAGAAGAGGTGCAGCAAGACCGAGAGCCCCACCCCGGCGAGGAGACCCGCCGCGACCCCCAGGGTGAGGGTCACGCCGAAGGTGGTCACCATGGCGGCGCCGTCGGCCTTGGAGAGACGCCAGGTGTGGCGGAGCGTCTCGAGGTCGAGCAGGGCGAGCACGGCGACGATGATGATGGCCGCCAAAGTCGCCTGGGGCAGGAAGTAGAGCAGCGGGGTCAGAAAGAGGAGCACCAGGGCGACGGTGAGGGCCGTCAAAAGGCCCGCCGCGGGCGTCTGCGCGCCGGCGTCGAAGTTGACCATGGAACGGGACAGGCCGCCCGTGACGGGCATGGCCCCGGTGAAGGCGGCCCCGAAGTTGGCCGCCCCCAGGGCGATGAGCTCCCGGTCGGGGTCGAGGTGCTGGCGGCGCTTGGCCGCTAAGGTCTTGGCAATGGAGATGGACTCGACGAAGCCGATGAGGGCGATCATGGTCGCGGGCAGGGCCAGCGCTTGGAGCATCTCCCACGAGAATTCGGGCCGGGATAGGGACGGTAGCCCGCGGGGGATCGCGCCGACCACGCTCACGCCGTGACTGGGCAAGTCCAGGGCCCACACGGCCAGGGTAGAGAGGAGCACTGCCACCAGGAGCGCGCTTCTGCCGAGGAGGGTGGCCAAGTCGGCCGCGAGGCCCAGGCGCCGCAAGGCCGTCGCCAAGCCGCGCCGCGACCACAACAGAAAAACCAGCACGGCGCTGGCCAAGGCCAGGGTGACGACGTTGGTGGAGGAGAGGTTGGCGGCGACGGAAGGCAAGAGCTCGGGGAGGGTCTTGCCGGTGGTGGTGATGCCCAAGAGATGCCGCACCTGGCTGCCGGCAATGAGGATGGCCGCGGCGCTGATAAAGGCAGAGATCACGGGGTGACTCAAGAGCTGGGTGAGGAAGCCCAGGCGCAAAAGCCCCATCAGCACCATGAAGGCCCCTGACAGCAGCGCCAAGGTCAGCGCTGCCAAGTGATAGTCGGCGCTGCCAGGTGGGCTCACCTCGCTGATGGCGACGGCCGTCATCAGGGAGACCACGGCCACGGGGCCAACGGCGAGGGTACGGGAGGTGCCGAAGACGCCGTAGAGCAGGAGGGGGACGAGTGAGGCGTAGAGGCCCGCTTGTGGTGGAAGACCGGCCAACATGGCGTAGGCCATCGCCTGCGGAATGAGCATCACCGCGACCACCAAGGCGGCCATGAGGTCTTTGCCAAGGGTGGCCCGGTTGAGCTGGACGCCCCAGGCGAGGATGGGAAAGATGCGTTTGAGCATGGTGGCGACCGCGCTGGGGCCGAGCCTAGAGGTGAGGACGGGTTCGGGCCAGGGCCTCGAGTTGGGGTCTATAGGGCTCGAGCTGGTAGCCAAAGCGCGCGGGCACGGTGATGAGCTCTTCCGTCGCGCGGGTGCCCGCTTGACTCAAGGCCCAGGTGATGGCCGAGCGGTTGCCCGAAGCGCAATAGGCCAGGATGGGGCCAGTGGCGGTGGCGATGGCCTCGCCTTGGTCGCGGACGTTGCGCATGGTGATGGCCCCACCGACCACGGGGTTTTCAACATAGGTGACGCCATGGGCCACACAGGCGGCCCGCATGGCCTCGCCTTGCATCGCCGCCGGCACCTCCGCGTCGGGGCGGTTGTTGATGAGTACGGTGAAGCCGGCCGCGCGCATGTGCGGGATGTCCTCGGGGGTGAGCTGAGGG
This sequence comes from uncultured Myxococcales bacterium, assembly GCA_964454015.1. Taxonomy (GTDB): domain Bacteria; phylum Myxococcota_A; class Bradymonadia; order UBA4248; family UBA4248; genus CAYVQF01. Next base: position 11,459 of record CAYVQF010000031.1, read on the forward strand.
CTGACGGCGTAGCTTGGGGTCAAGTGGCGGAATTCCATGGCGAGCTCCTCACTGCGGCGCGCGCGCCGCCAAGGCTTTGCGGATGGGCGGGGCGATCACGATGCCCACGATCATAGACAGGAGGAAGAGGGCGCCGCCGGTGCCGCCCCAGGTCACGGAGGCCATGGCCGGCCCTGGGCACAAGCCGGCGAGTCCCCAGCCGGCGCCAAAGAGGACCGAGCCCACGGCGAGGTTGGGGTCGATGCGTGTGGCCGGCTTGGAGGGAAGGGGGGTGCCCAGGAGCGAGACCGGACGCGCCTTGGTCATTGACCAGGCGACGGCCATGGGGATGATGGCGCCCGTGAGGACAAAGGCGAGGGTGGGATCCCAGTCGCCAAAGAAATCGAGCCAACCGATGACCTTCTGGGTGTTGGTCATGCCCGAGAGATAGAGGCCCGTGCCAAAGAGTCCACCGGCCAAGAATGCGAAGAGATGGCGTTTCATTACATCACCCCCAGTCCGTGCTTGAAGAGCTGCACGGCGATGCCGCCAGCGACGAGGTAAATGATCGTGGCCACGATACTGCGCATGGAGAAGCGCGAGATGCCACAGACCCCGTGACCCGAGGTGCAGCCGTTGGCCAGGCGGGTGCCGATGCCGACCAAGAGCCCCGCCGCGGCGACGGCAAAGAGGTTCGAGATGAGATGCGTCGACGGCGAGCCGGAGGTGAACGCCACGATGAGTCCGGGTACGGCCACCAAGCCCACCAAGAAGGCGACCCGCTCCCATCGGTTGTCCCAACCCGAGCGATCCACGAGGCCGCCCAGGAGGCCACTGGCGCCCATGATGCGGCCGTTGACCAAGAGAAAGAGCACCGCTGCCATGCCAATCATGAGGCCACCACCGAGGCCCCAGAGCCAATCCGTTTCAATCATGGTCGTCGTCCATCCATCCTATAGGGGGGCCAACGGCGCAGGTGCACCCTAGACCCGTGAGAAGTTAGAGCGTTTGGCCCACTGCCCCGGCTAAATGCCGTTGATCGGGATCTTGAGGAAGGTCTTGCCCGTTTCGTCGGGCTCGGGCATCTGTCCAGCGCGCATGTTGACCTGCAGCGAGGGGATGATGAGCCGCGGCATGGCCAGGGTGGCGTCGCGGGCCTCGCGCATGGAGACGAAGTCCTCCCGGCTCTTGCCGGCGCCGACGTGGATGTTCATGGCCTTTTGCTCGCCGACGGTGGACTCCCAAGCGTAGTCGTCGCGGCCGGGGGCCTTGTAGTCATGGCCGACGAAAATGCGGGTGTCGTCAGGTAGGGCGAGGATTTTCTGCACGCTGTCGAACATGGTGTCCGCCGAGCCACCGGGAAAGTCGCAGCGCGCCGTGCCGTAGTCGGGCATGAAGAGGGTGTCGCCGACGAAGGCCGCGTTGCCGATGACGTAGGTCATGCAAGCGGGCGTGTGCCCAGGGGTGTGCAGGGCGCGCCCTTGAAGTTCACCGATGGCGAAGGTGTCGCCTTCGACGAAGAGCTTGTCGAACTGGGAGCCATCGCGCTGAAAACGGGTGCCTTCGTTGAAGATCTTGCCGAAGGTCTCCTGGACCACGGTGATCCTATCGCCAATGCCGATCTTGCCCCCAAGGCGTTCCTGAATATAAGGCGCCGCGCTCAGGTGGTCCGCGTGGACATGGGTCTCGAGGATCCAGGCGACCTCGAGCTTTTCGGCTTTGACCCAGTCGATGACGGCGTCGGCCGAGCGGGTGTCCGTGCGGCCCGAGGCGTAGTCGAAATCCAAGACGCTGTCGATGATGGCGCATTGGCGGCTGTTGGGATCGCGCACGACGTAGGTGATGGTGTTGGTGTCTTCGTCGAAAAAGGGCTGGATGATACCGTTCATGGCTTCCTCACGCATGGCTATCTCGAGACCTGCGGCCTCGGTAAAGGGTCTCTTTTTTACATAAAGAATTTAGAATAAACAAATCAAATCGGTGGGCGCCGTCGCGTGGCGTCGGAGCGCTTTCTCTCTCCATACGTTCGCGAGTCGGCGATGGATCGCGTCGAGGCGGCGCAAGTCTGGCTCACCCCTTCGAGCGGCTTCGGGCCAGGTTGGGGCCGACCTGTTTGCGGCTTTGATCGCGACAGGCGGTCTTGGCCTACGGCAGGGGCCGTCAGAAATCTGAGGGGGCGCGAGGCCCTGGGGCCACCTATTCCATCGTTGGTGCGTCACGTCGTGTGGGCGAAGCGCTTGCAATGATGGCAAATGAGACGCGCACCCTGGGCTTTGGCACCGATCTTGCCCAATGCCGGTGCTCCGTTGGCGCGGTTGATTGGGTCGCGTGTCTCTTCGCACGAATCGGAGGTGTCATGACTAGACAAAGCTGGTGGTTGGGGTGCTTGGTGGCGGTGTTGGCGCTGAGCGCTTGTACGGAAGATGGCGATGGGCCTGCGGACTTTGCCCACGAGACCATTCGCTCGACCTTGGCGCGCGACCTCTCTCCGGAGGTGGATCCAGTAGATCTGGCGGCCTTGGCGCGGGGCAACTTGGCGTTGAGCCTGGACCTCTATCAGCAGACGGCCGAGGCGGGCAAGAACAGCACCGTGTCGGCTTACAGCGTGCAGCAGGCCTTTGCGCTGGTGCTGCCTGGGGCCAAGGGGGAGACGGCGGCGCAGATCGCCCAGACTTTGTATTTTGGCGACGACACGGCGGTCTTCCACGCCGGGATGAACGCCATCGATCTGGCGTTGGCGTCGCGGAACATGCCCGCTGCTGGCGAATATGCGGCGGTGGAGCTGCATGTGGCGAACGCTTTCTGGGGGCAGCGCGACTACCCGTGGCTGACGGATTATCTGGATGTCATCGCGACGAACTATGGGGCTGGGATCGAGGCGGTGGATTTTCATGCTGCGCCCGAGGCGGCGCGACAGCACATCAACCGCTGGGTCGAGATTCAGACCCGGGACCGCATCAAGGACCTCTTGCCCGAAGGTAGCGTCGGTGGCGATACGGCGGCGGTGTTGACCAACGCCCTCTATCTCAAGGCGCCATGGAACAAGCCCTTTTCGAAGGGGGCCACCCAGCCGGGCACCTTTACCCGAAACGACGCTTCGACCGTGGAGGTGCCCTTCATGAGCACCCTGGAGGGGGTGGGCTACGCCGAGGGCGCGGGCTGGCAGGCCATGGAGAAGGACCTGCGGGGTGGCAAGCTGAGCATGCTCTTCATCCTCCCTGGCGCGGGAGACTTCGAGGCCTTCGACGCGAGCTTGGACGTGGACGTCCTCGAAGGCATCGTGGCGGCCATCGCCCCGCGTGGGGTCAACATGCGGCTGCCGAAGTTCAACTTCGACGCTTCTTTCCGTCTGGGCGCGGCGCTGCAGGCGTTGGGGATGGTGGCGCCCTTTGGCGCCGGGGCGGACTTCACCGGGATGATTCTCTCGCCGTCGCTGCTCATCGACGAGGTCTACCACAAGACCTTCGTGGCCATCGATGAGGACGGGGTCGAGGCGGCGGCGGCGACGGGCATCGTCATGCGCGAGACCTCGGCGGTGCCGCCCGATGTCGATTTCGTGGCCAACCGCCCCTTCTTTTTTGCCATCCGCGACAAAGATACGGGCGTCTTTCTCTTCTTTGGCCGGGTGATGGATCCCAGCGCCGAGTGAGGCAAACAACGCCGGGCTTGGGCCCGGACCGAGGAGGTAACCATGCAGAGCTTGTCAATGATGTGGCGTGGTGTCGTGCTCTTTACCCTGGTGTTCGCGTCTGTCGCGGCTTGTGCTGAGGAGACGTCGCCCCCCGAGTCGACGGATCCCCCGATGGTGCGGTCCGAACTGACCCGCAACCTCACGCCGGCCGCGGTGCCGGCGGATGTGGCCGCCGTGGCACGCGACGGCTATGCGGTGGATCTCGATCTCTATCGGGTCCTGGGCACGACGGAGGACAACTTCCTCGTCTCGTCGTTGAGCATTCGCTTGGCCTTTGCCCTGGCCTACGCCGGTGCCGTGGGCGATACGGCGACGGAGATGGCCCAGGTGCTGCGCTTTGGCGCTGACCCGACGGCCTTTCACAGCGCCATGAACGCCCTCGATTTGGCCCTCGCCGCGCGCAACCTGCCGGCGGCTGGCGAGCAAGGGGCCGTCGAGCTGATGATGGTCAACACCTTCTGGGGCCAGGAGGGGAGAGCCTGGCTCCCGGCCTACCTCGATGTCATCGCCGTGAACTACGGCGCCGGCATTGCCCCCATCGATTTCAAGGTCGACCCCGACGCGGCGCGGCAGCGCATCAACACCCAAGTCGCCCAGGAGACCCGGCAGCGCATCCAGAACTTGCTGCCCGAAGGTTCCATCACCACCGACACCGAGGCGGTGCTGACCAACACGCTGTTCTTGAAGGCGCCCTGGAAGGAGCTCTTCGATCCCGAGGGCACGGGGCCAGCGCCCTTCGTTCGCCTCGACGGCAGCACGGTCACGGCGGACTTCATGAACGCCCTTCACTTCGTCGGCTACGCCGAAGGCCCGGGCTGGCAAGCCATGGCCAAGCCCCTGCGCGGTGGCCAGCTCCAGATGGTCTTCCTCATGCCCACGGAAGATTTCCTCGCCTTTGCCGCGGCCCTCACGGCCGAGCAGATCGCGAGCGTTCTCGGCGCCTTGACCACGCGTGAGGTGATGCTGTCCGTGCCCAAGTTCACCTTCGAGACCAGCTTCAGCCTCAAGAGCGCCTTGGAAGCCCTGGGCATGACCGTGCCCTTCTCCGACTTGGCCGATTTCAGCGCCATGCTCGTGGCGCCGCCGCTCTTCATCTCCAACGCCTTCCACAAGACCTTCATCGCCGTGGACGAAGGCGGCGTCGAGGCCGCTGCGGCGACGGCCGTGGTCATGGACGGGCGTGGCATCCCCGAGCCCGAAGCGGTTTTCGTGGCGGAGCGGCCGTTCTTCTTCATGATCCACGACAGCGAGAGCGGCGCGGTCCTCTTCTTTGGCCAGGTGATCGATCCCACGGCCTGAGCGACCCATGTGCCACCCCAGAATGTGGCAGCGGGCGACGCTTCATTGGGCGCCCCCCCCTCTGCGGCCCACGCCGAGGGCCCGGCCCTGAGCCCGTAGTTCGCCCCCTCGGCTGGGCTATACAGGGGAGGGGATTGGGCGACGAGGGGGGCGGTGGCTCAGCGCCAGGTGGGCACCAAGGCGCCGTCGACGACCGCACAGCTTACCGGGCTGTCGTCGGTGATCGAAAAAACAGTGCCGAGCGAGTAAGCCTCGCCGAAGTCTACGGCAGAGGTGGCGATGAGGCGTTTCTGGCGCTGCCCGTCGTCGCTGTCACTGTAGACCAGGCTGAGGGCGTCGAAGTCGCTCGGCACCTCGATGCGCAGGCGGTAGCGTTGGGCATCGATCTGGTGCACCTCTACGGTCGGCGTGAAGGGCGCTTTCCCGTGAGCGGTGTGGACTTGGCCGTCGAGCATGATGCCCCACTGATAGAGGCCCGTGGCTTTGGGGGGGAAGCAGTCGGCGTAGAGCATGGCGTCTTTGGGCGCTAGCCACAACTCGAGGTGGTCGTCGTGGAGCCACTTGGCAGCGCCTCGGCTGATGTGGTCGTCGCTGATCTCGGCCAGGAGGGTGCGCGGGCCGACGCGGAGCACGCTGAGGGTGGCGTCATCGGCGGCGCCCGGGCTGCCGTGGGTGACGAAGCCGCTGTTGCCGCTGCTGTCGACGTGAGCGGCGCAGCGGCCCAAGGCGACTTGGCGCCAGTCTGCGCCGCCGGGGAGGGCAGGGAGCTGGGGGATGAGGCTGTGGCGGAAGCTGTGGATCGGGCCATCGGCAGGCTGTCCGCCTTCCAGGCACGGGGGCAGGTTGCGACTGCCGAAGCCAGCGAAGCTCTCCCAGGACCAGGCGAGGTCCGTGCTGGCGTCGGGGTTCCACGTGGTGTAGGCGCTGGTGCTGAAGGCGACGACGCGCAGCGGCGCGAGCTCCCACTCGGTGACATTGACCCAGCGGTGGGCCGAGCCGCCGACCTGGGTGTGCCGCAGGCGGTTGGGGCTGACCTCGAGAAAGTCTTCGCCGATGCCCGAGGCGCCATAGCCGTCGTTGCACAGCTCCAGGATGCGGGTCGCCTGCGGCGGATCGCTGTGGGTGACGCGCCAATAGACGTTGGTGTAGCACTCGGCCTGATCTGGGTGATCCTCGTCCCAGAGGGGGCGCGCGTAGCCGCCGTCGGCTTGGCCGTGGAGGCCCACCTCGACCACTTGGAGGGCGTGGCCCTGGGGGTCACGGCCGGCGTCATGGATGCGTTGGATTTGGCAAGGTTGCTGCTGCTGGCACAACAGATCGACGAGAGGGGCGCTGCTCTCGGGGGGCACGGCGACGGCGGTGGGGGTGAAGCACGCGCTGAGGCAGAGGCCAAGGGCGGTGAAAAGGATGGCTGTGGGGAGGGCACGGGGCATGGTCCGTCTCCGCATAGGGCAAGGGTTGGGTAGGCAACAGGGGCCAGCAAAAGCTCTCGCGCAACGTGCAAGGTATCGCCACTGCGGCGGGGCTTTGCAAGGGGGGGGGCGCGGAGAGCCAGCGCTTGGGGGGCAGAGGGCGACAAAAGGATTGACAGCAGATGCGGAATCGCTAGGATCGCGCCGCGTGAGGACGCCGCGCGTGCGGTGTCCCGTGACTGGCTTCGTCATAAGGACCAGCGCTTTTACCTGAGTTGGGGGGCGCGACCTGGCCCAGGGGCCGGCCCATTCTGTTGCCATTTCTGTGGTGATCGCCCGTGGCGGTTGCGCTCGGGCCTTCGAGAGGGATGCCAGGTCGTGTATATCATCATCGTAGGTGGCGGCGGGGTGGGCTATGAGCTGGCGCGCAACCTCTCCGACAAAGATCAAGATGTGGTGGTCATCGAGAGGAACCCCGAGGTGGCGCGGCGTTTCAGCGAATCCCTCGATGTGATGGTCATCGAGGACAACGGCGCCAAAGCGGTGGTGTTGGAGCGGGCTCGGATCAAGCAGGCCAAGATGGTCATCGCCGTGACCGAGGTGGACGAGGTGAACATCATCGTCGCCATGCTGGCCAAGCGCTACGGGGTGCCTTACACGGTGGCGCGGGTGCGGGACGACGACTATTTCGCCAGCGTGATGCTGACGCGGGAAGAGATGGGGGTGGATCTGGTCATCAACCCCGAGAAGGCTGCGGCGCAAGAGATCTCCCAGATCCTGCACTTTCCCGAGGCGAGCGAGATCGAGTATTTCCACCGCGGCCAAGTGATGATGCTCGGTATCAAGTTGGATGCCGAGACGGAGATCACGGGCAAACCCTTGCACAAGGTGCCCTTCCCCGCGGGCTGCATCGTGGTGGGGATCACGCGCCCAGACGAGAGCTTCCTCATCCCTGGTGGCGACGACGTCATCCATCCCGGGGACAAGATCTACCTGGTGGGCAGCGCGCAGGTGCTCAAGGAGGCCAGCGGCCTCTTGTACCCCGAGCAAGGGCGGCTGCGGCGCGTGGTCATCCAGGGGGGCACCATGATCGGCCTGCTCTTGGCCCAGCGTCTGGAGGGAAGTTCAAGGAATTTCAACGTTTCCCTCACGGACACGTGCGCTGGCCGCTGCGAGGAGCTCAGCGCCAAGCTCTCGCGCACCCTGGTCTTGAAGGGAGACGCCACGGATCTGGCCTTTTTCTACGAAGAGGAGATGAACAAGGCCGACGCCATGGTCGCCATCACGGGTGACGATCGCACCAACATTTTGCTGGCCGTATTGGCGCGGCATTTGGGCATCAAGAAGATCATCGCTGAGGTCATGGACCCGCAGTACGTGGTGATTTATCACGCCTTGGGGATCCACTCGGTGATCAACCCGCGTTTGGTCGCGGCTTCGCAGATTCTGCGCTACACCCGGGCCGAAGACATCGTCTCCTTGTCGATATTGAAAGACGAGAAGGCCGAGGTGATGGAGCTGGTCTTGCACGCTGGCGCCAAGGTGCTGGGGAAGAAGATCGCCAAGGCGCACTTCCCCAAGGGGATGCTCATCGGATCCATCGTTCGCAACAATGAGGTGCTGGTGCCGCGCGGCGACACGGTGCTCATGGAGGACGACCACCTCATCATCTTTTGTTTGCCCGAAATCGGTGGCCAACTGGGACGTTTCTTCGCCCAGAATGGCAACGGTGACAAGACCGGCCACGCGAAGTTCTCCTGGTTGCGCCTGCCGCGTTCCTCCTGAGCTTTGCCGTCAACCCCGCGCGCCCCATGAACACCTTTCGCGTCTTCTATCTTCTGGGTTTGATCTTGGTTTTCTTGGCAGGGACCATGGCCTTGGCCGCCCTCTGGTCCTTTCAAGACGGCGGGGCGGTCGGCCAAGCTTTTCTCGCCGCGATCGTCCTGACCCTGTTGGTCGGTGGCATTTTTAGCGTTGGCTTTCGCTCCTACCGGCGGGTGCCTCTCTCGCTGACCCAGTCCTTCACCTTGGTGGCCCTGACCTGGTTCTTTGCTGGCGTCTTTGGGGCTTTGCCCTACGTTTTTCATGGGGTTTTTCCGGCCTTCGAGGACGCCTTCTTCGAGGCGGTCTCGGGCTTCACCACCACGGGCGCCACCCTCATCACGGACATCGAATCCCAGCCGCGGGCCATCCTCTTCTGGCGCAGCCTGACGCAGTGGCTGGGCGGCATGGGCATCATCGTCCTCTTCGTGGCGATTTTGCCGCGCTTCGGTTTCCGCAACCTGACCATGTTCAAAGCCGAGCTACCGGGCCCGATGTCATCGGAGCGCATCGTGCCACGGGTGGCCGAGACGGCGCGCTTGTTGTGGCTCATCTACCTCGCCTTGACCTCGTTGCAGATGGTGCTCTTGCTGTGCTGTGGTTTGTCTTTCTTTGACGCCATCAATCACGCCCTGACCACCATGCCGACGGGCGGTTTCTCCACCTATGACAGCAGCGTCGCCGGCCTGGACAGCGCCGCCGCCGAGTGGGTGATCATCGTCTTCATGGTCCTGGCGGGGGTCAACTTCGCGCTCTACTACCGGATGCTGCTGCGCGACTTTGGCTTTCTGCGCAACCAAGAGCTGCGTTTTTATCTGGGCGGCTTGGTGCTCCTCACGGCGGCGGTGTTCTGCACCATTTTCCCCCATACCTTGGCCAATGGCTGGGAAGCGGGGCGGTCGGCGGCCTTTCACATCGTGTCCATCGTGACCACCACGGGCTACGCCACGCATGACTACGATCTGTGGCCACCCTTCGCCAAGGCGCTGATATTTTTTCTTCTTTTCGCGGGGGCCTGTGGGGGATCCACCAGCGGTGGGATCAAGCAGGTGCGCTTGCTGCTGATGGTCAAGTATGCCTGGCGCGAGCTCGAGCGCCTGATCCACCCCAACGCGGTGGCGGCGATCCGCGTGGGCGATCGCACGGCGCCCGAAGACATTTTGCGCGGGGTCTTGGGTTTTGCCGTGCTCTATGGCTTGATCTTCTTGCTGGCCACGCTGGTTCTGGCGGCCCTGGGCCTGGACGTGACCACGGCGGCGTCGGCGTCGGCGGCCTGCCTGGGCAATGTCGGTCCTGGTTTTGCCGAGGTGGGACCCGCGACGACTTTTGCCGGGGTGCCGGCTCTTGGGAAGCTGGTGCTCAGCCTCCTGATGATTTTGGGGCGCCTGGAGATCTATACGGTTTTGGTCTTGGTCTTGCCGGAGGCGCGTCGCTTACAGCGCTCTTGAGGGCGCGCTCAGGCGACTTGGACGAAGGCGCCGCTGGGAAAGAAGCAGACGGGGCACTCTTCTGGGCTCGTGTCGCCGTAGTGGATGTGGCCGCAGATTTTACAACGCCAGGCGTTGCCGGCGCGCGCGCCTGGGGAGGGTGGTACCAGCATGGGCAGGGTGTCGAGGGCGGGCATGATGGGGGTGTAAGCGGTGAAGAGGTGGCGGGCGACGACCATGCGTTGGATTTCGCTGGTGCCTTCGTAGATGGAGAGGAGGCGGACGTCGCGCAGGAGTTTTTCGATGGGGTAGAGGCGGGTGTAGCCGTAGCCGCCGAAGATCTGGAGGGCGTCGTTGAGGACCTCGATGGCGACCTCCGAGGCGTAGAATTTGGCGATGGAGGCGGCGACGGTGGGGTCTTGGCCTTGGTCGGCCTGCCAGGCGGCCTGCCAGACGAGGAGGCGGCTGGCTTCGATTTTTTGGTACATCTCGGCGACTTTGAACTGGATGGCTTGGTGCTCGGCGAGGACTTGGCCGAAGGCGCGGCGCCGCTTGGCGTAGTCCAGGGCGTAGTCCAGGGCGGAGCGCATGGCGCCGATGGCGAAGGCGCCGATGATGGGGCGGGTGCGGGCGAAGGTCTGCATGGCGAGGACGAAGCCAGCGCCGGGCTCGGCGAGGATGTTTGCTTTGGGGACGTGGACATCGGTGAGCTTGAGGCCGACGGTGTTGGAGCAGCGCTGGCCGAGCTTGGGGATGGATTGGCCGACGCGCACGCCTTCCCAGTCGCGCTCGATGACGAAGGCGCAGATGCCCTTGTGGCGGGCTTTGGGGTCGGTGGTGGCGAAGACGGTGTAGAAGTCGGCGATGCCGCCGTTGGTGATCCAGTACTTGGTGCCGTTGAGGCGGTAGCCGTCGCCGTCGGGGGTGGCTTTACAGCGCATGCCGGCGACGTCGGAGCCCATCATGGGTTCGGAGGTGGCGAAGGCGACGCGTTTGTTGTGTTGGGTGACCTGGGTCAGGTAGCGCGCTTTGGCGTCGTCATTGGTGGAGAGGGCCAGGGGTTCGGCGCCGAGGGAGTTGTCGAAGAGGCCCGTGGCGATGCCGGGGCAGGCGGCGGCCATCTCTTCGACGATGAGGGCTGCCTCGAGGAGGCCGAGGCCTTGGCCACCGTAGGCGGCGGGGAGATCCGTGTTGATGAGACCGGCGGCGAAGGCTTTGTCGAGGACGGCGACGGGGATCTGGTCTTGGTGATCGTAGTCCCAGGCGACGGGGAGGACTTCTTGGAGGGCGAAGGCGCGGGCTTTGGCGCGCAGAGCTTCTTGGGCGGGAGAGAGGGAGAAGTCGACCATGGGTGCCTCCTGTTCATCGGTAGTTGTCGTCGCTGGGAGCAGCTTAGGTTGGGGTCGGTGATGGGTCAACGGGGAGGGGGCGCGCGGGGCCGCCACCTGGGTGGGCCGGCAGGGCGCGGGGTGATTGCGGTGGGCGTCGCTTTGAGGCATCTTGAAGTGCGCTGTGGTGGCCGTAGCGCGCCCAGGGGCGTGTCGGCGGCGGCGGCGTTGCAGGGATGAGGGGCCGAGGCCGAGGGCCTCGATGAAGCGGTGGCAAAGATGAGATTTCGCGGGTGGTTGTTGGGTGTGGTGGCGTTGGCGCTCTTGGGCGCCGTGGGTTGTGCCTCTGATGAGGAGCGTTTCTTCCAATTGCAGGAATCGCTGGCCTACACGGTAGAGAAGGCGGGCCCGGACTGTGACGCCTTGGCCTTGGCGCTGGCGGGCTGGGAGCGGCGCCACGGGACGGCGCTGCAGGTCTACGAGCGGTCGTTGTTGGCGGGTAACCACGAGGCGCGCGCAGAGCTCGTACAGCGGCGCGCCGTGCGCGGCCGCTTGGTTCAGGCGCAGACCGGGTCCCTACGTCACTGTGCGGAGCACCCCGGGGTGCAGCGCGTCATGAGTCGACTCTAAAAAACCGAGGGAGAGAAGATGCTGCCAGAAGCCCAAAACGCGCAGGTACGTTTGCACCTGCGGCGTGCGCCCTTGGCGTTCGATGGTGTCGAGGCTGGGATGCAACCCCTCGGTTTGCCCGATGTGTTGAACGCCTCTTTCGAGAAGTTGGCGTCCCATGTGGTCAAGTCTCTTGCGGGCGACTTGAATGTGACGCTCCAGAGCGGGCGCCACGCCATCCCGCTGGTGGGCCAGCGGCCGGGTCGGGTGCGCATCGCCGAAGATTGTCAGGTGCGTCTCTCGCTGCAGGTGGTCGAGGCGCCGACGGCAGAGAGCGGCAGCGGTCCGGTGCTGTCGCGTCTGCGCTGTGAGATCTCGCCGCCCATCGTCTTGGAGAACGTCCTCTCGACGCTGGATGAAGTGCAGCAGGTCTTCGAGGACCGCTTCGTGCGCAAGGTGCGCGACAAGGTCAAGGGCTGGCGCAGCCTGGGCCGGGTCGCGGCGCTGGAGGAGAAGGTCCACTATCTGATGCGGCAGCGGGAGTCGAGCGCCGGTGCCTTGACTTTGCCGATGGCCTTGCTCAAGCGCAGCCTGCGGCGGGCCGAAGACACCTTGGATTCCCTGGTGGATGGGGTGCACCTGAGCGCGGTGCATGGCCGCCCGGTGCAACGCCCCGATGGTTGGCACCTGCAGTTGCATTTTTCGGGTGAGGTGGTGCTGGGGGGGCGCCTGCGCGTTCCCTTCTCCGAGCTGCGCCTGACGGAGTTCATCCTGCCGAGCATCAAGGCCAACGTCGATGGTTTGCTGGGCTTGGATCCTCTGGCGTCGGGCAAGTTCCTCGGGGAGAGGCTGCAGCGCAGTCCTCTGGCCAAGGCCCTCTCTCATCTGTGGAAGCAGGTCAGCGGCGAGGTCAACCTGACCTTGCAGATGCCCAACACGGTGGTGCAGACGGGGGTTTTCGATGGCGGTGAGGTGGGGTTGCGTTTGGCGGCCCAGGCGCCAGCCCGCTTGTTTGCGCGGGTGGCGGGTTCGCAGGAAGGCGGTGAGGTGCGCTTGGAGGCCGATGGCGTGTGGAGCCAGACGGAGGCGCACAAGGTGCTTTACGAGCTGAGCGCCGTGGCGGACACGGCGGCCATGCTGAGCTTCCTCCTCGACGCGCCGGCCAAGCGAGCGTTGCGGCTCAGGGTGCCGCATCGCGCGGGGGTGGCGCCCGCTGCGCCGGCCTTGCGCGCGCGCATCGAACTGCGGCCGGGATCGACTCTGGAGAGTGCCCAGGTGGGCTTGTCTTATGTTCATCCGTTGGCCAAGGGGGAGTCGAACGTCGATTTCGAGGCCTACGATCTGCGCTTGGGTGGGTCGCTGGAGCTGTCCTTCGTGGCGGACGAGGCGGTGGTCTATCCCGAGGCCTTGAGTCTGTCCTGCGAGGGGCAGGTGCGGGCGCGGCCGCACGGCGTGATCACCACGGGGGCGAGCCAGATCGCGATCCAGCAGGTGAACGGCACCCTCTCGGGGCGGTGTCAATGGCAGCGGGGGCAGGATCTGGTCGTGCGTGGTGAGAGCGACTTCGACGTGGTGGCGCGGGCGACGACCCACATCGGCTATTTCCCCGAGCTGGGTATTCACGAGCCCCACTTGGGCAGCGTCTTTGAGACGCGGGGGCACCTGGACCTTAGGCTCGAGGTCACGGAAGAGGGGCAGCGAGGCCTATTGCTGCGGCTGAACGGTTCGCTGTTGGAGCTCAGCCTGCAGGCGGCGGAGTTGAATTTGGGGCCGCGGCGCATCGTGGTGCCGGCGGGGACCCTCTTGGGCTTGCAGGTGGAGGAGGCGGAGCTGTCGACCTCGGGGCTGGGGGGCGCGGTCCTGGCCTTGGGGTGGGACTGCCAAGGTCAGGTGCCACTGATCTATGTCGACCGCCGCGCCGTGGCCTTGGTGACCCGGGAGTTGGCACAGCGGGTCTTGGAGCTGCGCATCGACGCCAGCGGTGGTTTGCGTTTCGCGGGCGAGGCGGAGGGACTCTTCGACGCGCGCTTCTTCAATGCCTTGGTCAACCCCCTGGGTGAGCCGGAGAAGTGGCGAGAATTGCTCGACAATATGGACGCGCTCTCCTTTGTTTATCCGGTGATCGGGGTCTTTTCGCCCGAGGCAGAGCGGGTGGTGCGGCGCCTGGCCGACGTGGCGGTGCGGGCGCGCGCCGTGTTGGAGGCCGAGGGGATCCACCAACCTGGCGACCTGATTCCACGGCAGAAGATGGCGCAGGTGTTGTCCTTGCTCTTGGTTGAAAGCGACGCCTTGGCGCCGCGTTTGGCGGTGATCATCGAAGGGGTGACGGAAGCCCGTGGCTTGGACCGGCGCGAGGTGGAGGCGATCCTGAGCGAGGTCTTTCCCGAGCACGGGCATGCCTTCGAGATCGAGCGCCTGTTGCGTTGGCTCGACCACGTCTTGAGTCCCATGGTGCTGGCGCCGCCGCGCGTCCAGGAGGTGGTGGCCCTGGTGGACGACGAGGCTTTCCGGGAAGTGGTGGCGCCCTTGCCGTCGGCCATGGACCTCTATGAAGTGGGGCGGGGGCGGCGCGAAGCGGGCAAGGGGCGCTTAGAGCGCATCGTTGCGGTGGCGTCGGGCTTTTCTCTGGCGCAGATTCAGTGGTTTTTGCGCGCGGCGCCCGTGTCTTGTACGCCGGCGCAGCGCGCGCGCTTGTCCTACTTGGTGGAGCTCAAGGAGCGGGTGGCCCTGATTGCTCGAGGCTATGGGGGGATTGGCTACCAGCTTCAGGCCGTGGCCATCGCTTTCTATCTGGGCAATGTCTTGGCCGCCGACGAGGCGGCGCGGCGCGGTCGCAGCGCGGCGGGGCGCAGTGGCTACTTCGATGGACTCCTGGCACCGGCGGACGTGGCGGTGCTGTTACAGGCGGGGTTGACGGCGGCGCACTACAGCCGGCTGGTGCAGATCAATCTCCACCTTTTGGTGCGCTTCATGGCTGCCCGCGGCGAGGCTTATACCCTGGCGGTGTTCAGCGAGATGGGCATGGACTCGCCACGGGTGTTGACTTCGGCCCTGCTGGCCTTTTTGAACCAAGATCAGGACTGCCTGCGCCAGAGCACGGACCGCGCCGCTTTCTTGAGTGAGATGTTGCACGTGGAGATTCCCCGGCGCAGCGACTACATGGCGGGTGGGCGCCGGGCGCGGGAGAGCTATTATCAGGCCCTGGCGCACCTGGCAGAGCAGATCATCGAGAAGGCCCGTCCCTATCAAGCGTGCAAGTTGCATCTGCAACAGGCTCGGCACCTGGTGCTGGTGCGGGTCGCTACGGCGCCACAGCGCATCGAGGACGAAGCGCGGCAGGCCGTGGCCTATGCCGACCAGGTGGGGCTCTCCTGCGGCTTCCAGCCGGCCAGCGGCCCTCTGGACGTGGCGGAGCGCGCCTATCGCGCGGCTTTTGCGGCGTGTGCGCGTTTGCAGCGGGTCGATCGCCATGCTTTCCAGCGGGACTGGTTCCGGGCCTTTTGGTCGCGCAATCACGAGGCGCTGGTGGTGCGCTCGGTGGTGAGGAACTACCAGGCGGGGGTGGACGAGGTGCCCTATTGGCTACACACCCGTTTGGGGCGCGAGGAGAAATTTCGCAATGAACAGGAGTTGTTGGAAGGCGTCGTTCGCGCGCTTTATTACTACCCCAAGGATGTGACGACCCTGCTGAGGGATCCCTTGGTGCGGCTTCTTCTGGATCCACCTGCGCGGCGCCTGCGCTTTACGGTGGTGTCGGGCATGGGGGTGGTGACGGACGGCATGCGCGGGCGGGAGCTCGAGGCGAGCTTCGCGCGTCTGGCCGAGACTTATGGCGTCGGGGTGGTACGTTCCGACACGGGGACGGCCAAGCCGCTGACTTACAACGCAGCGAAGATCATCGAGGCGGTGCGCCGGGTCGAGGGTCCTTATGGCTTGCTTGGTTACAGCCAAGGGGCGGCGAATGTGCTGATGGCCGAGTCGCTTCTGCGGGCCGGGACGCCGGATGAGCAGGCTTTGCTAGACGGGCTGGTGACGCGGAACTTTCTCTTTAGCGCGTTGAACGGTTCGGCCCACGGCTCTTGTGGGCAGGAGAAGTTCATGCGCGCCATGGTGGAAGGTGAGGCGTTTTTAAAGCATTATCAGGGTATTACTTCAGCAAACTTCATCCGATTGGTGACCCGGGCCATCAACAGCGTGCTCGACTCACCCTATGTGACCCATGTCATGGGCAGCGTGGAGTCCCTGTCCTACGAAGGGGTGACGGCCTTGGCGCGGGATGGCCAGTTCCTGGACCACGTGCCGACGGCGACGGTGCGCGGGGTGGTGGAGGAGGCCGTGCTGCCGGAGGCGCTGGAATTTTTGAGCCATGTCTTCCAGCGCCAGGTGGGGACGCCCTTGCATGACACCCAGGTGACGCTGGACTCGGCGGTGGGGCACTCGGTGTGGCTGCGCAACGCCAACACGGAGGTGCTCGAGCGCTGTGACATGGGCTCCATGGCGCAGATTTGCCATCATTGGTCGCCCCTCTTGCACGACACGGCCTTCATCACGACGCCGCGGGACGTGGCGCGTGCGATTTACGCCTTCCCCAAGGATCGCCATCTCTTCCCATGGGTGGAGGTCAACGCGCGCTTTGGTCTCATCGAGGAGGAGGGCGCTGATTGAAGGAGTTGCGCATCCTAGACGTGGTCGTGCGGTGCCGGCGTGGGTGGATCCCCAAGACCGGCCAAGGAGGGAGGCGTGAGAAGCAGTCTTGATGGCGCGGCGTGGGCGATGGTGATGACCCTGTTTGCTTTGGTGGCTTGTGCCCACGGGGCGGCGGAGGCCGTGGGTCAGGCGGTGTCCGAGGAGGAGGCGGTGGTGGGTGCGGAGGAGGCGGTGGCAGTGTGGGAGGTGCGCATTGCGTTGGCGCGTCCCGAGGTGGCCCGTGATGCCGCTGAAGGTGGTCTGTTGAATGCGACCTTGTGGGTGCGCAACACGAGTGATACGGCGCGACGCCTGGAGATGGCATTTCCAGAAGCGCGGCATCTCACCTGGGTGGTGACCGACGCTGAGGGGCGGGCGTGGCGGTTGCGTTACTACTCTCCGGGGGGGCCTGGCGGGCGGCGCGCGATGGCGCCGTTGGCGATGGAGGTGGCGGCAGGGGCGGAGGTGGCCGTGGCGGAGCTGCACGGGGTGTCGGCTTACGCCCTGGCGGATGATCCCGACGCGCCGTGGCAGGAGAGGCTGCCTGCGGGCCGCTATACGGTGGCGGTGGAGGGGATTGGGGTAGCGGGCCAGCGTCTGGGGACGGCGGCGGTGACGCTGTGGGTGAAATAGGCGCGTTGAACATTGCGTTTTGTGGAAAAATCCGTCATTTTTGCAAAATCGGTTGGGTCAGGATGACCTGGTCGGCGACGCACGCCTTTGCAGCGACATTGGTTTGAAGCCTATGCCCCGAAGCACCGAGGATTTTGGAAACGCGCTACCGGCCAGTGGTGCCTTTGCGATTTATTCCCCTGATGGGGTGTGTAGGGCGGTGACGTCGGCGCACGCGAGTTGTCTGGGTTTGACAACGGCCGAGGTCGTGGGTCGTTCGTTGGTGGAGCTTTTGGGTGAGTGTGCCCGCGGTTTGTTGCGGGAGGTGATGGCGCGCGAGGTGGTTGGGGATGACTTCGTGCGTTGTGAGGGGGGGTGTCTGGCGCGGACGGAGCGACTGTCCATGACCTTGGCGCGGGTCAATGACGACGCGGGTCGTCTTTTGGGTTTGGTGTCGCTGGTCGACGCGGAGCGTTGTCTTTTGGGTGGAGACGAGGTGGGTTCGGAAGCGAACCTGGTCGCGTGGGTGCGTGGGGTGTTGGGCTTTACGGCGGTGGTGGCGGCGCGCTGGGGCGAGCAAGGGTGGTGCCTGGGTTCGGTCGCTGGGGTGGTGGGGGCGCAGTGGCATGACAGCCTTTACGCGGCGGGTGCATTGGCGTTGAAGGTGGGGCGCGCGGTGGGTTTTTCGCTGGAGAGTGAGGCGCCTGGTCGCGGCGTCGTTGCGGTGCCTTTTGGCGCGCAAGAGGGTGGGGTTTTGGTGGGGGTGGCCGAGGGTGGGGGCGAGGTGTCTTTGCCGTGGCAGCGGGCGTTGCTGGCTGCGGTGGCGCGGCGTCTGCGTTCGGTGCCGGTGGCTTCCGAGGGGGCTCTGGGGCGTTTGGAGCGGGAGCTGTCAGCGGCGGTGGGGCGTATCGACGCGCTGCGTTTTCGCGATCCACTGACGAAGCTGTGGAACCTGGATGGTTTACGCCGCAAGGTCGAGGTCTTTTCATTTTCTTCTGTGCCGTGGTCGGCGGTGTTGTTGGACTGCGATGATTTTCGGCGGGTGAACCAGCGTTTTGGCATCGCCGTGGGCGACCTGGTGTTGCGGCAAGTGGCGATGCGCCTTGCGAACGCGGTGCGCCCTTGTGATCACGTGGCGCGTGTGGGTGGCGACGAGTTTTTGGTTTTGGTGGAGGGGATGGAGCTGGCCGAGGTGACGGAGTATGGCGAGCGCTTGCGCTTGGCCATTTCGGCCTCGCCCATGGTGCATGCGGGCGCGCCGATTGAGACCACCGTTTCGGTGGGGGCCATCGAGCTGGGTGACGGTGTTTGGGTGCTGGACGAGATCTTGTCGGAGGCGTTCAAGGCCTTGCTCAACAGCAAAGATGCGGGCAAGAACAGGACCTCGGGTCATCGGCTGCAGCGGGTGGTGCTGGGTCAAGTTGGGGGGTGTGAGACGCAGTTGATGACGGCGATGAAGCCGGCGAACTGGGCGGAGCAGCTTCTGCGGCAGGGGACCTTGCGGACCTTGCATCAGCGCATCGTGCGTTTGGCCGACGAGGTGGAGGTCGGTCAGGAGATTTTGTGCCGCGGTCCGCTGGGGCCCTTTGAGAGTCCCATGGACTTTTTTCGTTTGTCTGCCGAGCAGAACATGTTGACCTCAGTGGATTTCCGCTGTCTTCAGGCGTGCTTGGCGAGTGCGGCCACGGTCAAGGGGATGGCGCACATCAACCTTTTTCCGTCGACGATTCTGGCGGTGTCGCCGGAGCAACTGGTGGCCTTTTTTACCCACGTGCCGGGCTCTTTTACGTTGGAGATCAACGAGCAGCAGTGTTTTGGGGCCCCACAGGCGCTCAAGGGTCACGTCGACGCGTTGCGGCGTGCGGGGGTGCGGGTGGCGTTGGATGATGTGGGCTTTGGTCGCAGCGCCATCGAGCTGTTGTTGGTGCTGGAGCCCGACGTGGTGAAGATCGACCGCGCTTGTGTTCATGGCGTGTCACAGTCGCAGGATCAGGCGCGGATTCTCTCGCGTTTGGTGAAGGCGGTGGATGCCCTGGGTGCGGAGATGATCGCCGAGGGCATCGAGGACCGCCTCGACCTAGCGGTGGTGCGGGATCTAGGTGTGACCCTTGGGCAGGGTTACTTGTGGGGTCGCCCCGTCTCGCCCTTCGTGGCACCCGGGGCGGTGCAGGCGGCGGTGCAGGAGATACGCCTGCGCGAAGAGCGCTGATTCACTCAAGTCCTTGGCGGCGCTTGACGTCCTCCAGGACCTGTTGGTACTTGATGTCCCAGGCGGTGGAGCCTTCGTTGAGGTTTTTGATGCGTCGGCGCACTTCTTCGTCGACCTCGGACTCGAGGGCGGAGTAGCGGGTGAGCACGGGCCGCATGAAGCGGCGCAGGTCATGGTCTTCGACCCAGACTTCGTCGACGTGGGCGGTGTGGAAGATGACCTCGATGAGCTGATCCGTGATCCAGTCCATGGCTTCTTCGCCGAGCCCGAAACCTTCGCGCTTTGCGAGCTCGCGTTTGAGACGGGAGAAGTTGGAGGCGTCGAGGTGACGCTCTTCGAGGAGCGCCCGGGCTTCGTTGGTCAGGCGTTGATCCGTGTCGACGTAGGCGCGCAGGACGCTCTCGATGTCGAGGCGCACCTCGGGGATGGCGCTCTCATCGACTTCGATGGCTTCCTGCTTGATCAAGTCGCGCGTGATCTCTTCAGCGATCTGCTTTATTTTCCCGCGATATATCTTCATTTCGGACTCCAGCCAGGGATTTCCCTGTAAGGGATGCACAGCGAAACGGCAGGCAGGATACTCACTGCGCTGCTGTGGTGCAATCCATCGTTGCAAATTGTTCCTTTTATTGTGCTGGACGGGATTCTTTAAGCAAGAAGCTTGTTACAGGGTCGCTGGCTCTTGTAGGCTGGCGGGCAGCGGCGCTGGGACTTGGCTCTCGTTGCGCTGTGATGGGCATCAGAGCGCTGCGCTCAGCGCCACTTCATTGGCGCGTGGCTGATTGGGTCGTTTAGGTTTGTCGTAGTTTTTCTGACGTGAAATTCAGATAAGAATGGTAGGATTGTTGAGTCGTGTCTGGCGGGGTTGCTGAATGCTGGCCGAAGACTGAATGTGCATCGTGGTAACTTACTGAAATTGGTGACGTAATGGGAGCAGGGCGCTTAAAGGCAGGCGATGTCGTTGGGCAGAAGTACAAGGTCGAGAAGCCCATTGGTGCTGGTGCGTTTGCATCGGTGTACGTCGCTCAGGATCTCAAGGTAGGGCGGCGGGTGGCGCTCAAGGTCTTGGATACCCAGATGGGTGACATCTTCGACCGCTTTCGGCATGAGCTGGAGGCGGTCAAGAATCTGGAACACCAGAATATCGTGCGGCTCTATGATTTCGATCGTACCCAGGCGGGCGCGCCGTGTATCGTGATGGAGTACATCGAGGGCGAAGAGCTCGGCGAGCTGGTCTTTGAGGAGCGCGGCTTTGCGTTGGTGCGGGTCGCCGACATTGCGGCGCAGATTCTCGACGCCTTGGTCGATGCCCACAGCCAAGGGATCGTGCATTGTGACCTCAAGCCCGAGAACGTGTTGATCACGAGCAAAGGTGCGCGGGGGGATGTGGCCAAGGTGTTGGACTTCGGTATCGCGACCTTGTCCTGGGATGAGCAGCAGGGGGATGGTGGTAAGCAGATCGTGGGGACCCCGCACTACATGGCCCCGGAGCAGATCAAACGCAAGAATATTGGTCCGTGGACGGACCTCTACGCGGTTGGTCTGATCATGATCGAGATGGCGACGGGGGAGCGCGCTGTCGACGGGCACTCACCGCAAGAGATCCTGCGCAAGCAGCTCAATGAGAGCGTCAAGATCCCAGAGGCGCTGGCCGGGACGGAGCTGGGTGCCATCATCGAGCGGGCGGTGCAGAAGCATCCGGAGCGGCGATTTCGCAGCGCCAAGGAGATGTACGACGATATCCAACGCGCCCTGAGCTACGGCACCTCCAGTCCGCAATGGGGCAAGATTTTTGCGGGTATCGTCGAGGAGAGTCGGCACCCGTTGAAGGCACCGACGACAGACTATCCCGACGATATTCTGCGTGACGCCAATCGCTCTGGCGACTACATGGCTCAGTTGAACGCCCTGGTCGAGGAAGAGGGGCAGGGCAAGCCCGCGCCTGGGACGACGACGGGGCCGTCAGGGCGAGCGCGTGAGCGCGCTGCGGCGCTTCGAGAGCGTGTCGGCAAGGGGGTGAAAGTCACGGAGCGCGCACCGGAACGCATCAAGCCCGCGGTCCGCTCGGACAAGCTGGAGTTGGACGAGAAGGTGATGGTCAAGGCTCGACACCAACGCCAAGGTCAGGTCTTCGACCAGCGCCAGGTGCACAAGAAGCGAGGGCTGCGTCTGCTCATGGTGCTCTCTTTGGCGCTTCTGCTGCTTTTGGGCGGCGTGGGCTTCTTTCTCTATCATTTATCGCTGAAGTCGGTCCCAGAAGAGAGCGCGAAGTCGCGCGGGGAGAAGGTGCAGGGCGGTGGTGTCAAGACTGGCGCGCCGCCACCCAAGGTGGTTTTGGGTCCGGCTGATGTGGCGGCAGGGATGGTGAGCGGGACGACCTTTGCTGCCGCTCAAGGCCGTCGCAGCGGCGAGACAGTGTTGTTCCGGATCATTGCGGCTCCGCTAGAGTCCGACGTGTGGCGCGACGATGTCAGGGTGTGTGCCAAGACGCCGTGCTCGGTGCGTGTCTTTGCGAGCGCGAAGAAGGGCGCGGTGCGGGTGAGCCGCCGGGGCTTCGAGCCGCTGACCATTGCGCTGGACGGGGCGAAGCCTGACGAGCCCATTTTGGTCGAGCTCGAACCGTTGGTTGGGCCCTGAGCGCCCAGGCGTCAATCGGTGGCAGGTGGGGGTGTCCCCTGCAGGGCAAAAGAAGCGAAAAAGAAATCCCATTGCGTTTTTGCTAGATTGAGCTGCGCCGAGGGCGCAATGGCGAGGAGCTGGTAGAGGCTGTCACCGTCGATGATGAAGCGCCCCATGCCGCGGCGGCCATCGGCGAGGGTGATGGTCATTTGGCGCACCCAGCGATCGCCGCGTTGAAGGTCTCTGATGTCCGAGAGATCGGCATCGGCGCCGACGATCAGGCCTTGGGTGGCGTTTTCGATGACCGTGGTGGCATCCGCTTTTTCCCAATCGAGTTGGCTGCGGGCCACCAAGAGGTGGCCCGCCGTGGGGCTGTGGGCGAGGTAGTGGACCAGGTGACCGCTGTGATCGCTGTGGTCGATGCGCTGGGGGGTCTCAGGGAGGAGCACGGAGAATGAGGCGTCTTCGGCGACGAAGAGGGGCCAAGGGACGGTTCCTGGGGGTAAGAGAGCCTCTTGAAGGAGGAGGAGAAAGGCTTCGTCGTTGCTCATGCCGCGTTGGCGCGCGGCCTGCTGGATCGAGCGATCGGCCAAGCGCATCAAGAGGGTCAGGTCGAGGGTCCACTGTTCGCCCTCGCGGCGGAAAGACCAGGCAGCGGTCTCGTCGCTGCCGGGCATGATGAGGGGTGCCCAGGCGGTGTCACCTTCGACGGTGATGGCGCCGAGGCTCGCTCTAGCGAAGGTTTCCTTGCCGATCCAGCCGTGGCGGATGCCATAGGCAAAGATCTCCGGAGCCCCCATGGCTTGGAGACGATCTTCGCCGAGGTGGTGGAGGAGCATGGCCGCCATGAGTCGCTGGCCGAGGCTGGTGGCGCTGCTCTGCCCGCCGATGGATGGCAAGAGGGCGAGGCGGCGGATCTCGTCGTAGGCTTGGATGGTGGTGGAGGCGACCAGGGCGAGGGCGGTGCGGTCATCGTTGGTGGCGACGGCTTGTTGAAAGTCGGTGAAGACTTGCTGGATGGCCGCCGCATCGCCCGAGGCTTGCGCCGTCGCCGTTGGCGCCGCGCGCGTCGCCGCCGGAGGCGCGGGTGGCTCTGCCTCGCGTCCCTGGCACGCGGCGAGGCAAAGGCTGAGCAGGAGGCAGAGGGAGATGTGTGGGGTTGACCTTGGGCGCATGAAGATGTTCCTTGTCGTGGCGGCGCCTCCCCGTCGAGGCGGGTGGCCGGCGCCGGAGATGCTAACACAGATGCGGTCTCACACCCATGGGGTGTCGCGAGACTTGATGCGCGCCGGAGGTTCTATCAACCTTTGGGGAGGTGGACATAGATGACCTGTACTTTGACGTGGTTAGAGGCGGCGCCGGCGCCGGCGCGTTTCGTCGTGGCGTGGGGGGAGGGGCTTGGTGAGGTGTGGTCTGAGCGCGGGGCTGCGGCTCTGACGGTGCGCATCGCCGAGGTGGTGGCCGAGGTTGCGGCCCGTGGCGCGGGGCATTATCCCGCGGATCGCCAGCAGCAGGTGCGCAAGATGCTGCGCCATGGTCGCTATCGGCCGACGGGGCGGGCGAAGCCAGCGAGTGAGTATCTCTTCCAGGCGGCCTGCCAGGGGGACTTTCCCCGGCTGCTACCCGTGGTGGACGTCAACAACTTGTTGAGCCTCGAGAGCGGCTTGCCCATTTCGATTTTCGATGCGGCGCTGGTATCGGAAGGGTTGGGGGGGCGCTGGGGTGTCGCGGGTGAGGGTTTCGTCTTCAACCCGAGTGGGCAGCGCATCGCTGTTGACGATCTGCTCGTTCTCTGCCGCCGGTTGCCGGCGGGGGAGTGGGAGGCGTGTGGTTCGCCGGTGAAGGACGCGCAGGTGACGAAGGTGGGGGTGGAGACGCGTCGCGTGGTCGGCGTGGTCTATGTGCCCGTGGCGACGCCCGAGGGTGAGTGCGTGGCGTTGGGCGAGCGTTTCGCTGAGTACTTGCGGGACTTTGCGGGTTGTTCCCGTGCGGCTTGGGCGCTGGTGGGCTAGGTGGCGGCGTTGGGGTCGTGGTTGTTGGCCCAGGCTTGGGCGATCTCGCGGTGCGAAAGGTGTTCCTCCTGGGGGAGGCTGCAGAGGTAGGCGGCGCATTCCGCAGGCCGCACCGGATAGATCTGGCAGCCGTTGTCGCGAAAGAAAACACACGGGCTGCGGAAAATCCTATAGAGCCGGTCGACGCGTGTCCCCGGGGTGACGAGGGGTGCTCCATCGCGGCCCAGCTTGACGGGGGCGAAGACCTCGACTTGGCGGCCGTCGAGGTCGTAGGCGTCGACGATGAGATAGCGACGGATGAACGCCACGGGGTCGAGCCCGAGGAAGGCGGCGGCGGCCTCCACCTGGCCCGGCATGAACCAACCGGGGCTGGCGCGGCAGCAGTGACCGCGGCGCTGACAGGGCGTCCCCGGTGGCAGCGCCTGGGGCGCTTCGTCTTCTTGCCAATAGGGGTTCTCTTGGACGTCATCGGCGTGGATGGGGCGTGGTCCATCGACCTCGCTGAGAATACGCATGCGTTTGTCTTTGGGCATGGGGGGGCTCGGGGGGGGGATTCGAGGCAAGGGGCGCGCGCATTGACGCGCGGGAGATGCCGACGATAGCAGACGAAGGCCGGATCGCTAAGCTTGCGCTGCCCTGGCAAGGGGGGTAGGCTGTAGACGGCTCTGGTGAGGAGCGCGAGCCTTCTTATGGATGTATCGGTGCCTTTCATACCCAACCCGGGCGACATCATTGGGGGACGCTATCAGTTGACCACGGTGATCGGTCGCGGTGGTGGTGGTGTCGTCTACAAAGCGTTGCAGATGGGGATAGGCCGTGAGGTGGCGCTCAAAGTTTTGGCCCCAGAGAGCCACTTTGAGCCGACGGCGGTGCGTCGCTTCGAACGCGAGGCGCGCTTGGTCAGTCGCCTGCACCACCCCAATACGGTCACTTGTTACGAGTTCAACCAGACCAACGAGGGTCTGTTGTACTTCGTCATGGAGTTCGTCGACGGGGTACCCCTCAAGACGGTGCTGGAGCGCGAGGGGGTGGTGCCTCCGGAGCGGGCAGTGCCCATCTTGCGTCAGATTCTGAAGAGCTTGGCCGAGGCTCACGCCCAGGGGATCGTGCACCGTGATCTGAAGCCGGCCAACATCATGCTGTGCAATCTGCATGGTGAGCGGGATTTCGTGAAGGTCCTGGACTTCGGCGTGGCGACGCTGCTGGACGCGGAGGATCAGGCGCACGCCCAGGACATGACGCGCACGGCGGATGTGGTGGGTACGCCCAAGTACATGGCACCAGAGCAGTTTCGCTCGGAGCAGTTGACCCCGGCGAGTGATCTTTACGCGCTGGCTTGCATGGGTTTCGAGATGCTGGCCGGCTATTGTCCCTTCGATGGTGAGACCTTGCATGTCACCATCGCCAAACATCTTTTCCAGCCGCCGCCGCGTCTACCTGCCTACCTCGACACCTATCCGCGGCTGGTGGCGACCATTGACCGCTTGTTGTTGAAACGGGCTGACGAGCGCTTCCAGCGCGCCGAGGAGGTGCTGCAGGCCCTGGAGCACTGGTCGTTGCCGCTCAATCAGCCGACGCCAGCGCTGCGCCCCGAGGAGCCGGCGTCCTACGCGGCGCGGCACAGCATGCGCCAGGTGACGCCTGGGGGGCCGATTCAGGCTGACCGCACGGGTCGCTCCGACGTCTCAATGCCCATCACCAACAACAGCAACGTTGGCGCCGGCGGCGTCCACCTCGCCGACGCCTATGTCGGTTCGGGTCCTTACCGCGCCATGCCTTCGACGCATACGCCGAGCCACCCCCACTACGCGGGTCCTGCGTCGGCGGCGGGCGTGCGCCACGACACGGATCCGAGTTTGGATGTGCTCAAGGCGCGGGCCTTGCGGGCGTCGGATGGCCGCAGCAGGCTGCCGCTGTTGGTGCTCATGGTGGGGGCCACGCTGGTCTTGGCGGCGCTGGCGACTTTGGTGCTTTTGTGGCGCGGTCCAGACGCAGAGGCACCAGCAGCGCCCGAAAAGGCGGCCGTGCCCAGCCCGCCGGTCGGGACGGTCCCGCCGGTAGCGGGTGAGTCTGGTGGGGCGGGCACGGATCTCTCGCTCGCGGATCTGGATCGCATTGCCCTCTTCCATTATGCGTCCGAGCTGGGGCTCACGGGGGCGGTCAACGCTGGGGTTCGCGGTGCCTTGACGCGGGCGGTGCCTGCTGCGGTGGTGCCCGCCACGCCCAAGACCGCGCCCCAGCCGGTAGAGGTATCGCCGCCGCGCGCGGTGACGCCTGCGCCGCAACGCAGCGCCCCGACGATCTCCTTGACGTTGAATTACCGGCCGGCTGACGCCAAGGTCTCCATCAAGGGCGCGCGCAGCCGCGACTGCGGTGGTGGGCGCTGCACCATTCGCGCTGAGGAAGGCGCGACGCTGGTGGTGTCCTTGAGCGCCGAGGGTTACGATCCCCGCACGACGAAGATCAAGGCGACCAACGACCTGATGTTGGCGCCGCTGGTGCTGATGCGGGCCCAATGAGGCGCGGTCGTTACGTGAGGCACAGGCGCAGAGCGAGCTGGCATCGCCGCGTTGCGACGTGGGTGGCTGGAGTAGGTCCATGATCCTCGATATCGTTTGGTTGGCAGCCCTGGGACTGATGATGTGGCTGGGCCACCTCAAGGGCTGTGCGCGACAACTCATCGGCCTCGTGGCCATGGTGGCGGTCTATTTCACGGCCTCGCCCTTGGCGACGGTGGTGCGCACGGTGGTCTTTGCCCGGGAGGGGATCACCTTCCCTGGCGTAGAGATGGCGAGCTTGGCCATCGCTGGGGTCATCGTCTTCATCATCGTCTACGTGATGGGGCGGCTCTTCATCTCCTCCTTGTGCTCGGTCTCCACGCACCTGGAACGGGTCGATCGCGTTTTGGGCGCGGTTTTGGGCACGCTGAAAGGCATCCTGCTGGTCTACTTGGTGCTCTGTGCCATGGTTTACGCCGAGACGCCCCTGACCACGGCGCTGCCCGCCCTGGGGCAGCAGTTGAGTCAGAGCGGCGGCGTGGCCGTGGCGCGGCGCTACAACGTCATCACCCATATGCGTTACCCCGAGCTGGGTGATCTGCGCTTGGCCCTCCTGGCCTTCGATGGCCAGGGAGTGGGTGCTGCAAGCAGCGAGGGCGAGCCGCGAGAGCTGGCCGAAGACGAGACGGTGCAGCGCCTCATGCAGCACCCCGACTTCATCAGCCTGACGCAAGACGAGGCGATCATTCGAGCGGCCCAGGCTCGTGACACTTCACGCCTGTTGACGGATCCGCGGGTCCTGCGCTTGTTGGCCGACCCCGAGTTCCGCGCCTTGCTGGATCGACCCGATGTCCAGCGCCTGATCGCGCCTTGAGGTCGCGTGGAAAGGCGCAGCGGCTTGCGTGCGCGGCCTCGAAGCTCACCCCTTGGGGGCGGCCGTCAGCTTCTGGGCGAGGAAGGCGTCGGCTTCGGGTGCCGACATGGGTCGCGCCAAGAGGAAGCCCTGCCCCCTGGTGCAGCCGAGCTGGCGCAGCGCCGTGAGCTGTGCCTGGGTCTCGATGCCCTCGGCGATGACATCCATGCCGAGATTGCGCGCCATGTTGACCACCGTCTTGACCAGGACGAAGGCGTCAGCGTCTTCCCCCATTTTGGCCACGAAGGATTGGTCGACTTTGACCGTGTCGATGGGATAGCGGCGCAGGTAACTCATGGAGGCGTAGCCCGTGCCGAAGTCGTCGATGCTGATGCGGACTCCCTGCGCCTTGAGCTGAGCGAGCATGGCGTCAGCGTACTCGGCATGGTCCATGATGACGGACTCGGTGATCTCCAGCCGCAGCAGCCCGGGATCGAGTCCGTGTTCGCGCAACAGCATGTCGATGCGGTTGGGGAGGTCGAGCTGGAGAAACTGCACCCCTGAGAGGTTGACCGACATGCTGAGGCTGTGCTTGGTGCCGAATTGGCGCTGCCACAGGCGCACTTGGCGCAGGGCGGCGCGGAGCACCCACAGGCCGATGTCGTTGATGAGGCCCGTATCTTCGGCGATGCGGATGAACTCTGGCGGTGAGACGAAGCCGCGCTCGGGGTGTAACCAGCGCAAGAGGGCCTCGAAACCGACGGGTTGTAGGCTGTCGAGGTCGCAGATGGGTTGGAAGTAGACAGAGAATTGTCCGGCGTCCATGGCCTTGCGCAGATCCGTCTCGAGCTCGAGCAGGCGCACGACCCGCAGGCGCATGGAGCTGTCGAAGACGGCCGCGCGCGAGCGGCCCTGGGCTTTGGCGTGATACATGGCGGTGTCGGCGTCGCGCAGGATGTCATCGGGCTCCTGGAGATCCTTCCTCCCCATGGCGATACCGATGCTGCTGGTGGTGAAGACTTCACGGCCCTGAACGATGAAGGGTTCGGCCAGGGCGGTGAGGATGCGGGTGGCCAAGGCGACGGCCTCGCGGGCTTGGCTGACCCCCTCGAGGAGGACGGCGAACTCGTCTCCCCCCAGCCGGG
The DNA here is from genome assembly GCA_964454015.1 of uncultured Myxococcales bacterium. Classification (GTDB taxonomy): domain Bacteria; phylum Myxococcota_A; class Bradymonadia; order UBA4248; family UBA4248; genus CAYVQF01. Next base: position 39,659 of record CAYVQF010000031.1, read on the forward strand.
CGAGGAGGTCCGAGGGGCGCAGGCAGGTCTGCAGGCGGGCCGTGATGCCGCGCAGCAGTTCGTCGCCTGCCAAGTGTCCCATGCTGTCATTGATGATCTTGAAGCGGTCCAGGTCCATGAAGAAGACCGCGAAGGCGCTTTGTTTCTGCTGGCGGCTGAGGCTCATGGCCATTTTCAGCCGCGAGATGAACTGGGCGCGGTTGGGCAGGCCCGTCAGGGGATCTTTGGTGGCTTCGTTGTGCAGGTGTTGCTCGATGCGTTTGCGCTCCGAGATGTCCGTCTGGTAGCCCACCAGGCGCAGGGGTTGGCCTTGGTCATCGCGGACCACGAGGCCGCGGGTGAGCATCCAGCGCTCGGAGCCATCCTTGTGCATCATCCGGTGTTCGAGCTCGAAATGGGCCTCTTTGCCGGCGAGGTGTCTGGCCCAGGTATCGATGAAGTGGCGGCGGTCGTCGGGATGGAGGAGGGCGGCCCAGTCGTCGCCGCGGTCACTGAGTTCATCTTGTCGGTAGCCCAAGAGGGCTCGCCAGTGGGGCGAGAAGCGCACTTCTTTGGTGCGCAGGTCGTATTCCCATAGGCCAACGGTGGCCTCGTAGAGGGACTGGAGGTGGCGCTCACTGTCCGAGGCGCCGGGGCTGCTCGAGAGCTCTCCCACGGGCAAGACCTGGCCGAGGGCGATGTGGTGGGTCAGCGCTCCTTGGTGGTCCTTGATGGGGACGATGGTCTTCATCTCGTGCAGATGTTCGCCGCTTTTGCGCTTCGAGATCATCTCGGCGCGGAAGGTGTGCCCTTCGAGGATCTTCTGCCACATGGCGTCGAAGTATTCGTTCGAGTGAAGATCCGCCTTGAGGATGCGCGGCTGTTGGCCGATGACTTCGGCGCGGGTGTAGCCGCTGCGCCGCTCGAAGGCCCGGTTGACGTGGAGGATGTGTCCGTCTTTGTCGGTGATGATCAGGGTGTCATCGACGTGATCGAGGGCCTGGGCCATGACCCGCAGCAAAGACTCGGCTTCTTGACGTCGGGTGAGGTTCTCACAGTAGGCGACCCACAAGCCGCTCTCGGCGAGGGTGGGGCTAGAGAGCAGGAGCATGCCGATGCTGCGTTCGCCGTGCTGATGCCGGGCTCTCAGGGTCAGGGCCAGCCAGCGGCTGGTGGCGCTCGGCTTGTGACTTTGCAGCGCGGCGCGCAAGAGGCTGGCGTCGTCCTCCTCGAGGTAGGTCCCCAGGTGGCTGGTGTGAATCTCGGGTGGTGCCAGTCCCAGGAGCGCGCGCGCAGATTCATTGGCGAAATGCAGCCCAGCGTGCTTGTCCATGAGCAAGATGGCCGTGGGGCTGCGCTCAGCGATCTCCAGAAAGAGCGCGTTTGGGAGGGGTGACGCCATGAAAACCTTTTGCCGTGCGCGACGTCCGTTGAGCCACAACACCACGATCTAAGGCTCGCCCTGGCCTCGGTGCAAGCCCTTTGTCTCAAGCCTCGTGCTTTTCCTCTTCGGGGTAGGGCAGCGCCAATTCACGCTCCACCTCTCCCATGGCGCGCAGGATCTCCAGGTGAGCGCTCAGCGCGCGCGTGGCCGGCTCCCCTGCCGTGGCCACATGCAGCAGGACATCGTCAGCGGCAGCCATCAGGGTGTCCACCTGCGTTGTGAAGGCGCGCATCGCTGTGGCCGCGCCGCCGGTGAGGGTGGACGCATCTTGGGCCGGGCCGTTGCGCGCCACGAGGGCGCTCAAGGCGCCAGCGCGCTGGAGGAGCGCCGTGTAGGCGCCATCCATCTCTTCCCACACCGAGTGCAGCATGGGATCTGCCGTGTGGGCCATGAAGGGGCGGAGCACGTCCAGGCGGTCCTGGAGGGCGTCGAGGCGCTCAGCCACCGGTGCGGCCAAGGCGTCGGGCAAGGCGAGCACGGCGGCGACACAGGGTGGGCTACAGCGCAGGGCCGCGACCTCGCGCCGCTGTTTGACGCGGGCCAGAGGGAGCAAGAGCCAGAACAGGAGCATGGCCCCGGCGCCCAAGGAGCCGACCACCTCGAAGGGTGCGAAGTAGCGGCTCAGGGTCAGGGTCAAGATCACCATGGTGCAGGGCCAGGCCAGGGATGTGGCGTGCTTCTTTCCGACCACGCCCTCGGCGGCGCTGGTGATGATGGCCGAGGCCGCCAGGCTCCCGAGCCACACCAGCGAGCCGACGAGGATGCCCCCCATGGGCCCCAGCCAATCATGGGTCCAGGCGGTGGCAGTATAGGCGACGCCCGTGAGCCCTGCCGCCAGGTTGGCGGCCTTGGTGCCCGCCTTGGCCGGGGAGGTGCGCTTGGCGACCTCGGTGCGAAAGCGCTGCAGCGCGTTGGATTTAGCGCGGCCCTTGGCGGGGAGTGTGGGGGCTGGGGGGGGAGACGGGGCGTCTGGTGGTGCTTTCATCAACTGAGTTGCTGCGGGTTGTCGCCGGGGTGGCGAGTGGCTGAGGGGAGACTAACCAGGACATCGTTAGCGCCGACGCTGAGCTCCACCGGGAGAGAGGTGAAGCGGGCGCAGGCGTTCTTCAGGAGGACCATGCCGCGGCCGAGCTGTTCGCCCAGGCCAAGGACCCTGGCGGCGGTGGCGATCATGACGTTGGGGGGCAGGGAGAGGCCGCCCGCCTGGGTCAGCTCCTCCAGGGAAGTGTTGCCGAGGTGGGCGCCGCCGGGGCTCCACACTTCGATGCGGTCGTCGAAGACGCGCACGGTGACGCGGCCGCTCAGGCGCAGATCCCGATGGATGAGGGCGTTGAGCAATACCTCACGCAGGGCCAGCCGCGCGTACTCAGCGCCGATGTCGGCCTGGGGCTCGTTTCCCAAGCGGCAGAGGCCTTCGAGTGCTTCCATGGCCTGGTCCACCAGGTGCGGGAGCGGTCCTTCGAGATCGATGCGCTGCGCCACGGGGCAGGCCAGGCTCAGCCCGTTGAGGCGGACCACGGCCAGGCCCCATTGGGGAAAGAAGAGCTGTGGCTGATGGCCAAAGAGGCAGAGGCCGGTGACGGTGGCCTGGTAGGTCGTGCCGCTGCGGGCCAGGATGCCGACGCGCACGGCCGCCTCTTCGAGACTCCCCTGGCGCAGGAGGCGCTCGGCGCGCAGGTGGATGAAGGCGCGCACGGCGTCCATGTCGAGATCGTCCGGGAGGCTGCCAGGGACGCTGCTGCGCTCGAAGAGGGCGTTGGGGACACCGAGGGCCATGCTTGCTCCATTGACGCGAGGTCAGGAAGGGAGGGTCTCTTCGTTGCGATCCGTGGCCGGTGGCGGGGTGGGGGTGAGCTCAGAGAGGGCCTGGCGCAGCTCCTCTGTCACGGAGAGGTCAAAGGCGCCAGCGGCCCTCTCGAGTTGATCGACCGTGCGCGCCCCCAAGATGGGGGCGGTCACGGCCGGATGGGTGGCGCTCCAGGCGATGGCCAGGGCCACCGGGTCGATGGCGCGCGCCGTGGCGAAAGCGACGAAGCGCTGGACGGCCTCGGCGTAAGCGTCGACGCCATAGCGCTGGCGATAGCGGGGCTTGACGGCGATGCGTCCTGTGGTGTCGGTGCCAGCCAGGTACTTCCCGGTGAGCATGCCCGCCGCCAAGGGCGAGTAGGTGAGCACGCCGAGGCCTTCGGATTGGGCCATGGGCAAGAGCTCCACCTCGGCCTGGCGTTTGAGGAGGTTGTACATGGGCTGGATGACCGTGATGGCTGGGGAGAGGCGCAAGTGGCTCTGGATGGCCAGGGCCTTGACCACTTGCCAGGCGGCGAAGTTGCTGAGGCCGAGGTAGCGCACTTTGCCCGCCCGGACCAGGTCGTCGAGGGTCACCAGGCTCTCTTCCAATGGGGTGTGGGGATCGAAGCGGTGCAGGTAAAAAATGTCCACGTAGTCCGTGTTCAGGCGGCGCAGGGAGGCGTCGAGGGCGTGGAGGAGGTGGTGGCGGGAGGCGCCGCGGGCGTTGGGATCGGCGTGGGTGGGGAAGTAGGCCTTGGTGGTGACGATGAGCGCTTGTCGATCGCCCTGGATGAGGCGGCCCAGGATGCGCTCGGACTCACCGTTGGCGTAGAGATCGGCGCAGTCGAAGTGGTTGACGCCGAGGTCGCGGGCGCGGGCGAAGAGCTGGCGAGAGGTGGCCTCGTCGGCGCCATCGGCGAAGGTCATGGTGCCGAGCACCCATTCAGAGGTCCACAGGCCAGAGCGTCCCAGTGTTTTGTAGCGCATGTCGAGATCGGGGGGGGGAGGGGGGAGAGGCGTGGGCGGCACGCGGCGCTGCTGTCGCCATGGCGTGGCCCTCTTCGTGACAGCATTATGGTCCTCGTGGGGCTTTTGTCGACGGTTGCGCCGCTTCGGGCCGGTGGTGACGCTTGGTGTAGCTTCTGGCGAAGAAGGCGCTGTGCAGACGTGGGTGGATCCAGAAGGCGAAGCGTTGCGCGAGATGTGCGCGCTGGCGAAGATGGACATGGGCTTCGGTTATTGGCTAGCTTAGGGGCGATGCAGCCATGGCCAGGGTGAGACGGCCAGGCGAGGGAGCGGCATGGAAGAGCCCGAATTGGAACGTTTGCGACGCATGGTGGCCCAGGGAGACGCAGCGGCGGCGCAGTTGCTGTTGGCAGAGGGGCGGCGGCGCGGTGATGCGGCGTTGGTAGCGGCGGCGGACGTCGTCTTGGGGGCGGTGCGGCGGGCGCCGCGGCAGTACAATCTCAAGGTGGCGCCTGGGCGGGCGCGGGAGGACATCACGGCGGAGCTGAACGGGCAGCAGCGGGCGGTGGTGCAGGCTGGCACGGGGCCGATGCTGGTGATTGCAGGGGCGGGCAGTGGCAAGACGCGCAGCTTGACGCACCGCGTGGCTTACCTCATCGAGCGCGGTGTGGCGGCGTCGCGGATTTTGCTGTTGACCTTTACCAACAAGGCGGCCAAGGAGATGCTGCGGCGGACGGCGGAGTTGTTGTCGCTGCCCGTGACCCAGGTGTGGGGGGGGACCTTCCACCACGTGGGGCATCGAATTTTGCGCAAGCATGCGGAATGCTTGGGTTATCCGCCGACCTTCTCCATCATGGATGGGGAGGATGTGAAGACGCTGGTGGGGGTGTGCGCGGCCGAGCTCAAGGTGCAGGAGCGGCACGAGCGCTTTCCCATCGGCGATGTCCATGGTCTGTGGTCGAAGGCGATCAACACGGGGCAGAGCCTGGAGGAGGTGATCGCCGCCGACAGACCTGGGCTGATGCGTGACTTGGAGAAGATCAGCGCGCTGGGGCAGCACTATCAGGCGCGCAAGCGCAGCATGGGTTTGATGGACTACGACGACTTGCTGGTGGGTTGGCGCGAGCTCTTCCGCGAGCATCCGGACATCCACCGCCTCTACGCGGAGCGCTTCGAGCACGTCCTGGTCGATGAGTATCAGGACACCAACCACTTGCAGGCCCAGTTGGTGGAGCTGTGCAGCGCCCACCACCGCAATCTGATGGTGGTGGGGGACGACGCCCAGAGCATTTATGGTTTTCGCGGTGCCTGCTTCGAGAATATCATCGCCTTTCCCCAGCGGGTGCCTGAGACCAAGGTTTATTTTTTGGAGACCAATTATCGGTCGACGCCGCAGATCTTGGCTTTGGCCAACGCTTCGATTCGGCACAACACCCAGCGTTTCGACAAGGTCTTGCAGCCCGTGCGGGGTGATGGGCACTTGCCGGCGCTGGTGCCGTTGCGGGACGCCGTGGAGCAGGCCCACTTCGTGGCGGCGCGGGTGTTGGAGTTGAACGAGAGCGGGATCCCTCTGCGGAACATGGCCGTGCTCTATCGGGCTCACTATCAGTCCATGGAGATCCAGGCGGAGCTGACTCGGGCGCGCATCCCCTTTGAAGTGCGCTCGGGGCTGCGCTTCTTCGAGCTGGCCCATGTCAAGGATGTCTTGGCTTACTTGCGCTTGGCCCATAATCCTCTGGATGAGCTGAGCTTCATGCGGGTGGTCAAGCTCTGTGATGGCGTGGGCGACAAGAGTGCGGCCAAGCTGTGGCAGGCGGTGGCCCAAGGCGCGGACCCCATGGCTGCGTTGCGTGCCGAGGAGACGCGGGGCTTGCTGCCGGTGCGGGCCCGGGCCAGCTTCGATGGCTTCTTGCAGATGCTGCACGCCCTGCGTCCCGAGCAGTGGCACATGCCCGGCGAGATGATTGGGGGGATTTTGGATGGCGACTACGCACACCACGTGCGCAGCGCCTATCGCAACGCCGAGCATCGTCTGGCGGACATCGAGCAGTTGTCGCGCTATGCGGCGCGTTTCGAGTCGCTCGAGGGATTTTTGGCGGACATCGCGTTGGTGGCGGGCCTGAGCGGCGAGGACATCGCCGATGGTGGGCAACGGGATGATGCCTTGGTGCTGTCGAGTGTACACCAGGCCAAAGGGTTGGAGTGGCAGGTGGTCTTTTTGACCTCCCTGTGGGAGGGGGGCTTCCCGGTGGCCAACAGCCTGCAGCACCCAGAGGCCATGGAGGAAGAGCGGCGTCTCTTCCACGTGGCCGTGACCCGCGCCAAAGACGAGCTCTACCTGACCTTGCCGATGAGCCGCACCGATCGCGAGGGTTGGCAGCGGGTGCTGCGCCCGAGCCCCTTCATCCAGGAGCTGGAGGACGCGCCCGGTCACTCCTCGTTGTGGGAACTGTGGAGCGTGGCGTCCGAGACGGTGTGAGGACTCAGGCGGGCTGGGTGGCGCCGATGAAGCCCTCGATCATGGCTTGATGGCGGCGGCTGATTTGGGTGAAGGCGATGCAGAGGCGTCGCCCTTCCTGGCGCACGGCTTTGCCCTGGGCCAAGAGCACCTCGGGTGAGGTGGGGAGCTGAAACTCGAGGATGACCGGGGCGTCGCCTTGGCGCAGCGGTCCGCCGATGGGCTCGAAGGCGATGGCGTGCGGGCTCAGGTCGATGCCTTGGCAGACCGTGGCGATGCCCTGCTCGACTTTGTTGAAGAGGACCGAGAAGGGAACGCGGCGATGGTTCCGGCGATTGTTGGCGTTGGCAGTCCCTGCATCCATGCTGGTAGGCTCCCTGGCTGTGTGGCGGCGCGGGCAGGTGCGCTGACCACCGTCCTGGTGGCGGCGTGCACCTGGTTGAAGTGCTAGCCCTGAAAACGAGAGATAGCACGGGGCCAGGGAGGGGGCAAAATTGGCAGCCTTGGGCCCGGTTCTGCCCTGCGAGGGTGGAGGTGCTGAGGGCGATATTCGTTAGATGTGATAAGCTCTTGTCTAGCTATACCAGAACCAAAATATCAACCTCTGGGCTTCGCAAAGTTCCATGGCGGCGACCAGATCTTGGGCAAAGAGGCGGTCCATCTCGGGGAGGCTGGGGATGCTCTGGTGGAGCTGGCGGATGGCGGCGCGGAGGCCATCGACGAGGCAGGGCGCGCTGAGCTCGGGCCAGGTGATCTCGCAGGCGTGGGGGAGGGTATAGGAGGGGATGTAGAAGTCGGCGTCGAGAAAGGCTGGCTTGGCGACATAGGGGAGGTTGCCGCGCAGGGCGATGGCGCGCAGGTAGGGGGCGGCTTCGGCGGCGGGGAGCCAGCGAGCGCTGCACTGCCGATTTTTGCAGGTGATCTCGACGATTTCCTCATCGATGCGCTCGACGAAGACGTGGCTCAAGCCGATGGCCGCCGCCTTGAGGAGGTAGGCCTCGCGCAAGGCTTGGTGGGGCGGTCGGGTGCTCTTCTTGCGCGACGGGGGGGGGCGGACACCCTGGCGGTAGCGCGTGGCGCCTTTGACCTCTTCTTCTTCTTCCGTGACCTCGAAGAGCTCCGGTGGGATGACCTCGAGTAGTCCTGCGCCGTAGTCGACGTTCACCTCAACCTCCTCCGCATTTGGCAACGACGGCCCCGTGGGGGGGGCTGCCTGACCTTCCCCAAGCCGTCGCGAGGATAGCGCGTCCCACCGCCCTTGGCCATGGCGCGTGGTGAGAGCGCAGCCCCAGGGCACAGCGGACCTTGCGGCAGGGTCAGCCTTGGGCTAGAAGAGAGCCGCTTTGGGCCCGTGGGGCGGCCTGCCCCGGGGCGCCATGTCAAGGAAGGATTTGTTTTCATGAAGATCATCGAAAAAGTCCAGAGCGCCATTGCGGCAGGACGGAGTTTCTATTCTTTCGAGTATTTTCCGCCTAAGACCGAGCCTGGATTGAATAATCTTTATGCTCGCATCGAACGCATGGGTCAGTGGCATCCCCTCTTTGTGACCATCACCTGGGGCGCGGGCGGCTCCTCGACGGACTTGAGCTTCGACATCGCCAAAAACATCCAGAACCTCACGGGGATGGAGACCATGATGCACCTCACCTGTTCGCGCCTGTCACGGCGCGAGATCGGTGATGTCCTGCAGGCGACGCGGCAGCGCGGGATCCAGAACATCATGGCCCTGCGCGGTGACGCCGCTGGCGGCGGCGCGTGGCAGCCTCACCCCGAGGGCTTTCGCTTCGCGACGGATCTGGTGCGCTTCATCCGCGAGAGCCATGGCGACTATTTTGGGATCGCCGTCGCGGCCTACCCGGAGCGGCACTGCAAAGAGGCGACCTACGCCCAGGAGCTGGGTTTCCTCAAAGAAAAGATCGATGCCGGCGCCGACTTGGTGATCACCCAGTTGGTCTACGACATCGACATTTTTCTCCGCTTCGTCGATGAGTGCCGCCAGATCGGCATCACCTGCCCCATCATTCCCGGCCTCTTACCCATCCACAATTACCGTTCCTTCACCAAAATCGCCCGCTTCGCCGCCTCGATTCCGGCCAAGATCGTCGAGCGGGTCGAGGCCAACAAAGACGACGACGAGGCCATCAAGGCCTATGGCGTCAGCCTCTTGATCGAGCAGATCGCGTGCTTGCAAGCGGCCAAAGTGCCCGGGGTCCATCTCTATACGCTGAACCTGGAGGCGGTCGTGACCCAAGCCCTGGAGCAGCTTCGCCTCCCCGTGCAGAGTGATGAGAAACCCCTGCCCTGGGAGCGGCCGGCGAGCGTGCGTCGCAGCCATGAAGACGTGCGGCCCATCTTTTGGGCCAACCGGCCCAAGAGCTACTTGGCGCGCACCATGGGCTGGGACGAGTTCCCCAACGGTCGCTGGGGCGACTCGCGGTCGCCCGCCTTTGGCGACCAGGACGCCTTTGCTCTGGAGCAGGCCCTGCCGAGCCACTTCGATCCGCGCCGCGCCTGGGGTGAGGCGCCCACGACTTTCCAAGACATCATGGATGTCTTCGTCTCATTTTGCGCCGGTGAGACGCCGGCCATCCCCTGGTACGACTCGCCCCTGGCGCGGGAGTCGGGGCCGCTGCGGGAGCCTCTGATGCTGCTCAACAGCCGCGGCTTCCTCACCATCAACTCCCAGCCGCGGGTCAATGGTGCCCCCTCGGGGGACCCTGCCGTGGGTTGGGGCGGCCCCCATGGGCGGGTGTACCAGAAGGCCTACCTGGAGTTTTTCCTGCCGGCGCCAGTCCTCCCGGCGCTGCTCGCGGCCCTGGAGGCTCAGCCCTCCTTCTCCTATCACGCCGTGAACACCCATGGGGACTCCATTTCCAACTGTCCCCACGTCAACGCCGTGACCTGGGGGGTCTTTCCCGGGCGGGAGATCATCCAGCCCACGGTGGTGGATCCCGTATCGTTCATGGTCTGGAAAGACGAAGCCTTTGCCCTGTGGAAGCGCCTGTGGGGGGCCATCTACGACGAAGATTCGCCGTCTCGGGCGTTGATTCAGCGCATTTACGACACATTCTATCTGGTCAACGTGGTGGACAACGACTATGTCGACGGTGATCTGTGGGCCACCTTCACGGCCCTCTCGGCGAGCCTTGGGGCGCATCGCTGTGAACCCTAGCGGCGGGGAGTGGACGTCGCTGCGTTGCTCTCGGCCTTGCAAGGGCGCACAATGGGGTGCAGGTCTGAGGCGAAGGCGCATTTCCCACCGGGTCAATCATGGATGCTAGGATCTATCTCGATTACGCCGACTTCCGCTCCTATCTCGCGGTGGTTCAGCACCCGCGTCTCGTGGACCTCGTGCCGGTGAGCTTCGACCTCTGCCTCCTGGACGGGCAGATGCTGAGCGCGGCGACGGGAGAGCCGTCGGTGCGCCTCGGTGAGCGCGGCTGGCGCTACCAGCGCGAAGACGCCGAGCGCTGGGCCGAGTCGCTCCAGGTCCCCCTGCTGTGGCCCGAGAAGAGCATCAACAGCGGCTTGGCGCTGCGGGTGAGCGCCTGGGTGGCCGAGCAGCCCGGGCAGAGGCTGGACCTCTTCTGCAAGTCCCTCTTCACCGAAATCTGGGGCAAGCAGCGTCTGCCCACGGAGGCCCTCCTGCGGGAGGTGCTGGAGCGCATCGGCCTCGACGCCGAGGCCGGCACGAGCTTTGCCAACAGCAGCGAGGCCTATCACCGCCTCGACATGCGCGTCGAGGCGGCCCTGGCCGACGGGGTCTTCGAGGTGCCGTGCTACGTGGTGGAGGGGGAGCGCTTCATCGGCTTCGATCGCATGGAGCACGTGGCGCAGCGCGCGGCCGAGGCGTGGTTGGCTCGGGCTGAGGGCGAGCTGGTGCACAAGGTGCTCGCCGAGCGGCTCTTGGCCCTGCCCCCAGGGGAACGCAGGTCTCTATGGCAACGCCTCAGCGCGCGTCCCGAGGGCAGCGTCGCGCCAGCAGCGGTGGAGCCAGAGACGGCGGTGCGCTTCGAGCCCATCGCCAACGCCATCCGGACCTTGCCCGTGCCGCCCAGCGATCCCCACCTGCCCGTCGTGCCTCCAGATGGCCTGCTCTCCCTCGCCTTTTTTTCTGGGACCACCTCCCCTGGGCGCTCGCAGCTCGAGCTCCTGGAGGACTTCATCGCCGCTTGTCCAGCGAACACCCTCGTCGTCTGGGGCCCAGGCGCGCTCGAGCTGCCGGCCCTTGGGACGCTGTACCAGCAACTCCGCAGCGCCCCCGTGGCCCGGCCGCGGATGCTCATGGGCCGGGCGAGCTTGGCTGGACGCACCCACTGGCTGTCCCTGGCGCTCTTGGGCGATGAGGTGGACATCGAGGCGCAGCCCATGGTCGGTGATGGCGTCGCGCCGCCGCCGCTGCGGCAGCATCAGTCTTGGCATCTCCAGTGGCTGGGCGGCGCCTGCCCCGATGCGATCCGCCTGCGCCACGCAGCGCTGGCGGGGGCGCACGTGCTGGTGTGCAGCGACGACAGCCTGAGCAGTGTGGCGGCCCGCGCGGCGGCACTGCACACGCGCCGCTACTTCGTGGTGGTCGACAAGGTCTTGCGGATCTATGACGGCGACGGTGCCGCCCTCTCCTTGAGCGCCGGCGCGCCACCACTGGCGTTGGGTTGGCCGCCGCGGCACCCCGAGCGCGCTGGCGCGACCTTGTGGGCAGCGCCAGCGGCGCGCACTTTGCTCATTCAAGACGAGCCGCTGCGCCTCGGCGCCCAGGACAGCGGGGCCGAGCTCAGCTTGGCCGTGCGCGGCAGCGGCCTGGTGGTGGCCACCAGCGGCGGCAAGAGCCTGTTGAGCTCCAACCGCCGCTACGAGAACATCCGCGTCCACGCGGGCACCTTGCTGCTCATCCCGCTGCTGGAGAACCACCTGCTCTCGGCCGAGACCGTGGCCCACAAGGCCCTGAGCACCCTGAGTCGGTGCCCGCGCGAGGCGCGGCCCCTCATGGTCAACTATTGGCCGGAGCTGGCCTTCTCCGCGCTGGAACTCTTGCGTCCGGCCATCGCGGCGGTGGCGCAGGCATGGCGCATCCCGGTGATCGTGGTGGTAGGCACCCGGCCCATCGAGCTGTGGTCGACGGATAGCGCTGGCGGCGTGTTCAGCGTCGAGGCAGAGGGTGAGCACTTCGTCATCGACTTGGCTCAGGTGGACACGGCGCAGCAGCATCGGCAGCGGCTCCTCGAAACGTGGGGTGACAACTGGGAGGCCGCCCTGCAAGTGCTGGCCAGCCTGGGTGGCCGCATGGCCTTGCGCGATGAGGCCGAGGGCGCCGAAGACTTGGGCTAGTGGCGTCTCCGGGCCTGGACAGGGCTCAGGCCAAGCGCCGGCGCACGGTCTCCATGTCCTCTGGGAGGGGGAGCTCGAAGTGGAGGGCCGCGCCGCTCACCGGGTGATGCAAGGCGAGGGTGGCCGAGTGGAGGCAGAGGCGCGGCGCGTCGAGGGGCGTCCCGGTGAAGTCACGCAGGTACAGAGTCTCGCCGAGGAGGGGATGGGCGGCCTCAGCGAGGTGGATGCGGATCTGGTGGGTCCTTCCGGTTTCGAGCTGGCACTGCACCAGGGTGGCGCCGCGGAGCGGGGCCAGGGGCCGCACGTGGGTCACGGCGAGGCGTCCTTCTGGGCTCTGGCGCCGGGCCTTCTCCGTGGCACGTTCCCAAGAGCCACGCAGCCCGTCGCCGCGGTCGGCCAAGAGCTGGGAGCGGAAGGTGATCGGGGCCAGGAGCTCGCCGTGGACCATGGCGTGATAGATGCGCTCGATGGCGTGTTTGCGCAACATGGTCTTGAGGTTGCGCTGGGCGAGCTCGCTGCGGGCAAAGAGCATCAAGCCCGAGGTGTTGCGATCGAGGCGATGCACCAGCAAGAGCTGGCTGTCTCGTCGGGCGCCGCCGTCCTTGTCTTGGGGGCGGCCCTTGGCCAAGCTGCGCTGCAGGCGCGCCATGACCGTGTCCGTATCTGCGGCGTCGTAGGGGACCGTCGAGAGCCCAGGGGGCTTGTTCAGGACCACCAGGTGGGCGTCGATGAAGAGGACGCGCTGGCGCAGGTCGTCGGGCTCCTCTCGAGGGAGGTTGCGGGCGTCCAGGTCGAAGGTCAGAGTGTCGCCGGCTGCCACCAGGCGCGCCGCATCGCGGCACCCTTCACCGTTGATGCTCACTTTGCCCCGGGCGATGTAGTCCCGGCTCTGTTGCCATGACAGGTCGAAGGCGCGCCGGACGGCGAAATCCAGGCGTCTTTGGGCCACTTCTGGTGGCACGCGCCAGTGACGTGAGGTCGTCATGGGCAGACTTAGTCGTCCTCATCTTCGATGAGCACGAGATCAGGGATGGACTCGATGCAGCCCTTGCCCTGGCGGATGAGGCGCGGCACGTCCTGGGTCATGTCGATGATGGTGGACGGTTCAGGGTAGATGATGCCGCTGTCGATGATGCCATCGAGGGCGCCAGAGAAACGCTTCTCGAGCTCGTCGGGGTCGTTGTAGGCGAGCTGGGGCGGGGTGGGGATGGAGCTGGTGACCAGAGGGTTGCCCAGCTCGGCGACGATGGCGAGCGGCACGGGGTGGTCGGGGATGCGGATCCCGACGGTGGCCATCTGGTTGAGCATCACTTTGGGCACGCGGCGGGAGGCGTTGAGGATGATGGTGTAGGGGCCCGGGAGGATGCGGCGCATCAGGCGGTAGGCGTTGTCACCGACGACAGCAAAAGACGCGATGTCTTTGAGGTTCTCGCAGATGAAGGACAGGGAGCGTTTCTTGTCCTTGCCTTTGATGCTGTAGACTTTCTCTACGGCTCGTTTTTGCATCATGTCACAGCCGAGGCCATAGACCGTATCGGTGGGGTAGGCGATGACCCCACCGCCCTGCAAAACTTCAACGATGCGCCTGATCTGCCTCGGGTGAGGGCGTTCAGGATCGACCACCAATCTGACCATAGCTCTCTTGCTCCTGCCTCCACAGCGCCACCACGGTGGTGCCGAAGCGCGGAGGCGACGCCAGGGCACCTGGCTCAAATGTCGACGCCAGTCGACCTCTGGGACACCAGGCCCCAGTGTCCATGCGTGCTAGGCGTCTGGCGCAGCGCCTAGCTGAATTCGCGGCTCGTCGGGATCGGGGCGGTAGAAGACCAAGGTGCGCCCGATTTTCTGTACCAGCGCGGCTTGGGTGTCTTGGGTGACCTGGGTGGCCAAATCGCCGAGGTCGAGGTCGAGGGTGTTGAGCACCTTGACCTTGATCAGCTCATGGGCAACGAGGGCTTCATCCAGCGACGCGATGACGCCCGGTGTGATCCCTTCGTGACCCACGATGACCACGGGGCGCATGGGGTGGGCCAAGGCCCGCAAATAACGCCGCTGTTTACCTGTCAACGCTGGGCTCAGTCGTTGCACGAGCCCGCCCCTGCCCTCTACCATGATGCCCCTCCACCGGAGATGCTCGGTGCTTGCCCTGCGCCGAGACCGCGCATGGATAGTACACCCCGGGCACTGAGGCAAGTGAATCGTGGGGAAAAATGGAGATCTTGGCGGCGTGGCGTCGCCTTCTGTGGACGCGGATGGTGGCCAACGGGCCGTGCAGCACTCACGCTCCGTGCCGGGCGCCTGCGGCGCAGGGTGGCCTGGCGCTTCGCGTTCCGCCGTGATCTTGCCAGCCCTTCTCCCGATCGGTCATTGTGAACAGGGTGGGCTGCGCGCCGTGAGCGCCAGGCCTCTTTCTCCCATGATTGCCACACTCTGGCGTGGGCCATGCATCCAACAGCAACCCCCAATTCTTCGCCCATGACCTGGGTCTGGCTCGTGGTCGTGACGCTCGCGGCGCTGAGCCTGGTCGCTTGTTTGGAGCGCCCCCAGGAGCTGCCGCCTTTGCCCGGCGACACCAGCGCCGAATTGCCTCCGCCCGAGGATGTGTACGAGGTCGATCCTGAGATCTGTACCGATCTGGCGCAGCGCCTGTGCTACGGTGGCCCATCTGGGACCCAAGACGTGGGGCAGTGCCGCGCCGGTGTCCAACGCTGTCAGAAGGGCGAGTGGGGCCCCTGTGAGGATGAGATTCTGCCCGAGCCCGAGCGCTGTGATGGCCTGGACAATGATTGCAACCACCTGGTCGACGATGGGCTGCACGACTGCAATCCCGAGATCTATCTCGTCCTCGGGCCGGAGCTGAGCGGCATCATCGGTGAGCGCGTCCGCGCGCTGCTGGTCAGCGTGGACACGCGCCCCCTGGTGTCGCTCTCTTTCGACGCCTCCTTTCCGGCCGATCTCCACCCGGCCTCGCTGGTCATCGCCATTGGCAACAGCCGCATCACCCGTCATCTCATTCGCCTGGACGAGGTGAACGCCCTCGCGCCAGAGTCCTTCATCATCCGCACCGGGCGCTCTCCGAGTGGCGTACAGATGATCGCCGCCGACGGCGTGGCCCGTGCCGATTATCCTCACCTCAGCCCCTCCCTCGGGGACGCCTTCGCGGCCTATGCCGTGCTGGAAAGCTTGGGTTTTGCCTTCCTTCACCCGCTCGATCCCGTCCTGCCGCGTCGGAGTCACCTCCGGCCGCGCGACACGGATCGCACGGAGCGACCCCGTTGGCCCCTGCGCGGCCTACACCTGAACACCAAACACCCGACGGAGCTGGCCGATTTTCTCAACGGCTTTGGGCCTCAAGGGCCGACGGACGCCGTCGGCTGGGAGGGCCAGCGCGGCGAGTGGCACAGCCTGCTGGAGTGGATGCTGGCCAACCGCCAGAACCACCTGCACTGGGCCCTGCTGGAGAGTCCGGATTGGCAGGGTTTTGCGCGCAGCAGTAGCCGCCAGATGCGCCTCAGCCGCCTGGTCAACGATGCCCACGCCCGGGGGATCGCCGTGGGGATCGACCTCTCCCTGGCGTTGGAACGCGAGAATGCCTTCCGCATGGTGACCCAGCCAGGCGACTTGACGAGCGAACGCCAACAGATTCGCGAGGCTATCGACTGGATCCTCCAGTCCGACTTCGACTACGTGGTGACCGAGACGGGCCTCAGCGAACGCCACTATCCCACGCCGGACCGGAGCTTGGCTTGGATGAACGAGGCGACGACGCACATGGCCGCGGTCCACCCAGGTCGGCCTCTCTACGTCAAGGCCCACGGTGGCGTGGGTGAGCGCGCCATGGGCTATGTCGATCCCCGGGGCGGTGGCGATATGGATATCCATTTGCTGTCCTATTTTGCTGATCCACGCTTGGGGGTCATGGCGCACCCTGTGCAGCACTACGGCCTCGACGATCCTGCGCCGACCCACGGCAACGCGAGCTTCTCGGGCATGCGCAGCTATATCCACCTCGAAGCCGGACGGCGCTCGGTGGTGTGGGCCCCTGAGAGCGCCTCCTGGAACAGCTTCGACGTGGATGTTCCCCTGTTTTTGCCGCTCTATGCCGAGCGTCGGGTCCATGACCTTCGCCTCCTGGCGCAGGATGAAGATGCGGGGCGGATGGCGCCGATGCAGGGGCAGATCGTCTTTTCGAGTGGTTGGGAGTGGGGCTATTGGCTCAACGATGTGGTGGCGGCGCGGGCGGCGTGGAACCCGCACCTGGACGCCGCCAACAGCGCCACGGCTCTGGGACGGATCCTCGAGGAGATCACCCACCCCTTTGCCCCGGTGCAGAAGGAGATGAGCGATCTCCTCGTCGAGTTGGCCCACGCCCAGCGGCGTCTCCTCATCGAGGGGCGCGCTGGCGGCGTGGCGCCGCCTGAGATCGTGGCCCACAACGGCCAGGCCTATTTACAGGGTTTCGATAGCTGGGACGACGCCAGCGACATCATCACCAACGGCATGGGCTTGTCCGTGGTCCAGATGAAGCAGCCGCGCCGGGTGGGCTTGGTCGCGCTGCGGGCCGATCCGCAGGCCTACGCTGCCCTGGCGCCGCTCTTGGCGGAGATGGACACGGTCTTCAGTGAATTGGCGCAGCGCTTGGCCGTTCTGGACGGCCGCATCGAGGCTGAGGCGCGCAAGGTTTTTCACGATATCTATTACGCCGCGACCTTCACCGCGCTGCGGGCGACCCAGCTCGACGGGCTCTATGCCTACGTCAACGCCGTCAACATCGACGCGCCGCAACAGGTGCGCTTGGGACATTTGGCGCGGGCGCGCCAGGCCCTGGACACGGCGCTTGCGCGTCTTCCCTTCGCCGAAGCCAACTACCGGGTGCCAGAGCTGCGGGTGGCCAGGTGGCGCAAGGGCGCCACGGCCTACGACCATGGCTACCTCTGGTCGGTGTACCGTCTCTACTACTGGTGGCGCGACGAGGGGAAGGCCGTGGATGCCCCGACGAGCCCGTGCTACTTGAATGTCATCGATCCCACCCGGGTTTTTGGCACGCACCTGGTGACGGTGGCCTCGGCCGCCCTCCAGGGTGTGATCAGCACCAACGCGTGGCGCGACTGTGTCCAGGCGCCGGCCGAGGAGCCGGCCCTGCCGCCGGACAACCTGCGCAACCGGCCTTAGGTGGTGCCGTCAGACCCCGGAATGAACCAGAATTCGCCATCTTTGGGTTGACGCGCCTACCCAATTCAAGGGTATGCTGGAGGCGGACGTGACGCGGGTTGATGGGCATCCGCTGGGAGGGAAAATGTATTCACGGAAGGCTGGACTGCTACTGGGCTGTTTTCTTGCGTTTTTTCTGCTTTTCCCGGCATCGCTGTGGGCGCAGAAAATCTGCATCGACCCCGGACACGGGGGCTCTGATCCCGGCGCGGTGGGCTGTGGGCTGCGCGAGGCCACCATCAACCTCGACGTGAGCACCCGGCTGCGGGAATTGCTGACCACCGCGGGCTACACGGTGATCATGACCCGCACCACCGATGTCTACCTCACCCTGACGGCCCGGGCCAACTACGCCAACTCCAACGGCGCCAACCGCTTCGTCTCCATCCACACCAACGCCTTCAACGGCAGCGCGACGGGGATCGAGACCTTCTGCTCGCCTAACGGCTCGACGACCTCTTTCGACCAGCGCAACAAGATCCAAGAGGAGATGGTGGCCGCCTGGAAGCTCACCAATCGCGGAGGCAAGACGGCGAACTTCACCGTACTGACGGCGACCAATATGCCCGCCACCCTCTCGGAGCTGGCCTTCATCGACAACTGCGCCATCGACGCGGTGCTCTTGGCCAGCCCCACCCGGCGCCAGGAAGCGGCCGTGGCCCACCTGCGGGCCCTGCAGCGCTCTCTGGGTCACTCGACCACACCCACCAACGGCACCGCTCGCGGGGTGGTCTATGAGGACCGCGGCCAAGGGACCGCCGATATGACCGTGCGTCTGGCCGGTGCCAAGGTGACGGCGAACCCGGGCGGCGCGAGCGTCACCGCGAGCTCGCCTGACGCCGCTTGGTCTTTCTCCCTGGCGCCGGCGACCTACACCATCAGCGCCCAGCACACGGGCTACCGCACGGGCTCCGTCTCGTGTGTGGTCAAGGCCAACGACGTGACCTGGTGCTCCATCGGCCTCATCAAGGAGACCGTGACCGAGCCGCCACCGGAGCCCGTTGATACGGCTGAGCCCGTGGTCGAGGTGGCCGAGGTGGTCGAGGTGGTCGAAGAGGCAGAGGACGTGACGCCGGGCGATTTCTTGGAGCCAGTGACCCCACTGGAAGGGGAGGATGTGCAGCCGATGGACTACATTGAAGAAGCGTTGGACAGGGATCCTGCGGTCGATGTGATGGAGAACGACCCCGTGGTGCCCACGGATGGGCACGATGATGTTACGGCAGCCACTGAGGAGGGGCAGGGGATGGTGCCGCGGACGACGGAGAGCGCCTGCGGTTGCCAAGTGCAGCGCCAGTCGGCGCCGCTGCCGTGGTGGGTCCTGGTGGCCTTCCTGGGGCTCGTGGCGCTGTGGTGGCGGCGGTCTGGGGTGCGCCGAGCGGGCGTGGGCGCGTTGGTGGCGTTGACGGCGCTGTGCTGGCTGGCGTGGCACCAAGAAGGACTGGCGGACGAGGTGTGTGTCTTCGAGATGGATGGCCCCTCGCTGGTCGAGACGCGTCTGTTGACCACGGGTGCCCAGGCGGCGGTGCTGTCTCCGGACGGTACCCAGGTGTTGCTGGCGTCGCCGGGTTTTGCCGAGCTGAGCGTGGGGCAGGTCGATGGGGCGCTGGCGGCGCGCTCGGTGTCGACGGACCCGCGTGCGGGCTATCTGCCGCTGTGGGTGGATGGCCAGGTGGCGACGCGGCTGCCCAGTGAGCCCTTTGGCGCCGAGCCCATGATGCTCTTCTCGGTGCAGGGCGAGTTCCTGGGCCCCTATGTGCCCAAGGATGGTCTGTGGGTCTTCCAGCAGGACGACGCGATTTTCCTGCGCCAGGCCGATGGCCAGGTGGCGCAGCTCACGGGCGATGACGACCGTTATTTTGCGCCCCTCTTGGCGCCGGATCGGCGTTTCGTGGCGTATAACGGCTTGGAAGGGGGGCTCTTCGTCCAGCGGCTGGAGGACGGAGCGCGCTTCTCTTTTGGCGATGGGGCCCATCTGCGTTTCGACGGCAGCGGCCGCTTCGCCGTCTTCGACAGGGTGAGCGACGACGGCGAGCACCTCACGGGCAGTGAATTGTACCTGCTGGACCTGCAAGGGCAGACGCCGCGCCTTTACCGCCTGACGGCGACGCCCGAGCGCATCGAGCTCTATCCCAGCCTTGACGCGACGGGGACGATGCTCTCCTTCACGACGCCTGAACTGGATGTCTACGTCGGGCGCATCCAGTGGCCATGAGCGCGCCCCTTCCGGGCTCGCTGCCGCGGCTCTATCAGGACCTGAGCGAGTGGTACCGTCTGTTGACGCCGCCCGAGGACTACGTCGAGGAGGCGGCGGCGCTGCGGGAGATGCTGACCGCCGTGTGTCGGCGGCGGCCGCGCACCCTCCTCGAGTTGGGCTGCGGCGCTGGCCACAACGCGGTGCATCTGGCCGGGGCTTTCGAGCTGACCCTGAGCGACCTGTCGCCGCAGATGTTGGCCTTGAGTCAGGCGCTCAACCCTCAGTGTGAGCATGTGCTGGGCGATATGCGGACCTTGCGCCTGGAGCGCCGCTTCGACTGCGTCCTGATCCACGACGCCGTGTCTTACATGCTGAACCTGGGTGATCTCCAGGCGGCGATCCGGACGGCGGCGCGGCACTGTGCCCCTGGTGGGGTGGTCTTGCTCATGCCCGATGTGGTGCGCGACACCTTCAGCCCTGGCTGTGACATGGGTGGGAGCGATGGCGACGATGGGCGCGGCCTGCGTTTCTTGGAGTGGCGCTGGGATCCCGATCCGGCGGACACCTGGATTCGGGTCGAGATGAGCCTCATGACCCGCGATGGCAGCGGCGAGGTGCGCTACTTCCAGGACCCCCACCTCATGGGCCTCTTCTCGGCCGTCACCTGGTGGGAGCTCTTGCGCGCCGAGGGCTTGCGGCTGGCGCCGGTGCGTCTCCCTCCCGGTGCGCCCAATTTCGGCACGGCCAGGTTCTTTCGTGCCGTTCAACCCGAGGACACCTGATGGATCTCACCCAGAGTGAACGCTTTTGGCCGCTCTTCTTTGCGGTCTACGAGGCCCTCCCGCGGCAGGGGCCGGGTTCGCTGGCGTCAACGGCGCGCGCCCTCGCCTTGTGCGCCGAGCTGCCGGACCGGCCCGAGATCCTCGATCTGGGCTGCGGCAGCGGCGCCCAGACCTTGGATCTGGCGACCCTTACCCAAGGGCAGGTCACGGCTGTCGATCTTCACCCGCCCTTCATCCACGCCCTCCAGGCGGCGGCAGGGGCGCGCAACCTCAGCGATAGCGTCCACGCGGTGGTGGGCGACATGGCGGCGCCACCCCTGCCCGCGGGCGGCCAGGTGGACCTCATCTGGAGCGAAGGGGCGGCCTACTTTCTCGGCATCGCCAATGCGTTGACCCTGTGGCGTTGCCTGTTACGGCCGGGGGGCTATCTCGCCTACAGCGAAGCCGTGTGGCTCAGGCCCGATGCGCCAGCGCCGGTGCAGGAGATGTGGCTGCGGGAGTATCCGGCCATTAGCGATGTGGAGAGCAATCTGCGCTTGCCCACGGCGCACGGTTATGAAGTCTGTGGGCACTTCGTCCTGCCTCGGGAGGACTGGTGGGTGGACTTCTACACGCCCATGACGGCGCGGATCGCCGCACTGAGCGAGACCTATGGCGACGACGCCGAGGCGAGGGCCATCCTGGCCTTCTTGGCCGAGGAGATCGCCATGCACCGCCGCTACGAGGAGTACTATTCCTACCTCTTTATGGTGTTGCGTCGCACGTGACAGAAGCCTCTGTGCTGCGCTGCGGTGCCTGCGGTGCATTGACAAGAGCGGCGCGCGTTACCAAAGCTGGTGGGGCAGCCTATGATTGCGCCGCGATCCCTGCTTGTAAGGGATGATCGGGGCGCCACCACCTTCCCTTCGTGCGGCGGTGACTCTCCATGACTCAGCAACCCAGCATCGTTTATACCCTGACAGATGAAGCGCCCGCGTTGGCGACCCAGGCCTTTTTGCCCGTGGTCGAGGCGTTCTTGGCGGCGGCAGAGATCGCCGTCGAGAGCCGGGACATCTCTCTCGCGGCGCGGATCTTGGCCGCTTTCCCGGAGCATCTGGCGCCAGAGCAGCGCGTCGCCGACGCCCTCGCCGAGCTGGGGGAGCTGACCCACTCGCCTGAAGCCACCATCATCAAGTTGCCCAACATCAGCGCCTCTCTGCCACAGCTCAAAGGGGCCATCGCCGAGCTCCAGGCCCAGGGCTTTGCGCTGCCCGATTACCCCGATACGCCAGAGGATGACGCGGCGCGCGCCATCCGCCAGCGTTACGACAAGGTCAAAGGCAGCGCGGTCAACCCGGTCTTGCGTGAGGGCAACTCGGACCGGCGCGCGCCCAAGGCGGTCAAGGCCTTTGCGCGGCGCAACCCGCCGCGCATGCAGGCGTGGTCGCCTGAGATCGGGACGCATGTGGCGACCATGAGGGGCGGGGACTTCCGCGCCACCGAGCAGTCTGTCGTGGTGGACGCACCCTGTGTGGTGGCCATCGAGTGGGTGGATGACCAGGGCGCGGTGACGACGCTGAAATCGGCTGTGCCGCTCCAGGCAGGCGAGATCATTGACGCCGCGGTGATGGAGCGCGCGGCCCTGCGGGCCTTTTTGGCGCAAGAGATGGCGGCGGCGCGGGAGCAGGGGCTGCTCTTTTCGCTACATCTCAAGGCGACCATGATGAAGATCTCCGATCCCATCATCTTTGGCCACGCCGTCGAGCTCTATTTTGCGTCCCTCTTCGCGGGCCATGGCGAGCTTCTGGCCAGCCTCGGCGTCGACCCGCGGGCTGGATTGGCCGAGCTCCTGGGCAAGGTTGCGGAGCTGCCCCAGGCGCAGCGCGCCGCCGTCGAAGCGGTCATTGCCGACGCTTTCGCGCAGGGGCCGGCCCTGGCCATGGTCGACTCCGATCGGGGCATCACCAATCTCCACGTCCCGAGTGACGTCATCATCGACGCCTCCATGCCGGTCTTGGTGCGTGACGGCGGCAAGATGTGGAACGCCGCTGGCGCGCTCCAGGCGACCAAGGCGGTGATCCCCGACGCTACTTACGCCCCCATCTACCGCGAGGTGGTGGACTTCTGCAAAGCCCACGGGGCCTTCGACCCGGCGACCATGGGGAGCGTCCCCAACGTGGGCCTGATGGCGCAGAAAGCCGAAGAGTACGGCTCGCACGACAAGACCTTCGAGATCGCCGGGCCGGGGCGAGTGCGGGTGGTGGGTGGCGACGGCGCGGTGCTCTTGGAGCACGCCGTGGCCGAGGGAGACATCTGGCGGATGTGCCAGACCAAGGCGGTGGCGGTGCGCGATTGGGTGCGTTTGGCCGTGCAGCGGGCGCGCGCCGACGGCATCCCTGCGGTGTTCTGGCTCGATGCGGCGCGCCCCCACGACGCCCAGGTGATGGCCCAGGTGCAGACTTACTTGGCGGAGTTGGAGACGGCTGACGTGGAGATCACCCTCTTGCCACCGGCCGAGGCGATGCGCTTTACCCTGACGCGCCTCAAGGCGGGGCTTGACACCCTCTCGGTGACGGGCAACGTCTTGCGGGACTATCTCACGGATCTCTTCCCGATTCTGGAGGTAGGGACCAGCGCGCGGATGTTGTCCATCGTGCCCCTCTTGGCCGGCGGAGGGCTCTTCGAGACCGGGGCGGGAGGTTCGGCGCCCAAGCATGTGCAGCAGCTCGTGGTGGAGAACCACCTGCGTTGGGACTCCCTCGGGGAGTATCTGGCCTTGGCGGCGGCGCTTGCCTCCGTGGCAGAGCGCTTCTCTTGGCCCCAGGCCCAGGTCCTCGCCGATAGCCTGGATGCGGCGACGGCCCAGTACTTGTTGAACGCCAAGGCGCCAGGGCGTCGCGTCGGCGCCCTCGACAACCGAGGTAGCCTCTATTTTTTGACCCGCTACTGGGCCGAGGCGTTGGCGGCCCAGAGCGCGTCCGCGGCCTTGGCGGTGCGCTTCGCGCCTGTGGCCGAGGCCCTGGGCCAGGCCGAGGCGCAGATCACTGCCGAGCTAGGGGCGGTGCAGGGACGCGCCGTGTCCCTGGGGGGCTATTACCGGCCCGATGCGGCAGCGGTGGCGGCGATCATGCGGCCGAGCCCTACTTTCAACGCGATCATCGATCAGGTCTAGGGCGAGTGCGGTTTTGGGGGGTGGGCGTTGGTTTTGACTTCGCCGAAGCGGCCGACGCCTAGGTCGGCCGTTGCCTTTCGAATTTGTCGGCGTAGATGATGGTCTGGCGGGGGAGGGGGGGGAATTGCGCCACCACCACAGTGGCTGTAGCCATCTTTTCCCCGGCTTTCCTTGCCCACCTCCACAGGGTTTGACTTGTCCCGGTCGCAAGCTAGTCTCGGAGGCGTGCTTTTTGTCCCATCGCCGGTTCAGAGTTCAGAGCTCAATGGGTGGAGTAAGAAATGGTTCATCGCGCGTTCCGGCTCACTCTTCGTTGTCTCTTGGGGTGGGTTGCGGCTTTGGCTTTCTCCGTGGGTTGTGACTGTTCTGACGAGAAGTATGCGCTGGAGCTTTGGTTCAGGGATTGCGATCGAGCCTGTGCCGAGGTGACCGGCCAGGGCCGCATACAGGGTTCGCGGTTGCATTCGAATTGGGATGTTGTGTTCGTTGACGGCCAAGTGACGTTGGAGTGGAGCGCGGAGCGGTTTGCACACTTTGGTACATCTCGTCTTGCGGACAAATTGAACCCTCTCACGGTCTTTCTTCCAGACTGGAAAAAGATGCCACGTGTCGAACTGCTTGGTGATTGTCCAAACGCCTCGGCCGAGATTTGGCTGCTCCAGGTTGAGCCAAAGGATGCGTACAAAAAATATAATGAGATCATGTATCGCCCGGTAGAACACTCGAGTGGGCTTGAATTGACGCTCAATCATAGAGCTACTGGAGCATCCCAGATTCATACCTATTCGGCATTGATCCAGATGTCTGACCTATCCAAAGGCTATGTGCTGTCTCGCGTTCGCGTGACGTTGGAGAGCGACGGTTGCGAAATATTCGCTGTGCGTGTCCTGCGTGAACCGATGCCAGTGCCATGTGATGGATGAGTCAAGTTATGCGGCGGTAAGACAGGGAGAAATTCAACCATTTGCTAAAAAACGGCATCTAAGAAATACGTGAAAACGGCAACCAACATGTTCAAGTGTTTTGTATGCTTCGTGGGGATTCTTTTACTCGCTGGTCTCTTTGATAGCCAAGAGGGGCTAGCCCACACTTTTGGCGACGAGGGCCCCATCTCACCATCCGACGACGCACCCTGTCCTGATGCCGATGGTGAGGCAAAGAGCTCGCAGCCATGGACAGCGGAGAGTCTTGCAAACCCGGAGGATGGCGAGCACGATGGGAGCAACGCATCCAAATCGCTGCTACGTGCTCGACCACTGTTCTACCTGATTCTGTCTGGCAATACCTTGATGTCGGCCACCCACCCTGGCGCCACTACGTTCTTCGACACCGCGGACTTTATTTATGAAAGGTCCAAGAACGGACCCAATCTCGTTCAGTTGCGAGTCTCGGGACAAGTGGCTTGGGTGGCTCATCAGAACATCGATGTGCTTGTTGAATTCGGTTATTGGCAAGACCAGCTCCGCAGTCACTACGAAACCATTGATTGCTTCGATCTTGGTGCGGGTGTGCGCTACAATCCGTGGCATTGGCTCGGCAAGGGGAGCGAAGGGAGGCTTGTGTATACCAGCATTGGGCTAGTGGCTGCGTTCGGCGTTGCCTTTCCCACTTTCACCGTCAATGATGTGCATAGTGGACAAGCCACGCCCTTTGGGCGTCTCGGCATCGATGTGCAACTCGAGAGCGGCTTTGTGGTTACAAAGTTGTTTGTTGACTACACCTTAGTCGACCACCAACACGCCTTTGAAGGCGGACTTGCCCACCCACTGGGGGGCTTGGGCCTAGGCTTTGGAATAGGCGTTGCCATCCCAAGATAGGAAAGACAAGCGCGCGAGGAGAGGCGCTTCTTGGTCCTGCCGACGAGCAAGGGGGGAGCGATGGCCGTTCACCGGTGGTGGTGACCAACGTCGTTTCTCTGTGCGTTTCTTTGGGTCTGCTGTTCCTCGCCATCGAGCCAGCGCCTGGGCCTATGGGCGGGGAGTCGCCATCGCTCAACCTGCACGCGTCGCGTGGAGGCTGGGGCCATACACCGCAACACCCTCTGATTGGAGATGGTGCCGGTGGGTGTCAAGATAGTTGTCGGGTTTCTTGGTCTCACGCAACATCACGCA
>CAYVQF010000032.1:0-1497 GCA_964454015.1 uncultured Myxococcales bacterium
GCATAACCTGTCTACCTCGTGCAGAAGAGGCGACAACTATCCTGACACCGGGGGTATGCTGCTCGGCCTAGTGTACCTGCAGGCGAGTGAGTACGAGCCCGCACGCGAGCAATTCTTGGCAGCACTCGCGCGCTGCGATGAGGAAGACGAGAGGGAAGTAGAGTGCAGCAAAGGCCTTGCCATCGCGCTTTCGATGCTAGGCCATTACCCAGAGGCCCTTGAATGCTATCAGCGTGTGTTGAAAGTGTACATCGAGCGCCACGGTGAAGTGCATGAGGACGTGGCAGATTGTTGTTTCTTGATTGGGAATCTCTGTTCCGAATGGGGAAAACCCAAGAAAGCGTTAAAGTGGTGGCGGCGCGAGTTGGGGATTCTTTGCAGCCTCCACGGTGAAGCGCACGAGGATGTGGCAGCCTGCTATGGGTTTCTTGCCGACGCGTACGAGGATCTTGATCATCTCGAGCAGGCACTCAAGTGCCGCCAGGATGCGTTGTCGGTTCTGAATAAGGTCCATGATCAAGCGCACGAGAATGTGGCTGATTGCTATCAGGATCTTGCGACTACTTTTTGGGATCTTGGTCAGCACGAAGAGGCACTCAGGAGTCGTCAACGTGCGTTGGAAATTTACATCGAGGTCCACGGTGAAGTGCATCAAGACGTCGCGGATTGCTATCACGATATCGTATTCAACTATAGAGAGCTTGGCCAGGGATCAGAGGCACTCGAGTGTTGTCAGCGCGAACTGGCGATTCATCTTGGCCTCGACGGTGAAGAGAGCGTGTCCGTGGCGCATTGCCTTGCAAGGAAAGGGTTTCTGTCTGCCGAACTTGGCCAGCAACAACAGGCACTCGCGTGCTGCCAGGATGCGTTGGCGATTCTACTCGAGGACCGCGGTGAAGCGCATGAGGTTGCGGCCGCCTGTTACACTTTGATTGCCGATACCTTCGGCGAGCTCGGCCAACACCAAGAGGAACTCGAATGTCGTCAGCGTTTGCTGGCGATTCTACGCGAGGTCCACAGCGAACCCCACGAGGCCGTGGCGAGTTGCTACGAGGGTATTGCCAATTCCTACAAAGAGCTTGGCCAACATAAAAAGGCACTGAAGTACTATCAGGACGCATTGGCGAATTTTTTCGAGGTCTACGGTGAAGCGCATGTGGATGTGGCGAGTTGCTACGAGGGTATGGCCGATGTCCACGAAGAGCTTGACCAACACCAAGATGCGCTTGCATGTCGTCAGCGTGAGTTGAGGATTCTGTTGAAGATCTGCGGTGAAGCGCACGAGGACGTGGCGAATTGCTATGACCGTCTTGCCAAAGCCCACCAAGAGCTTGGCGAACACAAAAAGGCACTCAAGTGCCGTCAACATGCGTTGGAGATTCTACTCGAGGCCTACGGTGAAGCGCATGAGGACGTGGCGAGTTGCTATGACCGTATTGCCGAAGCCCACCAAGAGCTTGGCGAACACAAAAAGGCACTCAAGTGCCGTCAACATGC
>CAYVQF010000032.1:1597-1812 GCA_964454015.1 uncultured Myxococcales bacterium
GTTGGAGATTCTACTCGAGGTCTACGGTGAAGCGCATCCGGATGTGGCGAGTTGCCATTTCTCGATTGGGTACCTGTATTCCGATCTTGGTCAGCACCAGGAGGCGCTTGAATGGCATCAGCATGCGTTGTCGATTCTACTCGAGGTCTACGGTGAAGCACATCCAGATGTGGGGAGTTGCTACAATCTTCTTGCCGATACCTACGCCGAACTAG
>CAYVQF010000032.1:1912-63044 GCA_964454015.1 uncultured Myxococcales bacterium
CATCCAGATGTGGGGAGTTGCTACAATCTTCTTGCCGATACCTACGCCGAACTAGGCCAGCACAGAGAGGCACTTGAATGGTATCAGCGTGCGTTGGAGATTTTCCTAGAGGTTCACGTCGAAGCGCATGAGGACGTTGCCCACTGTCGCATGTCGCTTGCCGACACCTACGACGAGCTAAGCCAACACCAGGAGGCACTGAAGTGCCGTCAGGACGCATTGTCGAATCTACTCGAGGTCCACGGCGAAGCGTATGAGGGCGTGGCACTTTGCTATTACGCTCAAGCATACAGCTATGGGGAACTTGGCCAGCACCAAGTGGCCCTCGAATGGCTACAGCGTGCGTTGGCGATTCTACGCGAGGTCCACGGTGAAACACATGAAAAGGTGGCGAGTTGCTATTGCCTTCTAGCAGACACCCATGGGGAGCTCGGTCAGCACGAAAAGGCGCTCGAACATGCAGAGAAGGCGCTGGAAGTGGCTGAGGCGGTGAAGGACAAGGAGTTCATTGTTGCTGCTTTATCGTGTCTGGGTGAGCACGCAGCGGAAATGGGGCAGGACAGTCGAGCGTTGAAGTCGTGGCGGGCTGAGGAGAAGCTGCTGCGAAAATATGACAGCGTGGGGGACAAGGAGGCTCTAGCGATGTGCCTTGTCAACCAAGCGGAGTTGCTCCTGGCCCGCCATGAGAAGCCTCGCCGGATTGTTGCGCTGGCCGAGGAGGCCGCCGAGTGTCTCGAGGGGTTTGACAACTCCGAGCTGCGGCTTCGTTTGGAGGCGATCCACCGTGCGCTTGCTGCGAACGAAGCGAACCAGGGTCCCAAAGGGCGTAGGTAAAGAGAGCTATGAACAGGTGGGACATGGCGCGCCCACGGCGTCGCCGACCGGAACGAGCTGCTTCAAGAGTCGATTTCAAGCACGGCCGATGATGCCTACGTCGATCAACGCGTCGAGGTGATCGCGCAGCGTCTTGGGCACGGGACCACCGTGGATGAGGACGCCCGCCTCCATGTTCTTCTCGAGGGCATAGCCGGTCAGGTTGGCGCTCGTCACGAATGCCCGATCCGCGTCGACGACGGCCACCTTGGCGTGGACCTTCCCGCCAACGAAGGGCTCGGGCTTCTCCCTCCACGTGAAGATCTGGGCCCCTGGGACTTGTGATCGCATGGCCGCGGCGGGGTCGACGGTCAGGCTGCCACCGTGGCTCGTCGAGGCTTCGAGGAGCACTCGAACGCGAACGCCACGACTCGTGGCCTCGTTCATCGCGGCGGCGACGCTGGGAACGTCGTAGGCGACGAAGCTGACGAGAAACAGGTCGGTGCTGGCGCTCCGAATGAGATCGAGCAGAACCTGTTCCGTTCGGCGCGTGGGTACGAATCGCGTGGTGGGACCCGTCCAGACCAGCTCGACGCTCAGCTCGCGTTCGACGCGCAAGCGGGCCTCGGACGCCCCGACGAGCATCCCGGCGACCTCGTCGCCACTCGTGCCCCCCTTGCCCGACCACGCGGCCACCACGCGCGCCACCGCGGCACGTGCGGCGGGTGTGTCGGCGAGGGTGCTGGGGTTGGGAGCCGACTCGGGCGAGGCGAGCCCCCTCAGCGCGGATGCAACGGTCCTCACCTTCGCTGGAGAGACGAGGGCCACGAGGTCTACGACCGCATCGAGAAGCGCCTGCATCAGATCCCCGTGAAAAAAGCGGCGTCGGTGACTTGAAGCGTGGGGATGACCAGCGCGCGATCGAGGTAGCGGTTGCCGCACTCACACGACGTCTCGGAGACGAACGAGCACGCGTGGCAGGACGCGGCATGGAGCGAGGAGTCCGTCCTCGGGTTGTGCTCGGCGCACAACGGGTCGGACGCACAGATCTTCGCGCGGTCGAGTGCCTGCCGGAGCAAGCGCCCCAGGTTCTCGGGCTTGCCGAGGTCGACGAGGCCGCCCAGCGTCCCGTCGGAGTCGGCTGCCGCAGTGTAGATCAAGATGCCCGCCTGCGACTTGCCATCGTCGGTGTCCGCATAGACGCGTTCACGGATGCTGGCAGCGTTGTAGCCGCAGTCGAGCGCGAGCTCGCGGATCAGCAGGTGGGCGATGGTGTGCAGCAACGCGAAGCGGATCCCGGGGAACTCGGGATCGGGCTCGAGCCCACGTCGGGCACGCCAGCCGCGGTGCCCCCGACGAAGCTCTGCCTCCTGCCTCCAGACACCTGGCCCCTTGGCCCAGTCCACGAGTGCCTTCTCGGAGAACTGCAGGAAGATGCCCTCGCCGTGTACCTGAGTAGCAGGCACCCAGTTCGGCGCAGTGCGCCCGATCGGGGCACGTCGAGCGCGCTGTCCACCACCACCGCCTTCGCTCGGCGACTCGACGCGGGTGAAGCCGAGCAGCGCGTTCACCTCGCGCAGCCGCTCCAGGAGCAGCACCCGCGAGATGTAGGGCTCGAAACCGTTGGGCACGGCCGCCTTCTTGCTCATGAAGTGCGGGTAGTCGGTTGGCGGCGTGGGCGACGTGAGCACGTCCCACTCGGGACCCTTCAGGTCGAGTTCCTCGTCGCCCACCGTTCCGTTGCGGTGGACCTGAATCGCCTCCCACACCTGCTCGCCCGTGAAGACGTCGATGCCGGGTAGCTGGGCGGTCTTCTTGAGCGTCTTGACGACGGCCGCGGCCTCGACGGCGCTCTCGACGTCTTCGAAGAAGGTCCAGCCGTCCGCGACCAACTGCGCGAGGGGGCTGCCGGTCTGCGGGATGGCGAGTACCGAGAGCGTTACGGGGAACCAGCCGTTCGTCGCCCCGAGCAAGATGGCGCGCGGAGCTTCGGCGCAGTCATCGTGGTAACGGTTGAGGTGCGGATGACGCCCGCGGCAACCTGGGAGGTTGTCCTTGCCGACCTGCCCGAAGGCTTGTGCCATGCTCTTCGCAGAACCGCACGAGTCGCACCGCACCCAGAGATTCTCGGTCTGTAGCGAGGCACCGCTCTCGAAGAAGCGCAGGGTGCCCTTGCACCCGCTCGGGCCACCATGAACGAACCAGTGCCACGGGAAGTCGTCGAGGTGGCCCTCACGACAAGCGAGCAGGAAGCGGGCGGGCACCGCATCGGCGTCGCGTGCCTTCTGGTCTCCGCGGGATCCCGTGCAGCCCTTGTGGACGAAGCGCGTCCTTTCGGGCCGGTACGGGTTCGCCTTCAACTCGAATAGCCCCGCATCGAAAGGCGAGAGCAGCCCACACTTCACGCATCGCATCCAGCGGGGAAACGGCTTCACGGGGACGCCGACGAACGATTCGGCAGAGAATGGAGCGGCCTCGCTGTCCGTCAGCGGCGGCATGCGCAGCGACTCGACCTGTGCACCCAGCACGCGGCGCACGTTGGTGAGCAGGCGCGCCTCCTGAATCGGCTGGCAGCGTCCCATCTCCCAGCGGTCGATCCCCATCGTGACGACGGAGAGGTTCGGGAGATCGATCAGCGCGCCGGGCCCGTAGGTCCAGAGGAGCTGACTCGGGCGAACTTCGCCCACGGGCGTCTTACTCATGGCGACTCCTCCCCCGGCGCATCCGAGGCCGTGCTGTCGTCTTCCGTGGGGCGCGCCCGCCAGACCGGATCCTGGTTGGAGCGGTCGTCCTCCATCACGAGGTTCACGCCTGGCTCGACCTCACGCATCGACATCGGAACCGTCCAGGTCGACCACGGCCGGATTCCCGGCGCCTCGAGCAGCGCGTATGCCGTGGGGCCCGCGCCGTGCTTTTGGTAGACGAGGGTTCGGCCGGGCATCGCGGCCTCCTTTGCCCATTCGTCGGCACGACTCTTCATCTCGGCGGTTGCCAAGTTCTTCTTCGCGGCGTCCTCGGTGACCTCCCACGTCCGAGCAGCGACCCAGTCGACGGTAGAGACCATCTCCGAACGACTCGGGCTGTCGAGCGCTCCAGCGCCCAGATTCGGGGCGAAGGGCTCGAAGCGGTTTCGCATCACGGAGAGCATCGCACCGGTCAGTCCCCGATCCATCGCGCGCGGCGAGAAGGGCGTGACCGACTGGGCCTCGACGTGCTGGTAGAACGTGGCGTGATAGTGCTCGAAGGTCTCGTAGTGCGAGAGGTCACGGGGCCGGGCCCAAGTGAGCACGGCAGCCACGAGGCCAGGGAAGGCACGACCCACGCGGCTGGTCGCCTGAATGTACTCCGCCGTGCCCTTCGGCTGCCCGTTCACGACCATGACCCCGAGGCGGTTCACGTCGACGCCGACGGAGAGCATGTTCGTGGCGAGGACGACGTCGATCGGCCGAGGAACCGCGGGGGCCCGGTTGTTCTTCGCGAGCCGCGCGGAGTTCGTGTCGTAGAGGACGTCGAACGGGATCTCGAGTTGGTCGAGATACTTCGGGATGTCGGAGTTGCTCACGCGCGAAGTCAGCTCGGCGATGGTGCCGACGCGGCGCTGCTCGAGGCCCGGCCGCTCGACGAGGCTCATCTTCACCCGGAAGGAGCGAGTCTGGACGTCGTCCTCGGCGAGGCGCTTCATGCCCCCGAGCTCGCGGAGCGAGTTGAAGTAGCCGACGAGAGTCATGTACGGGTCGGCGACCGCCCCGAACGCATCGAAGAGCGCCTGCGCCGCCGTCAGGAAGGCCGTGTAGGTGCGGATGAGAACCGCTGGCCTCGAGCTTCCGGGCGAACAAATGCCCATGTACCGGCGCCCAGGCTTGTTCGCCACCGAGCGTTGGACCGAGAAGAAGTCGTCTTCGACGTCCAGCGCCTTCGGCGGGAAGATCGCCAAGCGGCGCATGAACACGTTGCGCACCTGGTCGGTCGCGCGTCTGACGGTCGCAGTCGAGGCGACCACCTTCGGGCGCACCTTCGCGTCACCGCAGGTCCACGAGCAGAGCTCGTCCACCGCCGTCTCGTAGAGCCCGACCATCGTCCCGAGAGGCCCGCTTATTAGGTGAAACTCATCCTGGATGATGAGGTCCGGCGGACGGACCGTCCGCGCTGGCTTGACCTTCGCAGCCGCATGGGGCTTGCGCGCCCTGTGCCCACCGCCGCAATCGTGTCCCGGCCAGAGCAGCCCATGCCGCTCGCATTCTTCGCGCACGTTGCCGAACAGCGTTCGAACCTCGGGACGCCACGCCATCATCGCGAACTTGTCGACCGTGGCGATCATCATCGTCGGCGGCCGGTGGTAGATCTCCTCGTCGACGAGTTTCACGGGCAGACCGGGATGCGCCTTCGTGCTCGACTTCCCCTTGCTGAACTCGCATTGCGAGAGCTTGTCGCCACAGTAGATGGCAGTCCGCCCCGCGACCTTGTCTACCTCGATGTCGCGCCCAGGCTGGATCTCCGAGCCACACCACGGGCAGCTCGTGAGCTGCGCGGGCGACGCGATGCCGGCCCGATTCCGATCCTTGTCCCGGATGGCCTCGATGGCCTGGTGCGACGCCTCCGTGGTGCCCGGCGTCACCTTGTTGCCGACCCAAAGTCCGAGCGTGAACGGCTCCGCGCCCCACTTCGACACCTCGCTCGACCGGATGAGCTCCATCGCGCACAGCAGCGTGGCGGCGCGCTGAAATTGCTGCAGAGTGAGCAGCCGCAGCGTGTAGCGCATGATCACCGTGAGCCCTCGCCCGCCGTCGAGGTTCTCGACGACGCCCTGTAGACGCCGAATGCCCATCGCGAAGGCGGCGACGCCGAGGTAGGCCTCGGTCTTGCCACCGCCGGTGGGGAACCAGAGCAGATCGGCGAAGGCTTCGGCTGGGCTCGTGCGGTCGGGATGCTTCGGGTCCGCGAGCGACGGAATCGACAGCAGCAAGAAGGCGAGCTGGAACGGACGCCAGGAGCGGTTCGTCCGAACGTCGACCGCGTCGAAAGCCAACTCCTCGCCCCGGCGCCGCCTTAGCGCGTAGATGCCTCGGACACGTTGGAGGGCCATCGCGCGGTTGGCGAACCGGAACGCCTCCAGCGCCTTCCCATCGTCGAGCAGCACCTTCAGACCCGCGCGCAGGCGCTCGAGCGTGTTGTTGCAGCGATCGAGCGCGTCGTTGGCGGGAGCGTCGTAGCCTTGGATCTCCGTCCCGACACGCCCGCGCTGCTCGTGGATCCAGGCCGCGTAGTCGTCGACGAGCGTTCGCAGCGCTTCTTCCAGCTCGGCCTCGTCGAGCTCGGCGAGCGACGTCATGTCGAGCCAGCCTCGCTCGACCATCTTCTTCATGGCGGGGCGGTCGTCTGGATCGAGCCCGGGAGTTTCGGTGACCGGCACCTCGTACCGTGGGATCACCTCGGTGCGAACGAGCGTTGCGCGCGTCGGATCGTCTGGCGGCGTCTCGGCATGGACCGCTACACCGTGCCCGACCGCGAACTCGACGCGTCGCCGGTAGATGAGGCCGAGATGATCGCGCTCGGCATCGTCGACGACGATGTCGTTGCTCGGCCGGCGGAGGAACACGGGCGCCCGAGCCGTCTCCCCCGAGCCCGTCACAATGATCTCGGGCTGGAAGAGCCAGGCACTGTCGCGGTTGGTCGCAGGCTCGAGCTGGCCATTGACGAGGAACAGCGTGACCAGGCGCTCCCCCTTCGCGTTCACGCGAACGGCGCCCTGAACCACCACTTCATCCTGCTCGGGGTCGGGCACCAGCGGTCGGATCGCGCCGTCCTTCAGCGTGAGCGTCACCCGCCCGCCGCGCGGGAGACGCCGCCAAACCTTCACCTTGGCCTCGTCCACCTCGCCGGTCTCACGGTTCTTCCTCGGCCGCGTGAACTCGTGCTCGTCGTTCGGGAGCCGGACATAGCTGCCCCAACGTGCGGTCACTTCGAGCGTCTTCACGTCGGGCCCGACGCAAAAGGTCAGACCCATGCTCGAGGGCACGAGGGACTGGTTGTTCGTCGTGTCGATCTCGTCGAGGGTGTCGTCTTCCGGCTCCACCCGCCCGCTCGCTCGGTTGAACTCGGCCCCTGGCTCGTGCAGCGGTGCTGCGTTCTCGTCGGGCGAGTCGTCCACCTCATCGGCAGCAGCCGCGGGCTCGACCCCGGTCGTCGAACCGGTCGCGGGAGTACGGGGCGCCAGCTTGCCCACGAGGTAGCGGTCCCGAACGCTCATGTCGACGACGAGCTCCTCCGGGCCGTTGGCGGGGCCAAGCAGATCGTCGCGCGTTGCGAGCTCGAGCAAGTCCCTAACGTAGGCCGCGTCCTGGATGAGCGGAACGTCGTCTGCCGATGCGATGCCGTCCCGCCCGATTACGGCCGTGAGGTCTTCGGGCCGGATCCGCGAGACGGGCCCGCTGGGCAGCGTCAATCCGACGTCGGCGATAGAGCCCGGCTTCTGAACGATATGCAGCTTGTCGAAGTAGAGGGTGGTCGCCTCGAGATTGGCGCGGGTGCGCAGGATGCGTCCCACCCGGTCGAAGGCACCGGCTGCATCGACCACGACGACCCAGTGACCCGGTGCGAGCGCGCCGAAGCCCACTCGATCACCGACGAGTCGAATGACGACCGGGCCCAGCGACGTAGGGGCCTTGGCGAGCCATGCCGGTGCGACCGGTGCGGTGGACGTCGTCATGGGGCGCTCCTCACGTTAAAGCTCCACCCGCGAGAAGTGCGGGTAGATTCGGTAGAACTTCTTGAACACTTCGAAGGGGTCGGTCCCCATGTCCGACGTCGGGAGCTTGAACCCGAGCCTCGCCTTGGCATCGTCGTTCGACTCCATCGTCAGCCTCTCCAGCGTGGACAGCGCCGGGAGATCGAGCCGGTGTGGCGCATCGATCGTCGTGTAGAACTCCCAGCCCTTCACGAGATCCTCGACACTGGTGTCGTCTTTCGCGGCGACCACCAGCGCGGCGGTGACCATCGCTTGGCCGTCGGCGTAGTGCGTGGCGAGAGCCCAGACGATGCGGCGATCACGGAAGCTCAGCGCCTCGTTGTCGACGGCCAGCTTCAACGCGCGCAGAAGACTCGGCCCGTACGTCTTGAAGGTCATCCCATCGGCGGTGAGCCCGCTGGGGAACAACGCGCCCAAGCGCTCCTTGAACCGCGCGAGTCGCCACTCCTGGATGGTCGGCTTTACCGCTCGGTCCTCCGATGCCTTGCCGTCGACCTCGACGGACAGGTCGTTGGGATCGGGCTTGCCGAGGGAGCTGGGGTTCGCGTTCAGCGTCACCCGGAGGACGCTGCCGATCGGCACGGTCCCG
This sequence comes from uncultured Myxococcales bacterium, assembly GCA_964454015.1. Lineage (GTDB taxonomy): Bacteria > Myxococcota_A > Bradymonadia > UBA4248 > UBA4248 > CAYVQF01. The sequence goes on from CAYVQF010000032.1 coordinate 10,060, forward strand.
ATGGTCCGTGCGAAGCGCTCGATCTGCGTCGTGATGCCCTTGGGCTCGGTGTAGTCGAACCAGATGATGGCTGGCGTGTCGAAGTCGGTCTCGTCGAGGTAGTCCTCGAGCGTCGTGTGAACGCACTCGATGGAGGCGATCGGCCGGTTGAAGGCTTGCCGCCTATGGACCTCCTCCTCGACCTCGATGCACGTCATCTTCGCGATGCCGAGCCGTGCATGGATCAAGCGAAAATCCTCGAGGAACGGCCCGCCGAGCCCAACGTAGTGGTGCCCTTCGAGGGCCAGCTTCGGCGCGAGACGAGTGAGGAGCGAGAGGAACAGCTCTCGATCTACGGCCTTGTTCGGCCGCAACCGGTACGGCAGTGAGGACCCGGTACTCATCGGTCAGGTGCTCCGCTTCTTGGCCATGGCCAGCGCGAGGTCGAAGCACTTCGAACCGACATCGCTTGGGCGTGCGTCGGCGTCGTCGAGCAGCGCGACGCCGACGAGGCGGATCTCTTCGATGGGTTTCGTAAAGGTGACTCGACGGTCGGACGGCTTCTTGGCTTCCGGCTCGGGCAGCACCTTACTCTTCTTCGGGTTGAATTCGACGCCCTCGTCTTCCGACTTCTTCGCAGCCGCGCGCTGCGAGACGGCCGCGATCGCCTTGCTGAGCGGCATCGGCCGGGCGTCCTCCCAGTGGCGCGCCTGCAGTTGCTCGGAGCTGGCCTGGTTCTTCCATCGGTTCGTGTAGTCGATCCAGACCCGCATGCCCTCCTTCATCTTCACGAGCGACTCGAGCCAGACGTTGGACGACGTGTCGAGCGCACGCTTCGTGGTCGTTACGGGGAGCTTGTCGGCGCGCTTCGAGCGAAACTCGATGATGCCGGTGATGATGGCGAACTGCGGGTGGTAGAGCGGGATGCCGTCCCCCCAACCCGTGAGCCGGCCCTTGTCACCGACGATGACCGCGCGATCGTTGCAGAGCACCGTCCAGCCAGCCGTGGCCGACGAGCGGTCCCGCTCGAAGCCTGCGTCCTCGTCGTCGTCGTTGCCGAGAGCGCGGTTCGTGTTCCGACCGACGGTGATCGAGACGACCACGCCATCGATGGTCTTGCGGTAGACGTAGGGTGCAGGACCGTCCTCCCGCTCCGAGACGAGCACCTCGACCCGCACCGGCTCCACGAGCCTGTCGTTCAGCTCTACCTTCAAGCCCCACTGGAGGAACATCGTGAAGTGCTCGGAGATGGCCGTCCGGACCTTGTTCTCGAACGCCTCGTTATCGAAGTGCCGAGCAACACCCTCGTAGAGGTCTCGGACGACGATCCTCGTGCCTGGCTCCTGAAGCTGCTCGCTCGACTCCGTCGGCTCGTTGATGGGCAGTGGGTCCCAGTTCTTCGCCTCGAGCCACTCGGAAGTGATGGGAACCTCGAACGTGTCGTCGCCATGCCGGGTCCGCACCAAGGCGTTCTTGCCCATCTTGAAGATCGCGCGCTTCATGCCGACGCCGTACATGCCGATGGTCTCGCTGTCGGAGTCGCGCTCGTCGTCGGGCTCCCGACCCATCTTGAAAGCGTAGTTGATTGCGACCTCGCGGGGGATGCCGCCGCAGTTGTCCTCGATGGAGAACTCGTCCCTGGCCAGCCTGATCTTCACGAAGTGCTGGGCGTAGTCGACGCCGTCCCCATCGGCGATGCGCATGGCGCCGTCGAGGCAGTTGTCGAGCAGGTCGAGGATGGCGTCGTCCAGACTGATGTCGCGCGTGAGCATCGACACGAAGAACTGCTTGGTCGGACTCGCTTGTGCGAAATCCAGACTTGGCCTCGTCATGCGATCCTCCGGCCCGCGAACAGAGCACCGACGAGTTCGTTCACGTGCTCGCATCGACCTTGCGCAACGCCGTCGGCGATGAGCGCTTGTTCTGCAGCTGAGGCCGGCGGCACCCGGACGTTTTTGACCATTTGCTGCGTGATCTGTGGAAAGAGCTTCTTCCCCTGAGTCACAGGAGTAATGAACGTCTCGTTCGCAGCATCCGAAACAAGTACTGCGGCGAGATACTCGATGCGGTATGCGGACGTAGCCTTCGGTTGCAGGTTGTAGACGGACTGGAGCGTCACCAGGTTCTGACGGTCGATGCCTGCGCGGATTCGGGCCCCAGTCTTGACGATCACAATCTTGGGAGATTTGTACAGAGATGCCTTCTTGCGAACGAGATGCTTTGGCATCAGGTGCGTAGCGCACGGTTGCATCAGGAGGGACATGATGCCCGCGCCAGCGAGCACAGGGACGTGGCCGCCAGGGATGGGGGTGATAGCACCGACCGGAGACAGGTCCTTCTTTCCCACCTCCTCTCCGCGGCTCATCGAAACCAAGTCTCCGATGCACTGCCACGACGCCATCGCCGTGGCAGCCTCACTATCCGGAAGAGGCGCATTCCAGGGGTGGCGACCATCAGCGATAGAACCAGTCGGCAGTTGACGCGTAGTTCCCTCAGGCGACCAGTACTTCAGCTCATCATTTGGCGTTGCGGTCGGCCCGCAGCCGCACGGGCGACGCTCGGCGGTTAGCGCAAACACGCTCACACCTGCTTGAAAGACGGCCCCGACATGAGCGACTGATGCCTTCGTGAAATTCTCCAGGACATATCTTCGGACAACCGAAGGTTCGGATCGTGCAAGGATGGCGTCCGGCAGCACGAGCCCCAATCGACTATGGTGGGACAGGATGGCCGTGGCACGCTCGACGAAGAGCCAGCAGAGGTCCCATTGACCGGTTTTCAGGGAGTATGGAATGCCTGCGATTTCGGGCCGTGTTTCCCCAAAGGCGTACGGCGGATTGCCGACAACAGCGTCGAAGCCTCTCGCGAGGAAGACCTCGGGAAAAGCAAGGGGCCAGTGAAAGAGACGGTGAGCACCGGATGTGCTTGCCAGATCAGCGTCAACACTTGAACGCATCGATGCGGCAGCGCGCGCGTCCCCTTGAATCACCTGGTCAGCCTGCGCGGCCAGCGCCGCGAGCCGCGCCTCTATAGCCTTCGGTGAACCCGCTGCGTAAGCGACGCCGACAAACGCGTGTGCAAGCAACTCGGCAACGCCCAACTTCTTACGCGAATCCGCATCCAGCGTGGCCATCGCCTCCACGTCACGGATGTCGCGGATGGGGATCTCGCGCAGCTTGCGACGTAGCTCGACGGCCTCGGCGACCGCCTTCTCGATGGTCTTCCCGAAAAGCCGCCCCTGGCGCGTCGTCGTCGGGTTGAGTGTTAGAGCTGTGAGCTGATCAAGCTGGCTGATACCGAGCAAGCTGTCACCGCAGCGCAGGTTGTGGTCGAGGAAACCGAAGGGTCGCCCCTTCGAGAGGGTGACAAGCCAAAGCGAGAGCTTCGCCAACTCGACGGCGAGCGGGTTGACGTCGACGCCGTAGAGGCAGCGCTCGGCAACGATGCGCCGCGCGTTCTCGGCACGCACCTCGTCACCAGGGGGCATGGTTTCGACGTTGGTGCCCGCGTCGTGTGTCTTGCCGGTGAGGTCGACGACACGCCCTGCCGCTTCCTCGATTGCCCAGGACGCGACGAGGCGAGCGCTGAAGAAGCGGCAGACCTGAACGAGGAAGGCACCGGAACCCATTGCCGGGTCGCAGACCTTCAGGTCGAGCAGCTTCTCCGGGGTGTTCAGCTTCCACTCGCTGCGCGGTGCGCCGGTTGCCGGGCCATCATAGACCAGCGGCGTGAGCGTCTCCTCGACGATGCGCTCGGTGAGGCTCTTGGGGGTGTAGTGCGTGCCCGTTTCGCGTCGGTTGGTCCCGAGCACCACGACGAACGCGCCCTTCGGGTGGACAAGCGGGTAGCCCCAGGGGTCGGTCCGCAGCAGACGGACGTAGGGCTCGAGCCGCTCTCGGAGCTTCACGTCGCCGCGGCATGCCGAGAGAAGCCGCGCGCTCTGTTGAGGCTCGACGTCCGCTGCCAATGCGTTCGAGATGGCCGACTTGGATCGCTTCGAGCGTTCCACCAGCAGACGCTCGACCGCGTCACCTCCATCGAGGCGCGCCGACTCGATCTCGCCCAGCGTGACGCGTGCGTCCTTGGCCTGCGCACCCGCTTCCAGCTCCAGGGTCACGTCCTCGACGCGCTGGACGGTGCGTTCGAGCAGGCCCTCATACACGTGGCCGATCTGCTCGACGTCGAGCGCTCGGTACGAGAGCGTGCGCCCCTCGAAGGTCTGAATGGCTTCCAGCAGCAGGAGCACCGTGCGATCGTCGATGGGCAGCGGCTCGGCGCGATGGTGCCGCCACGACGTGCCCTTCATACGCCCCTCGAGGAACGGGAAGCGGTCCGGATCGAAGAGCGAGCCGCCCATCGCGGGAAGACGCATTGTCGGGTGGTCGATGCCGCCGAACACGGCGCGGAACACGGCCAGGAGGCGAGACCACGCCGATCGCCGGCGCTCGAGGATCTCGTCGCTCTCCGCGCGGAGCTGCATGCGTAGCGTCGAGACGGCGTAGAACGAGTCGTAGCGCGGTTCGCCCAAGAGCAATAGCCCACGCTCCTCCGCGGCCAGGAGGAACACGAGCCGCATCATCACGGTGAGGCCCGCCTCGTAGAGATCCTGGGCCTTCACGTCGCGGAGCAGCTCTCGGTTCCGGTCCTGGTCGGCACGGTCGAGCGCCTGAACCAACACCTCGACCGCTCGTCGGACCTGGTCCCCGAGCGCGTCGGTGACCTCGTCCTGGTGCTTCGTCGAGCGCTCGAAAAGCGCGGGGAGCCGGTCCTGCTCGGGTGCGAAGAAGCGCCGCACGCCCAGCAGTGACGCGAACGCACGCAGCGTCTCCGGCTCCTGCCCCCAGAGGCGCGCGTACCAGCTGGCGAAGCTCGCCACCTGCCCTGAGGGGGCGTGGACGAGCATCCAACGTTCGCCGTTCGTCACGAGGCCGAATGGAAGGTTCAGCGCGCGTAGGTGTAGCGCCATCCGGTCTCCCGCCGAGCACGAGAGGCCGTCGAACTTCCTTGACGCCGACAGGTCGGTGTCCGGTGGGAAGACGTGGATTGGGGCAAGTACGGCACCGCCGTGCGTCGGGTCGACGAGCACGCGCTCGGCGGAGATCGTCGCGCCGTGCTCTGGCAGCTCCACGGTCACTGCCGGCACGGCTGTCCCCGTCTTCAGCAACTGATCGTCGGCTTCGAGCGCGGTGCGCAGCACCTCGTCGATCCAGGCCGCGTGCAGTGCATCGAGAGCGACGTCGTCGCCGTCCACCGCATCGCGCCACTCTTCGTAGGCGCTGCGCAGGCGCTTGGCGCGCGCGGAGTCCAGCTCTTCGAGTCCCTGCGGGAAGACCTCGCGCAGTACGGGAATCGCGAGGAACGGGCCCGAGATCTCGAGCAAGTTCAGCCACTCGTGCTTCGCGCTCATGCCCGCCTCCTCACCGAACGGGTCCCTGCGACGAGCGACTCGGGTACCAGGAGGATCACCGAGACGGGGAACGTGTGGTCGACGAGACCGGTGTGGCGTTCCTCGATGGCCAGCCGCTCGCGCTCGCGCTCCTCCGGGATGCGTCGCAGTCGCGCCTCGAGAGCGATGCGGTCACGCCGTAGCTGCGTGCGCTCGTCGTCCGAGAAGAGGGAGAGCTGCTTAGGCTCCTCCCTCCTCAGCTCGGCCTCGAGGTTCTTGGCCAGGTCATCGAGGATCTGAGTCATGTCTTCGAGCTCGCGACGCATGCGCGTCTCGAGGGTCCCGCCCAATACCTCGAGGCGTCGCTTGGACCGGGCGGTCACCGCGCTCAGTACCGCCTCGGTGTGCTTCTCGAAGCGCGTGCGGAGGGCGTCGAGCAGAGAGTCCGGAATGGTCCCGGGGTTCGACGAGTCGAGCCACTCGCGCAGCTTCGTGACCCGGTCTTCGCGCTTGAAGACCCCATCGCGCAGGTATCCCCCCGCCTCCGTGAGCTCTTCGTGGAGGCGGTGGTGGTTACCGCCGGTAATCACGAGCCTCGACAGGACGGCCACCGCGGGTCCCTCGAGCGCCGCATCGGGGAGCACGCGGACGGTGACGCGATGGAGCTTCTTCACGTCGTCGCGCGCCCACACCTCGGCGCGTAGGAGCCGGAGGCTCATTTGAACGAGCGGGTGGTTCAGGTGGACGAGCACCACGTCATCGCGACCTTTGGCAACGTCGTGGTCGAAGGTGACGGGACGGATGCGCTTCGTGTACGGGTGCTCGAGCCCGTCGAGACAGCGCGACCAGGAGCCCGCGAGTGCGGGCATCCAGAACACGCGAGCTTCGGGAAGGTCCGGAAGCTCAGCCGGCGAGAGGTCCGGTCTATCCGTTAGCGCGAGGGCGACCCGCACCACACGCTCGATCCGCTCGGGCGTCAGGTGCTGCTCGCTCCGGGTCGTCGTCAGCCGTTCGTGGAGCTTGGCAATGCGGTCTCGGAGGTCGCGCTCGGCCTTCACGTATCGACGTGCACGTTGGATGCGCTTCTCGGCGAGGCCCGTGTCGAGGTCTCGACGACGACCTTCGAGTAGCGCGGGCAGTTGGGGCGCGATCACGGGGTTCACGCTGCCCATGTCGGCTCGCATGGCGTCGAGCTTCCGGAGCGCGCGAAGGATGTCGTCACCGTGGCCACCGCTCGTGTCGACGGGATGCCAGATGACGACCTCGGTCTGCTTCTGGCCGTGCCGGTCGATGCGACCGTTCCGCTGCTCCATCACGTTGGGGTTGTAGGGGATCTCGATGTGGACCAGCAGATTGCAGTGGTTCTGGAGGTCGATGCCTTCCGATGCCGCGTCGGTCGCGAGGAGGATGCGCACGGGGGATTGGCGCGGGTCCGCCTGGAACGCCGCCTTGATGCCCTCGCGGTCCTTCGGGTCCATCCCGCCGAAGAGCAACGCGAGGCGGTCGCCCCCGAAGTCGTGACTGGCGAGGATCTCCTGCAGCCACTTCTGCGTCGCCCGGTACTCGGTGAAGAGGATGACGCGCGTCTCGGACCACCGGCCCTTGGGGCGTAGGTTCTCTTCTAGCCATTCGAGCAGCGCCGAGGCTTTCGAATCGGGCTTGTGGCTCGCCTGCTCGGCCCACGAACGGAGGCGCCCAAGGAGCTTCCTCTCTTCGCTGGAGAGCAGTCGGAGACGACGGGTGGCCTCCTCGACGGCCTCGACCTCCGCGGTCTCGCGCGTGTCGTCGTCGGCGTAGTCCTCCTCGGTCTTGGAGATGGCGCGACGCAGAATGCGCTCGTCCAGTTTCGATGTGCGCCGCGTCTCCCCTTTGCCCTCGAGGGTCGTGACATGTCGCGCCAGGGTCGAGGCGAACGCGGCGGGCGAGGACGCGAGACGCTTGCGCAGGAGCTGGTGGACGAAGTGCGAGGCGATGCCGTCGCGCTCGTCTCCGTTCTCGCGGCTGGCGATGTACTCGTCGAGGAGGCGACGCGCCTCGCGCTCGTCTGCGGTGTACTCGACGTTCAGCGCTTCGAGCCGCCTCACCGGGTAGAGCTTCTTGCCTTTCGCATCGACGAGATCGCTCTTGAGTCGCCGCACCATTACGCGTGCGAGCTGGTCTTCGGGCGGAAGGACGTTTCGGGAGAAGCGCTGGTCGTCCAGCAGCTCGAGGAGCGCAGTGAACGACTCGGTGTAGCCGTCGTGCGGAGTGGCGGTGAGGAAGAGCTTGTGCTGGAAGTGCGGAGCGAGGACACGAACGAGTCGCGTACGAAGGCTCTCGACGGCGTACTTTCCTACCGTGGGCGCGACGTTGTGGGCCTCATCGACGACCAGCATGTCGAAGCGACGCGGGAACGTGGGCTGCGGAGGGAGCACGTCGCGGAGCAGGCGCATGCCTTCGCCCTGCTTCGCCCAGTCGATGGAGGCGATGAGCCTCGGGAACGAGGTCCACGGGTTGGCGTGCAGGCCACGTTCACGTCGGAAGCGCTTCACGAAGTCGGTGTCGACGATGTGGAACTCGAGGCCGAACTTCTCGGCCATCTCGCTTCGCCACTTCTCTTGGAGCGAGGCGGGGCACAGAACGAGGATCGTTCGTGCGCGGTGGCGCAGGAGCATCTCTTGGATGACGAGCCCGGCCTCGATGGTCTTGCCGAGGCCGACGTCGTCGGCGATCAGCAGGTTCGTGCGGGCCATGTCGATCGCCCGCACGAGCGGATCGAGCTGGTAATCCTCGATGCTGACACCGCTGCGGAACGGCGCATGGAGGTAGCCGCGATCGGCGTTGGTCGCCGCACCCCAGCGCACGGCGTCGAGGAAGGCTTCGAGGTTCGAGGGGTCGTCCAGCGCCGAGAGCGTCGGCAGGCCGGCGCGCTCGATGACGTGGGCGCCGGGCTCGAGCTCCCAGAGAACCTCGATCTCCTCGCCGAGCGCGTCTTCGTCGATCGACGCGAGCTTCACGAGGTTTCGCCTCGGCTGCTCGGGCGACACCGAAGACGCATCGACGTCGGAGACGATCCACTGGCGGCGGCGCACTTCGACGAGCTGCCCTGGCTCAGGTGCAGTGGCAGAGGGGACCGGCTCCACGGCACTGGTGGCTTGGCTCGTCATGCGGACTCCTTCGCCGGGCGGCGGGAACGAACGATCTCTTCGATTCGCGCCGCCGCCAGGTCTGGCACTTCGTGGGCCCAGACTCGAACGACTTCCCATCCCTCGGCACGGAGGCGCGCGCTGGTGTCCAGGTCGCGCTGCTGGTTGGCCAGGATCTTGGCGCGCCAGAACTCGGCGTTGTTCTTGGGCCAGGTCGCATGGGCCGGGCAGCCGTGCCAGAAGCAGCCGTCGACGAACACGGCGACGCGAGCCCCGATGAAGGCGAGGTCAGCCACACGGCGAGGTTTCGAGAGCACGGGCACCTGGAGGCGATAGCGGAGACCACGAGCAAAGAGCGCCCTGCGAAGGGCCGCTTCTGCTGCCGTGTCCTTCTGCCGAACCCGCCGCATCCTGCGGCTGGTTTCAGGCGTGGACGGCGCTGCTCGGTCGGTCGCTGCGACCATTCCGCCCCCGGCGTGCTGTCGACTGAGCCCGCGGGGCTCGGCCGAGATGGTCCAAGATGCTCTCGCCGATGACCCGTCCGAGCTCGACCGGCACCGCGTTCCCGATGAGTCGGCCGAGGACCTTGAACTGGATCCGCTCGCCCTCGGGCACGAACGAGTACGTCTCCGGGAAGCCCTGAAGGATGGCGCCCTCACGCAGCGACAAGGCTCGGTCTTGCTCCGGATGACCGAACCTGCCGTTCCCAAAGCCGTAGAACTGAGTGGTCAGCGTCGGTGCGGGCTCGTCCCAGACCATGCGACCGTAAACCCCGGGGTAGCTCCGACCCGTGTCCCGCTTATGGCACTCTGCGACGAGGCGCGTTGGCCAGTCGCGCCAGGAACCCCCGGGCCGAGACGCCTGGATGCGCTTCAGGTTGAGCGGCGAGAGACGGGACGTGGTGTGGAGCGGGTCGGCCTCGTGGCTCGTCCCATGGCCGATCGGTGGAAGCCCATCGAGCACCTCTCGCACGGTCTTCGGAGGCGACGAATCCGGCTCCCGCAGTCCGATGGGGCCGCTGAGAGAAGCGAGAAGGACGGTTCGCCGACGGCGCTGGGGCAGGCCGTAGTTCGCACTGTCGACGACGCCGTACCACACCTCGTAGCCCCGCCGTTTCAGCGTGGCGACGAAGTCGTCGAAGACCTCGTGCTTCGTGACGGTGGGCACGTTCTCCATCGTCACGATGTCGGGCTCGAGCTGCTTCACCAGACGCGCGAAGTGGTTGAGGAGGCCCCAGCGCTCCGTCCCTTTGGTCTCGTAGCGCTGCGCGTAGCTGGAAAACGGCTGACACGGAGCACACCCAGCGAGCACTCGCACCGCCGCCGAGCCGAACCACGACTCGACCTCCGACGTCTTCAGCTTGGCCACGTCCCGCGCGTAGAAAGTCGCGCCCCGGTTGTTCGCCTCATAGGGATGACGACAAGCCTCATCGAGGTCGACTCCGGCGACGACCGGCACCCCGGCCGCGATGAGTCCATGGGTCAGCCCTCCCGCGCCGCAGAACAGGTCGACGCAGGCGACGTCGTTCGGGCGTCCTGCACTGCTCGGTCGGTCACTGTTCGGGGGGCGTCGCGGGGCCATGGGTTCGTCTACCTCGTGCTCATTCGTCGTTCTCGTTGGTTTGCTCGTCGGCGGCTTTCCCCGAGTGGACCCACTCGTCGACCTCGACGCGCTTGAACTTCCAGAACCTCCCGATGCGGTGTGCAGGAAGTCCCCTGCCGGCATTCCAGATTTAGACCGTGTCCCATCCCAGTGCAAGCGCAACAGCTCCTGCTGTCCAGTCAACTGGGCCTGCTGTCTTGACCATCCCCCCCACCTCACGCATCGCGCAAGCGACCGCCGCGCAACACGCTCCCCACCAAGGCCCGGCGCGGGCTGAAGCGTTCCGCCTCCAAGGGCAGATGCCCCTGGTAGATGTGACCAAGCTGGCCATCGAGGGCCAGGAGGTCGCCCGGCCTGAGATCCTCCCCGTTGAGGAGGGCCCGCTTCTCGCTCTCCCACACCGCCAAGGCGCGGCAGTTGACCACGCAGGTCTTGCCCAGGCGGCTGGCCGTCACCGCCGCGTGCGACGCCGCGCCGCCCCTGACCGTGAGCAAGCCCTCGCTCTCGAAGATGAGGCTGATGTCGTCAGGCACCGTGTCGGGGCGCAACAAGATCCGAGGCTCGCCGGGGTAGCGCTCCTCCAGCCAGCGCAGGTCCTCCATGTCGAAGGCCACGCGCCCGTTCATGGCGCCGCCGCTGACCCCGATGCCGCTGCCCAAGAGGCGCTCCTCGTCCACCTTGGCGAAGTGCATCAAGGTCTCGGCGCCCGTGTTGAACTGCTCCCGGGTCTGGAGGATGAACAGGTCCTCCCGGCGCGGCGACTCGAAGGTGAACTCGATCTCTTGGTGGGGAAAGCCGTGGGTCTCGAGGAGCTCCTCGGCGATCCGCTGCAGCTCGGCATAGATCTCCGGGAAGTGAGACTCCAAGGCGAGTCCCCCTTCCCCGGGTTCGCGCGCCCGCTGGCGGAGGGAGATGGGCCAGGGGTGCACCAGCCCGGCCACCACGTCCTCCCCCTGGCTCGTGGTGGTGAAGTCGCCGTAGAGACAGATCTGGGCCTCCGGCACGAAGGGATCGTGGGTGAAGACCACGCCGCTGCCCGAATCCAGGCCGATGTTGCCGAGCTTCATGATCTGAACGATGACCGCCGTGCCCCACTCGTCGGCGATCTCCAGGCGATCGCGGTAGACCTTGGCCCGATCCGTGTCCCACGACGAGAGCACGGCGCGGATGGCAAACATCACCTGGGCGAAGGGCTCGTCGACCAGCTCGATGCCCTGCTCCTCTAAGTGGGACCTATAGGCCAGGGCGATCTCCCGCATCTGGGCCGGCTTGAACTCCACCTTCTCGGCCACGCCGTGGGCTTTCTTGAAGTCCATGATGATGCGGTCGAAATCATCGCGGGGCAGCCCCAAGCTCATCCCCCAAGTCTGGAGAAAGCGCCGGTAGCAGTCCCATGAAGTCCAACCAAAGTTGTCCTGCCGGCTGAGCCCCGCCGCCACCTCCTCGTTGATGCCCACGTTGAGGAAGGTGTTCATGGCGCCAGGCATGGAGATGGCCGCCCCAGAACGCACGGACAACAGCAGCGGCAGCGCCGCATTGCCCAGCTTGAGGCCGCTCTGCGCTTCGAGGTGCGCGATGCCCTGGCGAACCAGGTCTTCGAGCAGGGTGGCCATCTCGGGCCAGGCGGCGACGACGTGACGCAACCGGAAGAGCTCCGTGCTCAACACGAAGCCCTGCGGCACGGGATAGCCCAAGGCACTCAAACGCTTGAGGTAGAAGCCCTTCGAGCCCAAGAAGACCTGGTTGTCCAGCCCCGGGGCGCTGTGCTCGATGTGGGTCATCATGGTCTCGAGGTCGAAACTCATGACCTGCCGCGCCAGCTCAGGACTCAGTTGACCCTGAACTTGGCGCAGACGCTCCAAGGTCTCGCTGACCAGGTTGTCCAGCTCGGTGACGAAGAAGGCCTCGCTGAGCAAGCTCCGGTAAAAGGACTCGGCCGTCATGTGAAAGAGACGGGCCTCATCGCGCTCGCCGGCCTGGCCCGCCTCACCTTCGCCCGGGTGCTCTGGAGCCTGGAGCAGCCCCTCGTCGCGCAAGCGGTGAAGCACCGTGTTCAAGTCCTGCTCATAGGGCAGCAGGAACTCCGTGCGGATCAGATCCTTGACGTTGTCCGCCATGAACTCGAAGAGGTTGACGAACTGAGCCAGAGAGAAGGACGAGGTCTGCAGGCTGTGCCGCAGCATGTCGATGTGGGCCTGGAGGCCCTCGCATACCAAGCCCGCCAAGGCCATCCCCTCGCCGAGTAGGTCGAGCAAAGCCACCGTATCCCGCAAAGACTTGCGGTTGACCACAGGGGTCGCCATGCGGTGCCGCAGCCTATCGAAGTGCAGCCGCGCCAGAGCCTCCAGCCTGAAGCCCAAGCCCATGGCGGCCAGCTTGGGCTCGAAATAACGGCCGTAGACCGAGGGGATGCCCGCGGCGATGTGGCGCTTGTGGTGGATCTCCTCACGGGCCTCCGTGGGCGCGGCGTCCAAGACCAAGCCCCGCATCCGACTCAAGAGCGCAAAGATCTGGCCGAGCACCGCCCGGTCATCGCCGCTCTCGAGGGCGAGGACCAAGGCGTCGACCTCGGTGTCGACGATGAGGGCCGAGGTGCGCGCCGCCTCGCGCAACTGGGGGATGGCCGCGTGGGCGTCGAGCCCATACTTGATGCGCAGCAGCCGATCCAGCTCCAGGAGCAGCTCGACCCGCCCTTCGTCCAGGGCGCTCACGGCGGCCGCGCCAGCACCCTGCCCGCGGTAGTGATCCCAGCGCCGCGCTTGCTCCTCGGGGCTGGCGTCGAGGAGGGCGCGCACGCTCTCGCCTGCAGCCAACGCCGTGAGCAAGGCGCGCACCCCCCGGACCCAAGGGCTCTCGGGGTCGAGGCTGGCGCGCACGTCCTCCGGGAGCTGGGGCAAGAGGGCCGCCGCGTCGCCGCTGACCCAATAGGCGGCGATGTCCCGCAACAGGTCGATGTGGGTCGAGTTGCTCTCGGCGTGGATCTGCTTGCGGAGAAAGTGAATCAGGCGGTCCTTGCGCTGGCTCAGCTCGTCGAGGCGCGTGCTCACGTCGCGCAGGGCCCCCTCGGCGCCGACCGTCGCATAGAAGACCGGTAGGGGACGACACACCTCGATGACGCGCCTAAAGACTGGGGCGATGGGGGCGTTGAGCAGGGCGCTGACGTTCTTGTGGAAGAGATCGGCGTCGGAGAGGAGCACCCCGCCGAGCCGCAAGTTGAGCACCAAGGCCGCCAGCAGGCGGGCGCAGCGCTCGGGGTGGACGGCGATGATCGCCAGCCAGCTCCGCAAGGCATGGACGTGGGCAGGATTGCTGATCACCCGCCATTCGTCCGAGACGCCCCGCCACTGCGGAAACTCAAAGCCAAAGGCGATGAGCCGGGCGATGAAGTGGGCCACCAGCTCGGGGCTGCCTTCGGCGACGATGGTCCGGCCGAGCTGCTCGACCCCGTCCAGAATGGCGTCGGCGTGCTGAGGGCGCAGCGCTTCGAAGCCCGCAAAGACCGCGTCCACCAACGGAATGCCCTCGGCGCTCGAGGCCCGGTCAAAGACGTGGCGAAAGACCCGGCTCAAGGCGTTGAGCAGATCCTGGCGGCGGTGGGCCAAGGCCGACACCCGCAGCAACGAGAGCAAGGTCTGCAGCCGCTCCTGGTTCGACGCCGCCAGCTCGGGCGCGCAGGTGAAATGGGCGACGAAAGCCCGAAAATCAGGGACCTGCTCCAAGTCCTCCCAGGTGTCGGCCGCGCCGACGAGGGCGGCGCGCGCCGCGGTGAACAGGGGCTGGGGATCTGCCGCGATGGGGAGGTGCAGGCGCGGCGCCGGCTCGGGCGCCTGAACGATGTCGTGCCACAAGGAGAGGTTCGTCTCCAGAGAGCGCCGCATGAGGGCCGCGAGGCCATCCCGCAGCCACAACCACGGCGCGGCTGGGCTGCGCAGCGCCACCTTGGCCAGCAAAGTGCCCAGGTCCCGCGAGGCCCGCGACCAGGCGATGGCGTCATCGGCGAGGACCGTCTCGCAGAGCGCCGGCAGCGGCTCTAGGCGCGCGCTGAGGTCATGGTCCGCGGCGGCGGTCAGATCGAGGGCGATCTCCACCAGCTCCAGCAAGGTCTGGAGGAGGCGGCGGCGCTGGCCGCTGCTCATCCGCCGCGCTTTGGCCGCCCCCATGGGGTAGGTGATGGAGGCCGGCAGGACCTCGATCCGCTTCGGGGTGCAGAGCTGCGCGACGATCTCGAAGAGCACCGTGAGGCTGGCGTCAGGGCCGGCCACGGCGTGGAGCGCGGGGTAATCCGCGATGGCGACGATGCGCAACAGGTCCAGGGCGTGCTCGAAGTTGGGCCAGGGGTGGTGGCTCTCGCGCAGCGCTTGGAGCACGCGCTCGCCGACGCCTGGCCGCGCGGACAGGGTGTCCAGCAGGGCCGTCGCCCCGTCGGACCAGCGGATCGACAGTTGGCTCGAGACCTCCAAATTGACCCTGAGGGCCTCGCTCTGAAACACCGTTGGCGCCATCTCCCATGGCGCCTTGCCTTCTTCACCCATCTCATCCTCATGGTGCAACGAGCTCGCGCGCGCCGGACCCATCCCGGTGCGCGCCGCCAGCGCTGCGATGGCAGCGCCAAAGCTCGCCGTGGTGGCCCCTGGCGCAAAACCGCGCCCACAGGCCTTGGCCAAGGCTAGCATCAAGGGCGAGGGCTGGCCATGGGACGCGGCGCACCTCACTCGGCAATGCGAGAAATCTGCAAGCTCAGCCCGCGCTTGCGCAGGTTCGCCGGGAGGCGCCACTGGGCGAGGGCCGCCTCGGCGCAGACGACGAAGGCCGCCTGGGCGGGATCGCCAGCGGGGTGGCACACCACCTCCACCAGGGCCCCCGTGGACGCCCGCACGTCCGCCGGATGGGCTTGGATGGCGACCGTGGCCGCCGCTACGGGATAGGCGGCTTCAAAACAAGGCGTGAGCAGGTTCACCTGCTCCTTCAGCAGACCCTTCACGTGTGACAAGGCGGTCTGGGACGGCTTCCACGTCCCCGTATCCAGCTTGTAGGTCAAAGGATAGTAAGGCTCAGCCACGCTCACGGCTTGGGGCTGCGATGGCGCCGTTGGGATCTCGAAGTGGGGCTCCGCCTGGGTGGAGCGCACGCAGCGGCCGTCGACGCAGGCGGGAATGGAGATCTCCGGGGCGCAGTGGAAATCCAAGCCGCAGGCCTCGTCGAAGGCGCGATAGAGCTGGTAGAGGGCGTCGGCGCTGGCTTTGTCGACCACGGATCCACAACCGCTGGGATGGACGCCGCCAGGGCGGTTGGCACAGTCGCTGTCGGCGCGACATTGGTAAGAGGCCGCGGCCAGGCGCTGGTTGAAGGCCTCTCTGAGGGCCGGGCAGGGATCGCCGGCCAGAGCGGGGGGCGCGCTCAGCAGCAGCGTCAGGGCAGCGACGGCGACACCGAAAGCCAGGGCGCGGGCGCAGGGACCAGCGAAGGTGGGGGAGGGGAGCTTGGGCAGCATGATGAGCCTCGATGGCAGTGGCGGTCTTGGCCGCAGGGTGTTCACGGGCCATGGGTGCGCCCAGGAGGCCCAAAGCGAACGCGCCACGGCCCGCACGCCTAAGCGTTTGTGGAACCACAGAAAATTTGTCAACAAAGTTGAGAGGTATCGCAGGTGTTGCGCTTTGGTGTGGCCTTCGCTAGAAGGGGTGAAGGATCGGTTGCAGGGCTTTAAGGTTGCCAAAGGAGGCGGTGATGTCTCGATTGCTCGTGGCGAGTGCGTTGCTGGTGCTGTCGCTGGTGGTGGTGCCGCCGGCTGGGGCGGTGATCATGGTGTGCTACCCGACTTTTCCCAGCGCCGACATCGTAGACCAGCCCGTGGATGCGCCGGTCATCCTGCCGCTGCCCCTGGGCGGAGAGCGTTTCACCTGCCAGCTCGACACCTTGCAGGTCGAGGTCCGTGACGCCGACGAGAACCTGGTGGCGGGCACCTTTGCCTACGACGATCTCTTCACCGGGGTGGTGTGGACGCCCGAACGGCCGCTGGCTCCGGCGGCGACCTACCGGGTCAACGGCGGGCTCGAAACTTATGCCGAGCCAATGACCTTCGAGATTTTGCTGCACACACGGGCGAGCGCCCTGGCGCCTCCTGAGGGCGTGAGCATCGCCTCGGGGAGCATCGCCGAGGCAGAGTACGCCATCATCGACCGCTGCTGGACGCCCGAGTGCGACAATATCTCGGGCTCGGGGCGTTACGACTGCGGCCACACTTGGGTCGATCGCTTCGCCTATGCGCCGCAAGCGGTGCTGACCTGGTCCATGCAGGGGGCGGCCGACGCGCTGCCGTGGCTCTTGTGCGACGTGGTCGCCAGCAGCGGCGAGCAAAGCCTGGGGCAGAAAACGGTCCTGTGCGCGGCAGGGGCAGCGACCCTCGACGTTCCCAGTGAGGCCTTCCCGCTCTGTGTAGGGATCCACGCGCGCTTGGTCGGCGCGACCCAGGCCCTGGCGCACAGTGAGCCCGTGTGCGTGGTCGAAGGGGACTATGCGCGCCTCGAACGCCAAGCGCCGCCCTGGGTCGATTTCAGCGTCTGTTCCCAGCCGGAGCAATACGACGAGCACCCCCTCAATATCCGCCACATGGTGCCGCCCTGCGAGGGCGGCATGGGCGCCTGCCAGGTCAGAGCGACCCAGACCGGTTCGGCCTGGATCGTGGGCCTGCTGGCCCTGGGCTTGGTCGCGTTGCGCCGGCAGCGGCGCCGCGGTTGAGGGGGGCGCGCCGCCGGAGCGCGGGCGACGGCGTGGGCCGTCAAGCGGAAGGGACTTCGCCGGGGGAGGCCGGGTCTTCGCGCAGGTCCTTGGGTCCTGGTGGCGCTGGGGTGGGCAGCTCGGGTAAGTCGGGGATGGCGAAGGCCAAGAGCGGCACCCCCGGCAGCGCCACCGAGGTGTCGGCGTGGCCCAGGACGATGCCGTCATCGGTGGCGCGCAAGCGCTCCAAGACCTTGCCAAAAGCGTTGTAGGTGCGCGCTAGGAGCTGGTTGACCTGGACCCGCTCGCCCGCCCGGACGTGGAAACGAACGATGCCGCTGGTCATGGCGAAGGGGCGATCTTGGTAGTGGAGGAGCTTCTGGCCGAAGGTCTCGAGGGAGGGGTGGACGAAGGTTTTGGCCAAGGGGGCGATCATGCCGAGGCGGTGCAGGGCGTTGAAGACCATGGCGACGCCGTGTTGGACCGCGGCCTCGTCGATGATGCGCGCTGCGCCCAGCTCGACCGTGAGGGCCGGGATGCCTTGGGCCATGAGGGCGCCCGAGAGGGTGCTCTGCCAGATGCGGGCTTCCTCGTCGTTGGCGCGTTCGCTGACCACCAAGAGCCCGAGGTGAGAGGCGATGCGGAGGGTGCGCTCGTAGATGGCGCGTTGGCCCGGCAGGGGTGGATCGACCAGAGTGTAGGGGATGGAGTGGAGCCAGTCGTTGTGGAGGTCGAGGACCAGATCGGGGGCGGAGGCTTTGATGGTTTCGAAGACGCGATAGGCGATGCGTTGGCTCAGGCTGCCGTCGGCGAGCCCGGGGAAGGCGCGGTTGAGGTCCTCGTTGCCCAAGGGGAGGTGGCGCGTGCCCAGCTCGAAGCCGAAGGGGTTCATCATGGGAAAAGCGCACAGGGCGCCGCGCGCTAGGGGCTGCTTGCGCAGGCGGCGAAAGACCTCGTGGATGACGGCGATGCCGCCGACCTCGTCGCCGTGGGCGCAGGCCGTGAGCCACAGGGTGGGGCCGGCGGCGTCAGCGCGGGCGCGGATGAGGGGGAGGCGGCGCCGGGCGAGGTCGGCGGCGACGAAGAGTTGCTGGTAAGCGTAGCGGATCTGGGTGCTGGCCATGGTGGATGCGCTTGGGCACTTGGGGGCGCGAGAGGCGCCGCGGCGCGCCATGTTACTCCTCTTTCGGGGAAGGAAAATGCAAAATGATGCGCGCCGCGCCGGGGGGCGTTTTGGGAACGTGGCCAGTGGCTGGTTGCCCTTTGGCGACGGCGCCGCTAGGGTGAGAGCGTGAGACCTTGCAGCGCAGCACTGCCTAGGAGTAGCCCATGAGACGTACCTTGCTATTGGCCATCCTCGCCGTGGGGGTCGGCGGCTGCGTCGAAGAGCTGGCCGACGAAGCGTTGTTGGTGCTGGAACAGCCCGCCATCGACTGCACCGAGTACAGCGGCATCGGCTACGTCAACGGACAATCCTATGCCATCACCTTGGTGACCGTGGACGGCAAGCCCGTGGAGGTGGAGACGGCCAACGCCTACTGGGTGATGAAGCAGGCCGCCGCCGCCGATGGCGTCGATATTCGCATCATCAGCGGCTTCCGCACCTACGCCGAGCAGCAATACCTCTACAACTGCTACATCAACTGCAACTGCAACAACTGCAACCTCGCGGCGCGGCCCGGTTACTCGAACCACCAGAGCGGCCACGCCCTGGACCTCAACACCTCGGTGAGCGCCGTGTTGACCTGGCTCAATGCAAACGGCGCCACCTATGGCTTTGCCCGCACCGTGCCCAGCGAGCCCTGGCACTGGGAGTGGTGGGGGGGCGGCCCGGGCGGTGGCCCTTGCGGCTTGCCCTGTGAGCAGATCCCTCCGAGTGGGGCGATCCTCGACGACGCTGGGCCCTGCTTCAAAGCCAATGGCCCGAGCCAGTATTGGCGCAATGTCAGCGGCACGGGCCACAACGGCGGCCTCCAGTGGACCAACGCCTTCGTCTCGGCCACGCCCAGTTGCTGGGGCCGGTGGAACATGGACGTGGCCCAGGCCGGCGATTACCTCCTGGAGGTCAACACCCTGACACCCTACGCGGTGTGGTCGCAGACCCGTTACAACGTGCGGGCCAATGGCCAAGAGCAGACGGTGGTGGTGAATCAGTCGGCCGTCAACGGCTGGCAGGAGCTGGGGGTCTTTCGTTTGGCCCAGGGCGGCGGACAATACGTCGATGTTTTCGACAACTACAGCGGAAGCGTCCCGGCGGACCAGCACATCATGGTGGACGCCCTGCGGGTGACGCCGTGGCAGGAGCCTGAGCCGGAACCCGAGCCGGAACCAGAACCCGAGCCGGAGCCCGAACCCGAGCCCGAGCCCGAACCGGAGCCCGAGCCCGAACCGGAACCTGAGCCCATCGTCGAGCCAGAGGTCGAAGTCGATCCCGAGCTGGGGCCGGCCCTGGAACCCTGGGGTGAAGATCACGGTTACGCCGATGGGTGGGACGGCGTCGACGTGAGCGGCGGCGACGATGGCGCCTTTGCCGACTTCGATGATCTGAGCGGCTCGGGGCTGGGGGCCAACGACGTCGATATCGCGAGCTGTGGCTGTGCCTTGGCGCGGCCGGCGCCGGCGCGCGCGCCCTTGTGGGGCTTGGTCGTGGTGGTGCTAGGCGCGTGTTGGTGGCGGCGGCGGCGGCGGCGCGGGTAAGTCCTTGGCAACCCGTGGCAGCGTCGAGCGCCCCAAGGGCCCCAGGAAAAGCGGGCTCAGCGCAAGCGCGCCGTGAGCGCCGCCGCGAAGGCCTCGGGCTGAGCCACACTCAAGTCCAAGCGGCGCCGCGAGAGGGGAAAGGGAACCTTGAAGGTCATGGCCTCCCGCAGGGTGATGATGGCCGTGGGGCCCGTGCGCCCGATCAAGCCCAGGCCCTCTTCGGGGCCGAGGCGCATCCCGACGCCGAGATACCAGGGCCAGGTTCCCAAGCGCACCGCCGAAATCTTCTCGTAGTCCAGCGCCAGCTTCCACCAGCCAAAACGCAGCGCCAGGGCAGAGTCACCCAAGACGGCGTACGCCTTCTTGGGCGTGGCGCCAATGAGCAGCAAAGGCCCACGCCAGAGTGTCGCGATCTCGATGGGGAAGTGGTCCATGACAGCGCCTCCTTGTCCGCACCGTGTCGTGTGGCGCCCCACGGCGTTGGGGCGTCCGCGCGCAGAGTCACCACGCTAGCAGAGGCGGGTGCGGGCGACAATCGCTGCGGCGCTTGGCGGGTGGCCCTTGGGGGGGGCCTGGATTGGGTCCATGAGGAGAAACGTCAGTGCGTCGCGCGCACCCAGCGGACCGAGAGGGTCTTGTGGACCCGGGCGACGCAGTGGCCCGCCGCGTCGTGGATCTCGACGGTGAACTCGGGGTGGGTCTTGCCCTGTGCCACCGCGCGCTGGCGGATGGCCTCGATGGTGGCGTCGTCGATGGCGATGTGCGCGTGGACGCGGCTGCGGCCGGGGCGGATGAAGTCGATGCTGGCCTGCTTGTCCCAGATGACGAAGTCGGGGCCCAGGGCGTTGAGGAGGATGAGCACGTGAAAGGGATCGCACATGGCGAAGAGGGAGCCGCCGAAGTGGGTGCCGAGGTAGTTCTGGTTGAAGCGGTTGAGGGGCATCTCGACACGGATGGCGCGCAGCTTGGGGTCGAGGGCTTCGACGCGGATGCCGGCGCCCAAGAACGGCGGATAAAAGCGCATGAGGTAGGTCAGGCGCTTGGTGCCGAGGTGCTTGCCCAGGCGTTGCCAGAGGTTCATGAGCTCTTCTTGGAAGTCGGTTTTTTCTTTCTGGGGGCCTTGGGCTTGGGGGGCGGCAGGGCCGCGGCGGTGATGCGGATGAGCTCAGTGATCCACTGCCGCTGTTCCAGGTCGGTGTCGTGGATGAGCAGGGCGGGCTTGGCGCCCGAGTACGGCGCGCCCTCCTCATAGTCTTCGCCGGCAAAGGCGCCGCCGGCGTCCGTCTTTTTGACGAAGAGCTGGTTGTCACACAGGAGTCCGACCACCTTATCGTCGCAATAGATAGCGTACTCGCCGAACATCTTTCGGGCGCGGAGGTTGGGCAGGCTAGAGATCTGCGCCAGAATGGCGTCGAGGCATTCTTGGGTGCTGGCCATGGTAGGGACTCCCCGGGAGGCGGCAGGTGTGGCTCGGGCCTTGCCCGAGCTGGGGAGCATAGGGCCAGCTTGGCGGCGCGACAAGTCCGTGGCCGGCGGATGGGTGGGTCCGCCGTGCGGCAAGAACCGCGTCGCGACCCGGTGAGGCGCCGCCCCTCTCTCGCCTCCAGCCTTGATTTGCACCTTCCTGGGGCGTAGAAGTAGCCGGCCTCGACGCCGCGCGTGCGAGGCCAGCAACCGTCTGGTGAGGTGCTTATGTGTGGCGTCATCGGCTTGGTCTACGCCGAGCATCATCCCGATCTGGGGCGCATCGCCGCGGATCTCCTCAAATCTCTCGAGTACCGCGGCTATGACTCCACGGGCGCCGCCGTGCAAGACCTGGATCCGGCGACGGTCACCCTGGTCAAAGGCGTGGGCGCCCCCTCGGCTTTGGTTCACAGCTTGGGGATCACCAAGCTCAGCGGCCGCATCTTCTGCGGCCAGGTGCGCTGGGCCACCTTCGGCGCCGTCACCGACGCCAACTCCCAGCCCCATCAGGTGCGCTGCAAGACCCACATCTACGGCGCCCACAACGGCAACGTCACCAACTGCGACGAGATCCAACAGTGGCTGCGCGACGAAGGGCACCAGGTGCTCTCGGACAACGACGGCGAGATGGTGGTCCACACCATCGAGCACTACTTCGCGCTGGAGCTGGCGCAGCAGCCCGAGGCGCGGGCCCACTGCATGCGCCTGGCCATCTTGCGCGCCAGCGAGCGCCTGCAGGGTTCATATGCCGCGGTCATCGTCGATCCCGAGAACCGCACCCTGTGGGCCATCAAGCGCGGCTCCAGTCTCTACTTCGGTTTTGGCAGCGACCCCGAGGGCGGCGACTTCGCCATCGCCTCCTCCGATCTCAGCGCCGTCCTCAAGCTGACGCGGGTGCTCTTGCCCTTGCGCGAGGGCGAGATGGTCGAGTTCAGCCCTGGCGTTCACCGCGTCCTGCGCTTGGCGCCAGTGGCGGGGCTGCCCAAGAGCGACGCGCCCAGCGTCCTCCTGCAGCACCTCAGCCTAGAGGCGCGGCCCGTGCGCAGCCGCCTGCGCGCCGCCGACACGGCCTTGCTGCCGCCCTTCGAGACCTTCATGGACCAGGAGATTCAGGCTCAGGTCCAGACCGTGGCGGCGGTGATCACCCTCTTTGGCGGCGGCTCCGAGTGGGTGCGGGCCCTGGCTCCCCACCTGGACCGCTGGGAGCCCGCGCAGCGCGCCGACCTCGAAGCCCAGCTCGATGCCATGCTCTCGCTCTACGCCGATGATGCCATCCGCAGCGCCTTCGATGGTCTCCTCTCTGCTGAAGCCACCCACGCCTTGACAGCGCTGATTCCAGAAGCTTTGGCGGCGCAAGCCCTGACGACGCCGGCCGAGACGCTGGCGCAGCACTTGGCTTCGGGGGAAGCGGGCTTCATCGCCGATCTCCTCCTCATGGCCGGTGACGCCCGGGGCCGCTTGGTGGCGCGCCTCCTCGACGCCCTGCTCGAGCGAGCCGAGGTCGCCGATTTCGAGGCGGCAGTGCAGCGCTTCGTCGCCGTGGTGGACACCTGCTTGGCCGCCGCGGGCCGCATCTACGTCGTGTGTTGCGGCACCTCTTACAACGCCGCCCTCGCCGCGGCCCTCTTCTTCAACGAGCTGGCCTGCACGGAGCTCATCCCCATCCTCCCCGGCGATTTCCGCGGCCAGTACGCCCACAGCCTGCGCGACGGCGACGTCTTCATCGCCGTGAGCCAGAGCGGTGAGACCAAGGACTTGCTGGACGTCATCAACCACGTCATCGACTCGGGACGGAAGATCACCCGGATCGCCTTGGTCAACAACGTCAACTCCACCCTGGCGCAGGAGAAGAGCGATCTGGTCATCCCGCTGCGTTGCGGTCCCGAGGTGGCCGTGCCGGCGACGAAGAGCTTCATGAACCAGCTCACGGTCTTCTACTGCCTGGCTTTGCGTTTGGCCGAAGCGCGGCTGCCGGCCCTGGGCGAGCTGGCGCGGCTGGCCGAGGTACGCCTGCGCCAAGAGAAGCTCGGCGACTTGCCCCTGTTGCTGGCGACCACCTTCGACCGCACGGACGCCGCGGTGGAGCGCGCGGCGCAACTGCTGCACTTGGCGCCGAGCCTGCACATTTTGGCGACGCGCATCTCGGCGGTGGCCAAAGAGGGGGCGCTGAAGATCCGCGAGGTGGTGCTCAACCACACGGAAGGCTTCGAAGGATCGGAGTTCAAACACGGTCCGAACACCATCCTGGGCTTCAACACCGTGTGGGGGCCGGAGCAGGTGGACCTCCTGTTGCGCGCCGTCGGGCGCCTCCAAGACGAAGTGATGCGCGCGGCCATTGGCGCTGGCTTGAACACCCCCTCCCTGATGCGCTTGGCCCGGGCCGTGGCCGACGGGGTCTTTGCCCCAGACCCTCAGCCCTTCACCCTGACCCTGGCGGAGCGAGCCATCTTCGACAAGGTGGTGGACCACGACGCCTTCACGGAGTGCCTCCGCGCCAACTACCCGCTGATCTACGTGACCGGGCCCCGGCCCCAAGACGTGAACCTGACCATCTCCCAGATCAACACCCACAAGATCCGCGGCGCCAGCACGGTGGTCATCGCCGAGCACGATCTGGCCCTGCAGCAGGCGGCCCTCAAGGCGCCTGCTGATAACCCCACTTATCAGTCGGTGGTCATCACCCTGCCGCGCACGGACGACACCTTGATGACCGTGTTTTCAGCGACGGTGGTCCTGCAGCGCTTGGCCCTGAAGATGAGCCTGCTCAAGGCGCACTATCTGGATCACATTGGGATCAAGGACCACGGCGTCCACCCCGATGTGCCGAAGAACGTGAGTAAATCCATTACGGTGGACTAGGGGATGGGGGCTGATCAGGGCGGTGCGCCCGGGGGCGTCGGGTGGTGTAGGCTTTGACCACTGCCGTCGCCGAGCGGGGCGCGCGCGCCCTGGGGAGGTGGATCCCAGACGAAGGGAATGGGGGGGAACGCTATAGATACCAGCACTTAGCGGAGCGGCACCAATGTTGCTAATCGCCGGTCGCGCTGCGAAAACAGGCGCCCGAGCTGAGGTGGCGCGTCGACGGAAGAGGAGCGACGGGATGAGCAAATGGCTGGTGGTGGGCTTGGGGCTTTTGATCTGTTGCGGCGCTGGCTGTGGCAAGTCAGGGTTGGCGACGATTCGGATGCAGGACGGCAGTGTCCACAGCGGGACGGTGATGCCGAGCACCGCCGAGTGGGTGAGCATTGATACGGGGGAGGCCTATGTGCGGGTGCGACGCAGCGAGGTGGAGGATGTTTCCTTTCCAGGGACCGGCAAGATCTGGGTGGGTTCGCTCGGGGTGGTGGCCGGGGTGACCTTGGCGGTCGTCGGGGGACTTAGCCTCGCGAACCGCGAGTCGCCGCGTCGCACGGAAGAGGTGCCGCCGACCTTGGCGGGGACCGTGGAGGCCATTGTCGTGGACAGCGCTTCGGTTGTTGCTCAGGGCATTGAAGACATGGTCTCCGTCACGTTGTTGGTGACAGGTGTCATCGCGCTGGCGGGAGGTACGGCCTTTGTGATCAACGGTATCATCGAGCGTTCGCGCGCGAGCTCGGCCTATGACGGCAGTGTCTACTTCGTCCCAGTGGTCAGTGCCCTGGGGGGAGAGATGCAGCTCGGCGCTGGCGTGATGTGGCGCTGGTAGGATCGGCGCGGCCGGGGGGCGGGCTTGGGCGCAGGCAGGCCACATGGCAGGACGCTCTGATTGCCCGCGGATCAGAATACGCGTCCGCGACGAACCTCTTGAATTCCCGGGGGGATGCTGTTTCAATGAGGTCATCTTAGGCGCGTGCTGGATCAGCGTCCACACGTGGCATGGTTGCATGGTTGTTGTTGGTCCCGGACCCACTCGGAGTCGAAGCTGTGGGCGGCGGGGAACAGACCCTTGGGGAGGATGTCATGCGAAGGCTATTCGGGTGTTTTGCAGTTCTTTTGTGTTTGGCCTGGGGTGCGCTGGCGTGCGACGACGAGAGTGCGCGAAAGAGCGAGGACGTCACCCTCCTCGACACGGAGGAGGTGGGGGAGGAAATCTCATCGGATTTCGTGGATCCCGACACGGCGGATCCCGATACGGTGCAACCCGATGTGGTGGATCCCTGTGCGGCCGTGCCGGCGGGATGCTGCGACCCGGCTTGTCCCTGCGCTGACAGTGCGGCCCAATGCCTGTTGTCTCCAGGCGAGAGCCAAGGGGTGTGCAAGGTGGTGGACCTGGCCGAAGGCGAATGCTGGCACACCGGGGATTGTGGCGACTGGCAAGCCTGTTACGACGTGGTCTTGTGCCCCTGTGGCGCCGGCTGTCCCGAAGCAGATGCGCCTGGAACTTGTCGTCAGGCCAGCGGTGATTGCTGTGCTGACGACGCCAGCGTCTGCGGCGATGGCATGTTCTGTATGCCCTTCGACGGCGGCAGCGACACCTGTCACGCCGTGCTGAACCCACCCTATTGTTGGGACGACGCTGGGTGCAGCGACGGCGCGACCTGTGAAGGGGCGATGTTGTGTTCCTGTGACGTCGACTGCATGTCTCAGCCGGGGCGCTGCGTCGCGCCCGACCCGTGCGCGCTTCTGGGAGAGGGCTGCTGCAGCGCCGAGTGCCCCTGTGGCGAAGAAGACACGCGCTGCGTCATCGAGGCCGGCGCCGCAACCGGCGTCTGCCTCGCCATAGAAGGACAGGGCTGCTGGACCGACATCGACTGTGCTGACGAAGAAGCCTGCCTGAGCGCGCGGATCTGCCCCTGCGGTGAGACCTGCCCGGAGCCGAACCAGAGAGGCTACTGCCAGGTGTTGAACGAGCGATGCTGCGACAACGACGGCGAGGACACCTGCGCAGAGGGCACCTTCTGCCGAGAGCATCCCTTGGTCGATACCTGCGTGGCCATCGTAGCCGACCCCGATTGCTGGCAAGACAGCGACTGCGCCGGCAGCGGGACGGGACGCCGGGTCTGCGAAGGAGCGGTCTTCTGTGCCTGCGTCGAGCGCTGCATTCCCGAACCGGGCAAGTGTGTCGAGGCCAGCGGCCCCTGCGTCGACGTCCCGGCCGATTGCTGTTCACCCGAGTGCCCATGTGCTGGCAACGGCTTGTGCGTCTATCCCGAAGGCGAGGAGGCCCATGGCGTTTGCAAAGCGCGGGCGACCCAGCCGGGCCAGTGCTGGGAGGACAGCACCTGCGGCGCCGGCGAGCGCTGCGTCGGTGCCGAGGTGTGCGCCTGTGGCAGCCTCTGCTTTGCCCCCGACGTCCCGGGCACCTGCCAGTCCGAAGCGTCTGAAGGTTGTTGCGACGCATCGGCGACCAACCCTGGCTGCCCCGACGGCTCGGTTTGTGTGGCCATTCCCGACAAGGAGGACACCTGTCTGCCTCGGCCCGCCAGCAATCAGCAGTGCTGGCTGAACAGCGATTGCACGGGCAACCGCACCTGCCGCAACGCGGTCTTGTGCGATTGCACGGAGAACTGCGTCTCCCAACCCGGGACGTGTAACTAAGGCGGCCCTGCGACTCCCGGCGCAGAGCGAGCGCTTTTCATCCCGTCGCGCCGGCGTTGCCACAGGGCGACGCCGAGCACGGCGACCACCGTCGCGGCGTAGATGAGGTACGCTCGCGGGCCCCAGCCGAGCACGGTCTCCTCCAGCAGGGGGTCGCGGGCCAAGGCCTTGGCCGCCACGAAGGCGAGGAAGGCGGCGCCCAGCCACAAGAGCCAGGGCCTGCGGTCGAGCTGGCGCGCGATGAGGGAGGAGGAGGTCAGCATCAAGGGCACGGTGATGGCGAAGGCCATGGCGGGGTGGAGGAGGTTGTGGTCAGCGGCGGCGGCGGCAACCACCACGTTCTCCATGCTGGTGATGGCGTCGGCCAGGATGATGGTGGCCAGCAGGCGCCACTCCTGGGTGGGGCGCGGGGTGGGGCGCGGCGCTTCCTGTTGGGAGTGGGGCAGGCGCAGGGCGACCCACACGATGAGCATGGCGCAGAGGATATGCACGCCTGGCCACTGCGCGGCGATGAGGATCCCCGCGGTCAAGGTCAAACGCAGGATGTAGATCACCATGCCGGCCTGCAGCAGGTTCAACGCCCGGCGCCGCTTGGGCAGGGTCTGGGCCACCATGGCGATGACCAGGGCGTTGTCGGCGCTGAGGATGAGCTCGAGCGCGAGGACGTTGAGAAAGGCGATAAGGCTGACGTCTTGCAGTGCCATGGGGGCGCTTGACCGTTGGGGGCCGCGTGAGCCACGGGGCCGAACACAAAACGCTGCTTGCCGGCCACGAGGCGCTGCCTCGCGCCCTAGCGCCGCAGCTCTTCGTCGATGACTTTCTTGAAGGCGTCCACGGGCTGGGCCCCTGAGACCAGGCGGCCGTTGATGAAGGAAGCTGGCGTGCCTCGGACACCAGCGGCGCGTCCCTGGGCGATGTGCGCTTCGATCAGGGCGCGGTGGCTCTCGCCGCTCAGGGCCCGCTGCATGGCCGCAGCGTCGAGACCGGCGCTCTGGGCGAGCTGCACCAGGCTCTCCTGGGTGAAGGGGCCGCGGTGGGCGAAGAGCATGTCCTTGAAGGCCCAGAACTTTCCTTGGGCCTGCGCCTCCTGCGCCGCCATGTGGGCCATGAACGCGTCCGACTGAGGATTGCGCGGAAAATGCTTGAAGACCACCCGCAGATCTCGTGGATAGGCATTGAGTAATTCCTTAATGGTTGGCGAGAGTCTGCCACAGAAACCGCAACGAAAATCTGAGAACTCTACCAGGGTGATCCGGGCGTTCGCAGGGCCGAGGCTCGGGTCTTGGGGGCCCGTGGGGATCTGGGCGCGCGTCTCGCCCTGAACTGCGCTCGGCGGCCCCTGTGGCGCCGGCTGAATGCGCTGCCCCTGGGCCGCACCTTGGCGCGGCGCTGCCTGGGCCGCTGGCGCCGGCGCGCTCGGGTCTTCTTGGCTCAACGCCGGAAAGGCAATGGGCTGCGCCGCACTGGGGCAGTTCCCCATGGTGCAGTCGTGGCGCCCGCCGGGGCACTCGCCCGTGGCGCTGTCACAGTCGTGCTCCGCCGCGATGCCGCGCAGCTCATCTGTCGTCGCGGTCTGTTGACGGTCCGAGGCGAGGTGGCCGACCAGAAGTCCTGCCCCGGCGGTGCAGAGGATGACCAGTAGGAGGTGACTGTTCTTCATGGTTCAAACCCGTGGGTGAGGTGAAAGACAAAAGGCACACGAGACGACGGCCGCTCCCTCACTCATCGGACATGGTGTCGACGATGAGCGCGTCCAGGAGGCCGTCAGCGGCTTCGAAGAGAAGCAGCGGCGCGACCACCACATCGGGGCTGCCGCGCACATGGAGATAGACGCCGTCGCCCGTGGCCGTAACCAGGCCAAAGGCCAAGCGGATTTCATCGCCGCTGCTGCGCTGCAGGGCCCACTCGAGGCGCGGCGCCGCCAAGCCGTACTCGGTCATTTTGCCAGGCCGGTCGGCGTCGCCCGCGAGGACGGCGATGGCGTCGCTATCGCTGAGGAGGGTGATGAGCTGCATCACCTGGTTGCCATCGAGGGCGCCAGGGCTCGGTTCGGTCCGGCGAAAGGTGCGGTAGTCGACGCGCTCGACCGCCGCCACCGTCCAGTGATCCCGGCGCAGGCGCAGGCGCTCCACCGAGCCGGCTTCGAAGCGCACGATGCGCTTCTCATACATGGCGCGGGTGTCCGTCGATTCGAAACGCACCTCGAAGAAGAGCAGGTAGGCTGCCCCCAAGAGGGTGAGGATGAAGAGGATGAGGGTGGTGCGAGGTGAAGGCATATCAATGTCTCCGTCGCCAGGCGACTGCAGCGCCGAGCAGAGCGACACAACCGGGCAAGAATCCCAAGGCGAACCAGTAGAGGGCGCGCTGCTCTTCCTCGGTCATGGCGATGCGTCGGTCGTCGGCGGGGCGCGCGCGCACGGCGATGCGCTCCTCGCGTTTGGCGAGCCAGTCGATGGCGTTCATGAGCAGGTTCTGGTTGCCCAGGCGATTGAGGTGGGCGTTGGTGAACCAGTCCGTGTCGCCGACGATGACGATGCGCGCGCTCTCGCGTCTGCCATCGGCTTCGTAGAGGCGATCGGGCTCCTTGACGGCCGCCAGGACCGAGAAGCCGCCGCGCTGGTCTTGCTGGGGCTCGAAGTCCGTGCTGCGGCTCTGGCGATTCGTCTTGCCGTAGCCTCTCTCTGAGATCAGGGCCAGGTTGGCGCTCTCCAGCGGTCGCGCCGCCTCTTTGATGTGCACCGAGGTGGCGAAGGGGAAGGACACGGCGAGCTCACCCAGGCCGGCCGTGATCAAGTGCGGCTGATAGCGGCGGGTGATGATGTTGGTGGGGCCAATACCAGCGACCGATGATGAGGGGTCCACCAAGTAGACCGAGCGAATGCCCAGGCCCCATTGACTGAGCAGGGGATCCAGTCCGCCGCTCTCCCATGGCTCGACCGTGACCAGCCACTTGCCACCCCGCTCCAAGAACGCGGCGATGGCGTCGCGCGCCGGTCCTTCCAGGGCCTGGCGCGGACCTGCGGTGATGAGCAGGTCACAGGCCGCTGGTACGGGCGCGTCCTGGGCCAGGAGCGCTTCGCCGACCCGGTAGCCCGTGCCGCGCAGCTTCTGGCGCATCATGTACAAGCCCTCGGCGCCGCGATCGCGGGCGCTGCGCTCACCGTGGCCCGTGGAGAAGCAGATCATGGGCTCCTCCGTCACCGACAGGGAGAGCAGGGTCGAGGTGATGGCCTCCTCGCCGCGGAAGAGGGGCGGCGCGCCGCGGATCCGGTGCCGGCGCCCGCCGCGGTACTCGAACTGCTGCTCCAGCAGCGCCTCCCAAGGGATGACGCGGCTGCGCTCACCCACCTCGACCACCACCGCCGACGATGGCTGTCCCTGGATGGCCAAGCGCGCGATGAGGCGCTCGTGTTCGCCGGGATCGCGATCGGGATCGATGTGCCGCACCTGGAGGTGGCGGGCGTTGGCCTCGTACTCCCTGAGGAGCTGCTCCAGGTCCGTCGCCAGGTTGCCTGCCCGGAAGAGGGTGGTGATGTAGATGGGCTGGTGGATGCGGGCCAGGACGCTGATGCTCTGCGGCGAGAGGGTAAAGCGACGCTCCTGGGTCATGTCGATGCGGTAATAGTGTTTGGCCGCGACGACGTTGACGAAGACCACCAAGAGGAAGAAGAAGAGCGTCGAGAGCGCGGCGTGCATGCGGATGGTGGCGATGGTGCGGCGGCGCGCCATGTGGCGGCTCTCCCAGGCCCAGCAGGCGATGGCGGCGAGACCGCCGGCGAAGAGGGCGAAGGCCCACGGGGCGTAGTCGCGCCCCAAGGAACGCAAGGCCCCACCGCCCATGAGGGCCACCACGCCGCCAAAGGCGATGACCACCAGCGGCGACTGCGCCGCCGGGGCCCGCAACCACCCGAGCACGGGGCCCTTGATCGTGAGCCACACGCCGTGCACCCGCAGGGCGCGGCGGCGGAGGTCGCTTGGCCACGTCCCGGGCAAGCTGCGCAGGTAGGCGCGCACCACCGCGCCGACCACGACCACGGCAACGCCAGCGCCAAGGCTCAACAGCCACTGGTGCAGACTGAGACGTTGGGTGTTGAAGAAGTCACCGCCAAAGAAGATGAGCACCACCTGGATGACCACGATGCCCACGAAAATGGTGAGGAAGAGCCGGGCCTGGCGCAGCCCCAGCAGGGGGCTCTGATCGAGGGTGGTGCTGCGACAGTTGATCAGGTTGCCGATCTGCAGGAAGACGAAGAGGTTGAAAATGAAGGCATAGTGGGTGGGGTCATGGGGGTTGCCCAGCAGCCCCGTGTAGAGCGCCGTCAGCAAGACCACCAGCATGATGCCGCCCATGCCAAAGATCTGGGCCCACATCAGCGGCGAGATCAGCGCCTCCTGCCGCCCATGGGGCTTGCGCTCCAAGAGCTTCTTCGACGGGGCCTCCGTGGCCAGCGCCAACGCCGCCAGGGTGTCCATGATCAAGTTGACCCACAACAACTGCACCACCGTCAGGGGCGTCCCCTTGCCGCTGATGCCGGCGATGAAGGCCACGGCGAGAGCCACGAAAGAGACCGTGAGCTGAAACTGGATAAACTTGCGGATATTGTCGAAGGAAGCTCGCCCCCAGGAGATGGCCCGGACGATGGACGAGAAATCGTCGTCGAGGATGACGATGTCCGAGGCCTCGCGCGCCACGTCGGTGCCGCTCTTGCCCATGGCCAGCCCCACGTCGGCGTGACGCAACGCCGGCGCGTCGTTGGTCCCATCGCCCGTCACCCCAACGACCTTGCCCGAACGCTGCAGACACTGCACCAGGCGCAGCTTGTCCGATGGCACCGCCCGCGCCACCACCCGCAGATGGGGAAGCTGCTCCAGGACCTCGTCGTCACTCCAAGCGCGGAAAGTCTCCCCATCGACGATGCGGTCATCCGGGCCCATAAGCTTGATGGCCCGCGCCACGGCCTCAGCCGTCACCGGGTTGTCGCCGGTGACCATCTTGACCTCCACCCCGGCCCGGCGCGCGTCGCGAATCGCCTCGGTCACCTTGGGCCGCAGCGGGTCGCCCAGCCCCAT
Organism: uncultured Myxococcales bacterium; assembly: GCA_964454015.1. Lineage (GTDB taxonomy): Bacteria > Myxococcota_A > Bradymonadia > UBA4248 > UBA4248 > CAYVQF01. The sequence goes on from CAYVQF010000032.1 coordinate 41,614, forward strand.
AAGCCCCACCCACACCAGCTCCTTCTCCAGCAGCTCCGGCGGGCTCTCCTCATCGACGGCCAGGTCGGTGTCGCGATAGGCCAGCGCCAGGGTTCGCACCCCTTCTTGGCCCCACGCAGCGAGGGTCTCCTGGATCTGCTGGCGCTGCGCTTCGTCGAGGGGGCGTACGCCATCAGGACCCAGCACGGCGTGGCAGCGAGGCAAGATGAACTCGGGCGCGCCTTTGCTCAGCACCCGCGCCCCCGCCTCGGTCGCCACCACGCTGCTCATGCGCTTGCGATCGCTGCTGAAATCCACCACCCGCAGCACCCGCGCCTGGTCACGCAGGGACTGGTAGTCCAGCTCCCAGTGGTGCAGGAGATCCAAGAGGGCGCACTCCGTGACGTTGCCCACGGCGCGGCGTCCCGTGGCGGTCTCGGTGATGTGGGCGCTGGAGTTGACCGCGGCGATCTCGGCGATGAGCGCCTTGAAGTCCGCAGCCAGGGCCGCGCTGTCCTCGTCATGGCGCTGGCCGGCGACGAAGAGGCGGACCACGCTCATGCGGTTCTTGGTCAGGGTCCCCGTCTTGTCGACGCACAACACCTGCGCGCCGCCCATGGTCTCGCAGGCCGCCAGCCGCCGCACCAGGTTCTTGTCCTTGGCCATCTTGCGCATGGAGTAGGCCAGGGAGATGGTCACCGCCACGGGCAGACCCTCGGGGACGGCGACCACCACGATGGTCACGGCCACGGCGATGAAGGTCAGCAGCGCCCGCAGGCCGTCGAGGCTGAAAGCGAGCTGACTACCGGCCAGGGCCGCCACCAACAGGGCGGCAAAGATCAGGATCGCCGACGTGGCACCGACGGCGCCGATCTTGTCGGCCAGAACGCTCAGGCGCTCCTGCAGGGGGGTAGCCTGCTGGGCCAGAGAGAGCTGAGCCCGCAAGCGACCGTACTCCGTGGCCTCACCGACGGCCGTCACCATCATGCGCGCCTGGCCGTTCTGGACCAAGGTCCCGGCCCGCACCAGATCCTGGCGGATGGGCAGCTTCTTCGCCGGCTCGGACTCGCCCGTGAGCATCGACTCGTCGCAGATGATGGGGTGTCCGTCCACCAAGACGCCGTCGGCGGGGATCTTGTCGCCGCCTTCCAGCTCCACCACGTCGTCCACCACCAGCTCGAAGGCCGAGATGCGCCGCACCTTGCCGCTGCGGATGACCCGCACTTTGAACGCCTCGCCTTCAATCTGAAGCGACTTGAAGGCGGCTTGGGCGCGAAACTCGTTGTAGGCCGTGACCCCCGCCGCGATGCCTACGGCCAAGAGGATGGCGAAGCCGTCGATGAAGTTGCCGCCGCCGAGGAGGTCCACCACCAAGACGGCGCCTGCGGCGATCATCAGGATGACCAAGGTGCGGTCCTTGAGGGCCGTCAGCAGCATGGTCATGAAGGGGATGCCCTCGATCTGGGCGAGCTGGTTGGAGCCATGGGTGGCTCGACTGCGCACCACCTCGTCGGGGCTCAGGCCTTGGGGCTGGTAGCTCGGCGGCGGCGCCTTGGCCACCGAGGGGTTCTTCGTGTGCTGATGGTCGGTCATCGCAGCCTCCGCAGGCCCAGAAAGCGCACCGAGAGGAAGAGGTAGAAGGCCGTGAGTGAGAAGATGTAGGCCAGGGTGCGGGTGTCGATCATACCGCGCCGGAAGGCGTCGAAGCGGGTAAAGGCGCTCAAGTAGAGCAGCACCTCACTGGTCAGGCCTTCGCCGAGGGAGTCGGCGGCGCGGCCGAGGAGCCAGAAGACGAAGAGGAGGGCAAAGGAGAGGGTCCCTGCGGCGATCTGGTTGGACGTGGCCGTCGAGGTCCACAGCCCGATGGCGACGAAGAGCATGCTCAGCAGGCACAAGCCGAGGTAGCCCGCGTAGATGGGGCCGGGATCGGGGTCGCCGATGCGTTGCAGGGCAAAGGGATAGGCCAGGGTAGGGGAAAGCAAGACCAGGAGGAAGCAGTAAGCCGCCAGGAACTTGCCCAGAACCACCGCCGACTCGCCCATGGGCTCACAGAGGACGATCTCCAGCGTGCCCTGACGCAGCTCCTCGGCGACTAAGCGCATGGTGAGCAGCGGCACGGCCACCACCAAAAAGAAGCCCATCTGGGAGAAAGTGCGCACCAGCGAGGCTTGCCCGCCGTCGCTCAAAGAGGTGACGAAGAGGTAGCCGCTGGCCACCAAGACCACCGTCCACACCAGGTAGGACATGGGGGAGAGAAAGTAGAGGGTGAGCTCACGGCGAAAGACCGCCCACACCTGCCCGAGAAAGACCGGGCGATAGCCGCCGCGGATGATGCGCCGCGGTTCGATGGCCGCCGCCGCCGTGGGGTCGTCGCTGCCGTCTGCGTCGGCCTCGTCCTCCATGGGCGGGCGCAGGTGAGCTGCCGTGATGGCCGGCGGCTCAGCCGTGGCGACCTCGTCGGCCGCTGCCACGGGGGGCGCAAGCTCTCGTGCTGGAGCGGCGCCGCCGGCGGCACCGTCTACGGCCTCGATCGTTCGCTGGGTGGCGTCGCTCTCCTCCGTCGGGGCAGCGGCGTCTGCCACCGGCTCGGCCTCACGCGGAGCCTCCTCGGCTGACGCCGTAGGGGCTGCGGCCAGGGCCGGCACGGGGTCCGGGGTCTTCTTCTTTTTCGACATCTAGGGATCTCCTGCGCTTTCCATGACGCGGGTGAAGAGCGACTCCAAGGTGGGGACGGCGCTGGCGATCTCGATGGGAGTGGCGCCGTTCTCATGGAGCGCCTGCGCCAAAGCGATGCGGAAGGCGGGCTCGGTGGCACCCTGCTGGGCCAAGGTGAGGCGCAGGCGCGGCGCGGCGACATCCAAACGCACCTGGGCTTCCGGAAAGGCCTGCTGCAGCCGCGCCATGAAGTCGGCGCCGTTGCTTTGGCCCAGCTCGGTCAAGCTCTGGGCCACTTCGATATGGATGACGTCGCCGAAGGTGTCGCGCCGGATCTCGGCCGGGGTGCCGTCGGCGATGACCCGCCCGTGGCGCAGCATGACCACCCGCTCGCAGACGGCCTGCGCTTCGGCCAGGAGGTGGGTCGAGAAGAGCACCGTGCGGTGGGTGCCCAGGCCGCGGATGAGGCCGCGGATCTCGCTCATCTGCAGGGGGTCGAGGCCGCTGGTGGGCTCATCGAGGATGAGCACCCCGGGGTTGTGGAGCAGCACCGCCGCCAGAGCCACGCGCTGGCGGTAGCCTTTGGAGAGCTGGCCGATGATGCGTTTGCGCACGGCGGTGATGCCGCAGATCTCAGCGGCCTGTTCGATGCGCCGCGGAATCTTCTTGCTCGGCACACTTTTGACCCGGGCGCGGTAGCGCAGGTACTCGTCGACCCGCATCTCCCAATAGAGAGCCGCGCGTTCGGGCAGGTAACCTATGCGACTGCGGGCGGCCACCGAGAGGTAGGCCGGCTCCTCCCCTTTGATGATGGCGTGGCCAGAGGTGGGGGTCATGTAGCCCGCGAGGATGCGCATCAGGGTCGACTTGCCGGCGCCGTTGGGACCCAAGAGGCCCACCACCTGCCCCGGCGCGGCGCTGAAGGAGACGCGGTCCACCGCGAGGTGGTGGCCGTAGCGTTTGACGAGGTTCTTGACGACGATCATAGAGCGAGCCGTGGGTTGCGAGCGTCAAGGGCGGCAGGCGGCGGCGAGGGCCGACCTGGGCAGGGGATCAGTCGGCGCGGGCGCCGAGGCGGCGAGCCATCTCTTCCACATCGAACCAATCGCGCCCGGCCGTGGGGAAAGTGAGGGAGGTGATCTTCAGGTTGCGTACCGCCTCGAGGGCCGCCAGGTTCTTGCCGCCCGACCCCGCCAAGGCCTCATTCTTGGCCTGGGTGATCTGGGCCGAGGCCGCCGCCATGGCGATCTGGCCCTGGGCCCGCTGCTGCTCGGCGTAGAGGCGGCTGTCGGCGCGCAAGGTCGTCGCCTCTTTGTTGGCCTCGGCGTTGATGCGGTCGATCTCGGCGCGGGTCTCGGCCTGAAGCAAGGCGATGCTGTTGGCCGTCTCGATCTTGATGGCGTCGACCTTGAAACGCTCGGCCGCGACTCGGGCCTCGGCTTTCTGCAGCTCCACGTTCTGGTCGGCCAGCTTCTTCTCACGAATCTTCTGTTCGTACTTGGGCTCGAACTCGATGTCCTGGACGGCGATGTCGATGACCTCGATGAAGCGCGCCTCCATGGCCTGGGACAACGACGCCAGGGCGAGGACGGTCTTCTCGTGCCGCACGACGGGATCGTAGAACTGCTCCGTGCGCATCTTGCCGAAGACGGCGCGCAGGTGCTCCGAGGCGAGGTTCTTCAGGATGTGCACGTGGCCATCACCGGGTCCGGAGTCTTCCAGGAGGCGGTGGGCGTTGCCGGGCTTGATCCGGAAGAAGACGTGGACGTCCATCAGGACCCGGTCGCCGTCGCTGGACTGCACCAGCAGCACCTCGCCGCCGAGGGCCGAGCGCTGGCGCAGGTCTTTGGTGAGCTCGATTTTGCGGATGGTCGCCGGGTAGACCGTGGTGGTGTGGAGGATGGGGATGTTGAGGTGCCAGCCCGGGGCGAGGTCTTGGCGCACCAATCCTTTGGCGCCAAAGAGGCCGAAGTTGTTGGAGCGCACCCCGATCTGATCGGGCTCGACGCGGACGATGGAGCCGGCCACCAGGGCGATGAGGAAGACGCCCGAGAGGGTGAAGATAATGAACTTGCGGCTGCTGCTTTTGCTCTCACTCATGGGTTGACTCCTGAGGCGCCCGGGTGGAGGCGGTATTGTTCGATGCGGTTGGCGTCGAGGACGGGCACACCGGCGAAGTTGATCTTGGCGAGCTGCTTGGCGTACTCCAGGGCGACGAGGTTGACGCCGCCGCGGCCGCCAAGGGCCTCGGCGGATTGGCGCAGCCCTTCGGCCTCGGCGAGGCCTTTGACCAGCGTCCCTTCAGCGTTGCGTTGGTCCGTGATGAGCTGCGACTCGGCGTCGACCCTGGTGCGCACGGCCTCGCCGCTGGCCCCGCGCAGGGTGGCCTGGGCGGCGCCGTGGGCTTCGGCGATGGCACGGTCCCTGGCGAAGCTGGCGTCGGCGACTTCCTTGCGTTGGGCCTCCACGGCGAGCCTGAGCTGGGCCTGCTGCTCTTCGACTTCCTGGTCGGCGAGCTTTTTCTTGCGGATCAGCTCCTCGTATTCCTGATAGAAGCGCAGGTCGAGGGCGGCGACGGAGACGATCTCGATGCCCCTGGGGGTCAGGGTCTCGTTCAGGCCGAGGACGATGGCTTGAGAGCGCTCCGTTTGGGTGGCCGCGTCGTAGATCTGCTCGGTGGTGAGCTTGCCAAACTCGGCCAAGGCGGCGGCGCGGACGCTGGAACGCACCCACAGGGCGCCGAAGGCATGACCCCGACCGGCGTCGCGGAGGATTTCGGCGGCCTGCTCGGGCAGCATCCGGTAAGTGACCTGGAGATCGATGGAGACGTTGGAGCCGTCCAGGGTCTTGACCTTGACCGCGTCGCCGCCTTCAAAGCCAGCGCCACCGATGTCACTCATGACCAGGGTCTGCACCTGGCGGTCGAGGAGGTGGAAGGAGAAGACCCATGGGATGAGGACGCGGTAACCGACCCGCTCTTCGACCCAGGTTTCGCCGGAGAGGTTGTTGACCACGACGCCGACGTAGCCACCCGGGACCTTGACCACGGCCTTCCACACCAGACCGCTGAGCGCCAAGAGCAGGAGCAGGCCCCACAGCACCCGCCGGAGGCGATGGGAGAGCCTAAAGCCCGCAAAGCGCGAGGAGAGGGCGCCACAGGCTTTGGCGCGCAACAGTCCCAGGCGCTCGCGCAAGGAGGGCTTGGGGTCTGCGGGCGCCTCGTCGAGGCGATCGTCCTCGTCGTCGAAGAGGAGAGGCTTGTCTTCACTTGGACTCTTCATGGGTCTCACTCGGGGTTGGATGTGGAAGCAGAGAGGGCGCCTCTGCGCGAAAGGCGCCACAGCGAAGCGTCGCGGCCCACTGCCAAAAGTTGTGCCACCTTGGGATTTCGCTTAGAGCGATAGGCTTGGGGCCAACCATGGCGCGCACCAGGCCGCTGGGAGCACGCCCTGGCGGCCTCCTGGGTCATTGGTCTGGCGGGGTTGCGCCATGTACATTTTCGCCCCACCTTCGACAAAAGCGCCCCAGGTGTGCGAGGCTGGGGTCCATTCCGGCGTTGGCTTCAGGGCCCGAGACGTGGCCGCGCTCCTTGGTAAGAGGGCAGGGCCGGGGGTCGAGGCGCTGTTTTTGCTGACGTGGATCCCTCAATGAGGCCATGACAGCGAGAATGTAGCGGCCGAAGGGGTGAGGATGACGGTGGCAGCGACGGTGGAGAGCAGGGAAGAGGGGGCCCGGGTGCTGGTGCTCGACGACGACCCTGGGGTGGTGGATTTTTTGGTGGAGATGCTCGACGAGCGGGGTTTTCGTTGCGCTGGGCAGACCTCGCCCGAGGCGGCCTTGGCGGCGCTGGCCGAGCAGCCCTACGACGTGCTGGTCTCCGATGTGGAGATGCCGGGGATTCGCGGGCTGGACCTCTTGCCGCGGGTGCAGGCGCTGCGGCCGCTGACCCAGGTGGTGTTGATCACGGCCTTTGGCAGCATCGACATGGCGGTGGAGGCGGTGCGGGCCGGCGCAGCGGACTTCGTGGCCAAGCCGTTCAAGATCCAGGTCTTGGTTCTGGCCATCGAGCGGGCGTTGCGGGAGCGGCGCTTGCGGCGGGAGCTGGTGCGGCTGCGGTCGACGTTGAATGCGCAACGGGATACGGGCGCGACGGCGCGGGCCCCGGCGAGCCAGCGGGTCTTGGAATTGGCGGCGCGGGCGGCGCGGACGCGGAGCACCGTGCTGATCGTGGGCGAGAGTGGATCGGGCAAGGGGTATCTGGCGCGGCGCATTCACGCGGCGAGTGCTTGTGGCGAGGGGCCTTTCGTGCAGGTGAACTGTGCGGCCATTCCGGCGTCGCTGGTGGAGAGCGAGCTCTTTGGGGTGCGCAAAGGGGCGTTCACCGACGCGCGGGAGGACCGGACGGGTTTGGTGGAGCAGGCTCATGGGGGGACGCTGTTCTTGGACGAGGTGGCGGAGATGCCGCTGGAGTCGCAGGTCAAGCTGCTGAACGTGTTGGAGACGGGGGTGGTGCGGCCCCTCGGGGGGAGCAAGGAGGTGCGGGTCGAGGTGCGGGTGATTGCGGCGACCAACGCGCCCTTGGAAGAGGCCATGCGGGAGAAGCGCTTCAGGCAGGACCTGTATTATCGCCTCAACGTGATAAGGCTGGAGATGCCGCCCCTGCGCGAGCGCTTGGAGGATCTCGAGGCCTTGGTGGACATCCTTCTGGAGCGGGCCTGCGCGCGCTTGGGGCGAGAGGTGGTGGGGGTGTCGCAGGCGGCGCTGCGGCGCTTGCGTTCCCACACCTGGCCAGGCAATGTGCGGGAGCTGGCCAATGTCTTGGAGCGGGCGGTGGCCATGACCGATTACGACACCATCGTGGCGGAAGACCTGGAGATCTGTGCACCCGTGCGGGAGGCGGACTTTTTGGCCGACGCCGCGGCCCAGGGCCTGGCCTTGGCCGAGGTAGAGCGAGCCTACATCGCGCAGGTTCTGGCCGTGTGTGAGGGCAACCGCTCGAAAGCGGCGCGGGTATTGGGAATCGACAGACGCACCTTGTATCGCAAACTGGAAGAGGAAGGCCCGTGAGTGAGGCCGAGGGGGAGGGGAGAGCGCGCCGGGAGGGGATGCGCATCGCGACCAAGATGACCCTGGCCTTCGTGTCGGCAGGGATCCTGCTCTTTGGTGGGCATGGCCTGATTCTGCTGAGCATGGAGCGCCACGATCTCCAGGCGGCGGCGAGCCGCGAGATGGAGAAGCTCGGGCATCTGTTGCAGGCAGCCGTGGAGAGCGCCCTGCGCGACCGGCAAGTGGAGGACATTCTGGAGGCAGTGGAGCGCCTGGAGGAGGTCGACCACCGGGTGACCATCCGGGTGTCCGACACGGAGGGGCGGATCATCGCCCCCGTAGATTACGTGGCGGGCGACCCTCTGGACGAGGACTTGCTGCGGCGGGCGTTGATGACCCGCGAGAGCCTGCTGCGCTTTCACCCCGCAGATGACCCCGATGTCTTGCTCTTTGCCTCGCCCCTCTTCGCCGACGATGGCGCGCTGGTGGGGGGCTTGGTGGTGCGGCGGCCCCTCGAGGAGATGCAGCGCGACATCATCACCACCACCCGCGGGATTTCGCTGACGGTGCTGCTCTTCGTGGCCACCATCACGGTGATCGGCTTCAGCCTGGGCTCGAGTTACATCGGGCGCCCGCTGCGGCGGCTGGCCGGGGCCATGGCCCGGGTGCGCGGCGGCGATTACGGGACGCCGCTCTTGGTGGAGCGGGACGACGAGGTGGGCGAGCTGGCCCAGGCCTTCAACGCCATGTTGCGGGATTTGCAAGAGGCGCGGCAGCGGCTGATGGCCGAGGCCGAGGCGCGGCGTGAGCTGCAGCGAGCAGTGCAGCAGGCGGACAAGCTCATCACCTTGGGGCAGCTCTCGGCGGGGCTGGCGCACGAGATCGGCTCACCCCTGCAGATTTTGCAAGGGCGCGCTGGGGCCCTGGTGGAGAAAGCCGACGACGCGGCGCGCACGGAGCGCACGGCCAAGATCATGGTCGAGCAGTGTGAGCGCATCACCCGCATCGTGGAGCGGCTCATGCATCTGGCGCGGCGGCGGCCAGCGGAGCTCGGTCCTGTCGACGTCTATGCCACGGCGCGCAGTGTCCTGGATTTGCTGGAGGTAGAGGCGCGGCGACGCGGCGTCAAGCTGGTGCTGACGGGGGAGGCGCAGGTGCTGCCCGCGGCCGACGCCGATGGGATCCAGCAACTCATTTTCAACCTGGTGTCCAACGCCCTGTGGGCCTCGGCCGGGGGTGAGGTGCGGGTAAGCGTTACGCCTGGACGGCAGGCCATGCCGCCCGTGGGTGAGGAGCGCGCCGTGGTGTGCCTGCGGGTCGAAGACGACGGCGAGGGCATCGCGGCGGAGGTGGCGGCGCGAATTTTCGAGCCCTTCTTCACCACCCGCAGCGACGAGGGCGGCACGGGCTTGGGTTTGGCCGTGGTCAAGACCCTGGTGGACGAACACCGGGGGCACATCGCGGTGGAACAGCCCGAAGCGGGCGGCAGCGCCTTCGTGGTGTCACTGTAGGTGGGGGGGCGAGCCTCCCCCCTCAATGCAGGGTGAGGACCGGCCGCAAGCCCAGGGTGAAGCTGCGGTAGGAGACGATGTTATAGCCGCGGTAGGCGGAGCGGCAGCTCTTGGCGTCGGTGCTCCAGGAACCACCGCGCACCCGCACGGCCCCCATGGGCGCCGACCAGGGGTTGGTGATGGGGGTGGTGCGGGTGCCATACCAGTCGTGGCACCACTCCCAGACGTTGCCCGCCATGTCGAAGAGTCCCCAGGCGTTGGGTTCTTTGCGCGCCACGGGCTGCGGCGACTCGGCGCTGTTGCCGCAGAACCAGCCGATGGCGCTGAGGTTGGGATCGGCGGGGCTACAAGAGGTGTGTTCAATGTCGCCGTTGTAGAAGGCCGTGTCGGTGCCAGCGCGCGCGGCGTACTCCCACTCGGCTTCAGTGGGGAGGCGGTAGCCTTCGCAAGCATAGGGGCTCTGGCCGGCGACGGGGCGGCAGGTGATGGTGGGTCCGCTGCCGCTGCAAGCGTAGCAGCGCTCCAAGCGGCTGAGGTCCGAGAGCCTGTTGCAGTAGGCGGCGGCCTCGTGCCAGTTGAGGGTCTCCACGGGACAGGTGCGGCCGCACTCGGGGAAAGAGGAGGGATTGTAGTTGAGGCGCGCCTGGAACTGGGCCTGGGTGACCTCGGTCTCGCTCATGCAGAAGGCGTTGGTCAAGGTGACCCGGTGTTGGCTCTCGCCGTACTCGCGCCCAGCTTCATCTTCGGGGGAGCCCATGGTGAAGGCGCCGGCCCGGATGGGGCGGTAGCCCTCGGGGCAGCTCTTGCAACCCGAGCGGGTGCAGGCCTGATGATCGGCGCACTGTTGGACCGTCTCCCACACGCATTCGTCGACGGCGCACTCCTGCAGGGTGTTGCCGCTGCAACGGAAATCACCGGGTTTGCACAGGCCGCTGACGCAGGCGCTGCCGACGCAGCCACAGTCGCAGGCCTCGACGATGGTCCAGCCGCAGCCGTCGCTGTTGCACTGTTCGCGGTTGCCGCTCTGGCAGCGGAAGGCACCAGCGGTGCACTTGCCGATTTCGGGGGGGCAGCGGTCGACACAGTAGCCGTCTTGGCAGGTTTTTCCAGGTGGGCAACGCCCCTGAGCATCGCAGAGGCTCTCGTCGATGGGGTCGGAGCAAGCCCAGAGCCAACACCCTCCCAAGAGGCAGAGAAACAAGGGGAATCGTGCCATGGCGCGCATCTCCATCCTGAAAGCGTTGTCACATTGGCCTGCAAGCGCCCATATCGGCGCCGACCTATGGCAATTTCGCATTGAATAATGACATCTTTGATGCGTGAGGTCAAAGCAATCCGTCACCCTTACGCGGGGCGGCCTGGGCGCACTCGTGTCCGCTGCTGTGATAACCAACGGCGCGCGAAAACGTTCCCGCAGGTGGATCCAGAAAAAACGTTGCTATCAAAGACTTTCATGACCTCAGTAGCCAAAGTCGGTGTCATCGGGCGGGGTGTCGACCCTGACCGGGAAGAGGGCGTCGAGGACGGCGGCGCGGCGCTGGGCGTCGCCTTCGTAGAGGTAGAGGTAGCGCAGGGTGTGTTCGGCCACCTTGCGGGCGTAGTGGCGCGACTCGTCGTAGGAGAACTCTTCGACCAGGAAGTCCATGGTGGCGCCGCGATCGCGCAACATCCAGGGGCCCACCCGGTGCGGACCGCCGTTGTAGGAGCCGGCGGTCATGGTGAGGTTGCCGCGCCACAAGTCGAGGTGTTTGCGCATGTAGTGGACGCTGAAGGGGAAGCCGACGCGGGGATCGAAGAAGGTGTCGGGGTCGAAGACCGTGCCGAGCTCGGCGGCCACGGCGCGGGCCGTCGCGGGGATCATCTGGAGGGCGCCCAGGGCGTCGGCTGAGGAGATCTGCCACGGCCGGAAGCGGCTCTCTTGCAGCATGATGGCGTAGACGAAGTGGGCCGGCACGCCAAAGTCCTCCTCCAGCCCCTCCAGGAGGTGGCGAAAGGCGCGCGGGTAGGCCAAGTGCCAGCGCGGCTGGTCGCGCTCGGGCATGAGGCCGCTCATGGCGCGGACACCGCCCGAGGCGCGCTGCCAATCGGCGTGGTAGTCCTCGATTTGGCTGCCCATGAAGGCCCGGAAGGCGTCCAAGCGGCCTTTGGGCACGGCCGCCTCGACGCTCTTGCGCAGGGGCCGGTAGAGGGCGCGGGCGCGCTCGACCTCGGCAAAGTCCAGGGCGCGCTGAACCTCGGCAAAGCGCCGCGCCGTCTGGCCCGACAACTTGGGGAGGCTCCACTGTTCTTGGTGATCCACGTCCGGCGGGTCGAAGTCGCCCTGCCACATGGGGATGGCCGAGGCGCGCGGGTCGCGTCCTGCCCAGGCGGCGCGGAGCTGGTGCGCCAGGACGTCGTAATAGGTGACAGGGTAGGCTTGGTGCAGGCGGTCCAGCTTGGCCAAGGCGGCCTCGGTGTCGCCGAGCTGGTGGAGGGCGTAGGCTTGCCAGTACCAGGCCTTGCCGCGCACGATGGGGTTGCCGTAGGGGACGAGATCTTCGAAGGCATCGATGGCCTCGCGCCAGGCGCCGCGACGGATTTTGCACCAGGCGTAGAAGCCCTTGACGGCAGAGTCGTTGTGGGCTCTGCCGTAGGCCGCCAGGTGCGGCTCGGCCTCTTCGCAGCGGCGCAGCTCGAAGCGCAACCAGCCGCGGAGGTAGCGCACCTTCTGCATGTGCTTGCCTCGGGGGTAGCGGCGGGCGTAGTCCTCGATGGCGTCGAGGGCCTCCTCGTGGCGCTCCTGGCGGGTCAGGGTGCGGCCGACGAAGTAGGTGGCGTCTTCCCGGCGCGGGCCGGCGCGGCTGGCGAAGTCGCGGTAGATCGCCAGGGCCTCGTCGGGGTCGTCCCGGTAGTTGCTGGCGCTGATCTGGGCGACGAGCCAGCGCGCCTCATCGCCAAAGCGCGGGTGCTCCGCCAAGAGGCGGAGCTCTTCCCGTGCCGGGACGTAATCCCAGCGCCGCATCAGGTGTTTGGCTCGGGCGAAGCGCTCGGCGTCGCTGAGGTCGGCCACGCTGAGGCTGAGCCCGGGCGCTTGGGCCTCAGGCTGGGCCGGGAATTCCAAGAGGAGGCGGCGTTCGGCAGCGCGCGAGCGGGCAGGCGCGCTGGCGCGCAGCCAGTCGGCCCGGGCGCGCAGGGCACGCGCGCTCTTGGCCCGCGAGGGCTTCGCCGCGATGACCGCGTCGATGAGGCTCAGGGCGCTCTCGGTGTCGCCAGCGCTGTGCAGGTGCTCGGCCACCTCGAGACGCAGGGCATGGAGGGACGCGCTCTCGGGGAAGCGCTGCCGCAGGAGGCCGAGATAGGCCTGGGCGGCCGCCAGGTCGCCCGCCAGGACCGCGGCGCGTCCCAGGGCAAAGAGGCGCGCCTCGTCGATGGGCGGGAGGGGATCGGGGAGGAGGCGCAAGTAGCTCAGCGCCGCGGGATCAGCGAGGCGTAGCAGGGCTTGCCCCATGAGATAGTTCCCGACGAGGATCGCGTCGGGGTCGGTGTAGGTCGGGAGCGCGTGCCGCAGCACCTGCACGACGCGCGCTGGTTGTTGGGCCAGCAGCAGGCGGCGCGCCACCGCCACGGGCCGGGGTGGTGCGCCGAAGACGGCCATGGCCGCGGCGCTGGCCAGAGGCGCGGCCAAGGTGGCAGGATCGGCCTGAGGCGGCGGCTCCTCTCGAGGGGCGGCTTCAGGCGCCACGACGGTGCTCGCCGCTGGCGGAAGCTCAGTGGGCACCCGGCTGGGTCCGTCGCTGCGGCAGCCGCTGCCGGCGAGGACGAGGGAGACGATGACGATGAGCGGGTGGGATCTGGGCATGGCTCGGGGGAGGTGACAGGAATTGCGCAACGACTCAGGGCCCCAACTTATCCTGTTGCCGGCACCAATCCTAGCGTTTCGTGAGGGGCGGGGCGTGTCGGGGTGCCTTTGAAGGACACCGCGGTGAAGATCGCCACGTGGATTGCGTCACAACGCGGCCCGTGTCAGAGTGTGGGCGCAAGATCGCGCAGGTCGCAACGACGGCGCATGGTTGGAGGCAATGGAGATGCGAAGATGGATGATGGCCGTTGTGGCAGCGGCGGCGATGATGGTGCTGAGCGGGGCCGTGGCCTCGGCTGAGGAATACCGGCCAGAGGTGCGAGAGCTCTTCTTACAGGGGTGCATGGACGAGGGTGACCGCGCGGCCTGTACCTGCATCTTGAACGCGATGGAAAAACAGATCTCCGAGGAGCAGTTGTTGAACGGCGACGTCCCAGACGATGTGCTGGATGTCATCATCCACGCGTGTATCAACGCGGCGGACTGAGGCCGCGGCGGTGCACCTCACCCGTGTGGGACTTGGCGTTGGGTCCGCCGCCGGACCAAGCACCCCCAAGCCAGGGAGTCATCATGAGAGTAGCCACGCTGATTGTTCTCACTTGCCTCTTGGCGCTCAGCGCCTGTAAGGCAGGGCCCAAAGAAGTGCCGACGAAGTCGGACGGACCCAACCCCGCTGTGGCGGCGCCCGCGCCAGAGGCGCCCGCTGTTGCAGCGCCTGCGCCTGCCGCTGAGGCGGCGGCGAACGAAGGTGCGACGGCCCTGGACGCGCTGAAGGGCGAGCTCCCCAGTGCGGCCTACCTGGCAGCGCTTTTGGATCAAGCGACGCGCGTCCACGCCCAGAGCGGCGGATGGGAAGAGGAGCAGTGGTCCAAGGACTTGAGCGCCGAGAGCATGGCCATGCTCCGAGCCGGCATCGGCGAGGCCCAGGAGATCGTCAGCGCGTTGCCGCGTTGTTTGCCCACGGTCCAGTTGACCCTCTACCGGCAAGAGGAGGTGCTCGCAACGCTCGGTGCTTTCTGCGACAGCGGCAGCTACGCCGGCCCGATTCGCTTTGCAATCGGCGAGGTCGTGGGCAGCTTCACTCCGGAAGACATCGCCAAGGTGGGCGCCGCCATCGCGGCGGCAGGCCAAGAGTAGAGACCCTCGCTCCAGGGCCAATCTGGGCGCCACTGTTCACTTTACCGGGATAGCGGCCAAGGGCGCAGAGCCGCAGGCAGGTGTCAATACCTGCACAGGCGCGCTTTGCTTGCCCGCGCTTTGGCGCTAGACTGTGCCTGTTGTTGCGAACGATGGTGCACGACACCCCTGGCGGAGGCGATCATGACCGACGAGGCGCCCAAAGCGGCGAGGACCCGGGTTCCCATTGGCATCGAGAAGGTCCTGTGTCGGGCTGCAGGAGATGCGGCCTTCAAGGAAGGCCTCTTGACCCAGCGCGAGGCCACCCTGGCCGCAGCAGGCTATCAACTGCGGCCCAACGAGGCCTTCATTTTGCGCAGCATCCGTCCAGACCAGCTCGCCGCGATGATCGATCGCATCGATTTGAAGCGCCACGGTCAGCGTCCGTGGATGCGGACCATCAGCGCCGTGGCCTTTGCTGCGGCCACCAGCGTCGGGGCGGGCTGCACGCCGAGCCCGACGCCTGATGCGAAGCAGATCCAGGAGCGTGGCGCTACGGAGCAGTCGAATCCGGAAACGAAACCATCGCATCCTGAAGACGAATCTTGTTGGGGTTCGGGCCCGATAGCGCCGTTGCCACCACCAGCGCCAACGGGGGCGCGCCCCGATCTACCACCACCTCTGCCGCCTGAGGAGGAGGAGCCTCTCCCAGAAGGCGACGGCGCTGCGACGCCAGAGAGCACGACAGCGCCTGAGGCCGAAGGTACCCATACGGCTGAGCCTGCTGCGCCGGCCGAGGCCAGCGATCCCGAGGCGAGCGCTGAGCTGCCCGAGCGCGTGCCCAAGGTAGGCATTACAGGTGCTCGCGCGAAGATCGAATTCTGAGCCTCGCTGGGGCCTGGCCCCCTGTGGTCCTAAGCGCAAGGTCTTGCTCAGCGCGCCTTGGCTGCCAAGCGCGCCCGGGTGTAGGGCAGCAATCCACCGGCGTCGCGGATGGCCAGGATTTGCGATGGGAGCGGCGGAAAGGGGAAGGTCGCGCCGCCGGTCTCGACGCAGGCCCCAGCGAGATCCAGGTGGAGCGGCGCACCGGGCTGATAGGCCGCCACGACCTGGGGGCACTCGATGAGGAGGAGTCCTTGGTTGATGGCGGCACGGAAGAAGATGCGCGAGTAGGACGCAGCGATCACCGCCGCGATGCCCACGGCTTTGAGGCCGAGGGCGGGCTGCTCGCGGGAGGAGCCGCAACCAAAATTGCGCCCCGCCATGAAGAGGTCACCGGCTTGCACTTCGGCGGCGAAGCTAGGATCGAGATCTTCCAGGAGATGGGGCCTGATCTCCGCGGCGGTGGCACAGGTGTAGGTGTACTTGCCCGGAAAGAGCATGTCCGTGTTGATGTCGTCACCGTATTTCCATACGCGCATGGTTCACCGCGCCTCAGTGGTTGGGGCCAAGTCCCGTGGATCGGTGAGCACGCCGCGCAAGGCGGTGGCGGCGACCGTCGCGGCACCGGCGAGGTAGATCTCGGCGTCTTTGCACCCCATGCGGCCCTCGAAATTGCGATTGGCCGTGCTGAGGCAGCGTTCGCCCGGTGCCAAGACGCCGAGGTGGGCGCCGAGACAGGGGCCGCAGCCAGCGGGGAGGATGGTGGCACCGGCTCGGCTCAGCGCCAAGAGGACGCCTTCTTCCATGGCCTGCTCGAGCTCGCGGCGCGAGGCCGGGGTCACCAGCAGCCGCACCGAGGAGGCGATGCGCTGGCCGCGGAGGATCTCTGCGGCGACTCGCAGGTCTTCGATGCGGCCGTTGGTGCAGGTGCCGAGGAAGAGCTGGTCGAAGGTCAAGCCTTGGTGGGCTCGCACGGGTTCGACCTTGTCCACCTGATGGGGCAAGGCGATGACCGGGACCAAGGCGGACAGGTCGAGGTCGATGACCTGGGCGTAAGCGGCATCGGGGTCGGCCCATAGCGCCGCCGTGGGGTCGAAGGCCACGCCGAGTCCCTGGAAGTAGATGCGGGTGATGTCGTCGACGGGGAAGACGGCGATTTTGGCCCCCATCTCGACCCCCATGTTGGCCACGGTGATGCGGTCGGCCATGCTGAGGGCGCCCACGGCCCCGTGGAACTCGACGGCGGCGTAGTTGGCACCGTCGGCACCGATGCGACCGATGAGGCTGAGGATGAGATCCTTGGCCTCGACGCCCTGGGGCAGAGCGCCATGGAGCACCACCTTGAGGCTCTGGGGCACCCGCAGCCAGGTCTCGCCGGTGAGGAGCAGGGCGGCGGCCTCGGTGCGGTCGATGCCCGTGGCGAAAGCGCCCACGGCGCCGTAGGAGCAGGTGTGGGAGTCGCTGCCGACGAGGAGGGCGCCGGGCAAGGCGAGCCCTTCTTCGAGGACCACTTGGTGACAGATGCCGAAGCCGATGTCGTAGAAGTGACGGACGTCGAAGCGTCGGACGAAGTCGCGGATGCGGCGATGCGCAGCGGCGTTCTTTTCGTTGGCGGCGGGGGTGACGTGATCGAGGACGACGATGGGGAGGCTGGGGTCGATGAGGCCGTAAGTGTCGAGCTCATCTTTGATTTTTGCGACGATGGCGTCGGTGTTGTCGTGGGTGAGGAGGTGATCTGGGCGGACGGTGACGATCTGCCCCGGTACGACCGTGTCGATGCCGGCTTTGCGCGCCAGCACCTTCTCGGCGAAAGTCATGGCCATGGCGTTGCGCTTGCTCCAAAGAGAGAGAGGCGGCGTGGGGAGCGGGTGCGGGGCGAGGCTGAAGGGCCCCGCACGGCCGTCAGCCGAGGTCAGAGGTTGGCGATGATGGCGTCGGTCATCTGCTGGGTGGTGACGGCGCCGTGTTGGAAGACATCGGGTCCGCCGCGCAGCTTGAGCATGTCATAGGTGCGTACCTTGCCTTCGGAGATGACGAAGGCGATGGCTTGGCGGATGCGCTCGGCCTTCTCGCGCTCGCCGAGGAAGTCGAGCATCATGCAGGCGCTCATGATCATGGCGATGGGGTTGACGATGGAGGGGTTGAGCTCCTCGTACTTGGGCGCCGAACCGTGGGTGGGCTCGAAGACGCCGCAGTCTTTGCCGAGGTTGGCGCTGCAGGCGAAGCCCAAGCCGCCGACCAGGCCGGCGTAGCCATCGGAGACGATGTCGCCGAACATGTTGCCAGCCACGATGACCCCGTAGTCTTCAGGGTTTTTGGTGAGCCACATCATCTGGGCGTCGATGTTGGTGGACCACAGCTTGATTTCGGGGAAGTCCTGGTGGACGCGCTTGGCGACGTCTTCCATCATCCCCGAGGTTTCCCGCAGGACGTTGGGTTTTTCGCAGATGGTGACCGACTTGTAGCCGTAGGTGCGCGCGTAGTGGAAGGCTTCACTGACGATGCGGGTGCAGGCCTCGCGGGTGAAGATGCGGGTGGAGATGGCCATGTCTTCGCTGGGCACATGGCTAAAGGCCTTGAAGCGCGGGTGGGACTCGAGGGCGGCGCGGACGTTGCTGGGGGGATTGGTCCATTCGACGCCAGCGTAGAGGCCTTCGGTGTTCTGGCGGAAGATGACCGCGTCGATGGGGGGCTCTTCGAAGCCATCGCCGGCGCCGCTGCGGCGGATGAAGTTCAGGGGGTTGTTCTTGAAGGTCTTGCAGGGGCGGATGCAGACATCGAGGTTGAAGCGCTGCCGCATGGTGACGATCGGGCTGTAGTAGGTGTAGCCCTTGCCTTGGAGCTCTGGCGCCAGCTCAGCGGCGGCTTTGCCCTTGGGTTTGGAAGTGATGGCACCAAAGAGGCCGACCTTGTGCTCGGCGAGCAAATCGATGGTCCGCTCGGGGAGGGCGTTGCCTTCTTTGCACCAGAATTCCCAGCCGATGTCGCCGTTGATCCATTCGGCTTCGAAACCGGCAGCGGCGAGGACGCGGATGGACTCGGGGAGCACGGTTTTGCCGATGCCATCTCCTGGCATGGCGACGATTTTCTGCACGCTCATGGTACCTCCTGAAGAGCGCCCCGGAAAAAGTGGGGCCGAGATGGAGAGCAAGTCATGGGAGGGGAGTGGTCGCGACTTGCCTTAGGCGAAGGGTCAAGCCTGGGGGCAAATCGTCGGGTCATCGGTGCTCCGATGCGGCCAAGCGAGTGAATCATAGCTACCGTGCCTTGGGGGGGAATGCAAGACGGCGCGGCGACGAGGGCGGCTACTCAGGGAAGCGCTTGGACGATGTAGCGCAGGCACGGGGTCATGTCGCGACAGCGTCGCCGTTGTGGTTTCTTTTACTCGGTTTCGCACCCTTGGCATGGCGGCTTTGCCGCCGGCACGCCTGTGGCGAGTGGTAAGCCGCGGTGAGGACACCGATGGCGCGTGGTTGACGGGGCGGAGCGCGGTCAATAACCTGGGCGCAGCCGAGTGCGGAGCTGGAATTGCTTAACCGTTTGTGATCATTGAAGGAGAGGCGATGTCGGAGGAGCAGAATGGGCGCGACGAAGGTCAAGCGCCGGCAGGGGAGTCCCCTGAGGTGACGCCGGGTTCAGGGGTTGCGGTGGCGGCGCCGAAGTCGCTGGTGCAGCGCATTTTGGACAAAGTGGAGATCGTCGGCAACAAACTGCCGCAACCTGTGACGCTGTTTGCGATTTTGATGGCCTTGGTGCTGTTGGCGTCGTGGGTGGCGGGTACGGTGGGCTTGTCAGCGGTGCACCCGGGCAGCGGTGAGGAGATCAAGGCGGTCAACTTGCTGAGTGCGGTCGGTCTCCGCAAGATTTTTACGGAGATGGTGGAGGTTTTTGCTCGCTTTCCGCCGCTGGGTCTGGTGCTGGTGGTGATGATTGGCATTGGCGTGGCGGAGCGTTCCGGTTTCATCGCGGCGGCCCTGCGCTCCTTCGTGAGCGGCGTGCCCAAGGTGCTCATCACCTTTTTCATCGTGACGGCAGGGATGTTGTCGACGGTGGCGGCCGACGCGGGCTACGTGGTTTTGATTCCGCTGGGGGCGGCGATTTTTGCCAGTATCGGCCGGCACCCGTTGGCAGGTTTGGCTGCTGCTTTTGCTGGCGTTTCCGGTGGCTTTGGCGCTAATTTCTTACCTACTGGTTTAGATCCGTTGTTGGCGGCCTTCACGGAGCCGGCGGCGCAGATCGTCGATCCGAGCTACACGGTCAACCCGCTGTGCAACTGGTGGATCATGGCGGCGTCGGTGCCGATCATCGCCGTGGCGGGGACCTTCGTGACGGAGCGCATCATCGAGCCACGTTTGGGGAAATGGGACGCGACTGGCATGGCTGAAGTGGAGAGCAACACCCTGAGCGCACGAGAGAAGCGGGGATTGTTGTGGGCCATGCTGTCGGTGGTGGTGTTTCTGGCGGGTTTCGTGGTGCTGTCCCTGCCGGCAGTGGGGGTCTTTCACGATGCGGAGAAAGGCTTCGATCCCCTCTACAAGTCCATCGTGCCGATCATGACCATCCTCTTTTTCATCCCGGGTCTGGTCTATGGCTTCGCCACGCGGAGCATCACCGGTGACAAGGAGGTGGCCAAGATGACCTCCGAGTCGATGGCGACCATGGGGGGTTACATCGTGTTGGCCTTCGTGGCGGCGCAGTTCGTGGCCTATTTCAACTGGTCGAACATGGGGTTGATTCTGGCCATTTACGGAGCCGATACCTTGCAGAAGGTGGGCTTCACGGGGATGCCCCTGTTGGTGGCCTTCATCATCGTGGCGTCGATCATCAACGTGGTCATCGGCTCGGCGTCGGCCAAGTGGGCCATTTTGGCGCCCATTTTCGTTCCCATGTTGATGCTCATGGGCTATTCGCCGGAGACCACTCAGGCGGCCTATCGCATTGGGGACTCTTACTCCAACATTCTGACGCCGCTGTTGCCGTACTTCCCGTTGGTGATCACCTTCGCGGCCAAGTATGTGAAGGATATTGGTATTGGGACGATCATCTCCCTGATGTTGCCCTTCGCCGTGGCCTTCGCCTTGGTGCGCATCCCCTTCTTTGTCTCGTGGCTGCTGCTGGGCCTGCCTTTGGGCTTGGAGGCGCCCATCTACTACGAACCCTAGCCGATCTCGGTCGTTGCGTCGGGGTGAGCTGAAGTGGCCCTCGTGATGGGCTCTCCCCGTTGACAGTGCGCGCTGGAGTCGGGATACTGGTGCCGTTGTGCTGGAGTTGCGCGTGGTGTGAGGCGACGCGCCGTTTATTTAGGAGAAGGACATGCGAAATAGAGCGCTGCTGATCTTTGCTGTCTTGGCCTTGTGGGCCGCCCTTCCCTTTGGCGTGGCCTTTGCCGAAGGGCAGATGGCAGTCTTGAAGCTCGAGACGGAGGGGAAGGTCTCAGGCCAAGTCGTCGATCAGGTGACCAACGCCATCAAGGGGGAGATTCGTCAGAGTCCTTACACTCTGAGCCCCAAGGGGGGTGACGTCACCATCACGGATGTCCAGCTCGTGGCCGATTGTGATGAGCTTTCAGAGGAGTGCCTCAACACGGCCTGTGATTTTCTCAGCGTGCAGCACATCATCTACGGAACGGTGAGCGCTGACGGGACGGCCAAGCTGACGTGGTATAGCAAGGGGAAAGGCATCCAGCGCGAGAGCCACGCCTCGGTGGCCGACGTGGACGCCATGAGCCGGCTGGCGCGCCGCCTCTTGGTGGGAGAGCAGGGGGTGCTCATCGTCGAATCGAACGAGATCGGCGCGGAGTTGCTGCTCAATGGCTCCCCCGTGGGCTTCACCCCCTACCAGGCGGAGACGCCCTTGGGCACCTATTCGCTGCAGTTGCGCAAGAAGGGCTTCGAGTCCAGTGAGCTACGCTCGGTCGTCATCAACACGGGTGACACCGTGACGGTGAGCTTCGAGCTGGTGCCC
This sequence comes from uncultured Myxococcales bacterium, assembly GCA_964454015.1. Taxonomy (GTDB): domain Bacteria; phylum Myxococcota_A; class Bradymonadia; order UBA4248; family UBA4248; genus CAYVQF01. Next base: position 62,605 of record CAYVQF010000032.1, read on the forward strand.
TCTGCCGTCGACTCGGGTCCCATGTCGACCATGTCCCTCGTCGGCTGGATCCTGACAGGCACGGGTGGCGCGGCCCTGGTAGGTGCCGTGGTGACCAGCGTCCTGATGATCCAGAAAGAAGACGAGCTGGCCAAAGCGGTGAAGGAAATGGACGGCAAGACCAATCCCTTCGATCTCGCGGATCAGGGCAGGACCCTGGCCCTGGTTTCCAACATCCTCTACGGCGTTGGCGGGACGCTGGCCCTCACGGGATTGACCTTGGTGATCATCGGCGCCCTCGACGGCGGCGACGTCAATCCAGAGCAGGCCGGTGTCCCCACCTTCAACGTCCTCGCCGGTCCCGACGGTGCGGCGGCCACCCTGCAGTGGCGATTCTAAGCGGCCCGCCCCCTGATCCACGGTCAAGAAAAGAAAAAAACCCCGTTGTTCTTGGAGAACCA
>CAYVQF010000033.1:0-60545 GCA_964454015.1 uncultured Myxococcales bacterium
CGAAGCGAAAGTGTCCGGTCGTGTGCAATGTAAGATGATTGACAAGCGCACATAGACATCTTCGTTACTCGCGAAGTCCCGAATCCTCGCCATGGCCCGGTCCAGCAAGTCCCGAGTGGTGACCAGCGTCATGCCGGACTGACTGTTGCCCATCCTTCTCTTGGCCCCGTCCTTCAGATAGGCCTCGTAACAGGTGACCGAATCGGCAGACAGGATCAACGCTTCTTCGAGCAGGGCCCAAGCGATGTCTCGCAGTTGCGCATCGCCACGTAAAAAGATCAAGACCGTCTCGTTCATCGCCCAAACCTCACGCGTCCCTTCCAATTCCAGCAAGGCGCTGGCTCTTTCCTCCACCCGATCCTGCGTCTGGGTAGAACGCCCGACATCTAGTGACCGCTCCAGACCAACGTGGGTGGCAACATAGCAGCGCTCATCTGGCTGGGATAGCGTCCCCGTGGCTGATCGCGTAAACGATGGCCATCCCCGCTGGTGGCCACGCCCTTGCTCGCGGCCCAATGGTCCCGGTAAACGCAGCGAAACTAGCCAGCAGGGCGTCGCTTCCCCTGCGGTTCGTAACGGAGCCCGCGGGATGTCCGGCGTCTCGCCGTCACAGGTGACTCAGCAACTGCGCTCTGTCATGAGGCATCTGGGCCAATCAACGACCAGACGATTCTGGACCGGCTCAGGGCGGGGCGCAGCATGTGAAAGGCGGTTTCTTTCCGACGCCGATCACAGCAAACAGGTTGGAGAGAACATCCCAGTGTATCCATCTGCAGCAAGTCCAAGTCTGGATTCAAAGACTGCAATAATGCCAAGACGGGCCCGTTTGGCATGCGATAGGACCTTCAATTGCGCGTGACTCAACAACGAGCTGACCACTGGAACGGGTAGCGAATCAGACCACGTGGGCCACACAAACATAGCACTACGCCGTTGACCGATGCAGGCAGTGGTCTTTATCTGGTTACCTCGCCCAAAGACTGGCAACAAGCCAAGCCCCCAGAAAGCTAACCATTCAACTGATCCTCTGGATGGCAGTTTGGCAGCACCAACAACTGCGGCAGGAGTTGTTGCAGACAGCTCCCAGTGTAGTGTGACTTGTGTCTTGTCGGGCATTGCGACCGACAGGAGCAGTTCCGAGCGAAGGCGCTCCTCCGTGATGAGATCGCCAAGCTTAATAATCTGATCCAGGAACTGTTCGTTGCGGCACGTGAAGTCGAAAGCTGTCTGTCGGACTGCTGATTCCAGCGAACTCTTCGAATCGAATCCGATTCCGGCTGACTTAAGGTGATCTGGCGTTGAAGGGGCCTGAACTTTGTCTACCACAGTCTCACAACAGAGCGCTGAGGCATGTCGGACAGGCCAAAGGTCATCCTGATTTGAATGTGCCACAAGCCACTCTCTGAATACGGCGAGAGGTGGTCTTAGACCACGAAACCGCTTTGGTCCATTCTTCTCCATCTTGACATACGTGAGACCCCCAAGCTCATCTCTGAACCGGTTTCTTGCTGCTGATGCTGCAACAAACACATCAGAAAACCCACCCAAAGAATGCAACACAGGTCGGAAGCCCTCTGCTTCTGATGTCCATGCGAGGGTTGGACGTATGTCTAGGCGCGAAAAACGAGTTAGGAGAACAAGGACACCTAACGCCGCGAGGAAGTCGACGGGAATGGACCCATTTAATCCATGAAGAACAATGGATTGTGAATCTGCTGCTTTCTTCATCCCCGTTCCTCCTCTTCGCTGGCGCGGTGATCAGCCAAGCGCAAGATGGTTTCGATCCATGCCAGCCCCCACCAGCCATAGCGCTCGTTCAAGTTCCAGAAGCGCTCGGCCACGCCCGAGCCCAGTCGCTCTAGGCCATGCTCAGTGTTCGCGCTCAGTCTCCGGCCACGCTGTTCCAACTCGACATCCACCGGCGCATCGTCGATGGCGACCGGTGCAAAAGGCCGACATCGACCGTGGTGCGACGTAATCAAGTGCAACACCAACTCGGGATCGTGCGCAATATCGAGCAACGCTGGCGCGCTCTGAACCAACGCCACTGACAACAACTCGTGGCGATACCCCAGCGGGTATTTCGACCGTAGCCGAGCGAGCTCGCGCGATACCCCGTCACGGCTACTCTGTGCCGATTTGGCAATGGGCTCGATGATCCCTGCCAGACGTACCTCGTTTCCCCCCAGCAACATCAACTGGAATCGCGGGTCTGCTTTGCCAAGGTCGTGAAGCTCAGCGGCCAGACACAGGTCATCACTGAGATCTGCAGGGAGTCCCAAAGCCTTCGCGAAAGACTGCACGGTCTTCCGCACATCCGCCGTATGATCCTTCAGGCTCACCTCCCGCTCAATGAACGATTGTCCATCGCTCCCACTCACGAAGTCGACGGCGTGCCCCGCCAATCGCTTTCGCCCGACCAACGTGAAGCTGCCATCAGGCAACTCGATTCGGCGGTGTCCCTTGCGCAGCTGGGCAAGCATCTCATCGAACGGCTGAGCCGGCTGAGAGGCCGCCAAGTGGGTGAGGAAGGCAGCGATGTCCGCGTCGAGATTGGGCTCCTCTAATTCATCGAAGTTCGCCGTGGGTGGGAGCGCGAGCCCCGTCAGGCCGAGCGCAGACGCCAGGACGTCCAAACGCAGGCGCAAACTAGCCTTTCCACGTAAGCGCCACTGCACCAAGTCGCCATAATCTCGGACCGCTTCGAGTGCATCCGGATCCCAGTTGAAGGTGCCCACACCACCGTATTCAGATGGAGCGACCAACGTCATTCCTGGTATGATATCGGCGGCCTTCAACCAGCGAGCATGTTCACCATCCCAGTGCAGGATCGGACGCTGCACCGCGCTCTCCCCTCGCTCGATGGGTGCGTCCTCTATCATAGGCACATCGCTCAGCTCGGGTGTCGCTGTCTTCTTCAGCCAGGCTCGCACGGCAGAGATGGGAACTGAAAGCGCTTCGAGCGATCCAGGCGGACACGCAGACAGCAGCGCCGAACAGTAGCTCTCCGCATCCTCGCGCTCGGCATCCTTGGGATGGATGTCTGCGCGCCACACGAGTTGCACATCATCAACGCGACGCTGCGGCCCGTGCAACCACAGTTCTGGGTCCGGACATGGTGATGGTTGAGGCTGCGTCTGGCACCACGCATCGAGCTGCGCAGGAACGAGAATGGGCGCGTCCTCACTGGGGGCGAGCAGCGTTGGCTCGATATCTTCGGGCGGCCGTGGCAACGCGTCGTTGCCGAAGTCCACCGCCTCCAGTCCGGTCAACCACTGCCAACATGCCGGAAGTGAAGCGCCGTATACAGGATCCGAATCCTTGTCCACAAAATCCGTGCGCATCAAGATCACGCCACGGAAGACCTCGGCGCCTGGCGTTGGCAATTGGCCTAGTCGATCCACTCGCCCAAAGCGCTGGCGCAATGCGTCGAGGCTGGCACACTCACTCACCAAACCGTCGAAGTCGAAATCGGCACCTGCCTCAATACACTGCGTCGCAACGACAATCAACGACTGGTCGGCTGCGCTACGGCTGCGCCCACTACAGATACGCGCGCTCAACTGTTCCCCCATCACTCGGTCGCGGTCGAGTGGCCGCATTCGGCCGGTGAGCAGGATTGTATCGATCTTGGCTTCCTTGGCGAGCGCTGCGTGTGCACGCCGGGCCGTGTCGACGCGATTGACCACCACCGCTACCGTCTTCGCTCCCCCCTCGAGCAGTTTCTTCGCCTCAGCGACTGCCGTCTCGGCGATTCGCTCCTTTCGCTGGTCCTCGCTACCCTTGACTTGCACCTCCTCGAGTCTGACAGGTTTGCGCGCAGCCAGACGCATGGCCAGTGCCGGGTGTGTACGGTCGGGAACGGGTCCCTGGTCGAGTCCAAAGACCCAGTCACTTGCTGCGACTGCGCCTGCGGTGGCAGACATCCTCACCACTCCCCACCTGTTGGGCAGGGAACGCTCGCGAAACACCCGCCAGCGCTCGCTTATTGCTCGAAGCGTTTGCGCAAAAGGCACGGCTAGGTGAACCTCATCGAGCAAAATCAGTGCATCCTCGCCCATCAGCCCTGCGTGTACCGGCTGCATGCCGTGTGAGACGCCATAGCCACGGAAGAGCAAACGCGATCCCACCTGGTCGACTGTCGAAACTGCCAACACCGGCTGGTCCGGGCGTTTGCTCCAGGCATCGTCCCGCGGCATGCCGCCGCGAAGAACAGCGACCGCAAAGGGGGCTTGATGAAGCTCCCCGCCCCACATGGACCTCAAGCGCTGAGCAAAATCGAAGAGCACACCTTCGCGGGCATCGCACAGTCGGGCGAGGACCTTCTTCGCATGGAGCGCCCCCTGGTCGACGACCACACGGCGATCGATGACGAGCAAGACCCGCCGCGGGAAGGTCTCTGGCTGCACGGCCATCGCGAACAGTGCAATGTCCAGCGCGCTCGTCTTTCCTGCCCCTGTCGGCAGATCCAACAGGTCGGGCCAGCGGCCTCGCTCAATGATGGCTTGCGCCAAGGCAATCTGCCAAGGGAACGCAGGGCGCCCATGAAGCGCCTCATAAAACGACTCGAAATCATGTGCGTTCAGCATCGCCTACCTCCCCGCGCTTGCTCTGAGCCGGCAAGCTCGCTTGGCCGCGATCGTTGGGCCGAAACAAGCCCAAGCCGACGTAACGACCAGCCCCCAGGCAAATGGGACCAGCAACCGCCTCGGCGAAGAGCAGTTCCGCATGGACCTTGACCCGCCTCGTCTTCTGCGGGTCTGGCGGAAATGGTGGAAATAATTTGGCTTTGTCGGCCCCCATCAGCGGCGCGGCCGGCAGCACCTGGATGGCAATGGGGGCGGGAAGACCTTGCTGCTCGCATGAACGAGCGATGATTTCGGCGGCGTTCTGGTAGGCCCGCTGACTCTCCTCAGGCGTTCTCGAGAGGAGCTGCCCTGGATTGCGATCCAACGCCACCGGGGTCGCAGACAACCAGCTTCGCGCAGGCGAGCACCAGGTGTCGGCGTTCGCGCTCAGCAGTCGGGGAGGACCCCAGACCTGTCGTTGGAGAGTGAGCGTGGCTCCTGTGACACCCAACTCCAAGTGAGGAGCCTCCTCGTCTGCTTGACGCTGGCTGCGTTCCCAACAATCAATGGCGGCCAACACACCGCGCCGCTCCTCCGCCGTGCAGACGCGCGGCAAGACCAGCGCCAACGCCACAATCGAGCCATCCGCATGCCGATGACCAACGAATGGCAGCGGCAAAAAGGCCACGTGCGGACGCAGAAGAGGACGACCATCGACATCCAAGCCGCTCAGCAGCGCTCGCGACTGCTCGTCATCGGTGTGTGCGAGCAGGCGCTCACGCAACGCACGGGCGAGCTCGACGGCACGGGTGCTCGGCAAACGAGGCCCCGATTGGCGGTTGAAGACGATCCACCGATCACTGAGAGTCGAACGCTCGATCTGCACTACTGCCGCCGCCTTCCCTCGCCGGTAGCGAACAAAGCGGCAGGGCAAAACACGCGGCTCCGTTTCCTGATGTCGCTCCCATTCTTCAATCAATCGCGCGACCTGCTCTGTTCCAGGTACCCTCAAGATGGTGTCACCCGCGGGATCCGGCGTCCAGTTCGTCGCCAGCGGCTCTTCGACCAGACGACAAGCAACCAGGCTGGACGAGTGCCCAAGCCGAACCACTCGCCGCAGCAGCGTATCGAGCACCTCTCGCTGTGCAGGATCGGGCTCGCAGTCCCAGACCATGTGCACCACCGGCTCGACAGGGCTCACCGATGGAAACGTCCGAGCCTGCTTCCCTCGCCACTCCGGCAACAGCTCCTTCGCACGACGTATCTCGGCCGGACTGGCCTTCCCCACGTCGGCAAGCCTGCTGTGAAGTTTGAGTTGGGCCGCCGCCAGCTCCTTCTCGGCTTTCTCGACACCTTTGCCAGCTTTCTTGGCTGCCTTGGCGTCGCCTTTGGATACGGCCGTCTGCAACTCGACCTGAGCTGACTGAAGCGCTTGGGTGCTTCGTTCAACGAGTTCGAGCGATTTGTCGGTGTCGATGATGCTGCTGTCATTGACCGGCACGAAGTGCGGCAGCACCTGACGCTCGATGGCCTCAGATGCCTGGATGGCCGGCGGCCCTTGCACCGCCAACCAATCGAGAGCAGCGCGCTCTTCGGGGCAGAGTTGCTCAGCCTCGGCCCAGCAAGCGACGAGCGCCGAGAACAAACGCGCAGGGTGAGGAGGCCACTCGGCCTTGCCCCTATCGTTGTATTCGGTCGCGACGCAGCGACCGCTCAAATAGTCGATGCGTATGGTGAGCATCATGCCCCTCCGTCTTCGGTTCCTTCACCCTTGGCTGCTAGCTCGCGGCTCTTGCGGATCAAAGCAGCCAGTTTGGGAGCGGGCTCGAGACGTAGGGGCTCTCGTTGCCACGCGAATCCATGCTGTGCTGCCATCGTCTGTGCCTGGCGCAGCAGCGTAGCGGCCTGAGCGGTGTCCAGCCCAAAACGCTGGCAAGTGCCACCATCTGCTGGCAACACTTCGAGGCAGAATGGCTCCTGTGGCCAGAGCAGGGATCGCGAGCGCAGATCGTAGCCCTGCTGCCGCTGATACACCACTGCAGCCAAGGCCAATGCGGCAAGACACAGGCGGACGCTCTCCTCGGCAGCAGCCCGACGCTCGGGTTCCACCACGTTGCCATCGAAATCATAAGGGAAGCGGAGCTTGCGCAGCGCCGGCAGAGAGAGCACCGTGGTCTGTAGCGCGTACTGCAAAGTCACTCCGCCGGACGTGGTCTCGATACTCGGCGCCACGTTGCTGTGGTTGATCGCCGATGGCTTGCCCTTCCCTTCGCCACCACTGCGAGTAAACGGGATCGTCTTCCCGCTTTTTTGGGCTGCTTCGGACGCTTCGATGGTCCACTCGGACTCGTCGTCCTTGCGGTGATAAACGGGGACACTCGACAGAATACTTAGTGGATCGAGACGGCTGGCCGTCTTCACCCCTGCCTCTGCGCCGAAACCGACGATCTCAGAGACCAACGCACGTTGGAACTTTGCCCCCAAACCGCCCTTGGGACCCGTCGAATCCCACACCCCCAAAATCAACGCGCTTGGGCAGTACTGAAAGAGTGGTGTGGCGTTGCGCACAGTCGCGTCGGTATAGCGTTTGCCTGCCTCTGTGGCTCGAAACGGCAGCTTACTATGCACCTCGATGCTGTCGCGCAAGATTGCATCGGCAATTCGGTGTGGGGTCTGCAGCGTGCTGATCCGGTCGAGATCCTCCAATCCGGGCTGCGACGAGAAGTCGACGGCTATCAATGGAAAGTCGAGGTTGCCTGCGTCCCAGGCGGCCTGCAGCGCTTCTTCGATGCGGTTGGCTTGCGAAGCGACTGAGTCCAGCAAGACTGTTTGTTGCACCTTACCGTCGATCACGCGCTCCTCGAAAGCATACTTCGTTCGTGCGCCTTTATCGACGGCATAGGTCGGAGGAAAGACCTTGTCGCCGGCACCTCCTGCTGGTTGTAGGCGTGTTCGACTACGAATCGCCACTGCACTGCCCAACACCGCTTTTTGCAGATCTTCGAACGTCATCATGCCAAGCTCGCTCATTTCGCCCTCCATGTATTTCGGAATGCTCATATCGGCCGCTTCATCTGAACTCTAACTACACGGCTACGCCAGGCAACTCCCATCGCATCTCTGCTCAGTCCTAGCTATCTCAACGCGTTGAGTTGACAGTAGTGAAGTTCAAAACGCCCAGTGCCGCGTGGGAACAAAAGGTCCTTTTCAGGCAAAGAGAAAGCTACAGTATCATCTGGGGTTGAGTTGAGGAAGGCTGTCACCACAGGTTACTTGTGAGCGACGGATGCCAGATTGGATGGAGCTTTGAGCCCAAGCAGGTGTGGCAAAGCGGCAGTCTGTGGCACAACCCAATCTATACTGGGAAAGGTGCCCGCGCTCGTCGAAGCAACGCCGGGTCTCCCAGTAGCGAAGACTCGGGTTGAGCGACGCTCTCAATCCTACGCGGCCCAGCACTGAGCTAGGCCTGGCCGCAGCTCACGCTTGGCCTTTCGCAGAACAACGGCGACCACATTTCCCTCTGGCAGATCCCACGGGTTCTTGTCCGCCGAGGGTGTCTGGGTGAATAGAGGCAGCAAGCTCTCTTGCAGGACGAGGAGCCGGACTCGGCCAAGCGCCGAGGGCGGCGTGGCCCTGAAACCCCTCGCGCCCCGCCGCGCTGGGGTCAATCCCGCTCAGCCCACCACTGGGACAGGCCCGGCCAGAGCTCTTTGGCGGCCTTGCGCCCAATGACGGCGCCGACGTGGCCGCCGGGGAGATCCCACTGGGCTTTGTCCGCTGAAGACGCCTTGGCCACCAGAGGCAGGGAGCTTTCTTGGGGCACGATGTTGTCGTGCTTGAAAGTGACGCTGAGCAAGGGGCAGGTGATCTGCTCCAGTCGCGCCGGGCGTCCCATGAGGGTCAGCCTGCCCTCGGCGAAGTCGTTGTTCTGGTACAGCTTCTGGATGTAATCCCGGAAGCAGTTGCCCGGGAAGGAGACATTGTCGTTGCCCCAGGTCTCGATGGCCCGGAAGCCTTCGAGGAAAGTGTCATCCTCGGCCTTGTCCAAAACGCCGATCATTTTGGTCAGGGTCAGGGTGGGGCGCAGCATGTGGAAGGCGGCCTGCATCCACTGCCAGGGCATGTTGCCCTTGGCGTCGATGATGGCGTCGAGGTCTAGGGTCGGGATGCGCATCCACTGGGAGAGCATCCCCGGGTCGTCAAAGGCCACGGGCGGCGCCAAGGCGACCATCGAGGCCAGGCGGCTGTCGTCGAGGGCGGCGTAAATGGAGGTGAAGGTGGCCCCCAGGCAATAACCCATGAGGTGCACCTTGCCCGCGGCGCTGAAGGCCGCGCACTTGCGAATGGCCCGCCCCATATAGGTCGCGACGACGCGCTCGAAGCTCAGGTAGCGGTCCTCTGGCCCTGGGGTGCCCCAGTCGATGATGAAGACGTCGTGGCCACGGGCCAAGAGAAACTCGACGAAGCTCTTGCCGGGCATGAGGTCGAGGACGTAGTGGCGGTTGATGAGCGAGGGCACCATGAGGATGGGCGTCTGGTAGGCTGGGCCCTGCGGGCGCGCCGCGTAGCGCAGCAAGCGCCACTTGTTCTCTGTGTGGATCACCTGCACTGGGGTGGCGCCGACAGTGGGGCGCGCCCGCCAGGGGAGGGTGACGAGGTTCTGAATTTTTTTGACGGGGAGGGTCGTGACCGAGCTCATGTTCGAGGTCTCCGTTGCCAACGGGGGGCGGGAAAGGGCGAGCTATTCTGCGTTCTCCGCGGGCGCTGCCGACGGCTGCGCTTGCTGCTGCGCCGCCAGAGCCTCCTCGAGATCGTTGAGGCGGCTGAGCACCTCGTTGAGCTGGTGCAGGGTGCGCACCTGGTCGTGGCGAGTGGGCAGGCCCAAGCGCGTCCACAGGGCGGTCTTGGTCTCGCGTCGCCAGCGGGTGAACTTGACGCTGCTGCTCAGGGCGCCGGCCAAGGGCGCGACCACCAGGGGGCTGCGCAGCAGGGTCTCGGAGAGGCGCGCCGTGGCGTCTTCCCACTTGAAAAAGCCTTGTTTGAAGAGTTCCCAAGGTGACATGTGGTGTTCCTCGACTGAAAGGAAAGGATGGGATCGCTCAGGGGGTGACCATGCGGCCCTCAGAGGCCGATGCGGCGCAGCTCTGTGGCGACGCCGAAGTCGCGCTGGCTTTCGCCGGTGCGGGATGTGGCGCGGGCCACTTCGCCGTAACACTCGGTCAAGAACGATGACTGGTGGGTGGTGATGGTCTGCCCCGCGCCGCTCATGGTGACCTGGGTCGAAATCCGCAAGACGTGCTTGAAGGTGAAGTCCAAGAGCTTGATCTCGCCGGCGGCGCGCACCTGGACGTCGTAGAGGTGCTGGCCAGAGAAGGGCTCGAAACCCATGAAGACACCATTGCGAATGTTGCCGATGGCGACCCACTCGTCGCCCAAGCGCAAGGGGAAGCGGTAGACCTCGACGGGCTCCTGGTAAATGAGCAAGGTCTTGCCCGTGGCGGGGCTTTCTTCGCGCGAGGCCATGCCGAGCAGGGCGAAGGAGGCCGTGCTGTGACGGTAGATGCCCACGTTGCCGCTGCTGCGATCCATGGGGACGACGAAGGCATCGGCGGGGAAGTGCTCGGCGAACCAGAAGGAGGCAATGGGCAAGGCGGCGACGGCGAGGCGCTCCTCTTGCGCGGCCGTCCAGGACCAATCCCAGTAGCGCTGCTCACCTTCACCTGCGGTGCCGAGCAGGTCGACGGGGGCCTCGGCACCCACTGGCGAAGCCAGGTAGGTCACGGGGATGCCAAAGGCTGGGGCCAGCTCATGGGCGTCGATGCGGCCGTCGTAGTTGGGGATGCACATGGGGATCTGGGCGTCGGGATCGACGTCCTGCCCCGGGGGCACTTCGTAGCTGATGTCGGCCGTGGGGACCGTCTTGTTGTCGTCGCAGGCGGCGACCAGGGTGAGGGCCAGGGCGGCCAAGAGCGCGCGGCGCCAGAGCAAAGGTCGCGCCCGCCCTTCGGGGCGGGGCGTGGGGATCTGAACGAGGGTGGAAACAGAAGACATGGCGGCATCCCTTGTGGAGGAAGGTCTCAGAAGGCGAAATGCAGACGGAAGCGGAGGAGCTGGGCCGGTTTGGCCTTCATGCCCATGAGCACGTTGTCGAGGCCGCTGAAGGGGAAGAGCACGGCGTACTCGGCGGCGACTTTGAAGCCGTCCGTCGCCTCGTAGGTGAGGGTGGGATCGAGCTCGAGGCCCAGGGGGCGCTCGCCGCCTGGGGTGGACTCGGGGTAGACCGCCATGGAGAAGACCGCGGCAAGGCTGGCCGTGAGGCGCGAGGGGCCAAGGTCGAAGACGCGCCACTGGAGGTGGGGCCGGAGGTAGACCGCGTCGGTGACGGCGCCGATGATTTCGCGGAAGAGGATGCGGTCGATGTGGTAGTTGGGGTGGAAGGTGAAGTTGTCGACCGTGGTGTCGCGGGGGTAGTCGAACTGGAGACCGTCGAGATCGCCAGGTTGGGCCGTGCGGCTCAGGCCGGGGAAGGCGCCGAAGCCGGGGCTCTTGTCGCCGCCAGCGAAGCCGAAGTTCAAGCCGCCCGAGAGGGGGAAGGTGTCGACGCCGAACTCGCTCTCGAAGGCGACGCCAAAGGTGTTGGTGGTGATGGGGCGGTGGAGGAGCATGCCCGAGTCGAGGGTGGCCTGCTCGATGTTGCCCGTGAGGTAGGCGGCTTCGACTTCGACCCGGCCCCAGGGCAAGGTCAGGCGCAGCCAGGCGTCAAAGGCGGTGGCGGTGTAACCTCGGGCGACCACTCCCGGCGGTAGGCCGCTCAAGTAGGTGGAGGGGATGTCGTTTTCTTGCCACTGATGGGAGATATAGGCGCCGTAGTCGAAGGTGGCTTTGCCAGCGTTGGCGCGCCGCTCCAGGCCGATGGGGTCGGTGTAGTGGAGAACGGCGACGTTGACCGTGCGCACGTCGTCGCTGGGGTCGAGGTCGATGGTGCGGACTTGGTCTTTGCGCTGCACCCGGGGGCCGATGTGGTTGAAGTCGTAAGAGGCGGCGAAGATATGGCCGAAGAGGGGGGTGACGAAGGCGATGCGATCGGCGGCGTCGGCCGTGTCGCACTCGTCGCAGTCGCCGCCGTTGGCGAGCATGCCCAGGCCCCAGTCGGCGCCAATGCGGCCGGCCGAGATGAGTCCGATGGGGGTGAGGGCTTCGCCGTAGGCGCGCTTGATGGTGACGGCGTTGTCCGGTGAGCGCTGGCTCTTGGTGGCCAAGGGCGGCCCATCGGGGGTGGATCCCAAGGCCAAGTTATCGAGGAAATGGAGGCGCATTTTGACGCCGATGCCGCCGCCGGGTGCGACGAAGGCCAGGTCGGTGCGCAGGCGCATGTCGGCGTGGGTGAGGTTTTGGCTGCTGGGGTCGGCGGCCGGTACCGCAAAGAGGGGCTCGCCTGACGGGGTGTAGCCGTGGTCGAGGTCGAGGTTGTGCAAGAGCTCGCCGCGCAAGCGCAGGTCGAGCTTGATGTCGAAGAGCCCGCCTTCGCTGGGGGCGAGGTCGTCGCCGAGGTCTTTGAAACCCGTGGCGTGGGCAGAGAAGGCGACGCCCAAGCAGGTGATGAAGGTGGCGACGAGCCAGACGGCGCGCTGCGGTGCCCGGGTGGGGCGCGGTAGCGGGCGAGAAGAGAGGTGAAGGATCACGGTTGGCAACTCGCTGGCTAGGTCAAGGGGTTGACGTGGGGTGAGAGGGGCTTTCGCCATGGGATTCCGTTGTGGCGCCGGGGACTGGTGCGGGCTGCGGCGCCGGGACGATGATGGTGGTGACAGGTGCAGTGGTGGCGGCAGGCGCGATGTGGCCCGCGGCGAGGAAGTCCAGGAGGTCGCGGGTCGATGGGCCGCGGGCTTCGATCATGGGGAAGTGGCCGCACTGGCCATAGACGATGAGCTTGGCGTTGGGGAGGTGGTTGACCAGACGCTCGCCGAAGTGAAGGCGCGTCACTTTGTCTTCACGCCCCCAAAGCAGAAGGACGGGCTGGGTGATGGTGCGGTAGGCGTCTTGGAGATCTTCGAAGCGTTGGTCGCGGATGGCGGCCAGCGCCGCGGCCTCGGTGCCGGGTCGGTCGAGGGCATGGGCGACCTCTTCGGCGAAGGCCTCGTTGACCCAGCGCGGGTCGTAGAAGGCCGCGGTCATTTTGTCGGCCGGACGCTCTTTATAGAAGAGCCAGGTGAGGATTTCGCCGATGCCGCTGGCGCGGGCCATGACGAAGAAGGTGGGGAGCTGCTCGAAGTAGACCCAGGCGTCGTAGAGGGCGAGGCGGGTGACCCGTTCGGGAGCGGCCAGGGCCATCTGCAGGGCGACCGAGCTGCCCCAAGAATGGGCCACCACGGCGGCGCGTTCGACGCCGAGATGATCCATGAGGCCCAAGACGAGCTGGGCTTGGGCCTGGGGAGAGTAGTCGCCCTCGGGGCGCTCGGTCCAGCCGAAGCCCTTGAGGTCCATGGCGATGATGCGGTAGTCCGCGAGGAGACTGGGCCAGACGGTGGCCCAGGTCTCGAGGGCCGAGGCGAAGCCGTGGATCAAGACCACGGGCTCGCCTTGGCCGAGGTCGAGGTAGCGCATGCGGATGCCATCGACGTTGGCGTAGGTCGCGTCGAGAGGTTCCCCAGGCATGGGCCCGCTGTGGAAGGAGAGGCAGGCGCTGCTGAGGCTGGCGACACTGAGGAGGAGCGCCAAGTATAAGGGAGAGGGTCGCATGGGGGAGACTCCGAGACGGAACAGTAGGGGCGTGGACGTCATCGCGGGGGCGCAGTGGCGCCGCCATGTCGCTGTGCGGTGTGTGGGGCCACTAGAGGCTCAGGCGGCGGAGCTCTTCGACGGCGGTGAACTCACCCGCAGGCGGCGATGACTTGGAAGCGACGCTGGCCACGGTGCCGAAGCACTCGGTGACGAAGGCGAAGGTGCGGGTCTTGGTCGTCATCAGGCCCACGGTTTTGGTGAGATCCGTGCTGACCCGCAGGACCTGCTGGAAGGTGCCGTAGGGGGTGTCGAGGACACCCTTGGCGTCGACCTTGGAGATGTAGGTCTCCGAATAGTAGACGATGATGCCGTTGAAGGTCCCGGAGATGGTCGCGGCGCTGGTCCAGGTGCTGCCTTCTTCGAGGGGGAATTGGAGGATGCGGACTGGGGGGGAATAGGTGACGCGGGTGTAGGTCAGAGTGCGCTCGGGTGAGGCCACGCCCAAGAGGAGCAGCGTCTCGTCGGTGAGCTCGAAGACGCCCAGAAGCTCACTCGCCTCGGAGAGGCGGGCGACGTAAGTGGCCGAAGGGAAATCGCTGGCAAACCAGTAGATGTCCACGGGGCGCAACTCGAAGAGAGTGCTGCGATCACCGGGCAGGGTGCCACTCAAATCCCAGAAGCGCTGGCCCTGGCCGTTGACCGTGCCTGTGGTGTCCCAGGTGAGGTCGAGGGCGGTGAGGAAGGTGCCTCTGTCCCCGACCTTCATGGGCATTTCGGTCCGGGTAATGACGCCGTCGCGATTGGGTACGCAGGTCAGGGGCTGGGTGGTCTCGGTCTCGCTCTGATCACTGGTGTCGGGAGCGTCCGTGGTCTCTGGGGTGACGAGATCGACCTCGCCGTGGCCGTCGTCGTCGGGCGTTTGATCGGTGGCGTCCAGGCTGTCGGCGTCGCTGACCTCGATCGGCGGGAGCTCAGGTGAGCTGGGGGCGGTTTCGTCGTCGCAAGCTTGCGCGCCGCAAAAAACCAGGAGGGTGGCCAACAAAAGCAGCGTCGATTGGCGAAGCATGGGGGGTCCTTTGGTGCAAGGCCAGGGTCAGGCGAGGTTCACTGAGAACGGACTCTAGAAGGGGGGGCGGTGCGTGTCAAGCGAAATTGTTGCAGTGCAGCATGAGGCGGCGACGCCGTGGCGTGGCGCAGGCGGGCAAGAGTGAGGGCTTGCGCTGGAGGCGCTTCCAAGGCATATCACTAGAGCTGCAAGCCCGGCCGTGACGATGGGCGCGCGATCCGAGCAGATGTGGGAGCGAAGCGACGCATGGTGATTATCAAGAAGTACTCCAACCGGCGGCTCTACGACACGAAGGCGAGCAAATATATCACGCTGGATGAGCTGGCCGAGATGATTCGGAGCGGCGCCGAGCCCAAGGTGGTGGATGCGCGCAGCGACGAGGATCTGACCCAGGCGACCTTGACCCAGATCATCATGGAGAGTCGGGGGGCGGCGAAGATGCTGACCGTTCCGGTGCTGATGCAGCTCATTCGCCTGGAGCCTGCGGCGCTGACGGAGTTCATGAGCACGACCCTGTCGTGGGCGCTCCAGGCCTATCTCGGGGCCCTGCGTGGGGTGAGCCACTTCAACCCCCTGCAGATGTTGTCTGGGGTCAACCCTTTTGAGTTGCTCTATCGGCAATGGCTGACGGGGAGCCGTCCTGCCGAGGGCGGGACGCGCGCGAAGGCGGGTGCGCCGGCGCAAGCCGACATGGAAGGAGAGCCGGTGGAGGCCGTCGAGGTGCCAGCGGGGGCTGCCAAAGCGCAAGAGAAGGCGCGGGAGGCGGGGCGGGGCGAGCTGGAATTGTTGCGGCGCGAAATAGAGGCCATGCGGCTTGAGTTGGAAGGCCTTAGAAAGAATAGGGAAAGTTGAAATTTGTGCACTGCACAAAATTTTCCTTGACGAAAAAAGCGCGATGCCTATGCTTGGGGTCATGACGCCATGGGCGCCGCAGGTAGTCGACGTCCCGTGACCTAAACACCGTCCACCCAGGTTGGGGTGGCGCACAGGAGTACTGTACCCATGACGAACCCACTTTTTCAGAACGACATGATGAGCCAATTCGTGACCAACTGGCAGAAAGTGCTCGACGAGCAAGTCAAGCAGATGGAGAACGTCTACGAGCAGGGCGCCAAGCTTCAAGCCCAGGGCCAAGCGCAGTCCATGCAGACCTTTGACGAGCTGACGCGGCTGGCGCAGGCGCAGATGGGTTATGTGAATCAACTCCAGGAAGAGTGGCGCAAGATGTCGGTCGAGGCCATGCGCCAAGGTGCGGCGATGGCGGCGACGGCGACCAACGCCAACAAAGAATAAGCGCAGGTGGCCTGCGCTGGCGCAGCGCAGGCTTGGGGTCCTCGGTGTGGACCTGGCGCAAGCGTTCTCAAGGAAATAGAAGGAATAAGCCTGATGAGAATCCAAGACTTGAAAGTGATCGTGACCGGCGCCGGCAGCGGGATGGGGCGCCATTTTGCCCTGCGTTTTGCCGAAGAGGGTGCTCAGGTGGTGGCGGCCGACGTCAATGAGGCGGCCCTGCAAGAGGTGGTCGATGCCAGCGCTGCTTTGGCTGGTAAGGTCTTCGCCCAGTGCTGCGATGTGTCCAACGAAGAGGACGTGGCGCGGCTGGTGGAGACGGCGCACGCGAAGATGGGCGGCCTCAATGGCCTGGTCAACAACGCGGGCATTTTCAAGGATGGGCTTCTGGTCAAGAAGGATCGCCAGAGCGGCGCCGTGGCCAAGATGGGACTGGCGCAGTGGCAGAAGGTGATCGACGTGGACTTGACGGGTCCCTTCCTGTGCACCCGGGATTTCGCGGCCAAAATGCTCGAGACGGACACCAAGCCGGCGGTGGTGATCAACATCTCGTCGGTGAGCCGGGCTGGCAACCCTGGCCAGTCGAACTACTCGGCGGCGAAAGCGGGTTTGGTGGCGGACACGGTGTTGTGGTCCAAAGAGCTGGCGCGTCATGGGATCCGCGTTGCGGCCGTGGCGCCTGGTTTCATCGAGACCCCGCTCTTGACGGGGATGCGGCCCGAGATGCTGGAGAAGATGCTCTCTGGTGTGCCGCTGCGGCGTTTGGGGGCACCTGAGGAGATCTTCCTCGGTCTGCGTTTCATCGTCGAGTGTGACTACTTTACGGGGCGCTGCTTGGACATCGACGGCGGCCTGACCATGTAGGCGACGAGAGCCGCTGGCGAATGACCAGCGGCTCTTTTTTTGCACCATTGCTGACGACACATTGAGGCGCGCTGGCTACGGTCTTGGCCCGCCTGAGGAGAGCATCGATGAAGGAAGTATGGATTGTAGATGGGACGCGGACGGCGATTGGCACCTTTGGCGGCAGCCTGAGCACCCTGAGCCCTGGCGAGCTGGGCAAGGTGGCCATCGCGGGTCTGTTGCAGCGCAAGGGCGTCGACCCGGCGCTGGTGGACGAAGTGCTCATGGGCTGCATTCTCCAGGCGGGGCACGGCCAGAGCGTGGCTCGGCAGGCGGCCATGGGCGCAGCCATTCCGCAAGAGGCGCCGGCGACCACCATCAACATGATGTGTGCCTCGGGCCTGCGCAGCGTGGCCATGGCGGCGCAAGCCATCCAGGCTGGCGACGCAGAGATCGTGGTGGCCGGTGGCACGGAGAGCATGTCTCAGGCGCCCTACCTCCTGCCGAAGGCGCGCAACGGCTTCCGTATGGGTCACGGCGAGGTGCTGGACTCGATGATCAAAGACGGCCTGTGGGACGTTTTCAATGACTACCACATGGGCATGACGGCAGAGAACCTGGCGCAGCGGCACGGGATCAGCCGCGAAGCGCAGGACGCCTTCGCGCTGGCGTCGCAACAGAAGGCGGCCCAGGCTCAGGCCGATGGTCGCTTCGACCAGGAGATCACGCCGGTCCTCCTGCCGCAGCGCAAGGGCGAACCCGTGGCCTTTGCCCGCGATGAGTACCCTCGCGCCTCGACTACGCAAGAGAGTCTGGCCAAGCTTCGCCCGGCCTTCAAGAAAGACGGCACGGTGACGGCGGGCAACGCCTCGGGGATCAACGATGGCGCCGCGGCCCTCTTGGTGGCCGACGCGGCGCGCTGCAGAGCCATGGGCTGGGAGCCCATGGCGCGCATCGTCTCTTACGCGAGCGCCGGCGTCGATCCGGCTTACATGGGTTACGGGCCGGTGCCGGCGACGCGCAAGGCCCTGGATCGCGCTGGCTGGAGCGTGGCCGATCTCGACCTCATCGAGGCCAACGAGGCTTTCGCCGTGCAGTCCTTGGCCGTGGGCCAAGCCCTGGAGTGGGACCCGGCCAAGGTCAACGTCAACGGCGGCGCCATCGCCTTGGGGCACCCCGTGGGCGCCAGCGGCGCGCGCATTCTGGTGACCTTGTTGCACGAGCTGCAGCGCCGCGGCGCCAAGCGCGGCCTGGCCACCCTGTGCGTCGGCGGCGGCATGGGCATCGCCATGTGCGTCGAGCGCTGAGCCCGAGCGGCTGCGGGGGCGTCCCTCAGCGCTCGAAGCGCTCGAAGCCGACGGTCTCGCAGCCCTCTTCGCGGCCGAGGACGAAGTGGCAGCGTTTGAACGGGCTGCCGCCTTCGTCGCGCCACAACCATTCGCCGTGCGCCTGGTCATCTTGGTAGGCGCCGTCTCGTTGCACTTGGCCGTTGCCGTGCCAGGCGCGGTAGGGACCATGGCGGCTGCCGTCGGGTCGATGGCAGGTCGCCTCGCGGAGTCGCTCCGTGCTGTCCCGGCGGGTGCGCAAGGTGCTTCCGCGAGGGCAGGTGATGGGGCCGCTCGCCTGGGGCGCCGCGGCATAGAGATCCTGGCACCACAGCGGCTGCCCGTCGCGGTGCAAGCAGAGTCGAGCCAAGCTCCCGTCGGGGTTCCACCACCGTTCGCGGCCGTGTTTGCGCCCATGGCGGCTCTCAAAAGCATAGGCGGGGTGTTGCGGGGCATGCCAGAAGGTGTCTTCGGCATAGGCGTCTGCTTCGGGCAGCGCCGGCATGGTGGGGGGCACGATGAAGGTGACCCGGCGCCGGTCCAAGGGCGAGGCGTCGCCGTAGGCCACCAGGTCCAGGGCGAAGGTGCGCAGCTCGGGGTGGGGTCCGAAGTCGATGCCGGGCTGGGGCGCGATTTCCCAGCAGGCCTGCGCCCCTGGGAGCAGGGCGGGGTAGGCGTCTGGCCGGCCGTCGCCGGTAGTGTCGACACCGGGCGCGTCGTGGTCGCAGCCTGGGTGGGAGCGGTCGAGGCGCAGGTAGGCGACCAGTTGGCGCGCGTCGAAGTCGTCGCCGATCACGTCGTCTACGGCCACCTGCACCCGCAGGGGCGATTTCTTGATGATCTCCTGCACGGCGACCACGGTCTGCTCGACCACGGCTCGGTCGAGGGCCTCGTAGACGAAGGGGGCCCCGTGGGGATCGACGCTGCGGGCGGCGACGCCGATGGCCTCCATCAGGGTCTTGGGGCTGTGGAGACGCAGCCGGGGGCGCTCGGGGGCGTTGAGCTCGACCCAGGCGTTGTAGAGGTGCTCGGGGAAGTCGTCGCAGTCGGGGTCAGAGATGTCGCAGTCGGCGTTGCCGAAGAGGCCGATGAACTTGATGTCATGGGCGGCGAGGGCGGCGCCGGCCGAGGCTTCGGTGAACTCGGCGCAGCGGCCCATACCGTAGTGGGTGCGGTGGAAGTGACGCCAGCCGCGGGTGCCCGTGGCGCCGTCCACGGGATCGGCGCACTGATTGTCGGCGTCGCTGATCTGGACCAAGACCCGCACGGCGTGGGGGCGGAAGCCCGGGCACCCCAAGCCTTCCTCGACGCAGTTGCGGGCCGGGTTGGTACAGCGATCCCCGTCGACGACGCAGGTGGTGGCCTGCAGGGGCGCCTCGGCCCAGGGGCCCGTCAGCGGGCCGTCGCGCCCTTCCGGGCGCGCCAGCTCGCCGCGCTCGGGGATGGCGGCGGCCGTCTGGCGCGGATCGCTCTGTAAGCGCAAGCGATTGCGGAAGGTGTCCAGGTTGCCGAAGGTGCCGACGCCGGTCCAGATGTCGGGGATGCAGGCTTGCATCTCTGGATCTTGGATGCAGCGGCCCTTGGCGCCACAGACGAAGGCCTCGGGGCAATCTTGGTGGCCGTGACAGCTCAGGCCGTGGGGGTGCTCGGCGCAGTGCAGCCGCGAGATGACCTGGGCGATGCCGCTGTCGGGATCGCGCATGGCAGCGAACTCTTGGTTCATGGAGTGGGAGATGTCGAAGAGGAAGTAGAGGTCGAGGGTCTGGACGGCGGTGCGGAAGGAGGCGGTCTGGCTGCTGGGGTGGACGGCGTTGGCGCCGTGGTAGACGAAGAAGAGGCCTTGTTCTGGGTCGGGAAAGTCGTCGGGGTCTCGGGGGTGCGTCCCGGCGACGCGCTCCACGATGTCCCAGGCGCCGTCGCCATCGCTGTCGGGGAGGGTGGGGTCGGTGAAGGTGCGGTGACGCTCGTCCCAATCGGCGATCCCGTCTTGGTCGGCGTCCCATTGGCGAAAGTCGGGGATACCGTCCAGGTTGGCGTCTCGTGGTGCGGGGCCCGGGCCGCCTTCGTCGCGGTCGAGGACCCCGTCGCCGTCGCTGTCGGGGTCGTGGCGATCTGGGACGGTGTCGCCGTCACTGTCTTGGCCCTCGTAGAGGTCGGCGATGGTGTCGTCATCGCTGTCGAGGTCGAGGGTGTCTGGGACGCCGTCGCGGTCGAAATCGATGGGAGGGGTGTGGCGGAAGCTGTCTCCGGCTTCGAGGCGGTCAGGGAGGGTGTCGCCGTCGCTGTCGGGGTCGAGGTAGTCCGGGACGCCGTCGCCGTCGCTGTCGCGTTGGCTGAGGAAGCCTTCATCGAGGTCGGTGATGGTGTCGCCGTCGCGGTCGCGGTGCTGCCACAGGGCGGTCAACGCCGGGAGGCTCGCATCGGGCGCGGCGACGGCTGGGCGCCCCTGGGGGGTGGACTCGGTACAGGTCCAAAGGAGAGAGAGGATGAGACAGGCACAGAGGTGCCCGAGGAAGGCCGGGGTGTGGAGCCGCATGAGTCGCTGACCTCGCTGTTCCATGAAGGCGCAAAGAAGGGCGGGGACGCCAGGCGCCAAAATGCGCGGTTCTGTGGTTGAGGGCAAGGGGCGCGCCGTGGGACCCTGGGGCGGGAGGTCCGTTGAAACGATGATGCGGAATTTTCGGGAAATAACTGCACAGGATTAGATGGATGGGCTATAGTGGGCGCAGGTTGTCTGCAGCAGTGGTGCTTGTCCTACTCATTTCGAGAAGGGGGAGTGGTTATGAACGATGTGGTGGCGGTGGTCATGGCTGGTGGCATGGGCGAGCGCTTGCGCCCCCTGACGGATGTGCGGGCCAAGCCAGCGGTGCCCTTTGGCGCGGTCTATAGGATTATCGATTTTACCTTGAGCAACTGTGTCAATTCGCGCATCTCGCGGGTTTTCGTGTTGACCCAGTACAAGTCGCACTCCCTCTCGAACCACCTCAAGGCGGGCTATTCCTTCTTCTCTCGGCGTCTGAACCAGTTCGTCGACGAGATCCCGGCCCAGATGCAGCTCGGCAGCCACTGGTACAAGGGGACGGCCGACGCCATCCGGCAGAACTTGGCCTTGGTCGAGGGCTGCACCCCGCGCCACGTCGCCATCCTCTCAGGCGACCACGTCTACAAGATGGATTATCGGCACATGCGGCGTTTTCACGACACGAAGAGCGCCGCTCTCACCGTAGCGGTGATGCGGGTGCCCGTGGAGATGGCCCGCGGCGCCTTTGGCGTGTTGGAGGTGGATCAGGACGACCGCATCATCGGCTTTGAGGAGAAGCCCGCCGATCCCAAGCCCATCCCGGGCACCAACATGTGTCTGGCTTCCATGGGCCTCTACTTTTTCACCATGGGGGCGCTGCGCTGCTGTCTGGACAACGACAGGGCCGACTTTGGCAAGGACATCATCCCCGAGATGATCGCCAAGGGGGACAAGGTCTACGCCTTCGATTTCAATCTGCGCAACTTGGTCGGTGAGTACGAGTATCAGGTGCAGAGCGGCAAGCGGGTCAAGCGCCTGGTGGAGCGCTCCATGGACTCGGATTATTGGCGCGACGTGGGGACCCTTGACGCCTACTGGGCGGCCAACCTCGACCTGGTGGCGGCGGCGCCGAAGTTCAACCTCTACGGCGAGCGCTGGCCTCTCTTCAATAGTCCCATCCACTATCCGCCGGCCAAGTTCGTCCATGACGGCATTGGCCGCACGGGCATCGCCGTGAACTCCATCGTCAGCGATGGGGTCATCATCTCGGGTGCCCGGGTCCGGCGCTCCGTCCTCGGGCCGGGTATCTTCGTGCACTCCTACACGGAGATCGACGACTCGGTGCTGATGGGTGGCTCCATGGTGGGGGGCATTCTCATCGACACGGCCATCGGCCGCGGCTGCCGGATCCGCAACGCCATCATCGACAAGTGCGCCAACATCCCCGAGGGCACGGTGCTCGGCTTCGATAGGCTGGAAGACGAGAAGCGGGGCTTCAAGTGCGTCAGCATCCCCAACTCGGAGCAGCACATCGTGGTGGTGCCCCGCGACTTCGGCATGGACATGCGCACCATCATCGAGGGCGCCGTCGTCGAGCCGTGCGACGTCTGCGATCCTCACTAGACGCGCTGGTGATCATCCTCTCAGGCGGCGCGACCTTGCGTCGTCGGGCGCGCCTGTGTAAGGCATGAGCCGCCTGCGCTGCCTCGCCGCACCTCTTGCGGTTGAGCTGTGCCCGGCGCGGCGCAAGTGCTTCAGGGAGGAATGCATGGCCAATCACTACCTCGTCGTCTCCGATCTCCACCTCTGCGACTTCGAAGACCACGCCGATGGCTGGATGGCCCACAAGGCCACTCGCTTTGCCTTCGACGACGCCTTTGACAGCCTGGTCAAACGCTTCTGTGCGCGTCTGGCGGCCGAGGACCAGGCGACCCTGGTCCTCAACGGCGACATCCTGGATTTCGACCTGCTCACTCGGGTGCCGGCGACGCCACCCTGGCCGGTCTCGTCCAGTGAACGCCAGCGAGGCTTGGCGGCGACCCCGGAGAAGTCGGCCTGGAAAGCGGGAGAGATGCTCGCGGCCCACCCGCGCTTCGTGTCCACCCTGGCCTCCTTCCTCGCCGTTGGCCATCAGGTGGTTTTCGTCATGGGCAACCACGACATGGAGCTCATCTTTCCCGAAGTGCAGGCCGTGATCCGGTCGGCCATTAGTGCTGCCGCCCCAGAGGGCGCCGAGGTGCTCACGGGGCTGCGCTTCGAGCCGTGGTTCTACTATGTCCCGGGGGAGATCTACGCCGAGCATGGGCAGCAGTACAGCTACTATACCTCTTTCAAAGACCTGCATTGTCCTACCATCTCCAGCAACGAAGGGCCGCTGCTGGCGTTGCCCATGGGCAACCTCTCCAACCGCTTTTTGATGA
Source organism: uncultured Myxococcales bacterium (assembly GCA_964454015.1). Lineage (GTDB taxonomy): Bacteria > Myxococcota_A > Bradymonadia > UBA4248 > UBA4248 > CAYVQF01. Next base: position 22,752 of record CAYVQF010000033.1, read on the forward strand.
CCAAGATGGGCTTCTTCAACCCCCACGCTTCGGACTTCATCCTCAACCTCTTTGCCTATTTCTGGCACTGGCTGCGCTACTACGCCTTCAGCCGTCGCTCTCTGGCGTGGGTGTGGTTCTGGGGTTCGCTGGTGGTGATGGGGCGGCTCTTGCGCATCAAGAAGGGTCAACTGCGTCAGGAGAGCGCTTGCCGCGATGCCTTGGCAGTCAAGGCGGCGCAGTGCGGGGTCGAGGTGGCGGTGCTCGAAGGGATGGAGCGCCTGCAGCAGCCTCCCATCACCAACCGCTTTTTTCGCATCGTGCGCGAGTTCTGGATCGATCGCCTCTTGCTGCTGGTGCTCATGGTGGGGGGCGGTCTGGCGCTCATCCTCACGCCCACGCCGCTGTGGGTGAAGTTCATGATCCCCCTCTGTGTCTTTCCCCTGGTCTATCTCATTTACGAGGCGGTGATCCACGGCGACACCATCTTCTCCATCGAGAAGGAGACCCCGCGGGTGGCGCGGCAGATTGCCGAGCGTTTACCGGCCAAGGTGGTCACCATGGGCCACGATCACGTGCCGCGTCTATTGCCCCTGGGCCGGGAGGTGACCTTCGTCGACACGGGGACCTGGGCGCCGATTTTCAAAGGCGAATCGGGCCAGCTCGCCCGGGGCTACCGCAATTACCTCATGGCGACCTTTCGTGAGGGCGAGCTGAGTTATTTGTTTTTGGGCAGCGATCTGCCCTGATGCAGCGGCTCTCGCTGACGGTTGGCGCACCCCGCGAGCTCAGGGGAGGCGCGCTTTGGCGGCCATGGTGAAGGTGATGAACTCCGGCTCGTCGGCGCGGTGATGGGGAAAGGACCACTGGCCAAAGATCTCTTGGAGACAGGCGGAGAACGCGGCAGGGCTGGGCTGGGACGCGACGACTTGCACGTCGCTCACGGCGCCGCTGGGGTAGATGCGCAGGTTGACCGTGAGCAGGGTGTCCAAGTCCGGTGCTTCCTGACGGGCATCGGCGTAGCAGCGGCGCAGCGCCGGGCGCCGATGGAGGAAGGCGCGCTTGACCCGCTCGGCGAGGGCGGGATAGGGCGCGCCGATATCGCCGATGAGCACGTCGTGGGTGAGATCGGGGCGATGGGTGCCGGGGGCCGGCGCCGCGTCTGGCGTGGGCTCGGGGCTGGTGGCGTGCGCGCTCGGCTCGGCGCGATGGGGGTCGATCGAGGGCAGCAGCGGCGGGTCCGTCTCAGGGGCGAGGGTGGGAGGGGGCGCCGCCGCGGGCGGCGCAGGCTCGGCGGGCGCTTGGCTATCTCGACACGCTGTGGTGGCGAGGGTGGATCCCAAAAAAATGACGAAGAACACAAAGACAGCTCGGATCATGACGACTCGTTCGTGGGAGAAGGGGGGGCCCAAGGTTGCGCGGCGAGAGATCCCTGCGGCCTTGCCATGGGGCCAGGGAATGTTGACCTTATGGTTGCGGTTGCAAGGTGAATATTTGTGGCCTGTGGGCGTCGGGGTGGGTGTTTTCTTGTCTCGCTGTCACGAGCGGCAAGATGAAGTCTTCAACGTAGGAGAGGACGATGAACAAGCGAGTGGGTTGGAAGCTCTTGGGCGTGATGTTGGCAGTGTCCCTCGTTGCCTTGGTGGCGTCGAGCGCTTTTGCTGGTCTGCCGACGAGTGAAGATGACTTCGCGGCGCGGGTCAAGGAGGAGGCCAAGACCCCTGAAGGCGCGCTGCAATTGTGGTTCGAGGGCGTCTTTTTGTACATGAAAAACGACACCCGGGCCCTGGGGAAGAAGGTGCTGGTGACCATGACCCATAACCTGGGCGCCGATTTCGAGTCGAAGAACACCTCGGCGCGCTTCATCGAGCGGATGAAGCAGCAGCAGGAGATTTTCCGTTCCTATGCCCAGGGATCCTCGCCGAGCAACGGCTACAAAATGAACCCAGAGAGCTTCAACCTGGACGTGGTCAAGAGCGAGGCCGACCCCCACGGGCGCGGCTGGAACATCTCACTGCAGAGCAGCGGCGCGGATCGACCGCGCATCGTGACCTTGGTCCAGGACGAAGCGAGCGGTCTGTGGAAGGTGATGAAGTTCGACAGCCTCTATGTGGGCATTCGCAAGGCCGAGTGAGCTGAGCCCTAGGGGCGGTCGTGTTGGCAGCCACAGCCGAGACAGGGGCGGTGGTGGCGGGCGGCGAAGCGCTGGCAGGGGGCCACCGTGCCGTCTGGGAGGCGCGCTTGCCCGTGGAAATCGTCCGTGTTGGCGTAGAGGGCGTGGGGGTTGTCCGAGAAATAATGCCAATGGACCAGGCTACAGCCGCGGTCGTTTTCCGGGCCGGGGCAGGTGCAGATGGCGTAGGGCTGCTCGAAGAGCTCCATCCCGGTGAAGATGGCGCCGCGGCTGACGTAGTGGGCGCTGACCAGGGCCTTGAGCAGGGGGCGCGCGACGGGCCAGGCTTTGCGCTGTCGGCGCAGGTTGTCATTCCAGGCGCGGGTGTAGTCGCGGTGCACCAGCAGGATTTCCCACATGGGGTAGCTCTGCTGCCAGAGGTATTCCAGTCGCTGGCTGGCGTTCCAGGTCGTCTCCTGCGTCGCCTGGTCGATGGCCGCGACTAGGGCTGGCTCCGTTTCGTTTGGCTCCTGGGCCCTGGCCGCGGCGATGCCCTCCCAGCAGGTGGCGTGCGCAGCGGCGTCGCCCACGAGGTAGACGCGGCCGTCGGGGCCATGGAGGTCGGCGGTGATCTTGGCGGCGCGACACACACAGCGCCCCAGGGCGGCGGCGTGGGCGTCATCGATGAGGGCCAGGACCCGCTGCACGGCTAAGACGTGACCATGAAGGATGCGCTCACAGGCCACGGCGACCAGGGCGCCACCGAAGCGGCGCAGCCACGCTTCGCCTTGCATGGCGGCGCGCATGCCGTTGAGGTGCACGGGGTCCCACGCGGTGAGCCAGTGCCCGAGAATGTGGGCGCTGGCCTGGCGCGCCAGGCGCCGCCGCACGGTGCTCTTGAGTTGTCCATGGTGTTCGGCCAAGTGCTCGCTGGCGAGGGCGCGCAACCACAGCCGGAGCGCTTTGTGGGGTGACATGGGCAGCGACCTCCTCCGCCTCAGGGCAGCACTCGGACTAGATCGCCGCGCACTTCCAGGACCTGGACCTTGCGCCCGTAGACCGCCGAGAGGCCGGTCTCGATGCGCCACAGGGTCCCGGCGCATGCCGGCTGAATACCGTTGGCCTGCAGGGTGTGGCCAACGACCAGGCGCCGCGCCCCGGTCATGGCCAAGGTCTGGGCGACGGCCGCGCAATCGGGTGGCTCCTCCCCCAGCGCCCGCACCCACAACGGCGAGCGCGGCCCGGCCAGGGCCGGCCCAGGCTCGCTGACGGCGCCGCTGAAGAAGGCCCGCGCCTGGTCGTTGAGGGCGTCGATGCCCGCGTCCAGATGCTCCGGGAGGAGGCCGCCGTGGACGAAGAGGCTGCCGTCTACTTGCGCCACCATGGGGAAGGTCGCCAGACGGCGGGCCATGGGGCCGCCGGGCGCAAAGGCTAAGGCCCGCCCGCACGCAGCCGGCGGCAGGGTCGCGGGGCAGGGGGCGCTAGGGTCGGCCAATTCGGCCCAGGCCGCGAGCGCCCCGGGCGTCACGTAGCGAAAATCCCCCTGGGCCGCCATCAGCTCGTGGTTGCCAATGAGGACGATGACCTCGCCGCCCACCAGGCGCGCCTCTTCGGCCAGTCGCGCCAAGAGGTCCAGAATGCGCCGCTCGTCGTCGCCGCGGCTCAAAATGTCGCCGAGCTGCACCAGCACGGTGTCGCCCCCGCTCCAGCCCCCGTTGGCGTCGATGAGGCCCCCCAAACGCAGGGCAAGGTGGGTCGCTTCGAGGTCGCCATGCAGGTCGCCAATGGCGATGACGCGCCGTGCTTCGATGACGATTTCTGGCGCTGGGTCATGGTTTTGGGGATCCACCTCCGCGGGGCGTGCGGGCGGCGCCTGGGGTGCAGCAGGGTGTCCGCCGCCACCACCGTCGACGGTGGGGTTGCAGGAGAGCAGCAGCGCACAGATGATGAGGACGAACGGGCGCATCGTTTCCTACCCGGTGGTGGCGCGCGCCGTCGTGGGCACGCCTCTATCTAGTTCGCATGGTGCGCGCCAAAGGGCAAGGGCCTTGTGGCTGCTGAAAAGGGGGCCCGCGTGGCCGAACAGCGGGGCGGTGCTGATGTGCTACTTTCGGCCTCGGAGACCGAGGCTGCAACTGAGAGGAGTGTGGTGATGACGCGTTGGATCTCGACGATTCTGGCTCTTTTGTTGACCTCCGGTGTGGCGCACGCCGCCGGCCCGATGGAGATCTTCTCCGAGGCGCTCATGGCGGGCAAGATGGAGGCGGCTCTCTTTGACATGGATGAGCTGCGAGAGAGCACTTGCGTGGCCTTCGACGCGCAGAAGAGAGCGCTGGTGTGCGTGATTTTCGCGCGCCAGGGCGAAGAGATGCGCTGGTCCGTGGTGATCCATGGTGCCAAAGGCGAGCTGGCCCGCCACGCCGTGGCCACGCTCACCGAATATGAGGAGGCCGTGCCCGCCGCGGGACTCGCCAAGGCCAACGCCGTGCTGCGCGGCTACGCGTGGCAGCCCGTGCATCCCCTCTTGGAGGTGCCGGGGCCCAAGGGCGCGCTGGGACCAGTGGCGGTGGGAAGCGGCGGGGAGGTGCGCGTGGTCGACGGTGAGATCCAGTGGCACCAAGGTGATGCGGTGAAGGCGTGCACCGCCTTGAGCCGCGACGCCGATAGCGCCGCCTGGTGGGTTTACGAGGGTGGAGAGGAGCTCTTCGTGCTGCGGAGCTGGCGCCGTGGCGACAGCGAGGGGGCCGAGGTGCAGCTCCTCGTGGCTGGCGGCTGTGGCAAGGGCGCGTCGCCTTCTCCCGCGCCCTGAGGGCCCGTCGGCTCGCCCCGGCCCCTTTTGCATTGGTGTCGCCTTCGGTCTGGGGCGGCCGGCTGTTGAGGACATATACTGTCCACTGTGGGGGTGTTTCCCGGCGATTTCCTTGCCTCGGGGCCTGAGGGTGGTTTAGCCTGAGCGGGTCATTGCGGGGTAGGTCTCAACCTATGGGTTTCTTTGGCCGGGAGGTGAGCATGTCAGTGGCCACGGCGGTGTGGACTGCTATCGACGAAGTCCGCCAGGTCTGCGGTGATCCTCATGCTTGGATCAGTGTGTTGCTGCCCTCGGCGGCGAACGCGACCTTGTTGGAGCAGCAATTGGCTCTGACCCGTGATTTGTTGCGGGTTTCGTGCACGACGGCGGCGCGGCTGCTGAGCGATTTAGGGCGGGATCATCTGCCTGAGGGGCTCGCCGAGGAGCCGCCCGGGTGGCTGGCGGCGACGGTGACGGTGTTGTTGCGCGACCTGGGGGCCGCCGGAGCGCTGGGGCCCTATGGCGCGACCCTGCGTCAAGCGGGTTGGCAGCCAAGCCTCATCCAGGTGATCCGCACCTTGGAGAACGCCGGGGCGGACGGGGCGATGCTGCGGGCTTGTGCGCCTGCCGGCGCGAACCCGGCGCGCTTGGAGGCGCGGGCGGCGCTGTGGACGGGGTTAGTGGCGGCGCGCCGGGTGGCGTCCTTGGCGAGCCCCGCCGGGTGGGGGGCCGCGGCAGCCTCGGCTGCCGCGGCCCAGCACCCGGCGCACCCCGTCACCCGTGTGCAGGGGGCGGTGGTGGTCGGCGACGGTTCCCTCGCCCCGGCCCTCTTCGACGCGGCCTGCGTCTGGCTCCAGGCCAGGCCGTGCCGCCGCGTCGTCCTCTATCCGCTGGAGAACGTCGCGCCGGCGCCGACGGGCTTGCGCTTGGCGGCGGCGCATGCGCCGACGCTGGGGGGGGCCATCGCCGCGAGCGGCGCCTTGGCCAGGTGCCAGCGCGACCTCTACTTGGCGCGCGGCGATGGCCCTGACGCGCTCCCGCCGCGCGGCGCTGAGGACGACACCATGACCTTGGTCTGTACCCCGGATCAGCGCCGCGAGCTGGCTGAGGTGGCCCGGCGGATCCAGCGCGCTGTGCGCGCTGGCCAGCCCCTGGACCGCATCGCCGTGGCCCTGGCCGATGTGGAGTTGGTGGAGGTCCTCAAGGCCGATCTCGGGCGCGCGGGTATCCCCGCCACCTGGCAGGTCGGGCCGCCGGTGGCGCAGCAGCCGGCGGCGCGCTTTCTCCTCTCCCTCTTGGCGTTGGCCGAAGGCAGGCCCACGGTGCGCCAGTGGTACGCCCTGCTGGGCAACAGCGCCCTGAAGCTGGACGACAAGGCTTCGCTCTTGGGCTCAGGCGGGTCCGCGCGCCGCGGTCAGTGGCGCCGCATCGTGGCCCGCTGCCACGCCCACGCCGGCACGGCAGCGCTGTTGGCGGCGCTCGAGCATCACGCGGCGACGCTGGAAGCTCAAGGCGCCGCGCAGGAGGGCGCTCGCGCTGCCGCCGTGGCCATGCGCAGCACCGTTGCGGCTATCGCTGCCGATTTGCAGGCTCTGCCGCGCACGGCCAGCCTGGCGGCGCATAGCCAGGCTTGGCTGCGGTTGCTCGAACGCTGGTGGTCGCGCCGAGCCGAGGCGGCTCGCCTCACGACGCATCTCGAGGCATGGCGCATGGGGCCAGACGCTCCTGCCCTGAGCCTGCGCGAGGCCGTGGCGCTGCTCACGGACTTCCTCACCGAGACCCCAGCCCTCGAAGGGCGCCTCTCCCAACCCGGGGTGCGGGTCCTGGCCCCCATGGCCGCCTTGGGCGGCGCCTTCGACTTGCTCTGTTGTCCCTGTTTGGACCACGGGCGTTTCCCCGCGCCGGCGCGGGAGGAGGTCTTGCTGCCCGAGTCCGATCTGGCCCTGCTCACCTCTCGATTTGGCCTGCGCCTCATCGGCGCGGCGCATCACGTCGACGGCGAGCGGCGCCGCTTGGCCTCCATGCTGTCGGCCTGCACGGGCCAGGCCTGGTTGTCGTGGCCAGCGACGGATCTGGTGGAGGCGCGGCCGCGCATCGCTGGGCGGCACCTGCTGGAAGTGGCCTCGGCCCTCTTAGGGCGGCGGGCGACCCACGCCGATGTCCAGGCGCTGGCGGTGCAACAGGGCACGCGCGCCGACTTTTTGCCGATCCCAGAGGATGCCCTGGGCCGCGCCGAGCGACTCGCCGCGCGCGCCCAGGCCTTGAGCCGATGGGCCTGCGCGGCGTCGGGGGGGACGCCGGATCACCACGTCCTCACCACCCTGGTCGCCCAAGTCTGGACGCGCCAGCTCCTGCGCCTCCACCTCTCCATCTTTCAACACTGCTGCCTGGGCCACTTGCCTGATGCCTGGACGGGGCGTATCGCGCCCGAGCTCATTGCACGGGTGTGCGCCGCTCACCCCGACGACCAGCGCACCACGGCGCGGGCCATCCAGACCTTGCTGGCGAAGCCGGGCGAATTTTTCTTGCGCCACATTCTCGGCGCCTATCCCGCACCCCAGCTCTACGATGCCCCCGGCGTCCTCCATGGGCACGAGGCGCGCTTCGTTCGCCTCATGGAGGCGGCCTTGCACGCCCGGGACGCCGACCCCAGCGCGGCGCCTCTGGCGGAGCACTTCGACGGCGTCATGAAACAGGCGCTCGGTGAGGCGCTGCGCTGGTCTGCGCCTGAGGTGCAGTCGTTGCAGAGCTTCGCCGAGAAGATGCAGCAGGCGTCTCTGCGGGCGGTGGGTCACCTCCTCCCCGACGAGACGATGCGCCCAGGCGCGCTGGCGGAGCCCGTGCATGAAGCCGGCGCTTTGCCCTTCACCATCAGCGGTGAGCAGGGGTGGCTGCACGGGGCGACCCTGAGCGAGGTGCGCCAGGCCACGGGCACGAACGCCCAGGGGGACGGATTCCTGCTGGAGCGGCTGGATCTCTACCTGCAGGCCAAGGCCCTGGGGGACACGGGGCGCCCCGTCGACCGCGTTCAGGTGGTGGCGCCCGATTGCCCCACACCCAAGGCCTTGGTCCTCGCCGATTACGATGCCATGGCGCAAGCTTGGCTCGCCCTGTGCCAGGCGCGCGCAGCCAAGGGTTGGTATCCAACCACCCCCGGCGCCTGTTCTCTTGCGGGCGAACACCGTTGGATGTGGACCAGAGACCTCGACGCCACCCGGGACGTGGTCGCACGTCTCGATGCTGCCACCGGCGCCACGCCGTCACCGCGACACCAGGAGCAACCGTGAGCACAGCGACTCCCCCTCAGGACTGGGCCGTGCGCCAAGCAGCGGTGCACACCCTCGATCAGAGCATCGCCCTCGAAGCGGGTGCTGGCGCCGGCAAGACCACCGTCTTGGTCGAGCGGGTGCTGGGTGCCTTGCTCTCCGGGCTGCCCCCGGCGCGGGTGGCGGCCATCACCTTTACGGAGCGCGCCGCCGGTGAGCTCCAGGTGCGGGTGCGGGACAAGCTCGAGTTGCGCTACCGCAGCGCTCGTGGTCAAGAGCGCGAGCCCTTGGCGCGCCTGGTGGAGGAGATCTCCGACCTGCGCACCTCGACCATTCACGCTTTCTGCAAAGAGCTCCTGGCCAGAGAAGCCCTGGAAGCGGCCTGGGCCCCGGACACGACCATCGTCACGGGGTCTTCGGCGTTGTGGTCCACGAGCGAGGTTTTTGCGCGTTGGCGGGCGGCCCTGCGCCAGGCGGACCCGGCCTACGACGACGAGGTGCGTTCCCACGTTTCGGACCAGGCCATCCAGAAGGCCGCCGAGATCCTGCTCATGGCTGGCGATGTGGCGCCGATCATCTCGGCGCCACCCGACTGGCCGGCGCACTGGGAGGCGCTGCAGGCCTTGGCCCCTGATCTGCGCGGCCACATCAGCGCCGATTGCCTGGCACCGGATCGCTGTGCCCTCTATCCGCAGGTGGTGCCCCTGCTGGGCTGGCTCGACGACGCGGAGCAGGCGGGGCCGGCGGGCGTGCAGCGCGCTGCGGGCGCCGTACCTCGGTTCAATCTGAACGTGGGGCGAGGGGGCGACTGGCGCCGCGGCGCCTGCGCTTCTCTCAAGGCGAAATTGAAGGTGCTGCGGGAGTGGCAGGAGGCGTGTGCAAAGGCGGGCGCGGCGGCCATCAATGCCCACCTGGTGCGGGCCGTTCACCAGGACTTGCTGCCGGCGCTGGCTGCGGAACGCTGCCGTCTGGCCATGGCGAACTTCGACGATCTCTTGCGCCGCGCCTATGGGCTGCTCAACGACAACCCTGGGGCGCGGGCGCGCTTGGCGGCCTCCTTCGACGCCATCCTCATCGACGAAGTACAGGACACGGATCCCATCCAGAGTCGGGTGGCCATGCTTTTGAGCCGCGGTGCGGCGCTCGACGGGCCGTGGGACAGCCACCCGCCCCTGCCGGGCCGGCTCTTCGCCGTGGGTGACCCCAAGCAGTCGATCTACCGCTTTCGCCGGGCCGACGTCACCATGTGGCAGCAACTCGGGAGCGCCCTCAGCGCGGGCGGGGGGCAGCAGTTGTCACTCAGCGAGAACTTTCGCTCCGTACCGGGCCTGGTGGCTTGGTGCAACCACACCTTCGCCCAGATGCCCCAGTTCGCGCCTCAAGTGGCGCATCGGCAGCCGGCCGCGCTGCCCCCGGTGGTGTGGTTGCAGGTCGAAGCAGGGGAGAGCGACCTGGATGGCTTGGTGCGCTACCTGTGGCAGCTCCGCCGCAGCGAGGTGCCTTTGGGCAGCCCCGGGCAGGAGCGACCCCTGCGCTGGTCCGATGTCTTGGTGCTCTTGCCTTCATGGATCTATGCCAACGACATCGAGGATGCGCTGTTGAGCGCCGGGATTCCGGCGCTGGTCGAAGGGGGGACCTCTTTCGCTGCCCGTGATGAGGTGCGCCTCTCGCTGGCGGCCTTGCGGGCCCTGGATGAGCCCGGCGACGGTGACGCCGTGGTGCACGTGCTGCGGGGCCTCTTCGGTTGCTCCCACGCGCAGCTCGCCGAGCACCGCGCTGCCGGCGGAAGCTGGCGCTACACGGGCAAGGCCGTGGGGCATCCGGTGGTGGTGGCGGCCCTGCAGGTGCTGTGGTCGGTGCATTACCACCGCGGTCGGCGCTCGTGGACGGCCCTGTTGGATGAACTCCTCGAGCAGAGCGGCGTGTTGGCGGTGTGGGCGCTGCAGGCCCGTGGGGCGGCGATGCTGGGGAACCTGGAGAAGTTGCGCGCCCTGATCCGGCAATGCGAGACGGAGCACGTCTGTCCGGCGCGCGCCCTGCAGGAGGTGGTCACAGTGCTGCGGCAGGACGAAGAGGCTGACCTCCCGCTGGCCGACGCCGAGAGCGACACCGTGCGCATCACCTCCTACTTCAAGGCCAAAGGCCGGGAGGCCGGGGTGGTGGTGTTGATGCGGCCCAAGCGCAGGCAATTTCCGCCGCCCTTCATCGTCGACCGCGCGCAGGGCCGCATCGCCGTGGCTTTTGGCACCCGGCGTCCGGCAGAGTGGGAGGCCCTGCAAGAGCGCGACAAGGAGGAGGAAGCACAAGAGCGACGCCGCTGGCTCTATGTCGCGGCGACCCGCGCCTGTGACCAGCTCGTGGTGGTGCACCATCCGGACTTCGTCCAGCTTTATGAGCCCGACGTCTTGCGGGGCCTACCGACGGTGTTCGGCGCCCACGGGGACCGGTGCGCCGTCGCGCCAGGGGTCGAGGTTCTGGCTCAGCAGCATTTGGAGCTGCCCGAGGTGGACTACCAGCAGAGCGCCTTTCCCGGCTTGGACGACGCCGTGGCGGCGGCCCTGGACGCCTTTGCCGTCGCGCCGCCGCCGCTGGAGGTCGACCGCCAGGAGCACAGCGACACGGCGGCGCTGCGCGCCTCAGTGCGCGCCTGCGCGCGCTGGGATACGGTCAGCGCCCAAGTAGGGCGTTGGCGCCCAGGGCCTGGGTCGACCCAGCGCACGGGCGCGGGCATCGGCAAGGTCGGCGGCGCGCTGGTGCACGCCGTCCTGGAGCGGCTGGATCTGCGCCAGCCAGCCCCGGCGCTGCTGGCTGCGGCCCACGCCGCGTTCGAGCGCCTGCTCTCCTCTTACCCCCTCGATGAGGGCGCCCACGCGGCGTGCCGCCATGTCCTGGAGCGCCTCTTGGCGCACGAGGTCTTCGCGCAGGCCCGACAGGCACCCGAGATCTGGCAAGAGACACCCTTCTGCGTCCTCAGAAAGGGGACCCACGTCACGGGCTGTATCGATCTCTGCTTTCCCAGAGACGCGGCGCGGCAGGAGTGGGTGGTGGCCGACTACAAGACCGCCCTCTTGGCCCCACGCACGGAGGCGATGGCGCGCTGTGAACGGCAGCTCGAACTCTATGCCCAGGCCCTGGAGCAGCTCATGCCCGGCTGTAGTGTGGTGGCGCGTCTCCTCATCACGCCGTCCAGTCTGGGCATCGACCTCCCGGCGGCGCCAGCCCTGGCGGCAGCGCCAGCGGACAACGACGCCCTGCTGCACAACGCCAGCCCCGAGCTGCGTGCGCCCCTCCGGCGTCTGCTCGACGCGGGCTTCGCGCCGCCCGTGGTGGGCTTTGAATTCTGCGATTCCGCTGAGATCGACTTCATCGCTGAGCTGGCCTGGCCCGAAGGACGGCTCGCCCTGGTCATCGACTTGCGCCCGGCAGAGCAGGCCTGGCTCGAGGGGCAGGGCTGGCGGGTGTGGACCGATGACGCCGAGCTCTGCCAGGCAGAGGCGATCTTGGCGGAGATACAGGCTTTGCTGGCGGACCACGCGGCATTGGATGATGCCACGACCCCACATGTTGCCGAGAGCGACGCGCTGCCTACGCCGACCCATGGCCCCAACGATAGGAGTTGAGTGATGGCTCACAATAAAAACGATGAGAGCGCTCCCATTCGCCCACGTGGCCAGGGCGCCTACACCCGTCATCTGGAGATCGCCCTGACCCAGAGCTTCATCGAGGCGAGCCTGCGTTTGGCCAAGGAGCACCGCGAGGGGCTCTTCAAGAGCATCAAGGAGCTGCAAGCGGGCAATGACGCGGTCTACCTGCATAACGTAGGGAAGTTCAAGGGATTCCACACCTCTGGCAAACATTTCTGCGTCGTCTGTGCCCAGGAAGGACAACAGCTCTTGCTCTTCTACGTCGACACCCACGACGCGGCCTATGCCTGGGGTCACCGCCACAAGCTCTCCCTGGTGGGCAAGAACATTCGCCTGCGTAAGGTCGAGGAAGAAGAGGCGGCGGCGCCCGAGGGCCTGGGGCGGCCGCCGGCCACGGATGCCGTGGAGAGCGGACCCCTGGCGCCGCTGCGGGCAAGGGAGCTGGGACGCTTTGGCGTGGGGCCGGCGGCGGCGGAGATCTTCCGCCGCATCCCCGACGACGACGCGCTCTTGGATGTGGCCGAGTGTTTACAGGCGCCCCTGGCCGAAGCCCTGCTGGATTTGGCGGCTGATGCGGGCGCCATCGAGGAGGTGTGGCGGCGCTACACGGCGGCGCGCGAGGCGTCGGCCGGTGCTCTGCACGACGCCATCGTCGACGCGCGCAACAGCGATCAGGTCTTCATTCCCAGGGGGGACGAGGACCTGGTCAACGCGCTCCATGGCGACTTCGAGGCCTGGCGCATCTTTCTCCACCCCACCCAGCGCCGCATCGTCGAGAAGCGAGGGCCAGGGGCCTTCAAGGTCAGCGGTGGACCCGGCACGGGCAAGAGCGTCGTCGCCGTGCACCGCGCCCGCTTCTTGGCCGAGAAGGTCTTCACCGACGATCCGCGGCCGATCTTGGTCACGGCCTTCAACAACAGCCTGGCCATGGAGTTGGAGCAGCTCTTGCGCCGCTTGGTTGCCGACACGCCCGAGCTGATGGCGCGCTTCACCGTGCGCACCTTGAGCGCGAGCACCCTGGATCTTTTGCACATGGCGGGCAAGAACAGCGCCTTTTTGCAGCCCGATGAGGTCGAAGCCTGCTGGCAAGAGGCGATGCAGGTGGAGTCCCTTGGGCGCGACCTGGCTTTTTACCAAAGCGAGCGCGACGAGGTCTTGGTGCAGCAAGGCGCCTGGACCGATACGGCCTATCTCAACGCCCGGCGCCCGGGGCGGCCGCGGCTGAGCCGCGAGCAGCGCCTGGCGGCGCTCAAAGTCTTTCACGCCCTGGACGAAGCCATGGGCCGGCGCAGCGGTGGCGACGACGCCGCCCTCGCGCGGGAGGCGACCCTGGCGTTGCGCAAAGGGGAGGTGGCGCCGCCCTTCGCCGCCGTGGTCTGCGATGAGATGCAAGACGCTGGCGCGGCCCATCTGCGCTTTCTAGCGGCCCTCACGGCGGGGGGGGAGGCGGGGCAGATCCGAGCCGACGCGCTCTTCCTCTGCGGTGACGGCAACCAGCGCCTCTACACCAAGCCCGTCACCCTCAAGTCCTGTGGCATCGATATCATCGGCCGCTCGGCGACCTTGAAGCTGAACTACCGCACCACCGATGGCATCCGCCGGGCGGCCGTCGCCGTGGTGGCCAAGCTGGAGGCCGATCCCCTGGAGCTGGAGACGCAGGACACCCTGCAGGGCTACCGCTCGCTGCGGGCGGGACCCGCGCCGACCCAGCTCGAGGTCGCCAGTGCGCAGGAGGAGGCCGAGTGGATCGCCGCCCAGGCCAAGGGCGGAGGGCGTGGCCAGATCCTGGTCTTGGCACGCACCAACGCCTATGTCCAGGCGCTCCAAGGGGCGCTCCTGAACCTCGGCCTGACGCCGCGCATCCTCGGCGCGGGCGAGCGCCCGGCGGCCGGAGACTCCCTGGTCATGTGTACCCTGCAGCGCGCCAAAGGGCTGGAGGCGCCCCGGGTGATCATGGCCGGCGCCCAGGAGATCGGCAAGCGCGCCCCTGCGGGGATGGACGCTGCGGAACGCGCCCATTGGGAGCGGCGGGAGAAGTGCCTCCGCTACGTCGGGATGACCCGGGCCCGTGATTGGTGTGCTGTGATCCACGTCCGCTGAGCGCGCGGGTCGTGACGCCTGGGTGGACGCCGTTGACTGGGGCGCAGCCTGATGTTGCTGCGCCGCTGTAACCTCGCAGGTGGATCCCCTAAGATAATTTGGGGCAGGAGGAAGCGGCTGGCGCACGGCGCTGGTGACCGGCCGAGGGAGGTGGATGATGCGCGTCTGGCTTAGCCGTTTTTTGATTTTGGTTGGGGTGCTTGCTTTGGGTGGTACTTCTGGTTGGGGGGAGGAGCTGCCCGGCGACTGCGGGGCATTCGTCGAGGGGGTGCGGCGCTTGGATGGGGAGCAGGCGCTGCGCGACGGGCGCACCAAGGCGGGCATCACCTATGCGGTAGAGCAGGGTGGGGCGTGGGGGTGGACAGAGCGCTTCACGCGCAGCTCGCGCGCCGGTCGGGTGGCCGCTTTCACCAGGGTTTTTGCCTGTCGTGACGAGGGCTTGACCCTAGAGGAGGTGCGGGCACACGAGGACTACGAGCCCAGTGAGTCCTATTCGCCACCCCTGCTGTGGCTCGCCTGGCCCCTGCAGGCCGGCACCCAGTGGCAGTGGGCGGGGACCTACCGCACCGAGCTGGACGGTGACGGCTCGCGCCTGCCCGCCGAGGCCACTGGGCGTATTGTCGGCTGGGAGACGGTGACCTTGCCCGAAGGCGAGGTCCAGGCGCTCAAGATCGAGCTGCGCGTGGAGATCCGGGGCCGCACTGAGCACAGTGTCCAGACCCTGACCCGGTGGGTGCAGTTCACGCCTTTGCAGCGCGAGGTGCGGTGGCGCAGCGTCGACGAGGACGCAGGCGTGCTGGACTTCACCTTGGGTGCCGCTGCGGCCGAGGTGGCGTTGCCCACGGTCGAGCCCGCGGGGCAACAAAAGATTTTCATCATTGACAGCCGCGGCCGTGGGATCGAAAAGCTATGACGCGCGCGTTGGGGCTAGGGCGACCGAGCTGACAACGCATGGACAACCGCGCCGTGTAGCGCGCTCGATGGTGAGTGAGGATGATGGAAGGCTCTGGCGACGAGAGGGAAATGGATAAGGTTCGCGATGGGAGAGTGGTGTCGATTGCCTTTGTCCTGCGCAATGCTCAGGGCGATATTTTGGATAAAACCTTGCCCGAGGCGCCTCTGCGCTATCTGCACGGACGGGAGAATATCGTCCGCGGCTTGGAAGCGCGTCTCGCTGGCCTGTGTGTAGGCGATCACCTGGAGACGGTGGTGCCGCCTGAAGAGGGCTATGGTTTGCGCGACGGTGAGCCGCAGGCCGTGCCGCGCGCCGCTTTCCCGGCTGAGGCCATGTTGCAGCCCGGCGTGGGTTTCGTCGCGCGCAGCGAAGATGGCAAGCCTTTCCCACTGTGGATTGTGGCCGTCGACGATGAGACGGTCATGGTGGACGCCAACCACCCGCTCTCGGGTCAGAGCCTGCACTTCAGCGTCGATGTCGTGGCGGTGCGCGACGCGACGGCCGACGAGCTGCAAGACGGACGGCCGCACAGCGGTTGTCAGGCCTGTATGCCCTGAACGCGGGCCGTGGTGCGCTCAGAAATCTGTGATCTGGACACGCCAATCGCGGCCCCAGGAGAAATTGAGTAGGTAGACCGAGGAGACCTCGATCCGGAAGAAGAGAAGGTCCGGCTGCTCCAAGTAGCGCTTGATGTGTTCGGAGAGTGCGCTGAGCCGTTGTTTGGCGTCATTGATGGCCATGGGGTCGTGCAACAGGGTCGCGACGCCTTGGAGCTGGATGCCGTTGGCGAGTTTGCCTTCGGGGTCGTGAACGGCCAGCGCCACCCGCGACTGCGTGGCGATGTTCTTGACCTTGGTGGTCTCTCTTACCGTGGCGAAGAGTGGGTGGCCTTGAGGATCGGTGGCGAAGTAAATGGTCGAGCACTGGGCACCATCGGGGCCCGTGGTGGCCAGGGCCCCCAGGTAGTGGGTTTTGACGAAATCGAGGTAGATCTGTTTGAGGTCTTTAAGCACGTCCGTGACTCCTTTACGTAGCGGAACTGCGCTTGGATTGTGCGCAAGGCAGCAGGCTTCCTGGCGAGGCCATTATGCCGAAGAATCAATATACATGTGAATAAAAGACGATGTAAGTCATGCACATGAAAAACACCGCCCCGCAGATATTTCACGCGGATGGGCGCTGGGGAGGGGCGGCGGCGCCGCGAAAACGAGCTAAGCCGCCGTCGACTGTTGCGTGAGGACGTCAAGCCCCACAGGTCGCTTGGCGTGCCGCGTATCGCCGCCGCCAGGAGACGTTGTGCTGTCGCTGTGGGAGGCGGGGCCGGCTTCTCAGGTGCCGAGGAGAAGCGCCATGGCGCGGCTTGCCGCCCCCAGGGCTACATGTATAAGGCGAGTCGGTTTTGCGCGGCCACGACCAGGGGGTGATCGCCAAAACGCTGCACCAGGGACTCGATGGCTTGGGCGGCTTCGTCGAAGAGGCCTTGGGCGATGTAGAAATCGAGCTCGTCGATGAAGTCGGCCAACATCTGGAGTTCTTCAGCCGGGAGCATGGCTGCAGCAGGCGTGGCGTCGTTGGGGATTTCCTCGACCTCGAAGTCTTCGTCACTGACTTCGATGTCCGCGTCGCCCAGTTCCATTTCTAGGGAGGACTGGAGCAGCTCGTCGTTGAAGAGCTGGTCAAAGTCTTCATCGCTGAAGAGGGCTTGGAACTCGTCGTCGGCGGCGCGCTGGCTCTCTTCGATGACGCTCTCGTTGATGTGGAGGACCTGGTCGAGATTGTCCAGGTCAAAGCCGAGGCTCTCCTCGTCGCTGAGGGCCGGGGGGGCCTCGGCGGGGGTTTCGCCTTCGTCTTCATCGAGGAGCTCGAAGGCCGAGGCCGGGAGGGTCGAGATGGGTTCGCGCTTGATGGGTTGCGGCAGCCCCGATTGGTGGGGTGCGATGTCCCAGTTCTGCAGCAGTATGCCTTCGGACTGAAAGGGCCTATCGGGTTGCGCGGCGTGGGTGGGCGGAGGCAGGAGGCTCGCCGCGGGCGCAACGAACTGAACCTGCGGCAGGGGTTGAGGTTGCGGTGCCACCACCTGTGGCACGGGTGGCGGCGCCTGGCCGACGGGCCGCGCTGCAAAGGCCGTGGGGGGAGGCGGCGGGCGCTTGGGCACGGCTGCCGCTGCTGCCCCAGCGGGCGCGAAGCCAAAGGCGGCGGGGTCGATGCCAAAACTCAAGACGGTGTTGAAGTTGTCTGGGTTGTCGGGGTCGAGGATGGCAGCTTCGCGCATCAACTCGAGGGCGAGGTCTTTGTCCTGTTCCCAGCTCTCCCGGGCCAGGGCTCTGAGGCGCAGGGCAGCCTCGCCGAAGCGCGCCTGGGCGCGCAAGATCTGGATCTCGAAGCGCCGCGCCGGGAGGTTGTAGGCATCGAGGAGCAGGACGGCGTGAACCTGCTCAGTGGCCTTGTCGATGAGGTTGTAGCCGAGATTCATTTCGCATTCGCTGAGGAGTCGGTCGATCTCTTCAGCTCGGTCGAGCCCGGGGGAGCGCAGGCTGACCTGCTCACCTCGTGGCAGCACTTCGGCGATGACGTCATCGGCGTCGAGGGCCATGACCACGCTCTCGCCGAGCATGGGCATGTCGGTCTCGTCTCCCATTTGGAGGGCGAGTTTGACCTCGGGATCTTCGGGATCGATGTCGAAGGCGCGCTGCCAGGCCTCGGTAGCTTTGGGGTTGCCCGGCTCGAGGTGCTCG
This sequence comes from uncultured Myxococcales bacterium, assembly GCA_964454015.1. Lineage (GTDB taxonomy): Bacteria > Myxococcota_A > Bradymonadia > UBA4248 > UBA4248 > CAYVQF01. The sequence continues at coordinate 40,332 of CAYVQF010000033.1, forward strand.
TAGACTCTGGCGACTTCCTTGAGGACGCTGACAGCTTTGGCGTCTTGGCTCAGGGCGATGAAGGTCGCGATGAGCAGCTCCAAGGTTTCCACGTCCTGGGGATCGCTGGTGTAGAGGGTCTGCAGCTTGGCCAAGGCCTGGCGGGCACGTTCTTCCTGCAGGAGGATGGTCACGACCTTCTTCAGGAGCTTCGAGTCGTCAGGCTTGTGGTAGAGGTAGCGCTCGGCCACCTTGATGTAGTCGTCGAAGCGGGTCTTGGCTTCGAGCTGGGCCAAGGCCATGCTGAACTGTTTGATGGCGGCATCGACCTTGCCGATGTTGGCCATGTGTTCGGCGTATTTGACCCGCAGACCGACGTTCTCGGGGTCGATACGCACCATGGCTTCCAGGGCGCGACGGCAACCTTCGAGATCGTTGGCGGCTTTGTAGCGCTCGAAGACGTCCCGGTACTCGGCCAGCGCGTTGTGGGTCAGGCCCTGGGCGTGCAAGAGGGCGCCGACAGCTTCGTTGACGTCGGCGCGATCGGGTTGAATCTGGGCGAGCTGCTTGAAGACCGCGATGGCTTTCTGATGGGCGCCGTTCTCTTTGTAGAGCTGTGCGACCTGCCAATAGGTCTTGGCGGCAGCCTCCAGGTCCCCTTTGCGGTGTTGCACGTTACCGATCTTCAGCAATGTGCGGTCGTCGCTGGGGTCGTCATCGACGAGGCGCTGTAGTTCGCGGATCGCCCGGTCGAAGTTCCCTTTTTCAATGTATTTTTGCGCGGCTGCGCTGACCTTCTGTTTGTCGATCGCCACGTGTCAACGGCTGTACAGCAAAGGATGTTGAAAAAATCCAACCTCACAATGGGAGCCAATAGGCTGAAACGGCCACTCAGGATCAGGGTGAGATTGGTGCGAGCGCCGCGAGTCCAAGTGTCGGGCAAGCGACATCCCCCTGTATAGGGGAGAGCCGGTTCAGCGTCAAGGGACGACGCAGGCGCGCCTTGGCTCGGGCGCCTTTGCGGGCACGGTGGCGTGCCTGGACTGCGGGTAGCCCCGGGACGTCCTTAGGAGTGGGCCGCTGAGCCGTGGCGTCGCTGCCGGCGTTGAGGCCCAAACAGCGCTCGCCCCGTGTGGTCTTTCCAGCGGCGATGTAACCACAGCCACTGCGTGGGGTAGTGCAGGACAGGTGTGGTCAATGCCTGGCAGCACTGCATTGTAAGCGCTTGAATACGTTCGGAGACGCAGGTGCTGCTCTCGCGGTCAGTGTCCACGTGTTGCCAGGCGATGTGGTGGATGCCCTGCGGATCGCGATGGGTGTGAACCAGGAGCAGGGGCACTTGGTAGCGCAGGGCCAGAGTCGCAGCCAGAGGGCTGGTGCGGGCTGGGTGGCCAAGAAAGTCGCACACGACGGCGCGGCGCTCTGGACTATGTTGATCGATGGCGACCACCAAGACCCGCTGGGCACGCAGAGCGGCTCCTACTGCCGTCAGGCCCTCGTCCTCGTAGATGATCTCGATACCCAGACGGCGTCGCACGGCGGACCATGCCCGGTCCAAGCCACGATGACGGAGGTGACGAGAGAAAACGGTCACCGGAAGGCCTTGGACCGCCGCCGTCGCGAGGGCCAACTCCCACGCGCCGAGGTGGCCCGTGACGGCGATGGCGCCGCCACGCGTGGCGGCGCGCAGGCCAGACAGATCGGCGAAGCGCCACGGCGCTTGGGGGCGGAGGAGCTTGCGCCAGGCCAGCATCTCCCAGGCACACTGCCCTTGGAAGGCAAAGACCTCGCGCGCCATTTGCCAGCGTCGTCGCCGTGGGAGGTCGGGAAAGGCAGCGGCCAAGTTGGCCAAGACCACGGCACGGCGAATGGGCAGCAGGTAGAACCAGCACCAAGCGACGCCGAGGCCGAGGGCGCGGAGCAAGGACAGCGGCAGGAGCGCGGCGATGACGCACGCAGCCCTAAAGATGGCGGCTATGAGCATGGAGCCTGGGCCTGGGTCAAGAGGGCGAGGAGGGCCGCCTCGGCGACGCTGCGGCCGCGTTCGAAGTGCAGGGCTGTGTCCATGAGGTAGACTCCGCCCGGCGGCAGCGAGAGGCGATGGCGCTGCACGGCGTCTTGCACGCGCGGCCAGTCTTTGCAGGTGACGATGATCGGGTGCCCGGGGGCGAAGGCTCGGCGGAGGGTGGCACCGGAAAAGGGCGCGTGGTCTCGCAGCGCGAGGTGTGAGACCACAGTGATGCCGTGGCGCTGGAGAAGGCGCACGGCGTTGGCGTTGCGCCCGATGGCGGTGAGGAGGACGGCGGCGCGCGGCGCCGGCGGCAGGGTGTCATAGCTTGGGAGGAGGGCGCGTAGCACCAGGCGCGTGACGACGGCGGCGCGGTCGGAGCTTTGCCATTGGGGGTGTTCGCTCAGGGTGCTGCCATCGCCCAGGTGAAGCCACAGCAGGTGGGCCGTGGCGAGGGCTGCGGGAGACTCTCGCAGGGGGCCGGCGGGAAAGGGCAAGAGCGCTTCGAGATCGGGGGGGACGACGGCGATGTCGAGGTCACGTGGGAGTCGCAGATGCTGCATGCCGTCGTCGAGGATGGCCACGGCGAGGTCCGGGTCCCGCTGGGCGATGTGGTGCAGAATGCTGCGGCGCCGGGCGCCGACGCCGAGCCACAGGTTGGGAAAGTCCGCCAGGGAGCCATAGAGCATGGCTGCCTCGTCGCCCAGGGTGGCCAGAGTGGGCGGCGCTTTTTGGCCGTGAGGGCGTCCGATCCAGGGCGCGCGTTGGGGGCGGCCATAGCCGCGCAGGAGGTAGGCGACGCCGCGTGGCTGGCAGTGTGCTGCCAGGAAGCGCGCGCACCATTCGGCCACGGGGGTCTTGCCGCTGCCCCCCATGACGATGGACCCGACGCTGAGCACGGGGCAAGGCGGCGGCGGCGGGGTGTTCTTCAGGTAGTAGGTCCGCCGCTGCGCGTTGAGCCAAAGGTAGAGGCGCCCGAGTCCCGCAGCGCAGAGGCGCTGCGGCCAAGGGGCGCGCCGGGGATAGAGCCAGCGCTCGCTCCAGGGCAAGGGCGGTGGCGCCGGTGACTCAGGCACCAGGGACGACACAGACGCCATCCTCGCAGGCCGTCCCGGCGGGGCAGTCGCAGTTGTTGACGCAGGCCGGTGGGGCGGCGACATCGACGCAGACGCCGTCGACGCAGCTCAAGCCCTCGGGGCATTGGCAGGAGTCCGTGCAGGAGGCCACGCAGCGGTCATTGACGCACACCTGGCCAGGGCCGCACTCTTGAGCCGCGATACACTGGATGGCGGGATCGCGGTCGCAGAAGCCCATGCGGCAGACGTAGCCGTGTGCGCAATCCGAACTGGCGGCACAGGCTTGCTCACAGGAAGCGTTGACGCAGATCTTCCCGGTGCCACAATCCGCGTTGTAGCGGCACTGGGCGCTATCGGTGCAGAAGCCCTGCGCCGAGCACACCTCGCCGGAAGCGCACTGCGCGTTGTGAGTGCAGGCGGCGCGGCAGTAAGCGTTGACACACAAGGCGCCCGTGGGACAGTCGAGGTTCTTCTCACATTCCCCCGCGACGCATGCACCCTGGATGCACATCTCCCCAGAGGGGCATGGCGCGGTCTCGCTGCAAATCTCGGTAGCGACACAGGTGCCCGTGACACAGTGGTAGCCCTCGGGGCAGGGTTGGGTTGAAGAGCACTGCGGCTCAGTGGCGGGGACGCAGCGCCCAGCGTCGCAGATTTTTCCGGCTTCGCAGTGGCTGTTGGCCGTGCACTGAGGGCTCTGGGTCGGGACGCAGAGGCCGTCGAGACAGGACTCATTGTTCTTGCACTGGGCGCTGCTCGTGCACTGGTAGCTGACCCCGGAGCAGGTGTTCGTCGTCGGCACACACTGTGAACCCTGTGCATCGAGCATGGCCGTACAGGAGAAGCCGCTGGGGCAGTCGCGATCACTGCCGCAGGCGCGGCCGCAGACGGTCTCCGTGCTCTGGTACAGGGTCATGCAGAGGGCGCCCTTTTCGTAGCAATCGGATTGATAGGAGCATGGCTCGCACAGCCCAGCCGAGCCTTGGCTGGCTTGGTGACAGATCCCACCGATGCAGGTCTCATCGCGGAAGCAGTCGCGGTTCGAGTAGCACTGCGCCGTGGGGGGCGCGTAGTCGCGACAGTAACACTCCCAGTTGCAGTACTCGGTACAACTCCAGAAGTCGCAATAGACGTCGCAGACTTCGTAGCAGTCTTCGTAACAGGCCGGGCTGGACTCGACATAACAGCCCTGGGCGGCGAAGAGCGCGACGGCGCTGGCGATGATAGGGAGCGCAAAGCGGCTGTGGGACATGGCATCCTCCTGAAGGCATGGTGGGCGCGAGCGTTGTGGCTGGCGACGCGGCCTCAAACGTCCGACGCGGCCGCAGACGCACGAATCGTGCCAGTGGATCCCGTGGGGCGAGTCAGAGCGCGCTGCTGGCGCCAGGCGGCGATGGCGAGCATGAGCAAGGCCCACAAAGCGACCCACGCGATGAGGTCACCCAGATGGGTATAGAGGGTGGGGGTGCCTGAGAGGATGGGGACGCGGTGATCGAGGATCTCCGCATCCTCGATGTGGGTCTGCGCGACCAAGCGGCCGTTGTGATCGATGAAGGCCGAGACCCCTGTGTTGGTGGAGCGCAGCAGCCACACGCGCGCTTCGACGGCGCGGATGGTCGCCAGGGCCAGGTGGAGGTAGGGCTCGCTGGTCTTGCCAAACCAGGCGTCGTTGGTGACGTTGACGATGATTTGCGGCTCGAGCTGGGCCAGGCGGCGATTGAAGGCCGGGAGGATGTCTTCGTAGCAGATCATCATGCCCAAGCGCACGCCTTGGAAATCCATGACGCTGACCTCCGTACCGGCGTTGAAAGAGCCGGCCTCGGGTAGGACGTCATAGATCCAGGGGAAGGACTCGGCGAAGGGAATGTATTCGCCAAAGAGCAGGAGGTAGACCTTCTTGTAATTGCCCAGGACGCGCCCATCGGCGTCGAGGAGGAGGGAGACGTTGAAGAGCTCTCGCTGCGAGCGTGGCGCCCGCACCAGCTCTTGGTAGGGCATGTCGATGCCTTCAGGGGCACGGATGGTGATGGAGCCAAAGAGCAGCGGGGTCTTGAAGGCCCGCTGGACGGCCAACTGATTGAAGAGGAGGGTCCCCCGTTGCAGATCCGACATGCGGTTGGGGACCAGGTCCTCGTGGCCCGGCAGAAAAAAGCGGATATCGTCTGGTGGTACCCGCCTGAAGGGACAGCGCAGGTGCGTCTTGTGGGGATCGCCGCACACGGCTGGGAAAGCATTGGGGAGCTGTTCGAAACCACGGGCCAAGGCCGTTCTCGCCACCGCCAGGTGGAAGGGGCGCTGCATGGGGGCGAGGTGATGAATGGGGCGGCCGAAGGCCGTGTGCAGCAACCGCATGGCGGGCAGGATGGCATCGCGAAAGGCCGGGACGAAGAGGGCGTCGGCTTCCAGAAAGACCAGGTCCGAGGTCGACGCGGTAGAACCCCAGATGTAGGGCGACTGGTAGCTCGACTCGGGCCAGATGATGAGGTCGACCCCCCGCTCAGCCAATTCCATGGAGAGGTTGTGGTGGATGTGGAGGTTGTTGTCGAGTTTGCGTGGGTCCTCTTTCTCCCAGATGCCGATATCGGCTTCGACCATCCCGATGTGGAGGGTGTCGGCCTCGGCGGCCAAGCGGTCGAAGTGGCCGATGCGGATCACGCCGTAGAGCAGGGTCGCGATGCAGAGGGCGGTGCCGATGAGGACGAAGCGGCGCGGAAAGCTCAGCGGCCCTCGGTCGGGTGTGGTGACAAAGCGCAAGCTCTCGTAGATCACGAGGTTGACCATGGCGACGAGGGCCGTGATCCCCAAGACGCCCAGGATGTCGGCGATTTGGATGGCGGGGTAGAAGAGGTATTGGCTGTTGCCGAGATACCACGGGAAGAGCATGGGGAAGAGGTACTCGAAGACGATCAGGGCCGGCAAGGCGGTGCACCAGGTCGGCCACTGGGGCAGGCGAGCGCCGACATAGCGCACGGCAGCGAGCCACAGAGCGAAGACGAGGCCTTGGACGCTGCACATGAGGACACACAAGATCCAGGCGAGCCAGGTGCTCATGTGGCCGAAATCCTGGAGCAGGTTGCTGATCCAGTAAAAGCCGCCGACGTTGGTGATGGCTCCCGAGAGCGCACCCCAGGCAAAGGCTTGCTTGGCGCTGACGCCGTGGACGGCGAAGAGCAGGGGGACGAGGGCGACGTAGGCTAGGGGCCAGAGGTCATAAGTGGGGAAGGCCAGGAAGATGGCGCACCCGCCACAGACCACCAAGAGGAGGCGCTGCCAGAACGAGGGTGTCCATGGCTGGGGTGGCGTTGACTGGGGCGACGCGGGTGCTGGCGGGGCCTCCGCGGCCTGCGGGCTGGCCACTTGGGGGTCTGGTGCCGGGGCGGTGGCCACGGCCAGTGGCGGCGTGCTCTCTGGTCGCGGGGATTTTTTAATGCTGCGTTTCTTGGCTGCCATGCGCGTGACCCAGGTGAGGCTAAGCGTTGCTCGTGGCGTACTCCTCTACCCGCAAGGCGCTGCCTCTGACAAGGGCGTGCGGGTCTTCAGCCCACGCGCAAGGTGAGGCGCTTCTCCAGGATCCTGAAGGTGGCCGGCAGGCGCCCAAGGCCTTCGCCGTCGATGTCGAGAAAGACTGGCGGGGACGCCGCAGCGCCAGTGGCGATAGGGCGCAGGTAGACCGCCCTGGCGCGTTGCTCCTCGTACCACGGGTAGCGCAGATGTTCGCCGCGATAGATGTGGCGCTGGGCGCGGGCGTTGTTGAGGAGGTGGGTCTTTTGGGCGATGACGACGTCGAAGTGTCCGTCGTCCATCCCAGCATGGGGCGCGACCATCATGCCGCCACCGAAAAAGCGCCCATTGGCAACGGCGACGAAGTTGATGGGGCGCTGCCGTGCGGGGCCATCGTCGAGGCGAATCTCGACGGTTGGATAGCGGTAGGTGAGGGCCGCGCGCAGCGCCGCCAGGAAGTATGAGGCCTTGCCGCCCAGGGTTTTACGGGAGGCGTTGATGATGCGCACCACCTCACCGCTCATGCCACAGCCTCCGATGTTGAGAAAGTAGCGCACGGCAGGGCGGCCCAGATGGTCGATGAAATCGACGCGTCCGATGTCCACGACGCGATTGGTGCCGCTGCGGAGGCGTTGGAGGTGAGCCTCCGTGTCGCCAAAGACGCCGAGAGAGCGGCGGAGGTCGCCGCCGGTGCCGAAGGGAAACAAAGCGAGGATGAGGTCAGGCGCTACCACCTGGTTGGCATCGACGAGGCCGTTGAGCACTTCGTTGTGGGTGCCGTCGCCGCCACAGGAGACGATGAGGCGGTGGCCGGCTGCGACGGCCTGGGCCGCGAGGCGCTGGGCGTCGTCCTTGCCCGTGGTCAAGGCGACGGTAAAATCGCCCAGGATGAGGCGGGCTCGCTCAGCGATGTTGGGCCATTGGCGCCCCAAGCGCCCGCCAGCGGCGTTGGGGTTGACGATGAAAAAGGCTCTGCCGTCCACGCCTGCCCTCCTGTAGGTGCTCCGAAGTCTTCCATTCTGTAGGATAACACCCTTGTCGTGGGGGAGCCATGCCCTAGGGCGACGGCGAAGGCGCGGCGCTGTCGGGTGTTGGGTGGACGGGCTCAGGGGCCAGAGGCTGGTGGACGAAGGGGAAAATGTCCGTGGCTGAGAGGGCGCAGCGCCAGCCGACGGCTTTGTCGGCCATGGTTGGCGGCATGCGGTTGCGGTGGGCGGCGCGCAAGTCGACGGGAGCACGGTTGTAGGCGCCGCCGCGGATCACTTTGTTGGTGCCTTCCTTGGGGCCGCGGGGGTCGCGGTTGGGGGTGTCGCGGTAAGCGCGCTCATCCCACCAGTCCTGGGTCCATTCGTAGACGTTGCCAGCCATTTGGTAGAGGCCGTGGGCGCAAGGTGGGTAGGCCTTGACCGGGGCAGGGTGGCGGTAGCCGTCGATGGTGCCGTCGCCGTCGCTCCAGTTGGCGGCGTGGCTGTGAAAGGTGTTGCCCCAGGGGAAGCGTCTGCCGCGTTCTCCCCGGGCAGCGCGCTCCCACTCAGCCTCCGTGGGCAGCCGCGCGCCGCTCCAGGCGCAGTAGTCAGCGGCCTGTTGCCAAGTGACACAGACCTGCGGTTGGTCGGCGGCGGTGAAATCTTGGCGCAGCTCGGGGGTGAGGCCGCACTCGTCCCAGTCGGGTGGCGTGCAGGCCGCGGCGGCGACACAGGCGTTGAAATGCCGGTTGGTGACGGCGTGGGTGTCGATGTAATAGGAGGCAAGGGTGACCGTGCGTTGGGGCGCTTCGCGGGTGAACCATTTGCGTTCGCAGTCACCGCCGCTCTCCTCACACAGGCTGAGGGCGAAGCGCAGGTCTGCCTCGCTGCTGCCTTGTTTGAAGGTGCCGATGACGAAGCGCACCATCTCGACGTCGCCGCCGCGGCGAAGGCGAGGCGGCAAGACGAGGGCTTGCCTGATGATGATGGAGATGTTGCTCGCGCGGACGCTGTAGACGCTGTCTTTGGGGACCAGGGAGACCTTGTAGAAGGCCTTGTCGTACTGTTCGAGGGCGAGGAGAGCGTCAGCCTGCTGGATGAGGCTGTAGGCTTGTTTTTCGGCCTTGGCCTTGTCGAGGATGGCTTGGGCTTCTTCGACGGCGATGTCGGCGTTGATGGCGAGCTGGGCCTGGGCGATGGCGTCATCCCAGGCGCTGGAGGCGATGGCCTGCTGCGCCGCGCCCAAGGGATCCTCTCGCGGAGGCTCGGGCGTCAGAGCCCTTTGGGGGTCACATGCTAGCAGCCCCATGAGGGCCACGCAGAGCCAGAGAGGCCGACGCACGGGCATGGAAGAACTCCGCAGTTGGGTCTTGGTGGCCGCTGTCAGATCTGCGGCGGCGGCTCTCCGATGATGGAGATGATGTACGGGCGATCGGGTGCGTCTGGGCGGAGGCGGAGGTAGAGCCTGAAAGCATCGAGGGCGGCGTTTTGATTGCCCATGCTCTGGTAGGTGCGGGCGAGGTTGTAGGCCGCGGGGTAGTGGTTGGGATCGATCTCGAGGGCCTTTCTATAGGCACGTTCGGCGGCGCTATAGGCCCCCTTGCGGTCGTGGTAGATGCCCATATTGGTGTGGGTTCGGGGGTCGTTGGGGCGCAAGGCCAGGGCCCGCTCCAGTATGGGGTAGCCTTCATCGACGCGCCCGGCAGCGACGAGGGCCGCGCCCATATTGGTCAGGACCTCTGGATCCTCGGGCTTGAGCTCGAGGGCGGCGCGGTAGGCGGTCATGGCGCGATCGTAGTGGCCGGCCTGATGGAGGGCGTTGCCCAGGTTGAAGTAGGCGTCTGCCGAGGGCTTGAGCTGGGTCGCCGTGTTGAGATCCTTGACGGCGGCGTAGACCAAGCTGTCTCGCATTCGGGCGATGCCACGCAGCATGTAGGCGTCAGCGACCTTGGGATCCTCGGCGATGAGCGCGTCGAGCAGGGCCATGGCCTCACCCAGGCGGTCGGCGAGGATGAGCTGGCGCGCTTGGGCGAGTTTTTCATTGTCTTTGAGTCGCGGTGTGTTGGGATCCACCACGGGGTGGTTGCCGCCGTCGAGCCCGCAGGTGCAGCCCACGAAGAGCGCGACGATGAGCAAGGGACCCATCATCCAGCGCAGGTTGACGGGACGAAGAAATGGAATCATCACAAACTCCTTGCAATGGCGACGCGGCGAAGGACGTGGCGTCGGCATGACACGCGCTTTGGAGGTGCGTTCGCAGCACCACGAAACCATGGTTCACTATAGGAGGATGGAGCGCAAGTGCAAGCCTTGACCTCATGGCGCGGTCGCCCATGGCGGGCCTCGATGCTGTTGTCGTTCGTGATCGGTTGTGGGGCGTGTACGTCGACCCACGGCCTGCCGCCAGTGTTTTTACCGGCAGAAGAAGAAGAGGCGTTGATTCGCGAGGCCGTGCAGGAAGTGCTGGCCGAGGCGGCTTACCCTTTGGCCTATGTCAACCCTCGGGGCACCTATTTCTTGACGACCTGGCGTGAGGATAGGGCCGCTGGGCGTTGGGAGCAGGTGCTGGTGAAGGTCAACGACACGCCTCAGGGCTACGCGCTGAGCCTCCGGGTGGACTATGCGCGTGCCGTCGGCGCCGATGCCGAGGTCGATCCGGGCCTGGTGTTGCAGGTTGGCGAAGCGCGCCTGTGCTTGCTGCCGGAGCAGCGGCCTGAAGCGCAGCAGGTAGAGCGGCGTCTGGGGGAGGAGATGCGGCAGCGCTGGCAGTCGCGGCGCCGCCATCATCTGGCGGCACGAGGGGATGCGCCGCCCTGAGCTGTGGGGGCGCGCCGATGCCGCTCGGCTTCGGGTTTGCCTGGGCGCCCAAGAGGGGCTAAGAGAGCGAAGGTGCCGTCCTGCGCGGTGGCCGTCTGGAACTCGAAGGAGCAACGTCATGGGGACCAAAATCTATCTCGTGCCAGGTTTTTTTGGCTTCAACTCGCTGGGCGCGTTGAACTATTTTCGCGGTGTCTCCTCGGCGCTCGCGACCTCGCTGCAGCGCCGCGGCATCGAGGCGGATATCGTGGAGTGCTCGACCCAGCCAACGGGCTCGATCCGCAATCGTTCGGAGCGGGTGCTGAGCTATGTGGAGTCCACGGGCGGCTTGGAGGCGGAGCACCTTCATTTCATTGGGCATTCGACGGGGGGGCTGGACGTGCGGTTGTTGGTCACCCCTGGGGTGCGTCTGCGCTCGGATGATCTGGAGAAGAGCATCGGCGATCGGGTGCGCAGCGTCATCACCGTGTCCACCCCCCATTTCGGAACGCCGCTGGCCAACTATTTCACCTCATTGCAGGGGCGACATCTGCTGCAGATCATGACGCTCATGGCCACGAGCAACAAAGGTCGGTTGGCGATCTGGGCCGCGGCGCAGCTCTTGAGCACCGTCGCCCGGCTCGACGATTGGATGGGGCGCACGGAGACCTTCTTGGACACCTTGTCGCAGCGGGTGCTGCGCCAGATAAGCCTGGACCAGAACGATCCGGTGTGGGCCTTTTTGCGCGAGATCGCCTCGGACCAGGGGGCGATCATTCAGCTCACGCCAGAAGGGATGAACCTCTTCAATGCGGCCGTCGTGGACAGGCCCGGGGTGGACTATCGTTGCGTCGTCACTGCGGCGCCGGCCCCCATCGCGCATCAGCTCGGAGAGCTGCTCTCGCTGCGCAAAGCGGCCATGGTGGGCCTCTTCTCCTTGCTCTATGTGTTGACCACCCAGGAGCATCGCCACTATCCCTATCCGTCGCCGGTGGACGCCTTGCGCGATGAGGTCCAGGCCTCTCTGTCATTTGCGCTGAACACCCGCACCAACGATGGGGTGGTGCCGACCTTGAGCCAGCTCTACGGCGAGCCCATCGGAGTGTTCGAGGCGGATCACCTCGATGTCGTGGGGCAGTACGCCCGCGGCGACGCGGATCGCTACGCCGACTGGATGCCCTCGGGTGCCGCCTTTGGCGATGACGACTTCGTCAATCTGTGGGACGGGGTAGCCGAGGCCATCGGCGCTTCAATGGCGCGCTGAGCGGGGCCTTTACTCGGTCGGCGGCGCGTCAGGGGCCGCTGGCGCGGCGAGGTCCAGGTCGCTTGGGCCGGGATCGTCGTTGTCTTCCGGGGCAGAGGCGTCGTCGCTGGCGCGGGCGACGGTCTCGACGGCGGCGGGCGCAGGCAGCTCGGCGTCGCCTGTAGGGGCTTGCTGGACCGGTGGGAGGGGCGCCGCCTCGGGCTGAGCCTCAGGCATGCCCGGGGGGACCGTCTCGGCTGGCGGCAGTGGCGCCTGGGCAGCGCTCGCCAAGAGCCCGGGGGCCGCGACATCTGGGGATTGGGCGGCGGCCTCGAAGGCCGTCAGGACTTGCCAGGCCCTCTCGCGGGTTGAGATGTCGGGGTAGCGTGGCGCCTGGTGGATGCCGTAGCGCGCCAGAATGCGGGTCGCGTCGAGGCGTGCTTCTTGGGCGATGTTGATGGCGGTGCCGAGGATGCGGACACACTCCTGGGCTGAGTGAAAGCCCATCCCGTTACTGGCGCTGACGTAGTCCCAGCGCAGTTGGGCGCGCCACAGACGCTCACGCAGCGGCGCGAGCTCTGCTTCGGATGCGCCCGCTTCCATGCAGGCGGCGACGTCGAAGTGGGCTCTGACGATGGCATCCTCGGCGTCGAGTTTGAGGTCATAGACTTTGGTTTGAATCTGCTCGACCCGGCGGCGAATCTCTTCTTCACCCCAGCGGTGGCAGACGCCACACGAGGCGGCGATGTCGGCCAGGGGGCTTTGGATGTGGTGGTTGGTGAACTTCACGCCACCCTCCGTGCGGTAGGGCATGTGGCAATCGGCGCAGCTCACGTTGCGGTAGGCGTGGATGCCCGTGCTGAAGATCTCGTAGTCGGGGTGTTGCATTTTGATCATGCGGGTGCGGCTGACGGGGTGAATCCAGTCGTAATAGTCGGGCCGCTCGGCGAAATAGGCTTCGACGGCGTCCACTCCCAGGCCTTGGTCCCAAGGGAAGACCAGGTACTTGCCTTTGCCGCCAAAGGTGGGGGCGCCAGCGCGATTGTCCTCGGGGTTGTTGCCAAAGTAGTACTCGACGTGGCACTGGGCGCAGACCAGGGAGCGCATTTCTTGGTGGCTGGCTTCATCGATGTCGCGTCCTTGGCGGGCGAAGGCGTCGCGCAGCCCGGGGCGGCTGATGCGGAGGTTCATGGTGGCCGGGTCGTGGCAGTCGAGGCAGCCGATGGACTGGTCGATGACGCCGCGGAAGTGGTCGAAGCTCTGGTTGTAGAAGGCGGTGATACCCATGTCGTGCATGAGCTTGGGGACCTGGGAGCTCTTGCAGGTCCAACAAGTGGCGGGCTGGCCCGTATCGGTGCCGTCTTCGCGGGTGGTGCGCAGGGTCTCTTCGACGTCGATGACCGAGTAATAGTGGCCGCGCGCTTGTTTGAAGTCCCGGCTAAAGGCGTAGCCGGCGAAAAGAATCACCTGACGTGGATCCAAAGTGAGATAGTCGCGGGGGTAGGAGCCGCCGAAGAGGGTGAGGGTGTCGCTGCGGCGCATTTTGCGGAAGGTTTCGTATTCGCGTGGATAATTTTGGCCCCAGATGGCGTTGTTGGTCTCCCAAGTGTCGACGGGGACCACCACGAACTGGGGTTGAATGGTCTCCCAGCGCCGCTCCATGATGGAGACCACCAGCATGCCGAGGGCGAAGGTGATGATGAGGCAGAGCCCAAAGACCACCCAGGGGAGCCAAGTGTGCCAGCGTGTCTTGGCGGCGGCTTCGGCGTGATGGGCTGGCGGGGCCTCCGTCGCAGGTGCGGCAGAGGGGTTTTCACTTTTGGTTTCGCTTTCGTTGCTCATGGTCCTTCCTGGGATGAGGTCTCAGGCAGCGCAGGTCACGGGGCGGTCGGTATGGCCAGGGAGCGCGGCGCAGGGCGCGGAATCCCTGCCGATGGGAGAGAGGGGCGACGAACGTGCGGGCTCGAAGAGAGCGACTGGGCGAGGCCGTGGGGGGTCTCGCGGTGGCACTCCCAACAGAGGCGCTCATTGGCGCTGGAGCCCATGGCGGTGCGCATGATCTGGTGCTCGTGGCAGCGAACGCAGTTCTGTTGAATGACGGGAACGGCTGCGGGGTTGAGGACCAAGGTCTGGGGTTCTTGGCGCAGGGCGAAGACCCGGGTGTGACGCATGCCATCGGTGGCCTTGAAATAATAGGTGCGGAAGATGTTGTCTTGCGGGACGTGGCAATCGTTGCAGGTGGCCTCCTCGCGGTGCGAGCTGCGCTGCCAGGAGGCGTAATAGGGCGTCATGACATGGCAGTTGATGCAGGTCTCTGGAGCGTCAGAGAGGTAGGACGCGGCGTTGCTGACGCGGAAGAGCAAGAGGGCCATGCCACACAGCAGCCCGGCGACGGCCATGAGGATGAGACGGCGCTGGCGACAGGCCTGAATGAAGGAGTGGATGAGGGGCCCGACGCGGCGGGCGGGACGCATGGGGTTGAGTCGCCGCCAATAGAGGCTCAGATCTTCAGGTGGCTCCGGGGGTGGGGGGGCTTGGTTGACAGAGGACATCTTGGCACCTACGGCGAGCCTGATGACGGACAAAGTCAAAACAGAGTGACTATACCCAAATAGCCCCAGCGTGACAAGTCGGGTGACGGCGCGTTCTGCCTCACAATATGCGGCGGGGCGCATGTTTGCGTCGTCGCTGAGCTATTGGGTAGCAGCGTTGGCGGTGTCTTCTGTGGCCAGGGGTAGGTGCCAGTAGGTGGGCCCGCCAGCGAAGGCGAGGCGGCGCAGGCAGGGCGCGAGCACGGGTTGCTCTTTAGGCGGAAGCGGTCCGACGCTGGCCGTAGCCACGCCGAGGCGCCGCAGCGCCCCAATCCAGTGCTGCAGGAGGTGGAGGGCGGTGTCGCTGTCGCCCTGGGCCGCTGCAAGGCAGAGGCGGGTGACGCGGGCCTGGTCGCTGACCACGAAGAAGGAGAGCAAGCCAGCGAGGCGCTGGTCGATGAAGGCCGCCAGATTGTGGTGAAAGGCCAGGTCACACTGGGCATCGGCGTCGCTCTCGCCGTGGTGTCGCAGAAAGCGGTGGGCCATTTCCTGATGCTCGGCGCAAAGCCACGTGATGACGATCCTTGTCATGGGTCTGCTCCTCGTTTGGTCACAACGACCCAGTAGAGCCGAGGGGCGCGGGCAGGCAAACTTTGGAGGTAGCTGGGGGGTGTCAAGCGGCATCACCAGTGGTCACAGAGGTTGGCGGCGGCCCCCAGGGACCACTGTGGACAGGGCGGCGCTGGTTGGGGTGGTGGCGCCGCGCGCTGGGCTCTCTGGTGCAAGAGGATCTCGCGCCCCGTGCCACCTTGGGGGGCGCTCTGGGTGGGGTGCGGACAGCCTAGCCACGCCAGGGCGAGGGGATCGTCGTCGTCGTTGGCTTGGTGGTGGGCCGCGTCGAGGTCAGAGAGGGGGGCTTGGTGGGCCTGAAAGCGCCCGCGGAATTGGGCGTTGGTGGCGAGGATTTTGTCGATCTGCCTGCCCACCCGATGCCACAATACGAGGCCGCGTTGGCCCTCGTCGGTGGGTGCTGGAGCGGGGCCGAGGCGGAGCAAGGCTAGGCTGCGCCAGGCGTGGCAGAGGAGGTCCCAGGGCGGGGCGATGGGCGGCGGTGTCGCGGCGACGTGGTCGAGGTCAGAGGCGATGCCGAGGCCGGCCAAGTGGGTGTCCAGGATGGAGCGGTGCCAAGTGGCGAGCTCCTGGAGGTTGCGTTCGACCTGGTGAGCTGCCGTGTGGTCTCTGGGGTGATGCAGGGCGTCTTGGGCGGCGGCCAGCAGGGGCTCCCACGCGTCGTCGAGGTGTGTTTGGGCCGTCGAGAAGCGCGCTGGCGCGCTGACGCCAGGTGGCATGGTTGGGAAGTGAAGGAGTAGTCCCAGGCGGCAGAGGGCGACGGTGTAGGTGGTGTGCATGTGGATCCCCACGCAAAGAGAGGCAGGCGCATCGTGACAAAGGTGGGGGTGGACTTGGCGCTGTCAACGCCTGGCGGCGGCTTCTCTGGCGAGGTCGCGGATCAGGTCCTCGTCCATTTGGATGGATGCGCTCTCGCGCAGGCGGGTGAGGAGGGCGTCGAAGTGGGTGTAGCGGGTTCGGTTGACGAGCTCTTCGCGCAGCCAGTCTTCGATGACGGCCAGAGGGGGGCGTTGTTCTTCGCGGCGGTGCTTCCAGAGGATGAGGTGGACGCCGAAGGAGGTGAGTACGGGCTCGCTGAGGGGGGCGTCGGCGGAGAGGGCGAAGGCGGCGTCGGCGAAGGGCTGGACCACGGCACGAAAGACGGGCTCTTTGCCGGGCATGGCGGGCACGGGCCTCAGAGGGAAGGTTAGGTCGATGTTGACGTCGACATCGAAGCCGGCCAGGAGGAGCTGGCGCGCGGCCGCGATGAGATCGGCGTCGCTGGGGGTCTGAGTGAGCAGGCGCTCCCGCAAGGACTGCAAGAGCGCGATGGCTTGCTGGATCTCAGCGTCGGTGCGGCTTTCTTGGGGCAAGGCAATGAGGAGATGCGAGGCCGTGACGAGGGTGGGGTTGCCAAAACCCAGGGCGAAGCTGTCGTAGGTGCTCATGAGGTCCGCGTGGCTGATGCTGTCGGCGCTGACGCTGCCCTCGACCTCGCGTTGGAGGAGGCGTTTGACCGCAGCTTGGCGGCGCAGCCAGCGCGCGCGATAGGGATCCAAGACCTGCCGTGCCCGCGCTTCTTGAGCGAGGGCTGTGGTCTGGATGAGCTGGGCCAGGACCTCCGCCGCCGAGGCGGAGGGGGTGGCGTTTTGCGCGGCTTCCAAGTGCTCGGCGCTGATCCCTTCTCCGTTGACCGTGGCGATGATCGTCCCGTCGTCGCGGTGCGCGCGGTGGGTGTCTACCTCTTGGTGCGAGGATTGGCAGGCTGCGACCGCGCAGAACGCAATGGCCAACGCCACGGTGTTCTGCGAGAAGCTAGTGATTGGATTGGGAGCTTTGTTCTTCCACATCAGCAACTATGGCCACGCGAGACAGCTCGACGCCGAAGCGGATGACGATGAAGCCGATGAGGGCCGTCACCAAGCCACCGACGTAGTCTTTGGACGTAAGGAAGGTCAAGGTGCGAAAAAAGAAATAGATGCTGAGTCCGATGAGGAGGAGGCTGAGCACACTATAGAGCTTGGCGCGCATGGTGGATCGCGGGTGAGTCGAGAGGTGAGGCTTGGCGCGGTGCGCCATCCTGGTGATGGCGAAGGTCAAGCCCAGTGAAGATAACCGTAAAACGCGCCGACGACAACGATGCCTGCGCAAAAGAGCAGGATGAGGTTGCGTCGGTAGCGGGGGAGGTTGGCGCGGCTGCGCATGCTGCGGAGGTGGAGACGGCGATAATAGGTGTCGGCATCGAGGTGGATGGCTGGCAAGAGAAAGAACCAAAAGGCGGCCAATGCGGCGATGAAGACGTGGGCCAGATGGATGACGGCCAAGGCCTCTTGGTGTTGGGTGCCAAAGGCCTGGTGGAGCCGTTGCTGGCCCGATTCGCCATAGAGGGCGATGGCCGGGAGCAGGAGCAAGGCGAGGAGCAGTAACAAGCGCGGGTAGAACCACCGCATGAGTGGGGCGAAGCCAGCGGCGGGCGTGGTGCGCCTGCCTGGCTTGCTGGGCACGCGCCGCCGCGCCTTGGTGCGGCCGGCGACGCTGGCCGTGGCGAAGACAAAGAGGAGCAATAAGGAAGTGATCACCCCTGCGCCTTGCCATTCGTTGAGAGGCGCGAGGTCGTGGGGATCGAGGACGAAGAAAGGTGCCACCAAGGCCATGGGGTAGAGCGCCACCAGGAGTGTATGCTTTCGGGCCAAGATGCAAGCCCCGAGGACGACGAGAGGCTGGAGGTGGATCAAGACGATGGGGATGCGGGCCTGGCCCATGGCAAATTCCAACGAGAGGGCGTCCCACGAGACGAAGAACCACAGCAGGCCGCCGCAGACCAGGGGCAGGATGAAATCGAGCGGCCTGAGGCGCAGGGCCTCGAGGCCGAGATCGGCGTCGATGATGTCTGCCGGGTGGGCGGTAGGGTTGAGGGGCGAGGGATCGCTTTCCATGATGCTCAGAGCGCCTGCCAGGTGCCGCCCGGCTGGGGGCCTGGGCTGAGGACGAAGCGCTGGACGGCGCGCAGGAAATAGTCGCCGCTGCGCTTCTCGATCTGATAGGCGCCCAGATCGTCGCGCAGATGCCCATTGGCGGCGAAATCGAGGGAGGCCGTGGCGCCCGTCAGGGCGATGCTGCCTTCGCCAGCCAAGTGGGTGCAGGCCCGCGCGGCGAAATCTCCCGTGGCGACGGAGAGGGGGAGGCCAGCGTTGGGATCGGCGAGGCGGGGCAGGGTGTGGCTCAGGGTCAGGCCAGTGGCGCTGCGCGCCGTCGGGAGGGCGCACAGGGCCAACAACAGGGTGGTGGTGGCGTCGTAGACCAGGCCACCTCCGGCAGGAGGATCGCCGCCGAAACGGTCGCGAAAGCGCTGGGCAAAGGCGGCGTGGGCGTCGCCGTTGGCCACGAGGGGGCCAACGGCCTCGACGCGGGCGAGGTTGGCGTCGCGGCTCTGACGGATGGCCTCCGGGAGGGCTGGCAAGGCGCCATGGGAGAAGAGGTAGAAGGGGGTGGCGGTGCCCGCGCTCTGCAGGGCCTGATCGACCATGAGCATGAGCTCCACGGCCTCGGTCGTGCCCAGGAAAAGGACCAGGTCGGCGTTGGCCAGGGCGCTCATGGCGTCATCGACGCGGCTCTGATAGGCCTGGCGCCGTTGACCCGCGTCAGGGTAGGCGTCGGGGGCTGGGTAGGCGACGCTGTGCCAGCTCAGCTCGGGCAAGGCCGCGGTGATGGCGCTGTGCAGGGCCTCCCCGTAGAGGTCGTCTTTGGCAAAGGCGACGACCCGCGTGGGGGCGCGTGCGGCGATGCGGTCGGCCAGGGCTGCGGCGTGGTAGAGGTCGCTGGTGGTCAGGCGCCAGAGCAAAGCGCTGTCGTCATAGGCGGCGAGAGCAGCGGCGTGGGCCCAGGGGCTGACGAAGAGGCGTTCGCGCGGGAGGGCCAGCTCGCCGGTGATGGCGAGGATGTGGCTGCTGGTGAGGGCCGTGAGTAGCGCCGGGAGGCCCAGCTCGACCACCAAGTGGTTGGCGGCTTGTCGGGTGCTCTCGAGGCTCCCCGTGCTGCTGCAGACCACGACACCGGCGCGGGCCCCGCCTGGGAGCGCAGCGTTGCGGCTGAACTCATCGTGGGCCAGACGCAGGGCGTTCAGGGCGCCATTGGCGTTGGCTGAGAAGGCGGGCCCGACGTCGACCACGGCCCCAAGGACGGCGGAGCCAGCCGGGAGTCCGGCGCTCGGCAGCAGGAGCGTGGGGCAGCGCTCGGTGTCGATGGCGACGCATCGCTGGGAGGAGAAGTGACACAGGCGCGGCGTCGCGCCATCGACGAGGCAGTGGTGATGCTCCTGGCAGGGCTCGATGACTTTCAGCGAGGGGTCCTCGATGCAGCGCTGATCCGGGCCGCAGATGAGGCGCTCGCCTGGCGTCTGCAAGGCTTGGCAGGTCTCGTCGCTGGTGCACTCGGTAAAATCCAAGGCCAGGGAGCAGCCACTCCAGAGGCCAAGAGCGGCGCTCATGAGGAGGAGCTTCCAGGGATGAGAGGCGTTGCGCATGGTGGGACCTAGAAGGAGAGGGTGAGCCCGAGTCGACCCGGGGCGAGGGTGGGCGCGAGGCCGAGGCTATCATCGCTGGTGGCCACGAGGGTGTAGACCAAGTAGGCGATGCCCCCGGCCGTCACCAAGCCGCCAGAGACGAACAAGAGGTCGGCGGCCAGGGCGTAGTTCGCGCCCAGGTCGGCGGCCTCACGTCGCTTGGCCAGGGTGTTGGCGTCGCGGAAGGCATCGTGTTGCTGGCTGGCGAGGACGGCCATGAGGCTGCCCCCGCCGAGGATGAGGGCGCCGCCGCCGAGGACGGCGAGAGGGGCCCAGAGGGGGCGCTCGGGTGCCGGTGGCGCGGGGGCCAAGGGCGCCGGAGGGAGTTCCTCAGGGGGGGGCGAGGGGCGGAGGTCGATGAGGCTGACCTCGTCTTCCTGCGGCGGGCGTTGGGGCGCGGACTGTTGCGGCGTGTCGAGTGCTTGGAGCTTGCGAATCTGTTCGAGTCGGCGCAGGGCCTCGTCGCGGGCATCGAGGTCGGCACCGGGGCTGCGGACATAGCGGCCGAGGTAGTCGGTGGCTGTGTCAAATTGTCCCACCTGATCGGCGATGAGGCCAATGTTGAAGAGGAGGGCCGGATCCTCCTGGAGGGTGTAGGCGTGGATGAAGTGGCTGAGGGCCGCTTCGAGATCGCGCCGCTCGTAGGCCGCGACAGCCTGGCTGACGGCGGTATCGAAATCGTCGCCGTCGGCTTCGGGGTGGGGCACGGCCGTCGGCGCGGTGGTCTCGGCCTCGGGCCCGGCTTCCTGCGCGCTGAGCCATTGGGCGTGGGTGATGGCCAAAGCCAAGACAGAGGCTAGGGAGACGAACGAATTGCGTCGCATGGTGCCTCTCGGTGGAGGGCAGATGGGGGCGCGCCGCGGGGTGAGCCACGCGGCACTTGCCCGAGAAAGACGGCATCAATCTAGCGGCGGTCCCCGGGCCTTGTCCAGGCTGGGGCGGGTC
>CAYVQF010000034.1:0-58929 GCA_964454015.1 uncultured Myxococcales bacterium
CTAGTAACTGTGGCGCGTGCGGTACCGCTTGTTCGGGGGGTAAGGTTTGTGCGAATGGGAGCTGTGCCTGCCCGGTTGGCACCCTGGAGTGCAGTGGCACCTGCACGGATATCACTACCAACACAAACTGCGGTGGCTGCGGCAATAACTGCACGAGTGGGACGACCTGCATTGGGGGACGGTGTCTCTGCGGTGCTGCGCCAGGTGTGCCACTCGGGACGAACAACACCTGTGGGACCTGCACTACGAATTGTACCGACGGCAAGGTGTGCGTGAACGGGACGACCTGTGCCTGCCCCGCCGGCACGGTGGAATGCGGTGGCGTGTGCACGAACATCTTGACTTCATCTACGAACTGCGGCGGCTGCGGCAACACCTGTCCGGCGGCGAACGCGGGCTGCGACAACGGCGTCTGCAAGTGCACGGGTACCCAGAACAACATTTGTTATCCGCCGAGTACCTGTGCGCCATCAGGTGTGTGCAGCGCGCCCTAAAGAGCTTCCACAGGCCGAGGAGCGAATCGGCCCCTAGGGTGTGTGGAGGAGCCAGTCATGTTGAGAAGGGGGTCCTGGCTCGTTGTGGCGTGGTGCTGGGGGCTGGCTGCGTGCTCGACCTTCGACCCGCTGGACATGGGCACGCTGCGCTGCGTCTCCGCGGTGGATTGTCCGGGGGGGGCCATGGACTGCGTGCAGGGCTACTGCCGCAACGCCGATCTTACGCTGCTCGAGGTGGAGGTCACCGAGCTCGTACCCGACATGAGCGAGGGCCTCTGCGCCGGGATCTTGTGTCCCGAGGGCTTCGTGTGCTGCCGTGATGTCTGTGTGCGCTTAGATGACTCCTGTGAGCGCTTGGGAGACGAGGTCGACGAGGAGGGGCGTCTCATCTGCGATGCCACCCTCCACCGCCACTGCGGCGGCTGCAACATCGCCTGCGGCATAGGTGAGGCTTGTGTAAACGGGGCGTGCAAGTGCGGCGGGGTGAGCGACGCCTGTGGTGCCGGTCTCATCTGTTGTGGGACGGCTTGTGTCGACCCTACACGCAGCAATGGGCACTGTGGTGGGTGTAACCGCGCGTGCTGGGGGCAGGAGTACTGCAGCAATGGCAAGTGTGTGTGCGAGTTTGGCCTGGGCGGCGAGAAGATCTGCTTGCCCGGCGAGACCTGTTGTCCTGGGGGCTTGTCCTGTCGCAACACCAGCACCGATCCCGAGAGCTGTGGGGGCTGTGGCCTGCGCTGTCGCCCCGGTGAGAGGTGCGTCAACGGCGCTTGCGTGTGTGCGGGTAGTGGGGCTACGGCGGTGCTTTGCCGCGACGGGGAGAGCTGTTGTGGTATCGGTGCGGCGCGCGGCTGTGTGCCCGATGGCGATCCGCTCTGCCAATGCGGGGAGCGGCAGTGTGAAGGTGGCGAGGCGTGTTGTGAGGATGCGGCAGGTGTCAACGGCTTGCTCTGCGCTGCCTTGGCATCGGATGTGCGCCACTGTGGTGCCTGTGGGGTCGCCTGTCCCAGCGGCTACCTCTGTGAGGGTGGCCAGTGCACCATCTCGTGCCAGGTGGGCCTGACCCCGTGCGCCGTGTCGAGCAGCGACCCGCAAGTGCAGGCCTGTGTGGATCTGGAACGTGATGTCGAGAACTGTGGTGGCTGCGGTATCAACGCCAACGGCGGGCTGCAAGGGGCCTATCGCTGTGGGGCAGGAGAGATCTGCAACCAGGGGGAGTGTGGCTTGACCTGTCAGGTTGGCCTGGAGAATTGTGGCGGTGTCTGCGTCGATGTGGAGCGGGATCGGGCGCATTGTGGCGCCTGCAACAACGGGTGTGGTGCTGGTGAAGTGTGCGCCAATGGTGTGTGTAGCTTGGATTGCCAGGAGGGCTTTCTGCGTTGCGGCCCCGCGGAGAGTCCCTATTGCACGGATCCCGTCCGGGATCGCGAGAACTGCCACACCTGCGGCAACGTCTGCCCGGCACGCACGGTCTGTGTCAACCGGGCCTGTGTGTGCATCGAAGGGCTGCAGCAGTGTCCTGGCGTCGGGTGCACCGACGTGTTTACGGATAAGGCCAACTGTGGATCCTGTGGCCAAGCCTGCACCGCTGGGGAGGTGTGCATCAATGGCCAATGTGCGGTCACTTGCCAGGCGCCGCTGGTCAATTGTGGGGGTTACTGCAAGGACACCGCCGTCGATCCCAACCACTGTGGGGCCTGTGGCACCACGTGCGCCAGCAACACGCCAGCCAACGCCACGGTCAAGGCCTGCGTGGGTGGCAACTGCGTGTACGAGTGCATCGCCAACCGGGGCAACTGCGACAACAACTGGGGCAACGGCTGTGAGGTCAATCTCGCGAGCACGGCCGCCCACTGTGGTGGCTGTGGCCTGAACTGCACCGCTGGATCCTACGCGTCGGCCACTTGCTCGGCTGGGGTGTGCAATCGGGTGTGCAGCGCCGGTCGCGGCAACTGCAATGGAAGCTGGACCGACGGCTGCGAAGTGAACTTGAACACCAGCAACAGCCATTGCGGTCAGTGCGGGAAGCTCTGTCCGACGGGCACGACCTGTCAAAGTGGGGTCTGTCTCTGCGCGAACGGCCAGCCTCTGAACACCAACAACAACTGTGGGTCGTGTGGGATTGCTTGCACGGGCGGCCGGGTGTGTGTCAATGGAACGTGTGCCTGTCCCCCAGGGACGGCGCTGTGCGGCGGGACCTGCACAGATCTCACGACCCAGCTCAATTGTGGCGGTTGTGACAATGTGTGTGCTAGTGGCGCGATCTGTAACAACGGCTTATGCCTGTGTCCAGGTGCTCCCCCGGTGATGAGTTGCCTCCAGCCCTTTGGGTTTTGCAACGGGTCTGCGTGCAGCTACTTTTAGAACCGTGCTCAAGTGTCAAGTTCCGTTGCCCTTTTCCAGCGTGACCGCTAGCCTACCTTGTGGATGGAAGACACGATGGTCGACGGCGTGGGAGGCGACATGATGATGCGGTATGCAGGCGCTTGGTCCTTGGCTTTGCTTGGCCTTGCCTTTTCTATGGCTGGCTGTAGCTCTTTTGATGACCTGAGCCTCGACGCGCTGCGTTGCCAGAGCCGCGATGATTGCCCTGCTGGGAGTCAATGCTCTGACGCTGGATACTGCCAACGTCAGGGTTGGAGTGATGATGTCCTCGATGTGGTGGAGACGGTCGGCGGCGAACAATGTGGCGAGCTGCGCTGCGGAGAGGACTTCACCTGTTGCTCCCTGGGCTATTGCGTGCGTCTGAGCGATGGCTGCGTGCAGGGTGCGACGGAGGACGAGAGCTGTGTGCGCTATGCCTCCTGTGGAAGCTGCCAGGCCCTTTGCGGTGACAATGAGCAGTGTGTCGCTGGCCAATGCATGTGTGGTGATGTGCGCTGTGGTGACGGGAAGAGCTGTTGTTCTGCTGGCGTATGCGCCGACCTCAGCTACGAGCGAAACCACTGTGGGTTGTGCGGCCGGGCGTGTGAGGGGGCAGAGTTCTGCTCCCTTGGTCAGTGTGTGTGCGAGTTTGGCCTTGGCGGCGAGCGCGTCTGTGGCCCAGGCGAGACCTGCTGTCAGAGCCCCGACTCTTGTCGCAACCTGGACAGCGATCCACTGAGCTGCGGGGAGTGTGGGCGGGTGTGCCGCGCTGGCGAACGCTGTGTCGCTGGCGTGTGTGTGTGTCCTGGCTTGGATGGCCTTCTCGAAGTGTGTGGCGAGGGAGAGAGCTGTTGCGGCCAGGGTGAGGGCAGCGCTTGTGTCGCCCCTGACGATCTCTTGTGCTTTTGTGGCGGCGCGCTCTGTGGTGTGGGTGAGAGCTGTTGTGGCGAAGGTACGTCCGTGGCTTGCGTTCGCCTCTCGGACAATGGCGAGCACTGTGGCGCTTGTGGTGTCGCCTGCGCTGAAGGCTATAGTTGCACCAGCGGCACCTGTGTGTTTCGCTGTGAGGGCGGGCTGAGCCCGTGTGAGGTCGACGGTGAGCCGGTGTGTATCGATCTCCTCACCGACCGCACTCACTGCGGTGGCTGTGGGGTAGCGTGTCAGGCTGGGGAGGTCTGCGTTTTTGGGACCTGTTCCACGAGTTGCCCCTTGGGGCTGAGCGTGTGTGAAGAGCGCTGCGTTGATTTGCGCCGGGATCGGGACCATTGTGGGGCGTGCGCCAATGCGTGTAGCGGGGGCGAGGTCTGCGTCAGCATCAACAACCAGCCCGGGGTGTGTAGCCTGGATTGCCAAGAGGGGTCCCAGAAGTGCGGCTCACCGGCGTACTGTGCGGACATCCAGAAGGATCGCGAGAACTGTGGCGGCTGTGGCATCGCCTGTCCGACGCGGCACGTCTGTGTCGAGGGTACCTGCAAGTGCATCGAAGGCCTGACCTCCTGTGGCAGCGCAGGTTGTGTGGATCTCAGCACCTCTCCAAGCCACTGCGGTGAATGCCAGCGTGAATGTGCTGCTGGACAGTTGTGTCTGGGAGGCACCTGCACGGTCTCCTGTCAGCCCCATCAACGCAACTGTAGTGGTATTTGTCGCGACGTCACCATCGACATGAACAACTGCGGCGCCTGTGGCTCTCGTTGCGAGCCCAAGCCGGGTGCTGCGGCGGTGTGTGTCAATGGCAGTTGTGACCAATCCTGCCTGCCTGGCTATGCGAACTGCGATGGTCCCATGAACAATGGTTGTGAGGTTCACACCGCCGGGGACGTCGAGAACTGCGGCGGGTGTGGCGCCGCCTGTGAGTCTGTGCCTTTCGCGACGGTGAGCTGTGTCGGGGGTGGGTGTGTCTACACTTGTCTCCCAGGGCGGGATAGCTGTGATGGTCAGGTTTTGGACACCGGGTGTGAGGTGAACCTGGCGACGGACCCCTTGCATTGCGGCGGTTGTGATCGCGTCTGCCCAAGGCCGGCGAACGCCACGGCCACCTGCTCGAATCATGTCTGTAGTTGGAGCTGTAACGGCAGCTACTACAATTGCAACGGCACGTGTCGTCTGTTGACCTCGACGAGCTCCTGCGGCTCTTGCCAGACCCAGTGTGCGACGGGGGCCATTTGTTCCAGTCAGATCTGTCGCTGTGGGACGGGAGGGCCTTTGTGTACCACCATCCAAGGAAGTTCTTGCTCGAGCGGTGTGTGTCTGTGCGGCACCGGCCCGGCTTGTACCGACGCGACCAAGTGTGTGGGCGGCGCGTGCGTGCCTCTCTGAGCTAGCGCCTGGGGAGTTTTGGCGCGGTGCCGCTGGCGTGGGCCCTGGCGGTGGGCGTCTCAGGGGATGCGGACGACCGGCAGCAGTAGCCCCGGCGACGGTGCGCCCAGGGCTTGCAAGCGGGCTTCGAGAAAGCGGAAGAAGTCGCGGTCGACGACGAGGTTACCGAACTCCGTGGCGAAGATGGGCTCGTTGCGCGTGCTCGGGTTGTCGATGATGCGCAGATCGTAAGCAGCCAAGCGCTGGCAACTGAGTCCAATGCTCGACCAATAGGCCTCGACGTAGCGGTTGAAGTTCCACTCGCAGCGCAGTACGGGGATGAGCAGGCGGTAGAACATGCTGGGCGCTGGATGGAGAACGCGGGGGTGTCCGCCGACGCTTTGGATGAAAGCGCACGCCGCAGGCAGGTGGTGCGCCTCCTGCTTGGTCAAGAGGACGCCGACCTCACAGGGATTGCCAACGGGGGTGTTGTCGAGGGCATCTGGGTTGTCGAGGTTCTGGGCGACCACCAGGTGGTAGTGATCGACGGGCGAGCGCAGGGCTTCGATCTCGATTTCAAAGGCATCGGCGAGGGCTTCGGCGACTTCCCAGTAGGCGACGATGTCACCGTTGGGGATGAAGCCCAGGAGCTCGGGTCGGTTGAGATCTGGGCGCAGGTTGTCGGGCGGGTCGAGCTTGTTGATGTTGTAGCCGAGTTGCACTTGGGGGTAGTGCCACTCACAGAGTTCTTCGGTGAAGACGGGCAAGTCGGTCCACATGAAGTGGCGTTTGTCCCAGTCAGCGGGCGGCTTGACTTCGAGCCCGGGTTCGCGTCGATGCTGGACCAAGACGGTGTACTGCAGGCCCATGGCCTGCACCTCGAGGAGGATGTCCGTTTCGGCGGCGTCCTCATCGTCGTGGGGAGAGGGCAGCGGGAAGCGGCGATGTGGCCAGAGGGGCTCGCGGATTTCGGGAAAGAGATGGCCTGCTGGCCAGAACAGGGAGTCCTCAGCGACCCGGGCGACGTTTTGATCGATCTCTTTGACATGGGGCGGCAGAACACCAGCCATCGCTATCCTCCGCATAGGGATATCGCCAAGCGCACTTCGCGCAGCATAATCCGGGACGCTTCGCAGTGCAAAGCACCGCTCGTCGTGCACCGCATTCGCTTAGGGGCATGCAGAGATTCGCTCTAGGAGCGCTTCAGGCGCACGATATAGGAGCCAAAGTCGCCGTCGCGATCGATATCGGCGGCAAAGGCCGCCACCAGAGGATCGGCGTCGAGGTGGGTGGCGGTGAGCCCCTTGAGCACGGGCTCTGCTTCAGAGCCGTGTCCTTTGCCGGTGACGATCCGCACCAGGCGAACCCCGGCACGGTGTTGTTGCTGGAGGAAGGCGGTGAGGCGGATCATGGCCGGTTCCCGGGTCAGACCGCGCAATGAGGTGGATGGCAGAGTCGCCTCTCTCTCGGCCTTCTCGGCAGCTTCGAGGAGCCCACGCGGGTTGCGTTCTTTGAGGTCACTCAGGGCGGGCGTGCGCGGCGCGGGAGTGGGTTGAAGCTGGGGTTGCAATTGGAGCGGGACGCGGCGCGCCTTGGCAGGTGGCAGGCGGCGGATGTGGTCGCCCGCCATGATTTCGGTGAAGACGGCGATCTCTCTCTCGAGTGGGTCCAAGGTGTTGGCCGCGTTGGCTTTGTTGCGAGGTGGTCGAGGGAGGTCGCGTTCGGAAAACTTTTCGCCAAAGATATCGGCCTGGTCCAGGCTGTCGACGGCCTGGCGAAAGAGATCGCCGTCGGCCACGGGCGCTGCGGGCGGGGGCGTTGGCGGCGATGGCGAGGCCGCTGGGGAGGGTGAAGGGGCGGGGCGCTGGTTGTGGTGTGGCAGCGCGGCGCCGCTTCCCTTGGCGTTTTTGGGTGGCGTCAGGACGGCAAAGGGACGATGCTCGAAGGCCTTCTCTTTGGGTTCTGGGGCTGCCGGGGTGCCCTTCTTCTTTCCTTTGCGCGCCATATTGACCTCAGCTCGCGGGGGGAGCGATGTGATCCAGGCCCATATAGGGTCGCAGGGCCTCAGGAACGGTGACGGAGCCATCGGCGTTCTGGTAATTCTCGAGGATGGCCACCAGAGTTCGTCCGATGGCCAGGCCGCTGCCGTTGAGGGTGTGGAGGTGGCGCGGCTTCTCTCCTTTGGCAGGTCGGTAGCGGATGTTGGCGCGCCGGGCTTGGAAGGCTTCGAAGTTGGAGCAGCTCGAGATCTCCCGATACTTGCCCTGGGCCGGCAGCCACACCTCGAGGTCGAAGCATTTGGCGGCAGAGAAGCCCATGTCGCCAGAAGAGAGGGCCATGACGCGATAGGGCAGGCCGAGGCGGCGCAGGATCTCTGCGGCGTCTTGGACCAAGGCGTCGAGCTCGGCGTAGCTGTCTTCCGGTCGGACGAACTTGACCAGCTCCACCTTGTTGAACTGGTGTTGTCGGATCAGGCCGCGGGTGTCTTGGCCATAGCTGCCTGCTTCGAGGCGGAAGCAGGGCGAGTAGGCGACGTAGCGCAGGGGGAGCAGGTCGGGATCGAGGATCTCGTCGCGGTGGAAGTTGGTGACGGGCACTTCGGCGGTGGGGATGAGGAAGAGGTCGTTGTTGGTCTTGAAGGCGTCATCCTCGAACTTCGGGAGCTGGCCCGTGCCGGTCATGGCGGCGCGGTTGACGAGGACCGGGGGCATCATTT
Source organism: uncultured Myxococcales bacterium (assembly GCA_964454015.1). Lineage (GTDB taxonomy): Bacteria > Myxococcota_A > Bradymonadia > UBA4248 > UBA4248 > CAYVQF01. The sequence continues at coordinate 7,870 of CAYVQF010000034.1, forward strand.
CTTGGTAGCCGCGGCTGGTGTGGACGTCGAGCATGAAGTTGATGAGGCTGCGCTCCAAGCGCGCCGCGTGACCGCGCAGGAAGGTGAAGCGCGCCCCGGCGACCTTGGCGCCCCTTTCGAAGTCGAGGATGGCCAGGGCTTCGCCGAGCTCCGGGTGGGCTTTGGGGTTGAAGTCGAAGGTGCGCGGCTCGCCCCAGCGCTCGACTTCCTGGTTGGCCGTCTCATCGGGGCCAACGGGGACACTGCTGTGCGGGAGGTTGGGAAGATAGAGGAGGCTTTCGGCGAGCTCGGCCTCGATGGTGGCCTTCTCGGCTTCCAGGTTTTTCAGCGTCTGACTCATCTCCTTGAGCTGCTCGCGCAGCGCGCGGGTCGTTTCGCTGCTCTTGTCGGCCGAGCGCATGGCGTCACTGGCTTGGCGCTGTTCAAAGCGGAGTTGGTCAAAGGCGACGATGACCTCTCGGCGTCTGTGGGCGCGGGATTCGATGGTGCTGAAATCGACTTGTTGGCCGCGGGTGGCGAGGCGCTCGCGGTAGACTTCGATGTGATCGATGAGATGTTTGAGATCGTGCATGTTCTTTCCTTCCCTGAGCCCGACCCTTGTCGGGCGTGGTGGTCAAGATGTGACAGGGCGGTGCCGACGTCAATCGGGCGCGCTGTGGCTTTGTCATGACCGAGGCGCGCCGTCGTGTTATACCCAGGCCCGACGGGGCCTGAGAGCCGTCCCGGGTGGAAGCGAGGTGTGGGCAGATGCAAGGGCTTTGGCGTTCTTCGTTGGTTTTCGGTGGGCTGGTGTGGTGCCTGGTGGCGGTGTCCTGTGAGGGCGCGGCGCCCGTCGCTCCCGGCGCTTCGGGCGGTGGGGTAGGGGTGACTGAAGGAGAGACGGCGCCCTTGGCGGCGCTGAGTGCGGACGAGAGGTGGGCGCTATCGGGGAGCGAGCGCCCTGGGGAGGTGGTTGCAGAGGACGAAGTCACGGTGGTGAATTTTTATGATGGGCGTCTGAGTCTGCATCTCTGGGAGGAGGGCTTGGGGATTGATTTGGGCCACCCGATGGCGTTGAAATATGTGCAAGGGCTGTGGCGTGCGCCGTGGCTTGGGGCAGAGCGGGTGAGCGACGCGGAGGCCGAGGCGGCCAAGTTACCTTGGTTGGCGGGGCGTTGGCTGGTGTGGAATGAGGGGCAGAGCGCGTCGCTGCGCTTTCCTGTGCCCGAGGGGGTCCTCGGGGATGCGTCCTGGGTGTTGTTGGTGCGGCTGCGGCCCAAGGTCAACCGTCGGGTCGAGGTGCGCCTCAATGGTCATGGGGCGATCGCGACGGTGGAGCTGAGCCCGGCGTGGCAGACCGTGCGGGTGCCCGTGCCGCCGGGTGCGCTGGTGGAAGGTGGAGAGAACACGCTGACTTTTGTCTTTGCCGGTTCTTATTTTGAGGGGGCGCATCGGGTGGCGGCGCGTTTCGATCAGGTGCGTCTGGTGCGGCGTGAGGCGGCGGAGGGGCTGGAGGAGGCGGCGGTTCTGCAGGACATTGGCTTGGAGGAGGCGCGGGTCTTGGGGAGCCGTCGGCGGGCGCTGGCGTTGGGCTCGCCGCTGCGGGTGGATGCCTATGTGGTGGTACCGCAGGGGGCGCGTTTCGTGGCGGAGGTGGCGCCGGGGCCCTGGTCGCAGCAAGCGCCACAGTTGCGCATCGAGGCGCGCTGTGATGATGGTCGTGAGGTGGTCATCTGGGCCGATGAGGTCGAGCCTGGGAGTGGGTGGCGGCGCGTCGAGGCTGATTTGAGTGCCCTTGGGGGTCAAGCCGTGCGTTTGACCTTTGCCGTGACGCCCGGTGCGCAGGGGGCAACGGGTCGCCGCCCTGCGGTGTACTTGGGTGAGCCTCGTTTGGTGTTGTCACGGGGCGCGCTTGCGCCGGTGGCCGACGCGGAGCGGCCCACTGATGTCCTCGTGGTGGCCGTGGATGCTCTGCGCGCGGATCGTCTTTTGTTGCCACGTGAGCCGGCCGTGGCGCCGCACTTGGCGGCGGCGGCCGAGCGCGGTCTGGCCTTCACGGCGTTGGGGGCAGGCAGCGGCTCGGTGGTCCCCATGGTGTCCTTGTTGACCGGGACCCAGCCGGATCGGCATGGGGTGTTGGATACGGAGACCCATGTGCGGACCTCCCTGGTGACCTTGGGTGAGGCGGCAGCGGAGGCTGGCTGGGCGACGCGCTTCTATTCGACCAACCCCTTCGTGGTGGCGCGGCGCGGTTTTACCCAAGGTTTTGCCCATTATCGCAACCTCACCGAGGAGGAGGGGGTGGCGGCGCGGACGGATGTGCTGGTGGATGAGGTGATCCGGGACTTGAGCGCGGCGGGGGCAGGGCATTCTTTGGTCGTGGTGCACCTCGCGGGGTTGCGCCTGCCACATCAGCCGACGGCGGAGTCGCTGGCGCGCTTTCATCCGGAGCCCTATACGGGCGCGCAAGATGCGGCGCTGTTGGCCAATCCCGTGACCCTGACACCGCCGCTGGCCTTGGGGGAGCTGCGCTACTTGCGGGCGCTCTATGACGCGGAGCTGCACGACATCGATGGGCATTTGGGTCGCTTGTTGACGGCTTGGCAGGTGCACAAGCCCGGGGGGATGGTGGTGGTCTTGGGGACCCACGGCGAGGCGTTGGGGGAGAGCCCGGCCTTTGGCTATGGCGGTGCTTTGGAGGCCGAGGTGCTGCGGCTGCCGGTGATCATGGGCTGTGAGCGCTGTGATTGGCCGCGTGGGCAGTGGCCCGGGCTGGTGGAGCTCATCGACGTGCACCAGACCATTGTCGACGCGGTAGGGTGGCCCCATGACGAGAGCTATCAGGGCCGCTCGCTCTTGGATTTGGTGCGTCAGGGGTTGTGGCGCGAGACCTTTGTCGCCTGTGCCCAGCGCAGTACGCCGCAGCGCGCCTTGGCCGTTGGGGATTACCACTACACCTTGCGGGGCGGTGACAACGATGCTCTGCAACATCTCATCGAAGAGAGTCTAGGTGGGCCGGACCTGCGGGCGCAGCTTCCCATTGCGCACCGCGCCATGCGGGATGCGCTGGTGCCGTGCGCGCGCTGGGGCGAGCGTTGGGACAAGAAGGTGTGGGGCGACTACGGTGCGCCCAAGGAGGCGTTCATGGAGACCGTGGCGGCGCACGGGTGGTGAGTGGTCGTCGTGGCGCAGCCCAATCGAGGTCAGATGCCTTGGGGGGGGCTGGAGGCCGCCGCCTTCGGCGGGTGATCCCAGCAGGGAAGCTGCAGGGGGCATTGACTCGGTCGGCGCTAGCGGCCACATTGACGTGCGGGCTCCACTGATGGGCGCAGTGAAGAGGAGGAAGGGGCGATGAAGGGCGTCTCTGGAAAGGAAGTGAACACCAAGTCGGCGGCGACGGCGCTGGGGGCTGCTGCTGGCGTGACCTTGGTGCTGTTTTTCATTCCCTACGGGGATAAGGTGATTTTGCCCCTGACCTTGTTGTCGACCTACGTGCACGAGATGGGGCACGGTTTGGCGGCGATCTTGGTTGGCGGTCGATTCGTCAAGCTCGAGATGTGGGCCAACGGCAGCGGCGTGGCTTGGCACGCGGGGGATTATGGGGCGCTGGCGCGGGCCTGGGTGGCTGCGGGCGGGTTGTTGGGGCCGGCTTTTTTTGGGGCCTTGCTCTTCGCGCTGGGGCGTCATCGGTCGTGGGCCAAGCCCGTGCTCTATGTCTGCGGTGGTTTGGCTCTGTTGTCAGTTTTGCTATTCGTGCGCAATGCCTTCGGGGTGGTCTACGTGCTGTTGCTCGGTGCGGCTTTGCTGGCGCTGGCGCATTTTGCCTCGGAGGCGTGGGCGCAGTTGGTGGTGGTTTTTTTAGGGATCCAGCTCAGCTTGTCCGTGTTTTCGCGCGGTAATTACTTGTTCATGGCGTACGCCGAGACCACCCAGGGGCGGATGCCCTCGGACGTGGCGCACATTTCGGAGGCGCTCTTTTTGCCGTATTGGTTTTGGGGCGGGATAGTAGGGCTGATTTCGGTGGGGATTTTGGCGGCGGGGATGTGGTTTTTCTTTCGCGGATCGCTTCCGGTGAAGGGGAAGAAGGCCGCCTCCTGAGTGGGAGAAGGGATGAGCCAAGGTTCGGAGAACAAAGGGGGCTCTCTGTTGCCGGAGCGTTGGCAGGAGTTGCGCCAGCGGCTGACCGTCCCGGTCTTGGCCTTTGTCTTCTTTTTTGGTGTGCTTTACATCTTCCGGGCCGTGATGCTGCCGTTCATTCTAGCGGTGGTCATCGTGTACTTGATGGAGCCCATGGTCCGGGGGATGACGGGGGTGCGTTTGCTGCGGCGTCGGATCCCGCGCTGGGGCGCCGTGGTTGCGGTTTACATCACGTTTTTCACGGCGGTGACCTTGTTCTCCGTGGCCTTCGTGCCAGCGTTGACCATGGAGATCACCAAGGCTGCCGAGGAGCTTCCGCGCTATTTCAATGAGGTGCGTGAGCGGCACCTGCCGCGTTGGAGCGAGCGGATCGAGGCGGTGCTCGGCTATTTCGGTGATACGCCCGATGAAGATGTCGAGGCGGTGATCGTGCAGGCGCGGGCGGTGGTGGGTGAGGCTTTTGCCGAAGCCGACCGGGCCCAAGACATCGATGTCTTGGCTGCGGTCGACACCTCTGGCGGGCAGCCGCTGTTGTTGATTGGCAGCGAGCGCTCGCTGGCGACGCAGATACGTCCCGATGGCGGCAGCGGTGCTGGCGGCTGGGATGCGAGTCGCGTGGCCTTCACCCTGGTGCGCGACCCAGTCAGCGGGGGCATGGCGGTGCTCATGGGCGAGAACGAGCTGCGGGTCCAGCCTGCAGACGATGGTTCGTACGCCTTGCGTTTCGTGGCCCCGGGGACGCCAGAGTCAAGCCGGACGCGCTTTTCTTTGGAGCGCGAGATCGTGCGCGGTCTGTCGACGGCCGTGGAGAGCGGGAGCGCCTATGCAGGTGATCTCTTGGGGCTGATCCAGTCGTTGTTGGAGTTTGTGATTGGCGCCTTCGTGATGCTCATTTTGACCTTTATGGTGGCGGCGTTCATTTCCATCGATTTGCCGCGGATCATGGGCTTCGTGCGCTCCCTCATCCCCCAGCTCTACTCCAGCGCTTATGAGGAGTTGTTGCAACGGCTCAATCGCGGCCTGTCCGGGGTCATTCGCGGGCAGTTGGTGATTTGCTCGATCAATGGTGTGGCTACAGGCGTGGGCCTGTGGGTGCTGGACGTGGATTTCGCTCTGATGTTGGGGATTATCGCGGGTGTGCTGAGCCTCATCCCGATCTTCGGCACCATCATCAGCACGATTCCAGCGGTGCTGATGGGCTTGGTACAGGGCTTTTCAACGGCGTTGTTGGTTCTGGTGTGGATTCTCTTCGTTCACTTCATCGATGCGAACTTCTTGACCCCCAAGATCGTGGGGTCAAGCTCGCAGCTTCATCCGGTGGTGATCATTTTTGCTTTGGTCGCGGCGGAGAGCGGCTACGGGATTTTTGGGGCGCTTCTGGCCGTTCCCGTAGCTTCGATCATCCAGACGCTCTTTTTGTTCTTACTCTCCCGCGCCAGGCGCGGTGAAACGGGCGAGGCGCCTTCGCCGGCGACGATGCTGGCGGTGGAGGGACCCGAGCCGCCCCCAGGCAGCGCTTGATGGGGGTGGTTGGGCGGGCGCGTGTGAGGGCAGACGGGATAGGCCATTGTTGGCCCTCGGCGCGGCCCATGGGGTCGGGTGTTGTCGGGAATCGCCCCCTGAATCCATTTCGTTGTGGATTGCGCTTGTCGAGAGCCCAGTGTTGTGTATATAGCGTCACCAAGAAGACGAAGCTGCAGCGGGAGGCTGTTGGCGGGGAGCTCGAAGGGAAGTCTATGGCCACAGGACGAGGAGGTGTCAGGTGAGCACGGGTATCGACGATGCAACCCTGGATGCGAGCGATCTCGATGACGAGTTGCTGATGGATGATTTCGACAGTGACGATGAGGTGCTGCCCGACGACTTGGGCGATGTGGACTACATGGAGGCGTGGTGTCCTTCCTGTGCTGCCAAGAGGCCACATGCGCTGATCGAGGACGATGAACAACAGATCATCATGTGTGCCGAGTGCCATGATGAGCATCCGCGGGAAGCGGTGCAGAAGCCACGTCCCAAGGCCCAGGCCGCGGTGTCGCGGGCCATGGTGAGTCCTGAGGATTTGGCGAGCGCGGCGAGCACAGAGGCGGCTTGGAAGCGGCTGACGAACGCCAACAGCAATGGAACGTCGGTGGACTACCACGTCAAGTGCCAGCTCCGGGTCGCGGATCTGGTGAATCATCCCTCCTTTGGCCTAGGGGTGGTTTATGCGATGCAAGCGCCCAATAAGGCAGAAGTCCTCTTTCAGGACAAGGCGCGCCGATTGGTATGCAACCGCTAAGTCTGCGCGTTTGCTGCGTCGTGCCTTGGGCTTGGCCCTGATGCGTTGGTGGCGTCAAGGGTCAGGTTGAGAAAAGCGCGGATCTCGGCAGAGATCTCTGCGGCGAAGGTGAAGAGCAAGGTGTGTGACGCGTTGGGGATGACGTGGAGGCTCGCCTGGGGGATGGCGTCGGCCAGGGCTTGCATGATTGGCAACGGCGCCATGTGGTCATGGGTGCCGGCGATAACCCGCACAGGTACGTCGACACGGGGCAGGATTTCTGTGGCGTCAAAGGCGCTCATGGCGTGCATCATGGTGAGGTAGGGCTGGGGCTGGATAGTGGAGAGGCGGGCCAAGTAGCCTCGACAGTGGTCACGGGGCACGTTGGCTTCGATGAAGCCGAGACGTTGGCCGATGGTCACTGCGAAGGGGCTGCGGAGGCCGTGGCGCAGCACGCGTCGGCTCAGGCGCGGGATGCGCCGTCCCACGGCCAACGTGGCGAGGATGAGGGGTCGCAGGGCGCCGCGCCACATGGCCTGGAAGGGATCGGCGTAGGTGCCGGAGATGAGGACCATGGCGCGATGGCGCCCTGGGTTGAGCCGGTAGTGGGCGAGGGTGACCATGACGCCCAAGCTGAAGGCGCAAAAGACCGCTGTCTCTATTTGGAGTTGAGCCAGGATGTGCTCGAGGTCCAAGGCGAGATCTTCGACGCGGTAGGCCTGGGGGTCGCTGGCGGGTTCAGAGATGTAGTGGCCGCGATAGAACCACTCGATGACCCAAAAGTCCGTGCAGAGGGCGTCGACGAGGTGCGCCCAAAATGCCTCGGTGCAGCCAATGCCGTTGGACAGGACCACGGCGGGCTTGTGCGCGTGGCCATGGGTGCGGACGGCGATGCTGCGCCCGTCGGCGCGGCCGACATGGAACCAGTGGGAGGTGTTCATGGGCTTGTCAACGTAGCGAGAGGGTCACTGAGCCACGAAGGTCGCCGTGGCCGGGTCGAAGTAAAAGTTGCGCTGGCTCTGGTGGCGCGGCAGGCCGCACTGGGGGTCAACGCGGCAGGCTGCGGCCCAACAGTCTCGGAGAAGGCGCAGTGTCCAGGGTTGGTCTTGGTGTGGGCGGACAAAGCTGAGGGTGGCATTGCAGGTGGTCTGGGCGCCTGCACCGTCGGCCAGGGTGGGCTCTTCCCATAAGAGTTGGAGGTCATTGGCGCGGAGGATGGCATGGTAGGATTCACAAGGGGGCCCCAGCGCCGGTTCTGGTTTGGCGCAGAGGGTCCAGGAGAGGAGTATGGCTTGGGTGCCGTCGATGACGAGGGTGGTGACGGCCCCGATGGAGAAATCCTGGCCGCGCTGGGTGTAGGTGGGTGCGTTGAAGAGACGTCGCTCACTTTTCTTGACCACCTTGCCGGCTTCGTCCAAGTCGACGAGCAAAGCCAGGCCGTGACAGCCTGGGGCGTGGCTCTCGCAGCGAGTTCCCCAGAGGAAGTGGCGACCCTGGCCGAGATGCACCGCCTCATGGAGCATGGCCAGGTCCGCGTTCTGCTCGTAGAGTTCGAGCAAGTTTGCCCACGGGATGTCGTGGGGCCAAGCAGGTGGGCTAGCGTCGAGCCCAGCGAGATGAATCTCTTGGGCGTGGGTGGACCAGGAAAAAAAGCAAATGAAGAAAAGACATAGCCCGGTGCGCCACATAGGGATCTCCGCGGTAGGAGGACGATGGGAGCCAGTCCAGCATAGCGTTGGGGTGCTTTGGGCGCTAGCAGGTGGAGGTTGTTGGGGGTGCGATTTGGGGGGACTTTGGAGGGACGATGCGTTTCGATGAAGAAATCCGGGCGCGGTTGAGGGCGGAGCTGCTCCGCCGGGGTCAGTTGGTGGCGACGCAGTTGGCGGCGTTGATGGCGGGAAAGTCGCCCGACTTGTCGGCTTTTCCCGGGTTGTTGGCGGGTTCGCCTCGGCAGCGTTTGGAGGACAGGCTTCGGGCCTATCTGCAATTGCTGAATGCGCAGCGGGTGAAGCTGGAGAGTGGCGATGCCAGCTATGGCTGTTGTGAGCAGTGTGGCGTGGCGTTGCCGTTGGTGGTCTTGGAGGAGATGCCTTGGGCGCAGCAGTGCCAGAGCTGTGCGAGTGCGTCTTGATGGAGGAGGTGGTGATGGGTGAGCGAGAGGGAGCGCAACCGAAGCGCTTGCAGGTGCAGATCGACGATGTCAAGGCCCAGGGCGTTTATGCCAACTTGACCATGATCAGCCAGACGGAGAACGAATTCGTATTGGATTTCGTTTTTTTGCAGCCTGGGAACGCGGGTGCGAAGGTGCAGAGCCGGGTGGTCATGGCACCGCGGCAGGCCAAGCGCCTGGTGCACGCGTTGGGGGAGGCGATAGGGCACCACGAGAAGCTCTTCGGCGAGCTGTCGTTGAGCTCAGCCCCTGGGGACAAGCGCGTGCATTGAGGCGAGATCAGAGGATGAGGCGGAAGTCGATGAGCTCTTCTTCTTTGGGACCGACGCCGGAACGCAAGACGCGCTTGACGATGCCAGTGCCGGGGACGAAGTAGCGTTCCTCTCGGCCTTCTTCGATGGATCCGACGATGACCGTGGGGTTGGCGAAGGCACCCGCGGGGACCACGGTTCTTTCCGCCGGCTTGTCGCGAACCTCATAGCGATTGCGTGCGTGGGCGCGACCTGCCTTGCCCCAGGCCCTCCCGGGCTCCAGAGGGAAGACGAAGAGAGGGGTTTGCTGACTCATGTAGCCGAGGAGATAACCAACGGAGTCGACGTTGTAGCGACAATCGCGGGTGCAAGGGTAGATGGCGCGGGGTGTCACGAGATAGGCGAAGGTGGAAGCCTCACGTTCGAGGTGACGGAGCTCGCGCTCGAAGGTGGCGATGAGATAGCCATCGCGGTGCATGATGTCCGTGATGGCGACGGTGACCGTCTTGGCGGTGAGGCGGGTGTTGGCCTCGCCGGTGTCGCTGGTGGCGGCATTCTCTTCGCTTGGTGTCGCGTCTTCCTGGCCCTGTTCGAGGTCGAGGCGGTACTTCCAGTAGTTGCCGACCTCGAGCGGGAAGGGATAGTGTTCGCTGGTGAGGAGTTCAGATTTGAGGTGCATGCCCGCTTCGAGGTAGGTGCGGAGGGTGGGGTCGATTTCGAGAGCTTGAGCAATTTTCCAGCCGTTCTTGGTTTTGACGATTTTCTGGACCCGAATGACAAAGGTCTTGTCGCTCCCGCGCAGCTCGAGGCGGAGGTCGTTGCCCCAATGCTGATGGACCTCGTCAGCGCCCGCTTTGGCAATTTTTCCGGCGAGATTGCGGCCTTTGCCGATGCGGAAGTCGAGGAGGCGGAGGCGGGCATCGAGGCCCCCGACGGCTTCTTCGGCGGCGAGGGCAGGGGTGAACAGCGACCACAGGGCTTGGCTTTTGTCGAGGAGGGCAGTGGCGTCGCGGGCAGCGCGATCTTCAGGGGTGCGGATGAGGTCCGTGAGCTCTGGCCCGGTGACGAAGAGGGAGACGAAGCGTTCGTGGTCGTGCTCGACGAGCGCTTGGTACAGAGCGAGGCCGAGATCCTCGGGGGCGACACAGATGGGCAGATTGGTGTCTTCTCGGGGCTCTGCTTCTTCTTGCGCGGGGCTCTCGGTGTAGACCAAGGGGCGGAAGGGTGGCGGATGGTCTTCGTGGCCGCGTTCACAGGCAGTGCCGAAGAGCGTGGCGAAAATGAAGACTGTGGCAGAGAGGGGGGCTGGAGGCACTGACATGCTTTGGTATACGACTTGGACGGGGCGTTGCGGTAAGGCAAGGTGTCCGCAATGGGAGCCTAGCAGAGGAGCGCAGAGGGTGTCGAGTTCACCCGTGGCTAGAGTGAGCTGGGATATGGAATACGCCTGTAGGTGTGGGCTGACAACGGTGATGGCAAAAGGGAAAGTGCAGTCGTTGACAAGATTCGGACGAGCTTGCTAGGGTAATTTCCCGATCGCGTCTTGTTGGCGCTGAGATCGTCGCTGGATTTTCCAAGTAGGTGGAGTCTCTGTGAAGTACGGTACCAGTGTCCGAGTTCGGCATATCGTAGGTCGTTTGGAGAAGGGGGAGGAGCTGGTCGAGGGCATTCGGCGCCTCTGTCTGCGAGAGAAGGTGCGTGCGGGTAGTTTTCACGGATTGGGTTTTTTTAGCTCCGTAGAGTTGCAAGAGCTCGTTCCTGGTGGCCAGAAGTATGCTTCGTGGTTCTGTGCCGAGACGCCCCTCGAGGTGTTGGGCTTGCATGGCAACGTGTCGACCCTTGGGGGGGAGATTATCGTCAATGCGTCGGCGATCCTCGGATACGCTGGCCATGGACAGCACCACACCGTTGGCGGTCACATCAGCGCGGCGCGGGTGCATGCCTTTGAGTTCTGTTTCACGGCTTACGATGATTTGCTGCTCGAGCGTACCTATGACGCGTCGACGGGGTTGCCGCTGTGGAATCGCATTGGGGCGTCGGATCTGGCGGCCATGAGTACGCCTGAGGCGCCGCTCCAGCGAGGGCAGGCCGATGCCTCTTCGGTCGAACCCTTACTCGCCGTGGGCGAGACTGAGCGGACGCCTGCTGAGGGCCTCGAGGCGTTGCCTCCCAAGCGGGAGCCGACGGTGATTCGCCGCGGACGTGTACGGCGGGACAGCGAAGAGGGACATGCGGCAGAGCGTTCGCCAACGGAGCCGTTGCCGGCGCTGCAGCTCGCGGAGAAGGCCGCGGTGGAGGTGGTGGAGGTGCCCGTGGCGGCGTCTCCGGCGGTCGCCGTGCCAGCAGTCGCAGCGTCCTCAGTGCGTTCCAAGGAGGAGTGGCAGAAGGCAGCGGCGCGGGCGCAGAGTGTGCAAGTGACGCCGTCCTCTCGGGCAGTCCTCGACGACGATGATGAGGACGACGAGGGCGTGGCCGAGATACCGATCGTTGCTGGAGATATTCTCGACCACCCGACGCTTGGAGAGTGCAGGGTGGCGCGGGTTGAAGACGAAGATTGGGCTTACATCAAGGTAGGCACCGGGAAGATTCGCAAGTTGGCCTTGCAGCTTTTCGAGATCATCCCCGATGGCGAGCATGATGGCCGCAAGCGGTACAAGCTGCGCAAGCGTCGGGAGCGCTGAGTGAAGGCGTAGGGGGGGGGCCCGCCGGGGCTTCGGGCGCAACCGCGAAAGGAGGGCGACAGGATGACGTGTCTTGCGGGTCGCCGCGTGTTGTTGGTCGTCAGTGGTGGTATCAGCGCTTACAAGGCGCCGATGCTCCTCCGTGCCTTGCAAGCGGCTGGTGCTGAGGTGCGCTGTGTGATGACGGCATGTGCCATGCACTTCGTGAGCCGCGAGGTGTTGGCTGTGTTGAGCGGTCATCCCGTCGCTTGTGAGCTCTTCGAGCAGGGCACGGTCATCAACCACATCGCGTTGGCTGATTGGGCCGAGGTGGTGCTCGTCGCGCCAGGGACTGCCAATTTGCTGGCGCGCATGGTTGCTGGCCTGTGCGATGACTTGCCGAGCACCTTATTGCTGGCGACGCGCGCCCCTCTGGTGGTGGCTCCGGCGATGAATTGCAACATGTACGCCCACCCCGCGACACAGCACAATTTGGCGGTTTTGCGCGAGCGGGGTGTTTGGGTGGTGGAGGCCGATGCGGGCGAGCTGGCGTGTGGCGTGGTGGGAAGAGGTCGCCAGCCGGCCGAGGCTTGGCTGGTCGAGGCGGTGGTGCAGGCCCTGACGCCGCAGCTTTTTTTCGGTCAGGAGGTGCTCATCAGTGCGGGCTCTACTCGGGAGTACCTGGACGCGGTGCGCTTCATCGCCAATCCTTCGAGTGGCAAGATGGGTTTGGCGCTCGCCCGGGCGGCGCTGAGGATGGGTGCGGTGGTGCGTTTGGTGCGCGGTGTCGATGTGGCGGTACCCGCCTGGCTGCGGCTAGAAGAGGACGTGGCGGTGGAGTCTGTCGAGGCGATGCGGCAGGCGCTGGCGGCGCGGGCTTCGACGGCGCAGTGGCTTTTCATGAGCGCCGCTGTTGGGGATTGGCGCGTGCCCGAGGTTTACGAGAAGAAGCGTAAGAAAGATGTGGGGGAGGTTGACGAGCAGTGGCCGCTGACTTTGATCCGGACGGTGGATATTTTGGCGGAACAGTGTCGCTGGCGCCAGACGGAAGGTCGACGCACGCCCATCATGGTGGGCTTTGCGGCGGAGACGCATGATCTGCAGGCGCACGCCCAGGCGAAGTTGGTGGCCAAAGGTTGTGATGTGGTGTTGGCCAATTGGGTGCGCTGCGCCGAGGGCGATGCTTTTGGGGGGGATGGGGTGGAGCTCTTTGGTTTTGGCGCCGGGGGGTGGCGTGGCCAATGGGGCCCGGGTGACAAGGTCACGGTGGCCATGGCGGTGCTGCGCGATCTGGCGGCGCATCTTGCACCTGCAGGGGAGCTCTGATGGGGGAATTTGGGCCAGGCGAAGGTCACGACGGAGATGCCCGGGCGCTGCTGCGTTTGGTGTTGGCGGATGCCGTGGGCGAGTTGCGGGGTTGGCTTCAAGGGCAGGTGGTGCTGGGAGCGAGCGCTTGCCCCGAAGCCCCAAGCGACTGGGATACAGCGGCGCAGTACTTTGGTCAGGGGGTGGGCGGCGGTCACGGGGAGGCTGGGAGAGGGAGCGCAGCGGTGGCAGCGTCGCCAGTGGCCAAGTCGTCGCCCCCGGTGTCGCCTGTGGCAGCGGAGCCAGCGGTGCGGCCTTCAGTGTTGCAGTCGTTTCGTGCCCTTGCTGAGGTCGAGACCAAGGCGCCAGCGTCGAATACCTTGGCGCTGCGCGCGGAGCCCCTGAGCGAGATTCGCGCGGCTTTGGGTGAGTGCGAACGGTGCAAGCTGCACTTGGGGCGCAAGAAGATTGTCTTTGGCGAAGGAGCGGCGAACGCTCGGCTTCTTTTCATCGGTGAGGGTCCTGGGGCGGAGGAAGACCGCCAGGGGCGTCCCTTCGTGGGAGCTGCAGGGCAGCTTCTCGAGAAGATCATTCAAGCCATGGGGCTCCGGCGGGAAGAGGTCTATATTGCCAATGTGGTGAAGTGCAGGCCGCCCAACAATCGCGATCCCGAAGAAGACGAGGTGGCAGCCTGTGAACCCTTTGTGCGGCGGCAGATTCAGGCAGTGGGACCCGAGGTGATCGTCTCCCTGGGGCGCGTCGCGCTGCATGCCCTCTTCCGTTCTCGTGAGCCGCTGACGCGGGTACGTGGTCGCTGGCGTGATTACGGGGGGATAGCGCTGATGCCGACGCTTCATCCGGCCTATTTGCTGCGCAACCCCGAGGCCAAGGCGCTGGTGTGGGCCGACATGCAGGCAGTGATGCAGCGTCTCGGTCTTAGCCGTTGAATGGCCGGTTGCGGCACTTTAGGCTGCGCCGTGAGGGTGGTTCGCGTGGCGTGCTGGGTGGCCTAGGTGCGTACGACTTGGTAATGATATGTGGGCGCTCTTGTTACGCAGCTTCCTTTGGGGGAGAATTCGCGGCAGGCAGCAGGCCGGAAATCGTAGTGGTGAAGAGGAGAGGGATTCCATGCCGAGTATCAGTATTCGACAGGCGAATGGGAAATCGCGTCTGTACCCCCTGTACAAAAAGGTAACGAGCCTCGGGGCCGGGGAAGAGAACGATATTCAGTTCGACGACAGAGAACTGGAAGAGACCCACGCGCTGATACACTTTGATGGCATGGGGTTCTATGTCGAGCCGGTGTCGCGCAAAGCGGTGGTGGACGTCAATGGTCGCCGGGTCAAGAAGCGAACGCGCTTGGCGCATCGGGATGTGCTGAGCCTCAAGGAGGTGGAGAGCACCTTTCTCCTCTACGACGAGCCGGCTCAGCGCGATGAGGACATTACGGCGGAACAGCTAGAGGCCTATGAGAAGCTCCATTCGTTTTCGCGAGAGTTGGCAACGAAGTACAAGGTGCCAGACTTACTGAACTCGCTGATGGATCACATCATCTCTCTGACCAATGCCGACAAGGGATTTTTGATCCTCGTCGAGGGAGGCTCTCTGGAGGTCAAGGTCGCGCGGAACATGAAACGCGAGACCGTGTTGAACGCCGAGGGACAGATTTCCGACTCCATCGTCGAGAAGGTGATCAGGACCAAGGAGAGCGTCATTGTCTCCGACGCGCTGAACGATAACGAGTTCGCCAGCTCATTGAGCGTCATCAATTTGAAGCTGTGCAGCGTCATGTGCGTACCCTTGCTCGATCGTGGGACGCTGCTGGGCCTGCTCTATGTGGGCAACGACAATGTCGTGAATCTATTTAATCGTAAGCACTTGGGCTTGCTGCAGGTCTTTGCCGGGCAGGCCTCGCTGATCGTGGCCAACGCGTTGTTGGTCAACGATCTTCAGTTGCGCAATGCGACCTTGCAGGAGCAGATCGCGGGGATTCGTTTTGGCAGCATCATCGGCAACTGTTTTGCCATGCGCGAGGTCTATCGCCGGGTCGAGAAGATTGCGCCGACGGATGTGACCGTGATGATCGAGGGGCAAACGGGGACGGGGAAAGAGCTCATTGCCCATGAGATTCATTTGCGTTCGGGACGGGCCAAAGGGCCCTTCGTGGTGATCAACTGCGGCGCCATCCCAGAGAACTTGTTGGAGAGTGAGCTATTTGGTCACGTCAAAGGGGCTTTCACCGGGGCGATCCAGACGCGAATGGGCAAGTTCCAACAGGCCGATGGCGGGTCGTTGTTTTTGGACGAGATCGGTGAGATGCCCATCAATTTGCAGGTGAAGTTGCTGCGGGTCTTGCAGGAGCGCGAAGTCACCAAGGTGGGGGGGAACCGGTCCGATTTGGTGGATATTCGCGTCATCGCCGCGACGAACAAGGATCTGGAAGCGGCCGTGCGCAACGGAGAGTTTCGCGAGGACCTCTTCTATCGGCTCAATGTGGTGGCTTTGCATTTGCCGCCCTTGGCTGAGCGCGGTGATGATGTGCTGCTCATTGCCACCTTCCTGCTCGAGAAGTTCTGCAAGGACTATGGCATCGTGCCCAAAGGGATCTCTCGCGAGGCGGCGGTGGCGATGAAGAAGTATCAGTGGCCAGGCAACATCCGTCAGCTCGAGAACCGGTTGAAGAAGGCAGCCATCTTGTCGGACACGGCGTTGATATCTCCGGAAGACCTGGATCTGATGCCTGAAGTGTTGCAGCCGATTTTGCCGTTGGCCGAGGCCAAGGAGGAGTTTCAGCGGCGCTACATCAACGAGGTCTTGGAGCTGAACAATGGCAACCGTACCAAAACGGCACGGGATCTCGGTGTCGATCCGCGAACCATTTTTAGGCATTTGGAGAAGGAATCTGGGCGCGGTGACAAGGACTTGGAGTCAGACGAGGAGTAGTGTCGTAGGTTGACCATGACGGGTTTGTCGTGCAGGCGAGGGCGCGTGGGGCGGTGCCGCGGGGTGAGCCTGAGGCTTGGTGGGGGAATCCTCGACTTGGCCTGGGGGTTGCACAGGCGGTGGCGGTCTCGTGTGGGGGCGTTGCTCTGTGGCGCCATGGCGCTTCTGTGCACGAGCTGCTTGTTTCTGGCGCCCATTGAAGAGGAAGAGGCCATCCCCGATGACCCACCCTTTTTCGACCAAGTCACGGCGATACGACCGGGTCTGGGCACGGTGCTCATCGACCTCGACGATGGTGGCATCCGGGCCTTCGCCATTACCCAGGTCAGGGATGTCAATTTGGAACAGCGCCTCTACTGGCGGACGGTGGTGGACTATGGGCAGTTCGTCATTGCGACGACTCCGGCGCAGATTCTGCCGGAGCAGCGCGACGACAATCCCATCACCTTTCAGTACTCCCCCTGTACGGAGCCGCACCGGCTGTGGGCAAGAGAAGGTGGCACTTATCAGCTCTATTTACTGTTGTCAGATGCGCCTTTTTTGGCGACGGGAGAGTTTTTTCGACCCGATCAGCTCATGCTTCCTTTCGACACGGAGGCTGAGCGGCCGGTGGTGTGGGTGAGTTGGTTGCTGCGTCTTGACGGCAGTTGTCCGATGCTGCCGTTTCCTTGAACGGGAAGGGTTGAGGTTCATGTTGGTCGTTCAGTCATCCAGACAAAGATTTGCAGCGGAGTCGCCGTGCAGCCAGTCCTTGGCGCCGATGCGATGGTTGTGGATGGCTCTGCTGATGTTGAGTGCGTGTGGTGAATTTGGTGAAGATGTTGGCGTCCCGGCGCTGCGTGAGTGTAGTACCCATGGGGATTGTCTTGATGGCTTAGAGTGCCAGGCTCGCTTCTGTGTCGATCCGGCGGTGAGCGTGACCCCCATTGCCCTTCAGTTGACCCTCTCGGGCTCGGCGTCGGAACCGCCACGCCAGGTTAGCCAACTGGAGCATGTTCCGGGTGAACAGTTGCCAGACATCATCGTGCAGCCCTTGCTAGGGGTGAATGTCGAAGTGACGCGGCGCACCGAGCCGATCGCGGCGACGGTGCGTTTTCGTTCGCAGCGCTCGATTGCAGGGACCACGCTTGACGTGTGGGCCGAGACGGGCAGCCAAGGGGCACGCTTGGAGCTGGTGCCAGGCACCTACGAAGTGAACGTCAGGCCGAGTGAAGAGAGTGGCTTACCGGGTCGCAGTTACTATGGTGTCGAGATCAAAGGGGAGCTGGGACGCGGTGGCATGCAGACCGTGGCGCTGCCTTTGGTGGACATCAATGCTGATGAGCGCCTGGTGGTGGTGCGGGGCACCTTGCACTTGTCTTACATGAAGCGCGATGGAGAGGTTCCGGCGCGTCTGGTCAGGGTCAAGGCGCGGACGGTAGATGGCCAGCACACCTCGTCGTCTGCGGTGACTTGCCCTGGGAGCGAGGAGGCCTGTGAAGGTGCTTTCGAGCTGGTTTTGCCCGCGCAGAAGCTGAGCGAGCGGCGCGAGTACCAGTTGCTCATCGAGCCTACGCAAGAAGGCCAGGCGCTTCCCAAGATGACCCTCGCCGGCTTTAGCGTTTCCCCCGAGCAGCTCGCTGCGGCGAATGTCCTGACCAGCGACTCGGTGGAGCTCGTGCTCGAGAAGCAGGTTGCTCATGGCATTCCAGATTTTTCTCCGGTGCATGGGGTGGTCGTCGGTCGAGGGGAGCTGCAGCCCGTCGCGGGGGCCATCGTCAGCGCGCGTGGCACGATAGGTTTGGCCCGGGAGATTGAGTTTGCGGCGACGGCGGCCTCGCCCACGGACGCGCAGGGTGCCTTCACGCTCATGTTGCCCACGGTCGTCGATCTGGCGCATGATCTGACGGTGACAGTGACGGTGGAGCAGAGCAGTCCCTATGCATCTGGGCACTTCGATCGCTTCTCTCTCTCCGATGCCGGGCTGCAATTGGTACTGGACCGCAAGCGGCTGTTGAACGGCGTCGTCTTTGCGCGGGACACTTTGGTCCCTGCGGCGAAGGTCAATGTCATGGCGCGCCCTGTTGGGGATGGCTTTGCGGCGGGCAATCAGGCGAGCACGGACACGAGCGCCGATGGCGCGTTTGTCTTGCGTTTAGAGCCGGGTCTGCATGAGCTGATCTTTAGACCACCGAGTCAACTGCTTTTGCCGCGTCTGATTCAAAGGGTCTATGTGGAGGGTGCGTCAGAGCCCAGCGCCAAGATCTTCGTTTTGGGCCGCAGCTCAGTGGTCTTTGGGCGGGTGCTGCTCCCCGACCAAGAGCCAGCCGTGGGCGTTGGGGTCGAGGTTTTTGCGGTGAGAGACGAGGGGATGAGGGCGGTGTTGATCGGCAGTGGGAGCACGGATGGTGCAGGTATTTACCGCATCATCGTCCCCAACCCGGATGACTTTTTGTGGCCAGAAGGCTGACAAGAAAGGAAACAGGGCGACTTGTGGCCGCCCTGTTTCACGCGAGATCTCATCATGATCTGCCTTCGTTGCTACTGACGTGACATCCTTGTCACAGCGCGGCAACGGTACGAATCCTGCGCGTCCGTGCGCAAAACGCGCCATCCCTGGCCGAGTGGCACCCAGGTGAAGCGGCGTCCTTGCCGACACCCACTTTGGCGCTCACAAAATGGACCCTATCACGGCGGTGGCTTGCAGTAAAAAAAGGCACCTTGCTGTGGATGACCGGTGGGGCACGGCGGATGTAGGTCCAAGACATCAGGGGCGCGTGCGACGCAGGATGGTTTCAATTTCTCGTCTGATTTTAGCTGCTTGTGAGGGGTCGTCTAGGGCGATGTCGACGCTGGCAGCGAGAAGCCCCAGAGGCTGCCCGACGTCATGGCGCACACCGTCGTAGCGCACCCCATGCACCGGCTCGCAGCGCGCCATGCGCCGGAGCGCGTCGGTGAGCTGGATCTCTCCGCCATGGCCAGCGGCTTGGGTCATGAGGAGGTCAAAGATGCGTGGCGTCAGGATGTATCGCCCGATAATGGCGAGATTGGAGGGGGCCTGCTCCGGTGCGGGCTTCTCGACCATGTCGAGCAGGAGAGAGACCTTGGCGTCGGCATCGACGGCTTTGGCGATGCCATAGTGGCCAGTGTCTTGAGGTGGAACCTCCATGAGCAGCACTGAGGACCCAGCCCCGGCTGCCGTGATGAGTTGAGATGTAGCACCCGGTACGCCGCGCAACACTTCGTCTGGCAGCAGCAAGGCAAAAGGGCGGTTGCCAATGGCCTGTCGTGCACATAACACGGCGTGGCCGAGGCCCAGGGGCTCCTCCTGTACTGCTGCGTGCACCCGAAGCTGGTCCCAGGCCAGCTCTTGTGGATGTTCGCTGTCGGTGTCGCCGATGGCATCTCGCAGTTGGTGGTGCCGCTGGAAGTGGGCTACCACCTCTTGCTTGTCTGGCGAGACGACGAAGACGATCTCACGGCAGCCCGCTTGTAGCGCCTCTTCGACGGCATAAGAGGCCGCGGTGCGACGCCACACTGGGAGTAGCTCTTTGGGTACGGAGCGCGAGACCGGTAACCAGCGCGTGCCTCTTCCTGCGACCGGGATGACAGCGACTTCGATAGTGCTATGGGTAGACATGACTCAGCCTCATGAGGTTCTGGCGCGTGGGCGGCGCTGGCCGGCAGAGATGGCCTCCTAGAAGGAGTATCGTCCTTGCATGAACACGATGTTGGGGCCCGCCGTGCGGTTGCCGAACTTCGAATCCCGGTCGCCGCCATGCAACAGAGCACCTGCTACCAGCTCAGTGGCTTGCCAGAATTTGAAGGACAAAGAAGGGAAGGCGATAAAGCTGGTGTCCTGCAGGTTGATCATGCCAAAGAGTCGAATCAAGACTTGCTCGTTGAACGTTTTGAAGTCGGAGCCAGCGACGATGTAGTCGCCGAGCTCAGCCGTGCCAAACTCGTCGACGAAACCATGGAGATACTGGACGTTCATGTACCACCATTTGGTAAAGGTGTAGTCGAGACCGGCGGTCAGCTTCCAGAACCACCCGCGTTCAACTTGCGTCTCGCGGAAAACTTGATCGTTGATGGTGATGTCGAGGTAGACGCCGTCGTGAAAGGTCATGGCGAACTCACCCCAGATACCGATTCCCCCGAGTGCGTCCAGTGAGGCAGAGAAGTCTGCGCCAAGGACACTCACCCGTGGATAAATGAGATCGACGTCGGTATAGCCGACGAGTCCGGCCAGGGTGGGGAAACGATTCATCATTTCCATGACGGTTTCGAGGTCGTTGAGGTCAGGCAAAGGGAAAAGCGTGCCTTCATAGATGGCAGAGACGCGCACGTTCTTCGGCTGGACGTTGTGATCGAAGCCATGGTAGGCCATCAATCCAAAGTCCACACCGAAGAGCGAGAAGCCTAGGCGCGCGCCAACCTGGGCGTTTTCGATGACCTCTTCAGGCTGCTGGACGCGCACGTTGTAGACCACGTCGCCCCCTTTGGCGAGGAAGGCTTTCTGGACGTCCACGAGGTTCTTCAGTAAGTCGGCGCGGACGAAACGGCGGAACTGGTCGGGCTCTGAGAAGGCATGCAGCGCGCTGTCGGGAATGAGGGCGGATCGAAACAGGGGCACGACCACCAGTTGCAGGTGGACCTCGTCAAGGATGGGCGTGACCTCGCCTTCGATGATCCAGCCCGGGTGGTAGGTCAATGAGATCATCTCGTTGGCGACGCGGCGGCCAAAGTCGATGGGATCCTCCAGGTCGAAGGCGTTGATGACGCTGGTGGGGTTGAAGCGGTCAGCCGTACCCCAATCGACGATCTGGCGGCCGATGCGAAGGTCGAAGCCCTCAGCAATGAAGTCGATAATCTGCAAGTAGAGGCCTTCACTTTCGAAGTAGTAAGCGTCGACAGCCTGTCTGGAACGCAATGAATCGAAAGTATCGACTTCGGATCGTCCACTGAAAACCACGGCGAGGTCGACCAGGGCGTCTACGTTGGCCCAACTCAACATGGCCGTGAGGCGCGCCAAATTATCGAGCCGCTCGATGCGGTAGTCTGCGGCGTCCGCAGGCGCATCATTGCCAGGAACGGCGACGCGGAGGTCGGTCTGCACCACGCCGCGGTAGTCGATGCTGGTCTGGCCATGAAGCCACGAGGGCGAGGTGAGAGAGGCGAAGACGAAGAGGAAGAGAGATAAATTTTTTCGCATGTGTCCCTGGATCAAAGCAGCACGCCACCGTGCCCAAGGACAGGTCGCGTAGGTTTGCCGCGCGGTTCATAGTACAGCTTGAGCCGGGTTTCAATCCCGCGGGCACTTGGCGGTGGCAGGGGTTCAGAGGGTCACGGCGAGGGCGGCCATGGTCCCCACGGCGCCAAGGACCAGCAAGCCCGCGATTGGGCAGAGGATATAGTCGCGACCACGCAGCGACAGAGCTCCACCCGCAAAAATCAAGGCGGCCCCGATCGCGCCCGGGATGAGGCCGGTGGCGATGATCTGTTGGGCTGCTTGGGGATCGACGTGTACCAGCAACAGGGGCAAGACGAAGACAGCCAAGGTGGCGAGGCCGAAGGTGATCTGCACACCCGCTTGGATGCGCTCAGGGGCGGAGAAACGGCGCAGAATCGTGAAGAGGGCCGTGAAGAAGGCGAAGATGCCGACCGTGATGAAGACGGCCAAGAAGAGCCTGGCCGCCGTGCGGCTTGGGGTCCCCCGCGCTGCGGGTGACTGCTCGACGCTCATGAGCAGGGCCGCAAAGCGGGCAATGCTGAAACCATGGGCGTTGGCCGGCAAGTCGATCTGGGCCAGCACTTTCTGCCGATCAGGGTGCGGGGCGCTGGCGGCACTCCGTGTCAGTCCCGTGCTCAGGGGGGTGCTCAACGCCAGTGGCGTGGTCGGGGCGTCCCCAGTGAATAGGCCTGGGGCGAGGTTGGGCAGGAGCTGGTCGGTGACGAAGCGCTTCTGCAGCAAAGGCTGGGAGAAGGCCAGTAGCAGCAGAACAGCGCCGATGATGGAGAGCATGCCCGGGAGACGGGAACGCAGCTCTGAGGACAGCGCCGTCGGTAGCCTGCAGGGGGGAGCCATGGCAGGCACGTCACAGCGCGTCATTGGGGGTTGAGTGAGTGCGTCGTGGATGCTGGCTTTCATCGTGAACTCCCTGTTGCGGGGAAGGTTGCCTTCCTTTCTCGTCCTGAGCGCGCACCGGGTGAAGGGGCAGCTTGACGGTTGAGTGTGTACGATGAAGACGGTGAGGGCAAAAAAGGGGAGCGCATCAGGCTTGGCGGTGGGTGGTTGGCGAACACACAAAGATCAGGCGTCCTGGGAAATTCATTGACAGCGCCAAACGGGTGTTGTAGTAGCAAGCGCCTTGTGCGGCGCCGCAACGCAACGAAGCGGCGAGACGCATTTGGGGTCAAGCCCATGACCTGTATCGAGCGTGCATGGGACATGATGAGCCGGTAGTTCCAGTGGATGGAGTGTTCCGGCCTAGGAATAGGTAGGCGAGGCGTTTCGATGGAAAATTTCGAGCTGAAATGCAATCTCCGCGAGGCGGGAACGAAAGGTATGGCGCGCCGTCTGCGAATGGCTGGTTTGATCCCTGGCGTTTGCTATGGGCACGCGACCGAGTCTTTCGCTCTTGAGCTAGATCCCATTGAGATCACACGGGTACTCTCGGGTCCTTTAGGGGTCAATGCCGTGATCGATTTGGTGGTTGTCGATGGTTCGACTGAGAAGAGTCGCCGCCGGGTGATGGTGAAGGCAGTGCAGCGCCATCCCGTGACGCGGCGCATGGAGCACGTCGATTTCTACGCGGTGAATCCGGAGAAATTGGTGCAGGTCGACGTTCCCATCAAGTTGGTAGGACGCTCCAAGGGCGTGGCTGCGGGTGGCCGGATGCGGCAGATCATGCGCACGGCCAAGGTGCGCTGCCTGCCGGCAGCGATCCCGGCAGATCTGGTTTACGATGTGTCCGCTCTTGACGTGAAACAACGCGCTCAAGTAAGTCAGATCGAGCCCCCCCCAGGGGTGGAGGTGGTTTTCTCGATTGATTCTGCCTTCGCACAAGTCATCGCACCGCGTGGCGCCGTGGCAGGCAGCGGCGAGTAGCACTGGGAAAATGGGGCTGTTCGCCGGGCGAAGGTCTTCTGAGTGGGATACCTTGGATGAACGGAAGTCCGGCAATGTCGTGGCATAAAGGGGAGCGCGTGCTGATTGTCGGTTTGGGCAATCCCGGTGCGCGTTATGCGACGACCCGACACAACGCAGGCTTCATGCTGGCTGACCTGGTGGCAGACGCCATGGGCGTGGATGTGAGCCGTGAGAAGTTTGGTGCGCTCTTTGGGAGTGGCTTGGGTTGGGAGCAACGCCCCTTCGTCATTCTCAAGCCGCAGACCTTCATGAATCTCAGCGGTCGCTCGGTGGCACAAGCCTATTCGTTTTTTGACTTGGGGCCGGAACGGACCATAGTCTTGCACGATGACATTGACTTGCCATGGGGCGATCTCAGAGTGAAAGTCGGTGGCGGACACGGTGGACACAACGGCCTGCGTTCAATCATGAAAGAGACCGGCTCAGGTGATTTCGTCCGGGTGCGCATTGGAATCGCGCGGCCCGACAGGGGTGATGTGACCGGCCATGTTTTGGGCGCCTTCAATGATGATGAGTGGGCGTGTGCTGAGGCAGTGTTTGCGCGCGGCGTGGAGGCGGTGCGCGTGAGTGTGACAGCGGGTCCCAAGGTTGCGATGAATCAGATGAACGGTCTTTTCAAGGCGTCGTCGAGACAAGAGGAGTTGCAAGGTGATTGAGTACCTACCTTATTTCATTCCCGTGGCAGGTGTGCTTGCGTTGGCTTTTGCCTTCTTACGCGCAGGCTGGATCAAGAAGCAGGACGCCGGTACGGATCTCATGAAGGAGATTGCCGGTCACATCAAGGAAGGCGCCATGGCCTTCCTGCGCCGCGAGTACAAGATCCTGGCGATCTTCGTGGTGGTGGTGGCCGTGCTCCTGGCGGTGGTGAACTGGAATAGTGATGTCAGTCATCCGCTCATCGCCTTCTCCTTCGTCGTTGGCGCGGTGTGTTCTGGACTGGCTGGGTTCATCGGGATGCGGATCGCCACGGAGGCCAACGTGCGGACGACCCACGCGGCGCGCACCGGTTTGGCCGAAGCGCTGCAAGTGGCCTTCAGCGGTGGCGCGGTCATGGGGTTGAGCGTGGTGGGCCTCGGTGTTCTCGGTCTGGGGACGCTCTATGTGCTCTTCCAGGGCTTCGACTTTGGCGCCAGCTCTGAACTGCTCAACATGGGGGTGGCGCTACAGGTGCTGACGGGCTTCAGCCTCGGCGCGAGCTCCATCGCGCTCTTCGCCCGTGTCGGTGGCGGCATCTACACCAAAGCGGCCGACGTCGGCGCCGACTTGGTTGGTAAAGTCGAAGCGGGTATCCCCGAAGACGATCCCCGCAACCCCGCGACCATCGCTGACAACGTCGGTGACAACGTCGGCGACGTCGCTGGGATGGGAGCGGACCTGTTCGAGTCCTTCGTCGGTTCGATCATCGGCGCCTCCGTTTTGGGGCTTGGCTTGGTCCAACTCCACCTGCTGCAGACCGGCGAGATGACCTGGGGCCCCGTGCTTCTGCCGTTGTCCATTGCCGCCGCTGGGATCATCGTCTCCATCGCGTGCACCTTTTTGGTGCGGACCAAGGAGGGAGGCAACCCGCAGCATGCCCTCGATCGTGGCACCATCACGGCGGCGGTGATCATGGTGGGCGTGACCGCTTTCATCGCCTGGGCCCTGTTGCCCGAGAATGGGATCGTCGTGCCGCGTGGGCCAGAGACCCACACCGTCACTTGGCTCATGGTCTTGGCGGCCGTGGGCGGGGGCCTCTTTGCTGGGGTGATCGTCGGCAAGGTCACTGAGTACTACACTGCTGATGGTCGTAAGCCGGTCATGGCCATCGCCGAGGCATCGCAGACGGGTAGCGCGACCAACATCATTCAAGGGCTCGCCGTGGGAATGCTTTCGACGGTGATCCCCATCGCCGTCATCGGTGGCGCGATCCTGGTGGCCTACAGCACGGCTGACCTCTATGGCATCGCCCTGGCGGCGCTGGGCATGCTGGCCACGACGGGCATTCAGTTGGCCGTCGACGCCTACGGACCCATTGCCGACAACGCTGGCGGCATCGCCGAGATGAGCGAGCTGCCCAAAGAGGTGCGCGGACGTACGGACAAGCTCGACGCGGTGGGCAACACCACGGCCGCCATCGGCAAGGGTTTCGCCATCGGATCGGCGGCGCTGACGGCGTTGGCTTTGTTTGCCGCATACAGCCAGCAGGTGGGCCTGTCGGCCATCGATATTCTCCGGCCCCAGGTCATGGTTGGCTTGCTGGTGGGCGCCATGATGCCCTTCTGGTTCAGTGCCCTTTCCATGCTCGCCGTGGGGCGTTCGGCCGGTGAGATGATCACCGAGGTCCGGCGGCAGTTCAAGGAGATTCCGGGTCTGCTCGAGGGCAAAGCCAAAGCTGACTATGCCCGCTGCGTCGACATCTCCACAGCGGCAGCCCTCAAGCAGATGGTTTTTCCTGGGGTGCTCGCCGTGGTGACGCCGATGATCGCCGGTATGCTCGATCCCAGTGGCGCCGTGTTGGGTGGTTTGGTGGCCGGTGTGACCGTGAGCGGCGTGTTGTTGGCGATTTTCATGGCCAACTCTGGTGGCGCTTGGGACAACGCCAAGAAGTACATCGAGAGTGGCCACCACGGTGGAAAAGGCTCGGATGCTCACAAGGCGGCCGTGGTGGGTGACACCGTTGGCGATCCCTTCAAGGACACGGCAGGCCCCTCGCTCAATATTCTCATCAAGTTGATGAGCGTGGTCGCCTTGGTCATGGCGCCCGTCATGGTGGGTATGCAGGACGCTGATGATCGAGAGACGCGCTCGATGATGATCAGCGAGGTCGCAGGCGAGGTGCTTCCTGAGGTGTTGCCTGTGGCCCCAGAAGTTGCCCCCGCTGAGGTGGTGCCAAGCGCGCCTACCCGTGGCGACGTGGCGGTCGAGGTGCCCGCGGCGCCTGCTGCGCCGCTGGCGTTGAACTTGATGGGAGCGTGGCCCACCAAGAGCTGAGTGAGGGCGGGGTGTGGCTTGGACCCAACGACATGCGCACCTCCTGGCCACCCTATACGCCGAATGGATTCCCGGGCTGCGCGCCACCCTCTCCTTGAGCGGCCCCGGGAGCGCGCAGGATGTGGCGCTGCTTGCGTTGCTCGATGCCGAGCCGGCCACACAAGGTTGGGTCGAGGACATCGCGCACAACCAGCGGCGCGCCCTCCGGGAGCGCATCGCTTCGCGCTATCCGCGTCATCTGCCTGCGCAGGTGGTGCACCATCTGGCGCTGGCTTGGCTGGAGGGGGGCGATGACCGCGCGCGAGTGCAAGGCGTGCGTGGTTTGTTCGCGCTGTGGACGCACGCGCGTCCCTACCTGTTCGAGATCGCCTTGGCCGCCGCGGGCCATGCGTCTGAGGCGGAGCGAGCCCTGGCCTCATTGCCCACGCGCCTCTGCGAAGATTGGCTGGAGGCGGTGCGCATGTGGGGCCGGCAGCCAGAAGCTGCCACGGCTGCTTGGAGGCAACTCGAGGCCTTGGAGAAGGCGGTCCTGGGCGATGGGAGCGAGGCCGCCTGGAAGCAAGTGCAGCCGCCGCTGCAGGCGGCGCGCGAGACGGCGGTGGACGAAGTCATCAGCCTGTGCCGCGCTCAGGTCGGCTTGGCAGATGGGGTGGCAAGCGTCAGCGGCGGCCGCCAAGGCGCGGCCAAAGGGAGCGCGCCCTTTGCGCCTGCCCTCGCGCTTTTCCGGGCGCTGGGCGGCGATGAAGAGCTGGGGGTGGCGCTCCTGAAGCTGGCTCTCGAGTTGTTGTGGCCTTTGCACAACGACGATGCCATTGCGGCCATGAAGCGGATCATTGGACCCATGGTGCCCGTTGCCAACGACTTGGAGCGCCGGCTCCTGGCAGGCGGTGCTTTTGGGCAACAGGCGCTCTTTGGCGACTTCTGCGTCATGGCGGCCTTCGCCCTCGGGCGCTCACCCCAGGACCTCCTCCTCCAGGAGAAGTGGTTGCGGCGTTCTCTTGGCTGCTGCGCGACCCACCGCAACACGCGGCGCGCTTTGGCGACGTGCCTGATCCATCAAGTCGTCGGCGACTTGAAGACTGGTGGTTGGCTTCCCGGAAAGGAGCAGGCCCAGCGCTTGGCGCAAGCGGAGCAGAGGGTCGATGAGGCGGCGGCTCTTTTTCCTGGGCATCCACGTCTGCTAGAGGTGCGCACCTTGCTCGCCGCGCGAAGGAGCGTTGCCCCCTGAGTCGGAGAGGCCCAGGGATGGGCGTGGTGTGGTTGAGGCGGTGTTGAGAGCCTTGTGTGTCCCGTGGCTTGCGGTTAGCGTTGCGGAGGCCGCAGGCCACCTGCGTGCGAGAGGTGACCACCATGGGCAAAGCCCTCATCGAAGAGAACCCCTACCGCGCTTTGGAGCTGAACCCGAAGGATTCCCTTGCGGAGATCACTGCGGAGCTGCAGGACCGCGCGCTGGCGATGCACCCCGAAGAGCGGGCCTACCTTCAGGGTGCGTGGCAGCGCGTGGCCCAGAACGGGGTCGAGCGTGCGCTTTATGCCCTCTGCACGCGGCCGCGTTGGGAAGAGAGGACTGTGCCGGCACGCGTGACCGAGACGCCCGGGGCGGCGGCTGATGCGCCGTGGCACTGGCAGGAAGCGGATGCCCTGCTGCCCGACGGGGCCGAAGCGCGGGCGCGTCATCCAGCAGAGTGGCCTGACGAGGGCGCCCATGATGGGTGCGACAGCAGTGAGGAAGGACCATGAAGATGTATTTGGACCGTGCCGTCGGTATCGACCTGGGCACCACGAACTCCTCTTGCGCCTATGCGAGCCTGGATGGCAGCCGGGTGGTTCTGGCCGCAGACCAGCACGGGCGCACGGTGGTGCCATCGGTGGTGGCCTATGTTCCGGAGAAGGAAGCCCTGTGTTGCGGTTTTTCGGCCTGGAATCGGCGCGGCATGCAGCCTGAGCCCGTGGCTTCGGTGAAGCGCAAGATGGGCGGTAGCCAGGCGCTGCGCCTGGGGCCACAGGAATGCTTGCCCGAAGAGGTCTCGGCCAAGGTGCTCGAGACGGTGGTTGAACAGATGCGATCCCATCTGCACCGAGAGGACCCCGATGGCGAAGCTTGGCCTGGGCACAGCCATCGCATCACGCGCGCCGTGGTGACCGTGCCTGCGTATTTCGATGCGCCCCAGATTGAGGCGACGCGCCGGGCTGGCGAGATCTGTGGTCTCGAGCTGTTGGCCCTCCTCCAAGAGCCGACGGCCGCTTCCATGTACTGTGCGTGGAAACGCGGGCTGAGTGACGGCCTGTTTTTGGTCTATGACCTCGGGGGCGGCACCTTCGATGTGTCGGTGATTCGCTGTGTCCTGGGCGAGTATCAGGTGGTGGCCATTGACGGCGACAACTACCTGGGCGGCGATGACTTCGACCGCCGCCTCGCGGAGTGGCTGCGGCAGCAATTGGCCGAGAGGGGCTTCGCGTTGGCGTTGAAAGTCTTGGAGAGTCCCGAGGATGCCACCCGCTTCGAGTTGCTGACGCGGGTGGCGCGTAGCATCAAGGAGTCTCTGTCGACGCAGGAGGTGTGCTATGTGGCGCACCGGGATCTGTTTCAGGATCAGCGTGGCCAGTGGGTGAGCTTTGAGCTCGAAGTGGGGCGCAACACCTTCACGGGGCTCATCGAGGATATGGTGGAGGCGACGGTGGTGGCCTGTGAGCGGGCGCTGCAACGTGCAGAAGAGGTTGCTGGGGTGAGTCTGGCCGACGTGGATCACGTGCTGCTGGTGGGCGGCTCGACCCGTATTCCCTTGGTGCAGCAACGGGTACGCGCGGCGTTTTGCGGCGAGGGCAAGGCCAAAGCCACGGATCTGACAGTGGAGTCGCCCGATACGTGTGTGGCCCTGGGGGCGGCGCTGCATGCGGCGAACCTCGGTGGGCTTCTGGTGGGGCAGGAGACGTCGGCGCTAGCGGTGCACTTGCATTCGCCGCTGGCGACGACGCGCGCCCAGACGCATGTGGTCGGGGAAGTGGTCGGTGAGGGTGCGGCGGCGATCCAGACGGTGCTGCTCCTAGACGAGGGAGGGGCAACGCAGCAGGTAGGGGAGGTGGAGGGGCGGCGTTTTCGTCTGCGCGAGATCGCGCTGCCCGATGTGGGCCTGTATCGCTGGGGGCTAGAGTTGCTCGACGGACGTGGATCCAAAGAAGGCAACTATGGGCTGACTTTGGTACGCAGTGAGGCGCTGCGTCGCAGTGGGAGCGCCCTGTCGAACCCCACGGTCTTGGCCAAGACGCTGTATTTGGAGGTCGTTCGCAACGGTGAGCTGCAGCGGCGGCCGTTGTTGGAGCGGGGGCGGTCCTTACCGGCCAAAGAGCGTTTTCGCTTTCAGACGGCGGACCAGTCTGGGGTGGTGCTGTTGACGGTGTTGCAGAACCGTTTCCCCATCTCGACGCTGCATCTCGAGGTGTCCAAGACCCTGCCTGTGGGGAGTCCGGTGGTGCTGGAGCTGGAGGTGGATGCCCAGATGCGGATGAGCGCCAGTGGGGAGGTGGCGGGACAGACTTTTTGGGTCGCCGTGCAGCCACCGGCGCGGGGCGAGGACCTTGAGTGGGAAGAGATCGAGGGCTTGATGGCGGAGGCGGAGGCCTTGGGGGGGGCGCTGTGGGGCCATGAGGCGGCGATGTATAGGCGGGAGTGTCCGTTCTTGTTGGCCTCCATTCGCGAGGCGGCGCGGACGGATCCCGATAAACTGCGGGCGTTGGTACAGCGGCTCGAGGAGATGCTCGAGGTCTTGCGGGGGCGCGGCGGGGCGCTCTCGCCTGGCTACGACCGTTTTCAGGTGGTGTTGGACCGGGTGCGGCGTCTGGCCTTTCGGCAAGAGGCGGCGTTGGGGCTGACTTTTAGTGAATGGCAGGAGCGCCTGGGTGGGCTCGAGAAGGAAGCCGAGTCGGTGTACCGTGCGGCGAATCATCGGGGCTGGGCCAAGGTCTATGCGCAGGTGCAGGCGCTCTTCGAGTCCCTGTCACAGGACGAGGGGCGCTTCGTGGTGGTCAATAGCCTGGAGCACATTCAGGACCTCTTTGCCTCGGCCTGCCACTGGGTCAATATTTTACAGGACAAGGTGGATCAAGTGGTGTTGCCGTCACACCCTGAGACCCGGGCCTTTCGGCGCGAGGCCCTCGCCGAGATCGTCGCCGCCATGGAGGCCGAGGTGGTGCGCCCCGTAGAGGCGCAACGGGGACAACTCCAAGAGGGGAGCGAGCAGAGGGCTCAGCTCGAGCGCATCATCGCCGCGGCACGGTCCTTGGATAGGCGTTTGGCGCAAGTGCATGGCCTGGGCGTGGTGGCTGAGAGCGAATAGGTGCTTTGGAGCGACGCTTGGGTCTGCAGTTTGAGAAATTCGACCAAGGCGATTAGGATTTGGTTGCGTGTGCGTTCTGCAGAACAGGCATGACCCCCCGGGGCCTCCGCTGAGGGTGGCTGCAGATTGGAGTTGATGAAGCATGTTTGAATGCCAGCGATGTGGATCCGATCTCGGCGATGAAGAGGGTATTTGCCAAATATGTGGCTATGTTTATGGTCGCGAGACAGCCTTTGCCATGCCGCAGATCACCGCCAGCCAGATAGCTGCAGCGCAGGCGGCGCAAGCACCGCAAGCGCCGCCGGTTGAAGCCCCGCGTGCAGCGCCACCCCCGGCTGCCTTCCCTGGGCCGAGCGCTCAGCCCCCCTTTGTGCCGGGAGGTGCGACGTCTGGCGCCCCTGCCTATGCGCCGCAGTCGCACCCATCGCGTCTGGCAGGGGTGCCGGGCGGGGAGAAGCAGGCAGGTGGTGGGATCGCAGGCTTGCCCCTGTTCGTGGTGGTGCTGGTCTTTGCCGCTGCCCTTGGTTGCGGTCTCTTGATTGGATTGTTGGTGTTTTTGTGATGGTGGCTGGGCGGATTGGCGAGCGCGATTCGCGGGTGTGTGTTGCCAGGGTGGGCCGCATCGCGTAGGCGTGAGCGCTCTGTTTGGCTGATGGTGGATGTCTCATGCAGAAGTACGGCGTTCTCGTGGTCGATGACCATCCGATTTTGCGCGCTGCGCTGCGTCGGGTCGTCGAGCAAGAATTGGGTCTCTCGGTCTGCGGAGAAGCGGCGAGCGTTCAGGAGGCGCTGGGGTCTTTGGCGTCGTTGGAGGTGCCGCCAAGGTTGATCATTCTGGACCTGGCCTTGGAGCACGGACATGGCTTCGAGCTGATCGACGCTCTGCAGCGGCGAGGATGGGTGGTTGATGTGGTGGTGCTGACCTCCTACGACGATGCGAGCATGGCCCGCCGGGCGCTACAAGCGGGGGTGAAGGCTTACCTCGTCAAGACGGCCAGCCCCGACGAGCTGGTCTTTGGGCTGCGGCAAGTCCTGGCGGGGGAGCGTTACCTCTGTCCGCGGATCAAGGCGCGTCTTGGGGAGGAAGGCGTTCAAGAGGATGGGGCGGAGAGCCGGAGCTTGAGCGCCAAAGAGGAGCAGATCTTTGGGATGTTGGGCCAGGGTTTGACGGCGGCTGACATCGCGCGCGAGCTGGCCATTGCCTACTCGACGGTGGACACGTATTTGCGGCGGATTCGTCAGAAGTTGGGTGTGAGCAGCAGCCAAGAACTTCGTTTCTACGCGGTCAGGGCGCGCGGTGATGCGAGCTTGCCGCCCTTGGGGGTGAATTTGGACAAGGGAAAGCGATGAATGCCATGGGGCTGTGGCGCGTGCTTGCTTGGGTGGTTGCGCTCGCTTAGGATGCCTGGGTGGGGGCGCGGTGAGCTTTCTGGATGAGGCGTCGGGTGAGAGTACAGTGTTGCAAGGGGTGGCTGTGGGCGGCCACGATGATGCTAGCGTTGGTGTTGCCTGGGGTGGCGGCAGCCGAGCTGCGCCAACATGTGCTCGCTGACATGGGGGCCGATCCGGATCAGGTCATCAGTGAGTTCGTCGAGGCGCTGAGGGAGGCGGGCTACACTGTGGCACCAGGGATCAACTACGTGCAGATGGTGGGTGTCCAGCGCGGTACCTTGAGCTTCAAGCAGACCGAATACAACG
Organism: uncultured Myxococcales bacterium; assembly: GCA_964454015.1. GTDB lineage: Bacteria > Myxococcota_A > Bradymonadia > UBA4248 > UBA4248 > CAYVQF01. The sequence goes on from CAYVQF010000034.1 coordinate 39,706, forward strand.
CCTATCACGCCGACGGTCGCTCGCTCTATGCGGTCTTTTTCTTCCCAACGGAGGATCGCGTCGAGAACAGCAGGGAGCTGCTTGGATACTTGAGCAGCGCCATGGGCTATAGCCTCAATGCCAATCTCCTGCAATTGCCAGACTTGGGTTACATGGGCTACTACGAGTGGACCCCCAGCAGCTTGACCTTCAAGGGGGTGCTGGAGGCTTGGCTTGACCGTTACACAGCCACGGAGTGAGCCTTCGCTCGAGGGGGAGAGGTGTTTGACGGCGCGATAGCAGCGCCAGCGGTGGTGTTGCCGCTGCACGCTTTTCGGCCGCTGCTGCCGCTCATGCTGACGGTCGTGGCGGTCTTGTTGGCCTATGACGGCAGCGTGGTCGACGTCGCGGCGACGAAGCGGCTGTCTTTTCATCTGGCCGTGGCCACTTGGGGCTTGGTGGCCCTGTTGCGGGGCTGGTGCGGAGCGCGTCGCCCTTTGAGCGTGGCTTTGTTCGTGATGGTGGTGACCTGGGCCCTGAGCGGCGCCCTCTTGGCGGGAGCGAGCACGGCTGCGCTTCTCGACAAGCCCCTTTACTATGGCGTCTTGGCCTTGGCGCTGCTGCTTTTCCGCGAGGTGGTGCGCAGCCCGGCGACCTGGCCCGCCCTCGTCCAATTTCTGACGCTGTGCGCCGTGGCGCTGTCTACGGCGACCTGGGTGGAGGTCCTGGTCTTGGGAGGGGAGCCGCGCTTCTCCGGCGCGCCGGTAGCCACCCTAGGCAACCCGAACCACCTTGGGGCGGCTCTGGTTTTGCTCCTGCCGCCAGTTTTGGCTCTGGCGCTGCACCGCGCGAGGGATGGTCGCTGGTGGCTGGTGGCGTCGCTGCTCACTTCGGCCGTGGGATTGAGTGGTTCGTACTTGGCCATGCTGGCGTTGCTCCCGGTGGTGTTGTGGTTGCTGGGGCAGCGCGGGCTTCCTTGGCGCATGCGTTGGGTGGCTTCGGCGCTGCTCGTGGCGGCCCTCGCCGTGGGCGCCTTGGCGCCAGGCGCGATGGGACAAAGGCCAGCGACACGCCCAGCAGCACAGGTGGTGGGGCCGGGCGCCGACCGTGCCGCGGGGGATCGCGGGCTGGCGCGGGCTTTCCAGGGGCGCCTCTACCTCTTCGCGCGCGGGATGGAGGCCTGGGGCAGCGCACCCTGGTGGGGGTTGGGCAGTGGCGAATATGCGTGGGCTTTTGCGGCGGCGCAAGCAGAGTATTTGTCTGAGACGCCTGACGATCTCCGTTTCCACACCCGACAGGCGCACGCGCACTGTGATCCCCTCGAGCTGCTCATCGAGCATGGCCTTCTGGGGCTGACGTTGCTGGTGGCGCTGTGGTGGTGGGTGCGGCGTCGCTGGGGTGAGGGCCGGGCAGAGAGGAGGGATTGGCGCCTGGCGAGCTGGCGCTGGCTGGGCTTGGGGATTTTTCTGTGGTTGAGCCTGGGCCACTTTGCCCTCTACAGTCCTCAGGTGGCGGTCTTTGGTTTGATCTATGGGGCGATGCTCTTTGATTTTCGTCTCGCCGTGCCGCGTAGGCTGGAGCTGGCCCTGGCGGGCATCGCCGCCGGCTTCATGGTGCTGCTGTTGAGCCTGGCTGTGGTCAATTATGAGGGTGAGCGGCGCTTGGTCCGGGGGCTGGAGGCTCTGGAGGCCGGCGCCTGGACCGATGCGGATGACCATTTTTCTCGGGCGCATCGTGCCTTACCCGACGGGCGGGCGCTCTTCTATCGTGGGACCCTGCGCCTGCAGGAGGGGGATTGGGTGGCGGCGCGGGCGCTGCTCGAAAGGGCAGCGTATCTTCTGCCTTTCTCAGAGGTTCACTTCAACCTCGCGCTGGCGTTGTGCGCCACGGGCGAACGCGAGGCGGCGTTGCAGCGTCTGGAGATCGCGTCGCGTTTGGATCCCCAGCAGGTCGGGATTGAGGAGGCGCAACGCTACTGTGGTGGTGAGGGGGGCTTGGGGGGGAGCGCGGCGCCCTGAATCCTTGATGTGGGTGGCCTTGGGCAGTTTGCGCAATGGTGCCATGTTGGTTAGGGTGTCAAGGTCTGCGTGATGGCTGGTCCCGGCGCTGGGCCCTGGCTTGCGCCATGGGTGCGTCTTGACAGGCCGCGAGTGGCTTGTTAGCGTGCGCACCGCAACGCTTTTCGTGAGAAAAGGGCCGGGTGCCCACGGGGCGTTTGCTGCTGAGAGGGTGCGAAGAAACGAGACGATAGCAGAGCGGTAGCGCTAGAAGACCTGCGAAAGCCAGCGTGGCGTGAGCATCTGGCGAGGAGGCGGCAGAATGGTGCGCACAAAGTTGAAAATGTTGGGGCTGCTCGTGGTGGTGGGCGCTTGGGGGTGGGTCAGCGCCGCCTCGGCTGCAGATATCACGGAGGTCATCGATGCGTTTGACGAGGTGCTCATCGAAGGGAAGATGGTGAGTGATCCTTTCGACCTGGTGATCAAGCCCACTTTCAAGCAGGTCTACGAGCACGCCAAGATTTCACGTGAAGCCAATTGTCTCGCCGGTGGTGGCCGCTGCGACGAAGACACCATCGTCATCAACAAAGAGATGCGCTACCGGCGCGTCATCAATCAGATGGATCTGGACTTCGAGATCGGTGCCTACAAAGACTTGGCGCTGTCCATGAAGCTGCCGATTGTGTTCAGCGATGTGTCTTCGTGGAAGTTTGCCAAGAACGGCGGCGCCGCTTGCCGCTGGGAGAACCCTGACAATCCGAAGTGCGTCAACGAGACCAACTCCAGCCTCTTCCCGAGTCAGGATCGGATTGAATCCGACCTCTTGGATCCCACCTCGCCGTTTTCCACTTTCAGCTATTTCCCCTTGGCCGACGGCTGGACCGATGGCCCGTCGCGCTCGGGTGTGGGTGACATCACCTTCGGTATCGCGTGGTCTCCCTTCAATGATGTGCGCTCCTACAACCCCGAACAGCCTTGGCTCAACGACAGCGGCCGTTCGACGCTGACTTTGGGTTTGGACTACACGGCGCCGACGGCCGAGGTGGCCAAGGTCACCAACGACGCCGTGGGGCGCGGGGTGCACGAGCTGGCGCTGCGGGTCGCGACGAGCCGTCGCTTCACCTATGTCGATCCCTACGCGCAGTTCCAGTTTGGCTTGCCCTTGCCGGCTTCTGACACCCTCTTCAAGGACTATGGCGGGGGGCAGCAGCGGGTAGGACCGGGTCCCTGGGGCGATATCACCGTGGGTATCGAGTTCATCCCGTGGGAGAGTGTCACCAAAGAGTTTCAGCAATTCTTCAAGATCGACCTGCGCGGGCGCTTTGGTTACGTCGGCGAAGGGCGTGACTACGGCCCGTTTTTCGATGCCATCGGTGCCTCGGCTTGTCAGGGTTTGACCTGGAGCGACGTCCAAAGCGGTGGGCCGCGACCCGAGTGCGGGTGGATCGCCGAGAAGTGGTCGAACGCGGGTTTCGAGAATCTAGTGGAAGTCGATCCCCATGGCGCCCAGCGCAACCCGAACGTGGCGCTCTATGATGACGGGATCACCAATCATGAGGGTTTCGGACGTTTTGCCGCGCAGATTGGCTTCTACCTCCAGCCGGTGCAGTACGTTCAGCTTCGGTTGATGGCGGCCTTGGAGCATGAGCAGGGCCACTTCATGACCTTCAGCAAGGCCGGTAAGGACGTCCGTGGCCGCACGCCCGACACGGATGTTCCGAGCGAGTTTGAGCCCAAAGATGGGACGGTCTCTTTTGACGACGTCAAGGAACGCAATCCCACCTACAACCCGACTTATGACAGCGTTGGCAATCGCTTCCGCAAGGAAGAGACCACGATTTTCACCTGGGCCATTAGCTTGGCAGTACAGTTCTAGCAGAGGAGGTCGCGCTGGGGGGAGGTGTGGGCCTTTGCGTGGCCCACAGCGACATGGCCAGTCTCCGTACTTGTCAGGGCGCGCAGCAGGTGTTTGCGAGAGACTTGACGATGACGGGCGATCTCCGCTTAGTATCGAGCGAAGCGACGTGGAAGCGTCGTCTCGGCATCAGACGATGCGGGTAGATGAGGCTGCGTGGGTCGAGGCCCATGCCGTTGGGGCGATAGACTGGGCGCGAGGGGCACGTTGCTCGTCGTGCCTCCTGGTAGGAAAGGAAAGCGATGCAGGTCATCAACTTTGCCACCTTGCCCGGCGTGAAGCCCGGCGAGCTGATTCCCAAGACTTGTTTGGTGCAGCAGTTCCTCCGGGACAACAAACCAGATCTCAAGGCGTTCAAACTCTTTTTGCGCGAACACGACCTCTTCGACAAGGAACGCTTCGAAATTCTGTGTCAGTTTTTCGATCTGGAGGTGATCAAGGGCAAGCCCATCGTGCCGAGCCCCTTTTTGCAACGATTGGGTGAGGTTTGGGATCCCGATGAGCGCAAGAAGCTGATCTTCAAGCATTTGGTCATGAAGAACCAGATCCTCGCCAAGTACGTCATGGACGGCTTGGCCGAGCGCCTCTACTCGACCAACGAGATGTATCGTTTCATCACCAGCTACGTGTACCCAGGTGACTACATCACCCTGGTCAACTTCCGGGCGTGGATGGATTGGCTGGAGGCGAGTGAGCACATCAAAGTCATTGGCATCCGCTGGGGGCTGAGCCCGCTCGGCGAGGAGGGGATGAATATCATCAAGCTCATCGATGTGGATGAGCTACTCGAAGGAGATGGGGGAGACTCCGAGGATGATGACGACGACGACGATGACGATGAGGATGACGCTGGGACAGAAGCAGCGGCGACCGAAGTGGATGACGACGCTGGTGAGGAGCCTGCCGAAGATGCGCCGCCGACTCCGGCGGAGATAGCGCCGCCGCCGCCCACTTTGGGGGCGCCCAGCTTGGGGGCGCCGCCGGCGCAGCGAGATGGCCTCGAGCCGGTCGCCGCGCCTCCGCGGGCTCCGGCGCAGGCTCCAACCCATGCGACGGCCGCGGCGCCTGGGTTCACCCATGGGGAGGCACAGGTAGTCTTTCCGGCGGGGGTCGAGACGGTCCAGGTCGTGGTGCAGCCCATCCGGCCCGAGGCGGCGGAGGTGCCGCTGCGTTTGGTGCGGGAGGCCTTTGCCCAGGCCGACGCGGAAGAGGAAACGGATGATTTCGGTGAGCCAGCGCCAGCGGTGCAGGTGCGCCTGGAGCAACTACGTCTCGATGAGGAGACGGTTGCCGAGAACCTGCGGGCGGTGCAGGCTTGGTGGCAGTCGCGGCCTGGCGGGCGGGTGCTGACGGCGCGCAGCTACGGGTTCAGCGCCGAGGCTTATGCCGCCGAGCCGTCCTATACCCTCTATAGGCTGGCGTCGCTGGCCGTCTCCCTCTTTCGCTTTCAGGGTCGTTTGCAGGTAGGCAAAGGTGGGGAGGCTTTTGGTATTCTCGACCAAATGGGCTTCTTTACGAACAGCTTCAAGAGTCGCAAGGGCATCGATGCCATTCTGGAGGCCTTGTTCAAGGGTGGCCTGGGACAGCGACCTGAGCTGTTTTCCAATCTGCACTACTTCCTCCTGTTCCGGCGCGCCCTCAAGGAGCTCAAAGACGAGGGCGTGCGAGAGATGGCCGAGAGTGACGGGCCTGATCTTCTTTTGGGCAAGTTGTGGGAACACCTCGGCGTCTTTTCCCTTCACTACGAGATCTTGTGGATTGCCCGCGAGCTCATGGAGATGGGGGCGTGGCCGCGTCAGGATCTTGCCCAGGTGGGCGTGGTTCCTCTGCCGAAGGTGCGGGAGAACGCTTTCCGGCTGGGCTTCATCGAGACCCCCTACGCGACGGATTTCCCGTCACTGGTTGCGGTGAGCCGGCGCTTGTCGCGCTTTTTTCCCGCAGCGCTGGGGTGGGAGGCGCCGTTGGTCTATTTCGAGCCCAAGCGCGTGTTGCACTATGATGCTGCAGAGGCAGCTTTCTTTACCAAGGATCAGTTGGGCATCGATTAGGGGAGCGCGCTTGGGCCGGCTGAGCGTGCTCAGTGGGACACGGCGCGCGGGTGAGGGCCGATGCGGGTGAGGACGTTGCGAGAGCTGCGCCGGGGAAGGCTGAAGGGGCGCAAGGCGCAAGGGGGCCGCGACTTAGCCTTGCTCATCTGTAGCGATTTCCACGTGGGTGAGTACTCCAAAGACCTGGAGCGCATTGCCTATGTCAAGCAGGCCCATCGCTTCGACCGCGAGTTCTGTGCCTTTCTCGAGTATTACGCCGTTCACCGCCAAGCAGAGCAGCCCTGGCGTCTGATTCTCAACGGTGATTTCATCGATTTCATCGCCGTGACCTTTCAACCCTCGGCGGAGGAAGTGGCGAGCCAGGGTGGCTTCGACTACAGCGCCGATGAGGCGCGTTTTGGTCTCGACAATACATCGCCCAAGTGTGTGTGGAAGTTGGAGCGCATCGCCGAGAGACACGCGACCTTGTTCGTGTACTTGGCCGATTTCGTGGCCCGTGGCAATCATATCGCGTTGCTGTACGGCAATCACGATGTCGAGTTCTATTGGCCCGCGGTGCAGCAGCGTTTCGTTGACTTGGTGGTCGATGCCTATTTCGGTGCCGAGCGCGTCGATGGCGTGGATCCCGATGCCTTTCGGGCGCGGATTCGCTTTCACCCCTGGTTTTACTACGTCCCAGGGGAGATCTACATCGAGCATGGCAACCAGTACGATGAGTTCTCCAGCTTCGAGAACCGTTTGCTGCCCCTGATGCCCCATGCCCAAGCTGCTTTGGCGATGCCCATATCGCACCAGGTCATCCGCTACTTCGTCAACCAATACCGGGGCTTTCGCAGCCATGACAAAGACGCTTGGACCCTGAAGGATTATCTCCACTGGCTGCGTGGGCAAGGTTGGCAGAATACGCTGCACATCGGGCTGCTCTACGGCACACTTTTCACTCGCATATGGGCTTATGCACGCACGTTCCGGGAAGCATCGCCGGAGCTGACGGCGCTCCAGGACGAGAACACGCGTTGTCTCGAAGCGTTGGAGATCAGCCATGAGATGCGTGCTGGCACCCTGAAGACGCTCAACGCGTTGCGGAGACGACCCGTGGAGATGGAGTGGGGCAAGACCCTGCAGCTCTCGGCGGTGGATAAGTACTTTTTGGTATTACTGTTGGGTTCGGGATTGCTGACGGTCCTGGTGGGTGGCTTCTTTTTCGATGTTAGCCGCGACTTGGCGCCGACACAGGTGGGGAGCGCTCTCCGCTTGTTGGCCTTCGCCGTGGTTTTGCTCCTTGGCGTCGTGGGGTGGCAAGTGGCGAGTTGGGTGACGGCGCTCTTCGCCGGTGGGCGGCTGTCAACGGCGGTGGCGCCCAAGCTAGATGCGGCGGCGGCAGAGATCGCGCGGACCCTCGATGTGAAGCATGTGGTGATGGGCCACTCCCATCGTCCAGGGCAAGTGCGGCTGGCGGGGCAGAAGCCGCGCTTCTATACCAACACGGGGGCGTGGTTGGCGCCGCGCAAGCGCGAGCGTCATGACCCAGATTGTCGCTCACCGATCTGCTACGGGATCTATGAACCGCAGACGGGGATGGTGTCTTTGTATCGGTGGTGCACGCGCGAGATGGCGCCTGTGCCTTTTAGTGCCGGCGTCCGTGCAGAGTCCTTAGAGAGCGAGCGCATTCACCCCGCGGAGGTGGATCCAGAAGATCTGCTGGCAGGGCTGCGGGCTCGGGAAGCGCGTCGCCGCCGAGGGTGACGCCTAGAAGGGCAGTTTGCTGAGGAAGGACTCGATGGGCTTGACGGTCCAGCAATGGCCTTCGAGGGCCTTCATGAGCGCGATGAGGCAGAAGAGCAAGAAGGGTAGGCCGAGCAGGCCCCAGAAGACGTAAAAGATGACTTTGCCGGCGTTCCAGTCGAGGGCGCCAAAGAGGTTGGCCATGCCCAGGAGAACTGTGCTGACGGCGAACCAGATGAATGCGAGGACGAGGCCGTGCTTGGCGTGCCACTTGGCGTAGGCGTCTTGTTGCTCCATGACCAGCGGGATGGCTGGCAGGATCATGCAGCAGCCGAGAATCCAGAGGTAGGAGAGGAGCAACCAGGCGGTTCGGTTGGGCGAAGCTTCTAGGTCGTGCTCAGGATGCATGGCGGTCGTTGTCGGAGAAGGGGGAGAGGCGCTCCGCCGGCGCTGGTGGTCAGAGCCACAGGAGCATTATGGGGGAGGCGCTGGGGATGTCAAACCCTCGTGCCGTACCGAAGTGGAGGGGGGCGGTGCATTGGGCCAAGGAGCGGGCGGACTTTAGCGGGAGAGGCTGCGGATGGTGTCGGTGATGGCCAGGCTGTGGTGGTCGTAGTGGGTCAAGGGAGCGGCTGCTTCGATGGTGACCACTGTGTCTTGGGCGACGAAGACCGCCAAGGTGTAGCGAAAGGCTTCATCGTCGTAGCCCGTGCGAAAGTAGAGGACGCGGGCCGGTCCATCTTGGGTCATGACGTCGTCTTGATCGATGAGCTCATAGTTGCGCTGAAAGCGGAGCTCGTTCTCGAGGGCAGCGGCCCAAAAGGCGAGGTCACCTTCGGGCTGCTGTCGTTGGATGCGCATGACGATGACGGCGCCATCGGCGGCGACGGCCTTATACACGGCGTTGGCCGTGCGGAGGTTCTGGGAAGGGATGGCGACGAAGCCAGGCGGCGTGGTGACGCGCCATGAGGGCGTGGCCGGGCTTTGGCAGGCGATGAACTGGGAAATGAAGAGGATGAGGCAGAGGATGAGGCAACGCATGGCTATGGTTCTCGCGCAGAGGGCGTGGTGGTGCCGTCAGTTGTAGAGCGATGCGACCCCGTAGTCGCGCATCCAGTGGAAGGGGAGGGCGAGTCGCTTTTGGTTGAGACCGAGCTGGGTCGCGATGTTGGTGAAGGAGATGCTGACCGTGGAGAAGGCGACGTGGTTGGTGAGGAAGGCGAGGCGTCCCTTGATGTGTTCGATTTCGCTGGTCATACGCGCGAGCTCTGCTTCGATGGCGAGGGCATCTTGGACGTTCTGCGCCTTGTCGAGGAGTGCGGCGTAGCGGTCACGCAGTTCGAGGGCCGTGCGCAGGCGAATCTCCAGATCGAGGAACTCTTCGGTGACGTCTTGGCTGAGGATCTGCTCGCTTTCGACTTGTCCATAGGTACGGATTTCTTGGAGATATCTGCGGAAGTGAGCGGCGGGTACCCGCACCACCACTTGGTGGTCCGTCATGGAGTCGAGCCAGCCATCGAGGCGCTCGGCGAAGGCCAAGGCGTTCTCCATGGCTTGGGCTGGGTGAAGGGTGGCGATGCGCAGATTGGCGCGATAAATCACGATACGTTGGAGGGGTGTCGTCGCCTCAGGGCGGGCTTGATGCTCTGAGGGCTGAGCTGGCGCTGCTTCTTTGGCGAGTCCGCCTTCGCCGCCGCTGGCGAGGTTCCTGTCGGTGAAATCGTAGGTGTTGGCCTCGCTCAACTTGTCGGCGGGAGGGGAGGCTGCGGCGGTGCGTGTCTCGCCCCAGTGGACGAGGCCTTCTTGGCGCGGATAGGCCCCACCGCCGCAGCCAAGAGACGAGACGAGGGCGATGAAGCAGAGGACGCGAATGCAAAGGGACATGGTGCAGACCTGCGGTAGTGGCGGTCGTGAGGTCGTGGCGCACGCGGCGCCGACGAGCGGCCAGGATGGGGGCAGCTTAGCGCAGGTGCAGTGGGCTGCAAGGATTCTGTGAGGGGAGGTCACTTGCCCCTTGGGTGGGAGCGGGCGCGCGTGTTAGAATCATGGCTTGATTGCGAGCGCGCGTCGACGAAGTGAACCACGAGGACGGCTGGTGTTGAGAGTACAGGCAGAGGGCCCCATCGGGCACTTTCAGAGTCGTCTGTTGCGGCTGATGGAAGGGGTGCGCGAGCAGCGTGAGGAGCACACCACGTTGCGGGCTGAGGTGCTTTTGTCATTGAACCACCTGGGCTCGGCGGCGCTGATGCTGGAGCTGTGGCAGAGCCTGGAGCGCGTCGGAGCCCGGGAGGAGATGCTGCTGGTGCGGCTGTTGGGCGACATGGACAGCGGCAGCATCGACAGGCTCTGTGGCGAGATGTTGGGGGCGGCGGAGGAGAACCAACGCAGCGTGGCCTATGCCATTTTGGCGCTTCGAGGTGAGGCCCAGAGTGCGTCGCTCTTGGTCAAGGCTCTGGAGCGCGAACCCCTGGTGGTGCTGAAAAGGGCGGGGCGGCGCCACCTGGCCCCTTACAGTTTTTATTGTTGTGTTTTTGCTGGGGTTCGTGAGCTCAAGGACGAGCGCGTACGGCGTATGGTGCCGGCGCTGCTCAGGCGTTTTGGTGAGGGCACGAGCGAGCTGGACTGCGTGGCTGGGATGCTGGACAGCGAACGCCCTGAGGAGGCGCGTTTGGGGTTCATGGTCTGTGCCACCCTGTTCATGGGCAAGATGCACAACCACGCCTATGACGACGTCTTGTGCGGGGCGCCGCGCCGCTTGGTGCGGGCCGAGCGACGCTGGTTACAGCGGGCGCTGTGTCTAACGCCAGAGGTCATCGATGTCATCCTCGAGCCGGGCCCCTTGGGCCTGGATGGCGCGGATTTCGTGCGCGCCCGCGCTGCGGTCATCAAGCAGCTCGACGCCAATGTCACGGGCAAAGTAGCGGCGGGCTTGATTCGAGGCGAGATTCCTCTGCGCACGGTGAGCGAAGCGGAGCAAGCGGCCAAGAAGAGTAAAGAGCTGGGCTATCTGTTGAGCTTGCTCGTTGGTGAGCGCGCAGGTCTGGCCGAGCTGGTGCCGCGACTCAAGGATGGTGGGGAGGTGGAGAGCGATGCGGTCATACGGATGCTCGAGCTGAGCACTGGCAGCGGCGCGATCAACAGCGCCGTGAGCGCCGTGGCGCATTGGTTCGAGACCAGCGAAGCCGACGCCGAGCAGCGCCCCTTTTGGCGCTGGTGCAACAGCCTGTGGCGCGATGACCGGCATGTCACGATCGCTGAGGCGCTCGATGCGGCCTTGAGCAGCCCTGACGAGACGGCCATGTACGCTGCGTCCATCGTCGCGGCCACCGACGAGCCTCTGGGGCGTTTCGTGCGCGCGCTCATCAGCGGGCACCAGGTGGACTTGGGGGTGATCGCGCCGCTGGTGGACCACGGCGCCTTCGTGCCAGTGGTGCGTGCTTGTCTGCGCAACGCGGCCCTGCGGATCCACCCGCTCTCGTGCATCGCGTTGGCCCGCTCCGGGCTCACGGGTCTCCAAGCCGCGCTGCGGGCCCGATTGGAGGCGAGCGGAGAAGACGAGCAGCGCCGGCAAGCCCTGGGCTATGCCCACCGCTTGGTGGTCGCCGCACGCTTTGCCCAGTCCCATCCGCTGTACAGGCAGCTCTGCGATCTGGGGCTTCAGCCCCTGGACCGAGAGATCGAGAGCCTGGAGCAGGTCGAAGCGCGTAACCCCGAGCGTCCGGCCCTCAAGGCGATGCGTTCCGTTCTCGGTGAGCGCGCGCTGCTCAGCATCTACTTCTGGTTGCCCAAGAGCAGCCTTCCACAGGCAGTGGGCGTGCGGCCCGCCTCGGGTTATGCCGCTCGCGCTGAGTTGGTGATCGACCTCAGCGCCGGACGGGTGCAATACGCCGCCTGGTTCGATCGCGCGGGGCGTGAGCACACGGGGACTCGCCTGGCGGAAGATCCGGCGTGTTACCGCACGGCTTTTGGCGGCATCCCTTGGTTTACGCCGGTGGAGAATTTGCCTGAGGCCATTGTCGCCGCCGATGGTGTGGTCATCGCCAACGCGCCGCTCTATTCACCCGTGTCGCGGCGGATCTTGGCGCGCTTGGGTGTGGGTGAGGTGCGATTGGATACGGATGAATTGGGCCGTTTCCAGCGGGCCCTCGGGCCAACAGGAGAGCGGAACCTGGACGCTGCCATTGCGCGCTATGTCGACACCTTCGGCCCGCCGCTCTTTCGCACGGATTCGGCCGCAGTGTGGCGTTTCAAGGCCATCGAGATCAGTGTCCGGCCCGATTCGGCGTTCGATAGCCTGGCCTGGGCCGTGGCGGCGACTCCCTGAGGCTTGCGCCGCGGCGTCGCTCAGAAAGAGGTGCCGAGGTTAACGCCAAAGGTCTGCACCTCTGCCGCCATGGCACCTTCAATGGTGACCGCCACATAGTCGGCGATGAAGCGCAAGCCAAAGAAGCCGCGGGGGACCCCTTGGGTCTTCTGCGAAAAGACGAACTCTGGCGAGTATGCCCCGCTGGGGGAGACGCCCCAACCGGGATCGGCATCGATGACGCGGCTCGAGGAGATGACCCAGACATAGGAGAAGCCCGCATATGGGGTGAGGTTGACTACGCCGCCGAGCCCAAAAGAGTAGCTGAGGGAGACGTCAAAGCCTGCGTTGACGAGGTTGAGGTCGGGCGAGCCGACCAAGGTCCCGCCGTGGCCACGCACGGCGAGGTCAGGCAAAAACCACCAGCCCTCGGTGACGGCCCACTTGAGCCCACCACCGACGTAAAAGAGCTCACTGTCGATGAGCCAGCTCATCAAGCCGTCGAGCTCGAGACTGAAGGGGAGGCCTTTGCGGACATGGAGCTGCATGAGGGCAAAGAGCGGTGGGGTGTCAAAATCGACGCCGTTCAGCGCTCGCCAGCTCTCGTCTTTGGCGGCCACGGCGAACTTGGTCTCCAGGCCGATGGCGAATCCAGCCTGGCCGAGGGAGTCGGCAGGGGCTAAAAAGCTGGGGGCAAAGACCAAGCCCATGCGTTTGGAGAAGGCGTCGAAGCCTGCGAAGTCGGGATCGGCAATACAGGACTCCCCCGGGACGGTCCCTTCGGCACAGGTGGCGAGCCGGTGCAGTTTGAAATCGTTGGACCCAGCGATGGCGCTGAGAGGAGCCAAGAGCACGATGCTCACCAAGAAAATCCAGGCTTTTCGCATGGTTATCCTCATTTCTATTGGATGCCCCGTCGCGGATTGGCGACCCCGCGCGTTCCTTTGGCACGAGCAATTCACCAGCCACGGCACGCTAACAAAAGGGAATGATCCGGTCAAGAAGGCCGCGCGCCACGCCCCTCGACCCAGCCTCGACATGCTGTTATGGACAGATGCCAGGGTGCCTTTCGACGCGGAAACTCCCTCACCAGTGTGGTCGAATATGCGTTGCGCCGTGGTCCTTTTCGTCGCTCTTTTACTCAGCGGTACCGCCGTGGCTCAGGAGCTGCCTTCAGGGCCAGCAGCGGCGACGCTGCGCTGGGGCGGCAGCGCCCAAGTGGCGAGCGGCGGGCTCATGGGAGCCAACGTCGGCCTCTTGGGGGGGCCCACCCTACAGTGGGGCCGCCACGCATGGCAGCTCGATCTCTTCGTGGCCGGTGGCTCTTTCCTGCGCACTGGCGCCGGTCTGCGTTACCGGCTTCGGCTCATCGAGGGCTTGCACCTGTGGACGGGCCTGGCCATGGTGTTCGATGTCATGCCCATCCACGCCGACCTCTTGGCTTGGTCGCGGTGGACGACTTTGGGGCTGGGGGTGGAGGTCGATTTGTTGGACTGGCTTTATATTGCTACAGATTTTACCATCTTGTGGCGAGTGTCGCCGCTGGGTCTGACACGGGTGGAGCGCGAAGATGGACAGAGTTTCGATCGCGAACATGGGAGTGACACGATTCTCGAGGATTTGCGTCGCAGCCTGCTGTATCCTGGCGTCGCTGTCGGTGTACGCTTGTGAGACATCGCTGCCTCCGAGCACCTTGATCATCGAGACGACCTACACCGGGTTGGCCGGTTCTTCGTCTCAGGATCTCCCAATATGCCCCGTGCTCTCCCGGCTTTTGGATCCACGTGCCGGGGTTTTCCTCGAGGTGGCCCTATTGGGACGCGGCGAAGCTGCGCTGGCGCTCGGTGAGGGCCCCTCCCTCCCCGCAGCTTATCGCTGCCCAGAGGGGCGTGCCTTCGACCAGCTCGACGCCCTCGCCCTCAGCGCGTGTTTGACCGAAGGCCAGGTAGAGCGCTTCTGTGCGCCCATGCTGACGGACCTCTTTGCCGCGCTCAACGCCCTCTTCTCTGAGCAGCCACGGCGGGGCAACCTCTTCGTGCGGGTCCCGGCGCCTAGTACGGCAGAGGGACAGCAACGGGTGCGCTTGGCGCTGCGCCAGGCGGTGGCCTCCTTTTCTTATCCAGAGCAGCTCTGGATTGTCAGCACGGATGGCGCCTGGCTGGCGCTCTTACGTCAGGATTTGACGGAGGCGTCCCTTGATGGGGTGCGTTGGGGTCTGCTGTGGGGCGACGGCGCACTGGATGAGGCCGTCGCGTTGGGCCCCGACGCGGTCTTCCTCCGGGCCCGGGATTTCGCGACGACCTTCAACGATGCGGCCCTGATCGCTCTGCAGGCGGGCGGCGTTGCCTGGGGTATGTGGCAGGTCGACGGGCCGCAGGAGGTGGCGTGGGTAGGCGAGCACGACGGCCTGCGGGCGGTCATTGGGGCTGCGGTTCGGGTCTTCGGCGTCGCTCCCGCTGCGAACTTTGCGTGCCGTGACTTCCTGGCCGAGCATGGCTTGTTGGCGCGTTTTGCGGTGGCACCCGGGGATGGGACGTGCGGGCGCTGATGGGCTTCGGGTGGCGTCCTGGGGCCTGGGCGCCCCGCATCGAGGTGTGAGGTTATCAACAGGGGAGGCTGAAGTGGCTGCAATCGTCCTGCGTGATCCGTCGTTGAATCTGGTGCGCATCGAAGAGGGAGATCTGGCGGAAGCGCAAGGTGTGTTTTCGCAGAGCGCCGCCTATCATCGCCTGATGTTGGGCAAGGCAGCGGATCCCGACATGGCCCGTCGCTGCTTTCAGCATCCAGCGCCGAGGCTGCCTCAGGGGCGGGTCTTCAAGCACTTTTTAGCCATCGCTGCGCCCAATGCGGCTTCAGAGTTCTGGGGGATCGTCGACCTCTACGTGGGCTTTCCGAAATACAGCATTGCGACGATCGCTACGTGGCTCATCAGAGAGAACAAGCAGCGACAAGGCGTGGGGAGCGCTGCACTGCAGGCTGTCGAGGCCTTCCTGCGCCGCGAGCACCCGGCGGTGTCGTGGCTCGACGTGACCCTCAGTGACGACAATTTGCCAGGGCTCAAGTTTGCGCTGCGCAATGGCTTTTCGCGGACCTCTTCTTGGGAAAGGGTGAGCGGTCCCGATCGCGAGCGGCTGTTGATCCGCTTGGAGAAGCGCTTCGTGACAACCTAAGGCGCTGGCAGCCTTGCGCAGGGGCGACCTCGTCGGGGCCAGGGTGTGGCGTCCTTGCGTGTGAGGGGCGCTGGCGGGGTGAGCGCGGCCCTGGGGCGGTGGTCGTGGCCAGGTGCTGCGGGAGCCCTGCGCCTCATCTTTCGAGTGGGGCTGTGGCCGCTCGAGGATGGGCTGTGCCATGATGCGATATACTACATTTGTGGTAGGTGACGTAGAACTCAGCGCGGCCTCATACACCAAATGTGGTAGTCGACATTGTAACAAATTGTTACGATGTTGTTTAGATAGTGGAATGTGTGCGGAAATATGGGGAGAGTTTGCTGTTTCTGCATGCAGAAAACGCGAAGTATGCGCTATCTTGGTAGATACGAATTTCTGTGAAAGAGGTTGCTCTAGGGGGGGGCGTCGTAGTAGAAACGCGCCAAAGAGGTGCCAGCGCAATGAGACAGGTGAGCTGCGCTTGGCGCTGCAGAGATCGGCCCTTGTCGGTCGTTTTGATGGGAGGCATGTGATGACGAAGAAAGAGTTGGCTTCACGCTTGGCGAAACGGGTGGGGGTGAGTGTTGCGAAGGCGAATGCCATATTGACGGCAATTTTTGCGGTTTCCCCAGAACAGGGGCTCATTGCCCAGGAGTTGGAAGGGGGAAACAAGGTGACCATCCCTGGTTTTGGGACCTTCGATACGCGCAAGCGCGCCTCTCGTACGGGCACCAACCCTTCGAGTGGCAAGAGGATCACGATTCCCTCTCGGACCTATGTGTTTTTCCGTGCGGGCAAGACGTTGCGTGAGCGCATCGACAAGTGAGCGCTGCGGTCGGCCTAATCGTTATGGGGGAGGGCAGGTGTGGGCGTGAAGGTGCGCCGGTTCAGCGCTGGGCTTTGTGATAAACCTGACGGCGCAAGGCCTCGCGAAGCTGGTGGGGTTTGCGCAGCCCGGGCAGGGTCAGCAAGGGGTGGGTGCGGTCGTTGGAATGGACGCGCACCGTCCCGATGCCCAGGAGGCGGTGCAGCACGCTCTGGGTACTGCTGGTATCGCTGATGGTGCGGAGATCGATCTCGTCCATTCTGCGCGCGAGTAGCCCCTGCTGCAGCAACAGGCGCTGATTGGTCAAGGTGAGGCGGGTACCCAAGGCTCGGCCCAGGTGGCCGAGGATGCCGAGCGCGAGGAGCGCGGCGAAGCCCCATTGTGCGAATGGCTTGATGTGGATGGTTGCGCTGAGGAATTCGACAGGAATCGCGGACGTGGCCAGGTGAGGCTGGGCGAAGAGCGAGACCATCGCGAAGACGACGCCTTCCATGAGGAGCCAGAACAAGGCGGCGAGGAGCGCCGCATTGACCAGCCGTGGGATGATGACGCGGATGCTGGTGTGGGCGCTGAGGACGATGCTCTCGTTGGTCTGGGCTTGGAAGGAGCGCATGCTGATGTCCTCTGGGTGGCGTTGGGCGCGGTGTCGCCTGATGGGCGCGTAGTCATTCTGCCCGTTGCATGCGGTTAGTGGCAAGCCTGTTGATGCGCTTGGCCGCAGCTTCTGCGTCGTAGCGGGAATGATTGGGCTGTGGGATAACTTTCTAAGGCCTTGTTGTGGTGTGCGTCCATCATGGTGGCCCTTGGGGAGGTGGCATGAAGATCGTGGTGCAGAAGTATGGCGGCTCATCTGTGGCCGACATCGATAAGATCAAGCGCGTGGCCGAGAAAGTGGTGCGAACCCGAGAGGCCGGCTATGCGGTGGTGGTGGTGGTTTCGGCCATGGGCAACACCACCAACGAGCTTCTGGCTTTGGCGCGGCAGACGCACGCGAACCCGAGTCGGCGCGAGTTGGATATGTTGCTCTCCGTTGGTGAGCGCATCGCCATGGCTCTGCTGTCGATGTGCATCCAGGCGATGGGTCATGAGGCGATTTCCTTTACGGGAAGTCAGAGTGGCATCGTCACCACGGCCTCGCATTCGGCGGCGCGGATCATCGCCGTGCGTCCCTATCGCATTCAAGATGAGTTGGAGCGTGGGCAGGTGGTGATCGTGGCTGGCTATCAAGGGACGAGTTATCGCAACGAGATAACGACCTTGGGTCGCGGTGGTTCAGACATGACGGCCGTGGCCTTGGCGGGCGCCTTGGGGGCTGAGGCCTGTGAGATTTATAGTGATGTCGATGGCGTGTACACGGGGGATCCTCGGGTGGTGCTCGATGCGCGGCGTCTGGATGAGGTCGGTGCCGAGGAGATGCTCGAGCTGGCGCGGCATGGGGCGAAGGTCTTGCACGACGAGGCGGTGGCCTATGCGTGTCGCCACGATATCGCGCTGCACGCCAAAGCGACCCATCTGGAGAGCAGCAAGGGTACGCTCATCCGCCGCGACGGGTGGCCGGCGCGGGCCCTGGAGGCGGCACAGATCGCGCCCAAGGCGGTGGCTTCCCTGCCCCAGGTAGTCTTGGTCAAGATCGCCGTGACGGACGCGGCGGCGTTTTGGGCGTCTCTGGTGCCTTTTGAGCCCGGGGTGGCGTTGGTGAGCACTTGGTGCAGCGCTGGGGCGATGTGGATCGTTCTGGATCCCACCAATGGCCCTGAGGTGGGTGCCTTGCACCTGGCCTTCGAAGCGGCTGGTGGCGGCGCGTGGGATGTCTCTTTGGGGTGGGCCACGGTGAGTGTCGTCGGTCAAGACATTGGCCGCGCGAGCCAATGGGTCCAGGCGGTGGCGCAGTGTTTGGGCGAGCGCGGCGTGGAGGTGGAGGCCATGTGGAGCCAGCACCACGGCATCAGCGTCCTGGTCGCGCAGGGAATGCGAAATCAGGTGCAGCAAGTGCTGCACACGCTCGTGCCGGGAGGCAGGGCTGAGGGTGCGGTCTCTTCCTAGTTCTTGCTTGTGCCGAGGCGAGGTGCTAGCTTGGCGGGTGGAAGCGCTTCGGTCCTGGTGGATCGCCCGGTCTTCAAAACCGCGTGGAGGTATCGCGTTCCGATGCTTCGGCGGGTTCGATTCCCGTGCGCTTCCGTTATTTCTGCTTTGAAATTTGCTGAAGAACGCTCCACTGTAGCGTTAGCAGCGGCCCCAATGCGGCCCCAAGATCTGCGACCGTGGCCCGTGCGGGCCGCAGTGGCGAAGCTGCCGTGGTGGGGTCAAGGGCGGGCGGGGCTTCAGGCTTTTTGGAAGACCAAGAAGCTCTGATACGGGAGGAGCTCGGGCCACTCTGCGACGAGGGAGAGCCCGGCCTTGGTGGCCAAGTCTAGGACCTGATCCCGTGGGATTTTGAGCGCCTCTGGGGGCCCTTCGGGTAGGTCTCCCTCCCTGAACTCGATGATGGCGAGGCGCGCACCCGAGGGCATGGAGTCGACGAGGGTAGCGAGCCAGCGTGGGCGATCAACCACATGGTGGAGGACGTCACAGATGAAGACCAGATCGGCGTGGCTGGACAGAGTCGGATCGTCGCTTTGGATGAGCTTGGCCTCGATGTTGGGAATGGCCTCGGTCAACACCCGATGGTGGATGTGGCGTACCATTTCAGCTTCGGTATCGGCAGCGATGACCTTGCCGCGGGGAACGGCCTGGGCGAAACGGAAGGTGAAGTAGCCCGAGCCAGCTCCAATATCAACAATGATTTCATCGCCTTTCAGGGCGAGTGCGGCGATGATTTCGTCGGGTTTTTGCCATGCGGCGCGGTCTTCGCGTTCGAGAAAGGCGATGTAGTCGTCAATCTCTGCGAAAGGTCGCAGATGCAGCGGATCGATGCCTTGTTTGCGCAGCGGACAATCGATGGGCGGAGAGGCCGGATCGTGGCTCGCGCCCGAGGCGTGAACTGGCGATGGCTGGACGGGGGGCGCCTCTGGTGTGTTGTCTTCATGCGAAGCCGCCCCGGCGGGCTCGGCGCTGTCTTTGGATTGCTCCGCACGGCAGCCGCCGCAGGCGATGCTGACTGCGAACAGGGGCAGTAGCCACCAAGTTGGGCGACAGCGGCGAGAGAGGGGTTTATCGTTGCTTGCGTTGATCATGGTTGAACGGATGGCTGGTGCTGCGGCAAGAAGCGCGCTGCTGCGCGCATGGAACGCTAGGAGCGTGTAGCGCATAGTTCCAGAGGATCGACAAGGCGCCGGAATCATG
>CAYVQF010000035.1:0-57289 GCA_964454015.1 uncultured Myxococcales bacterium
AAACGCTTGGCGTTTGGGTCCGTTTTTCGTTTCTTGGTGCGGCGCGGCGGCGGCGATGGGTTACGGGCGCTTCCGCGCGGCGGCGATGGGTTCCTGGCGCGGCGCTAGGGGTTACACGCGCGGCGAGCGGCGTGCAGAGCGCCCGGGGGCTGCCAGGTGGGAGGTCGCTGGTTGGTCCGCGGCGGTGGCGGGGGTGGCCTGGCGGCGCGCCGGGCCGGGTAGGCTTGCGCGGTGGGGGGGGGCCGGGGGCGGCGCACGCCTCGGCGAGGGTGGAAGCCGAGAAGGGAAGTGGGCCAGAGGGTTCAGGCGGGGTGCTCAGAGGGGGGAGCGGAGGCCGCTGGGGATGTCGAAGCGGGCGCGATCGCCTACGCCTTCTTGGGTCAGGAGGCCGGCGTCGAGGAGCGACTGAAGGAGGATGCCGATGGCGTTCTTCTTTTTGCGGGTGCGGCGGGCGAGTTGCCGAGCTGTTGCGGCGCCATGTGTTTTGATGGCCCAGATGATTTGGTGGGCGATGTGTTGGGCATCTGGAATGGCGTCGGTGACGGTGTTGTCGAGGGGCATGGGGGTGTGCTCGGGGAGCGGTGTCGGGGGGGCGCTGGCATCGGGGCTGGTGGGGAGGGGCCGGCGCTGTTCGCGGCCGGGGGTGCGTTGGCGTCGGCCCTTATTGGCGTCGGGTTCAGCGCGTCGTCCGCGGCGGATGAGGACGCGGGCGCCTCCGATGTTGTCATCGTCGCCTTCTTCTGTGGCGGCGCTATCGGCGATGGCTGCGGTGGTGCCTGGCGGCATGGAGAGGGTTCGAGGTCCGGGTTCGGTTTCGAGAGGGTCTTCGTCGGTGTTGAGAGACGAGTTGTTGGGGAAGCGCGTTTCGAGGTCTTCGATAGGCAGTTGTGGCGGCGGCTCGATTTCACGTAGACCTATGCTTTCCGCTTGTTGCGCGGCGAGTTGATAGATCGCAGTGAGATAGTGTTCAAGGCGTTGGGGCGAGTGCCATTCGGGTGGTGAGCCGAGTTTGCGCAGGATGGGTAGAGAGATATCGGGGAGAGCGATGTGGAAGCGGAAGTCTGAGAGGTCGTCGTGGGCTTTGAAGAAGGTGTTGGGATCGAGAGTAGAGGAGGAGAGGCCGAGGTGTTCGTTGCCAGGTCCTGAAGGCTCGTCGTCAAGGTCTTCGCCGGAGCGGGCGGCTCTGAGCGCGGCGAGGATGTCTTCCCTTTTTTGGCCGCGGAGGAGGAGCAAAGAGAAGGGGTCGTTGTCGAGTGCTTTCGAGATGGCGATGAAGGTCGCAGCGATGTGGTCGCAGGGTTTGGAGTGGTGGGGGCAGGTGCAGGATGACTTGAACTCGCGGACTCTTTTTGGAAAGAGTGAGAGGCCGCATTGCTCGAAGACCTGGCTGATGGTTTCAGGTAGTTCTCCGGCGAGGAGTGAGGCGGTGAAGGAAGCGCGGTGCCCGAGCATCTCGACGACTTTCTTCCACTGGGGCGGAGTGAGCTGGCGGACGGAGACGGAGACTTTGTCTGGGTTGGATTTTCTGCCGCCGACGAAGCACTCGACTTTTCCAGGGGAGAACTTGAGTTCGGAGATGAGATTGGCTTCAAAGAGGGGTACAGCTCTGGCGATGCGGTTGGCGTAGGTAGAGCCGAGTTTTTCGATGGTTTCGATCCACTGCTTACCCCACCATGTCGAGGCGAGTTGTTCGCGGTGTGAGATTGCGGTGTGGGGGTTGTTGTTCTGTGGCGGTGGGAGGTGGGTGGTGGGGTGTCTTTTGCCGCCGCGCTTTCTTTTGCTGGACTTGTTCTGGGCGGCGGCGTCGCGACCATTTCTGGCATTTCGCGTCCGCGGGTCATGCCGATCGTTTTCCGCGGCGTGAGACGCGGCATCGAAGACTCGCCTTTTGAGGACAGTGGGTGCGATTTCGGCGAGAGCATTGGGGTTATTTTTTTGTTCAGTCGACATCGTCGATGGTCGCATCCGAGCTTAGGCTGACAAGATCTCGCAGGGCGGAGGTGTCGAGTTCAGTGACCCAGGCACCGGTGCTGTCGACGATATTGTCCGCCAGTTGGCGTTTATCGGTGAGCATGAGATCGATTTTTTCTTCGAGGGAGCCCAACGAGATGAGTTTATGGACTTGGACGTTACGGGTTTGGCCAATGCGGAAGGCGCGATCCGTGGCTTGGTCTTCGACGGCGGGGTTCCACCAACGATCGAAATGGAAGACGTGGTTGGCGGCGGTGAGGTTGAGGCCGGTGCCGCCGGCTTTGAGTGAGAGGACAAAGACGGGAGGGCCATCTTCATCTTGGAAGCGGTCAACGAGGTCGTCGCGTTGGCTTTGAGGGACGCCGCCGTGGAGGAATGGGATATCTTCGATTTCGAAGCGATTTTGGATGGCATTGACGAGGACGTCGCCCATTTCTTTGAATTGGGTGAAGACGAGAGCGCGATCGCCCGTTTCGATGACCTCCTCGAGCATTTCGAGGAGTCGGGTGAGTTTTCCTGAGCGTGCGGGTGAGGGTTCGGAGGCCTTGAGGTAAAGGCAGGGGTGATCGACGACCTGTTTGAGGCGCGTGAGAAGTGCCAGGACGCGTCCATGGCGGGTGATCCCAGAGGCATCCTCGATGTCCTTCATGGCGTTGTCGACGAGGGCTTGATAGAGGGAGGCTTGTTCCCTGGTGAGGGTACAGTAGACCTTCATCTCCATTTTTTCGGGCAGGTCCTGGATGATGCTGGGGTCTGACTTGACGCGTCTCATGATGAAGGGACTGACGAGGTTGCGAATTCTCTCGAGTGCAGCGGGGTCCTGGTAGCGTTCGATGGGGATGGCGTAGGCGCGTTGGAATCGCTGGTGCGACCCGAGGAGGCCTGGGTTGAGGAAGTCGAGGATGGACCAGAGTTCAGAGAGTCTGTTTTCGATGGGCGTGCCCGTGAGGGCGACGCGGAAGCTGGCTTGTATTTCGCGGACGGCCAGTGAGCGTTTGGCGGTTGCGTTTTTAATGGCTTGGGCTTCATCGAGGACAAAGGTGGTCCAGCGTCGTGCTTTGAGGATATCGACATCGCGGGTAGCGAGTCCATAGGTGGTGAGGACGACGGTGTTGGGGGTCCTCATTTTGCTGTCGAGGGCTTCGACGGTGGATGGCCTTTCGGGCCCATGGTGGCGCAAGACGTTGATGGTCGGGGCGAATCTGGCGAGTTCTCGTTGCCAGTTGCCGACGACGCTCGTCGGGCAGATGAGGAGGGTGCCTCCGGTATCGGTGGGATTTCTTTGGGCGTGATGGAGGAGTTGGGCGATGAGTTGGACGGTTTTGCCCAGTCCCATGTCATCGGCGAGACAGCATCCGAGCCCGAGCCTGGCTTGGTAGACCAGCCAGGAGAGTCCGCGTTCTTGATAAGGCCTGAGTTCGCCGACGAAGTCCTCAGGGATTTCGACCTGTCCTTCGCCGCCGTCGTCTTTATTGATTCGCTCGATGAGCTCGCGGAGTTTTCCTTCGACGATGACTTCGATGGTGGAGTTTGGCGAGTTTGGGTCAGCGAGTCCGGTGAGCGCTCTGCTGAGGGCCTCGAAGCGCGACATGGTGCCGGAGGCGTTGTCTTGATCGAGTAGGTCTTCGATGCTTTTCAACTGGAGTGGGTCAACGAGGACCCAGGTACCGCGCCAGCGGACGAGGGGCTGCTTGAGTTCGGCGATTTGAATGAATTCTTCCGCGGAGATGACTTCATCGCCGAGTGCGGCCTCCCACTGGAAGGCGGCGAGTTCGTTTAGCCCTAAGAGGCTGTGTTCAGTGGGTATTTCATTGGGGAAGGGATCGCGGATCCTGAGTCTGGCGCGCAGTCTGCGTTGTCCTTGTCCGGTGAGTTCTTCTGGCAGCCGGACATCGAAGCCGGAGGCATAGAGGACGGGACCGGCTTCAGAGATAAACTTCCAGGCTTGTTTGGTGGTGAGGAAGACCCCTTCAGGCCGGGGGTGTTCGAGGCTGTCGCGGACAGGTTCAAAGATTCTTCCAGCGATGCCGAGGTCAGCGAGCAGTTTTTCTTGTGGTTTATCAAAGCTATGTTCAAAGAAGCGCAGTCGGGAGGAGCCGACGGAGAAGACTTGAGCCGCGGGCAAGGCAAGGGAAGGGTCGTCAGCGGCGACGAGCATGTAGCGCAGGTACCAGTGGCTTTCTTCGCCACTGTCTTCAGGCATTTCTAGCCAGAGGCCGGTGCTGGCATCGACCTCACGGGTGGCGCCGGTATTTTTAATGAGATCGGTCCACACTTTGAAGGAGTTGAGCAGCTCGGGATCATCACGGTGGAAGTCGACGTAGGCGTTCTGTTTCGCACCGAGTAGGCCTTTGAGCCAGCGGTACTCCCATCTTCTGAGGGTGTCGATGTCGTGTTCCGAGAGGAAGACCCCGTCACGGCGGCTTCTGGCGATCTCCGGGTTGATTTCAGGGTTGTTTTCTGTGGTTTCGGGCAGTTGTACGCCGTCTTCGCCGTCTTCGCCGTCTTCGTCGTCTTCGTCGTCTTCGTTGAGCGTGTGAATATCAGGGAGCGTGGCGTCTCTCGTGGGCGTGGGTTGTGGGTGGTTGAGCGTTTCTGGCTCGGTAGGCATTGGGCTAGGCAAGGGGAGTTGGTAGAGTTCCTGGAGTGCCGAGTCGACATCGCCGTTGAGTTCGGCGGCGGAGAAGCGGACGAGGTCGTCGACCGCGGCGTTGAGAAAGGCTTTGACAATGGCTTCTGGGTGCCACACGCGTGGGGCTTTGCGCCTGCGTCTTCCCTTTCCTCTTCGTTCCCACCATTTTTTGGGCATGGGATGTAGGAGGGCGTGGGCGCTGGCGGGCATATCGGTGGCAAGTCGGCGCACCCTGCCGACGTCCAAGGATGCTTCGCTGACGGCCTGCCATGTGGCGATGAGTTGCCCGTGGGAGGTTTTCGCGAGGGTTGGGATCATGGATTGGCGGGCGATGAGCTCCAAGGCGAGCTTGGCGGCGAGGCTCCAGACCATGAGTGAGGCAGTGGGGCGGTAGCGCCTGCGGTTGTTGTTTCTCTGATCGGCGTCGAGTGCGTTTTCTTGGAAGCGAACGGGTCCAAGAATTCTGAGGGCATCAGCCGGTGAGATTCCGACGCCATAGGTGGGGACGATTCTGAATCGGCCTTCTTTTGGCAGGACGAGTTTGGCTGTGGCAGGTGCGAAGTGGATGTTGTCGTCGATGGGGAGACCGAGTCTTTGGAGGGCCGTGATCCAGGGGAAGCGATCGGGTCGTTCAGGCCCCCAGAGGAAGAGAAAGCCACTCGAGGGGTGGCCGTGGCGAGGGACGAAGGTAGCGTTGATCGCCGCTGGTACTCGGTTGCCAGAGCCGGTGCGCCTTTTAACCATGGTATATGTTAGTCATTGCAAGGGGTTCATCCCTGTTTCTGGGCAGATCTTCGTGTTTGCGCCAGAACAGGGGGAGCCAATGAGGGATGTGGGCCCATGCGGCTTGGGCGCCCGAGGTTGTGCTTGTCAACGTTAATCAGTGGGCCAACAATCTAGCGTTGCTCAAGTTTTCAACTGGCCATGTGGCCGTTGCCAATCAGGGCTGCGAGGTGCATGACACCAGCCAGCAGTTGTTATGGATTTGCAAAGAGAGCGGACCCAAAGCAGTCCCAGGGATTAATCGGTGTGCTGATACACGCCCCTGGGTGTGACGGCCACGCGAGTGGGAGCATAAGAGTAAGGGCATCGCTGGTCAAGGAGATAGGGAAGAGACGAATGGGTTAGGCTGTCAATGTGGTTACGTTTGGAGGTGGCGGTTCACTTGGGTCGAAGTGTCGTGTATTGTCGCGGGCTGCCTGCGGGCAGAGCCTGGGATGGGAGCGCGTTGAAAAGAGAGCCATGAAATCGAAGACGGGTGACGAGAGTTTGGGGACGGTGTCGGCAGTTGCATTGCACGAGACAGCGCGTCACCGCTACCTGAATTACGCATTGAGCGTGATCAGCAGCCGGGCTCTGCCCGATGTGCGCGACGGTCAGAAGCCGGTACAGCGACGGATTCTTTATGGGATGCATCAGCTTCGTTTGGCACCCGACGGTCGCTACCGCAAGAGCGCGCAGGTGGTTGGCGAGGTGATGGGTAAGTACCATCCGCATGGTGACTCTGCGATCTATGACGCGATGGTGCGGATGGCTCAGGGGTTTTCGCTGCGCTATCCTTTGGTCGATGGTCAGGGCAACTTTGGCTCCTTGGATGGTGATGGTGCTGCGGCGATGCGCTACACGGAGGTGCGTCTGTCGCCCCCGGCGTTGTTGTTGCTGGACGACGTTTCGGATCAGATCGTGCGTTTTCGGCCGACTTACGATGCGAGCAACACGGAGCCTTCGGTGTTGGCGGCGTCGCTGCCGCTGTTGTTGTTGAACGGTGCGACGGGTATTGCCGTCGGTATGGCGACCAATGTGCCGCCCCATAATTTGCGCGAGGTAGTGGCGGCTTGTTTGGCGATGGTCCGTGACCCTGCCGTGGATCTGGCGACCCTGATGAGCCATTTGCCAGGCCCGGATTTTCCGACGGGTGGTCGGATCCTCAACAGTGCGGAGGAGTTGGAGAAGATATATGCCAACGGTCGCGGTGCCATTGACCTTCGCGGCGAGTACCGTGTCGAGCAGGAGGGGCGGCGGCAGCGTCTGGTGATTACGTCGATTCCTTATGGCGTGAACAAGTCGCAGTTGGTTGAGAAGATTGCGGACCACATTGGCAGCGGGAAGCTGCCTCAAGTGGTGGATGTGCGCGACGAGTCTGCGGAAGATGTGCGGGTGGTTTTGGATTTGCGCAGTGGCGCGGAGCCGGAGGCGGCGGCGGCGTATTTGTTCAAGCACACTCCGTTGCAGAATCGATTTCACGTGAACTTGACGTGCTTGGTGCCGGTGAATGACGAGGTGATGGCGCCGGCGCAGTTGGGTTTGGCGAGTGTGTTGCGGCATTTTTTGGATTTTCGGTTCTCCGTCGTGACCCGTCGGTTGGAGGTTCAACTGGCGGAGCTGCAGGCGCGGATACACCTTTTGGAGGGTTTTGTCCGGGTCTTTGACGGCTTGGATGATGCGGTGGCGTTGATTCGGGGCAGCAAAGATCGGCCGACGGCGCTGGCAGGATTATGCGCGCGCTTTGATCTGGACGAGGCGCAAGCGACGGCGGTTTTGGAGCTACGTTTGTATAAGTTGGCTCAGCTCGAGATCGACAAGATCGTGTCGGAGCTTCGCTCCAAGCAAGCCGAGGCGGCTCACATATCCTCCTTGTTGGCCGATGATGGCGCGCGTTGGCGTTTGTTGGAGACGGAGTTGGTGTCTCTTGGCGAGCGATTTGGCGATGCGCGGCGCACGACCTTGGGCGGCCCGGACGTGGCGTTGAGTTACACGAAAGAGAATTACATCGTCGACGAAGATGTGTTCGTGGTGGTGACGCGCGACGGTTGGATCAAGCGGCAGCGTCGTTTCAGCGATGTGGCCTCGGTGCGGGTGCGGGAAGGCGATGAGGTGGGTTGGGTGCTTTGGGGCTCGACCCTGCGTTCGTTGGTGGTGTGTAGTGATCGGGGTAAGGCATATACCCTGCGGGTGGATTCGGTGCCGGCGACGTCTGGCTACGGAGATCCCATCCAAGCGCATTTCGACTTTGAGGATGGCGAGCGGGTGGTGGCGGCTTTGATCGTCGACGTTCGTTGTTTGCCGCCGCTGCATAATGGCCGCGGTGGGGCTCAGAGTGGTCTGCCTTTTGTGGAGGGGGAGGAGAGCGAGGCGGAGGGTGCGGCGGTGCACACCTTGGTGGCGGTGAGTCTCTATGGGCAGGTGCTGCGGATGCGTTTGGAGTCCTACGAGAACGTTTCGACGAAGGCGGGTCGTTTGTTGATGCGTTTACCCAGTGGCAGTGAGGATAGGGTGGTAGCCGTCGAGGTCAGTGGGGGAGGCGAGGAGGTGTGTATGCTGACCCAGGCGACGCGGGTCTTGGTGTTCAGCGTGGAGCAGGTGCCGTTGTTGAAGAGCGCGGGTAAGGGCGTGCGTGGGATAGGCTTGGATCGGGGCGATGTGATGGTGGGCTTTGGCTTGAGTCGGGATCCACAGGCGGGGGTTTTAGCGCACTTGAGCAGTGGTCGCGAGATCATGGTGTGTCCGCGGCGTTTCCCCTCGGCGGCGCGAGGGGGGAGGGGGCGTTTGATACTGCGGCGGGGAAGAGTGGAGAGGGTTGCGAAGAGCCTCGACGTGCCGGTGCAGCCCGTTCCGAGTGAGTGAATTGGGGCGGTGGGCGCAGAGGCGAGTGCCTTGTGATCAAGACGTAGGAGAAGGTGGGGTTCGCGTGGAATCATCTTATAGTGCAAAGGACATCGAGATATTGGAGGGGCTGGAGCCGGTAAGGCTGCGGCCAGGTATGTACATCGGGGGTACGGGCAAGGATGGTTTGCACCATTTATTGTGGGAGATTGTGGACAACGGCATCGACGAGGCGATGAATGGCTATGCGCGTCGTTTGGAGGTGATCCTCCATGCCGATGGCGTGTCGGCGACGGTCATCGATGACGGGCGTGGGATCCCGGTCGACGCGCACCCGGTGGCCAAGCGCAGTGTGCTCGAGGTGGTTCTGACGACCTTGCATGCGGGGGGTAAGTTCAACCAACAGAGCTATAGAACGGCTGGTGGCTTGCATGGGGTGGGCGCGAGTGTGGTCAATGCTCTGTCGAGTGAGCTCTGGGTGACGGTGACGCGTGACGGCGGGATTTTTGAGCAGCGTTACCGGCGTGGTCAGCCTCAGGCGCCGGTGAGTCAGATAGGTCAGAGCCGGCGCAGCGGAACGAAGGTCTTTTTTCGGGCGGATGAGGAGATTTTTGGTGATTTGACCTTCGACGCGGAGTTGGTGTTGGAGCGTCTGGAGGCGAAGGCCTATTTGATTCGGGGCTTGAGTATTCGCTTCGTCGATGAGGGGAGCGGCGTTCAGCGGACGATGCTCTACGAGGGTGGCATCGTGGACATGCTGGAGACACTGGCGCCAGCCCAAGAGGGCGGTCGGGTTCATGGCGAGCCGTTGGTGATGCGTGCCGAATCGGAAGAGAGCGGTGCGTTGTTGGAGGTGGCGCTGTTGTGGACGGAGAGTCCTCAAGAGCGGGTGCTTTCCTTTGTGAACGCCATTCCGACCGCCGATGGTGGGACGCATGAGCAGGGGGTCCGTGATGCGCTGGTGCGGGCGGTGCGGGCTTATGTCGAGACGCACGATTTGACGCCGCGCGGGGTGAGTTTGAGCGCCGAAGACATGCGAGAGGGTGTGGTTGGGGTGGTGAGCTTGTTTATCCGAGAGCCTCAGTTTCAGGGTCAGACCAAGGCGCGGCTGAACAACCCGGAGATGCGCGGCTGGGTGGGGAGCGTGGTGCGGACGGAGCTGGAGGGTTATCTCAACAGCCATCCCAAAGCGGGACAAGCGATTGCGGCGCGGATTGTGTTAGCGGCGCGGGCCAGGCAGGCATCGCGTCAGGCAGCGCAGGCGGTGCAGCGGGTGCGGACCAGTGCGCAGCGTTTGCATTTGCCGGGCAAGCTGGCTGACTGTTCGTCGTCTTCCCCGGAGTTGTGTGAGTTGTTCATCGTCGAGGGTGACTCGGCGGGCGGCTCGGCCAAGCAAGGTCGCGACCGCAAAGTGCAGGCGATTTTGCCTTTGCGCGGCAAGGTGTTGAACTCGGAGCAGGCTTCACAGGGCAAACTGAGTCAGAACCGGGAGTTGGCTGACATCGTGTCGGCGCTCGGTTGTGGTTGGGGGGATGATTTTTCGCTGAGCAAATTGCGTTACCACAAGGTGATTCTCCTGATGGACGCCGACAGCGATGGGCACCATATCGCGACGCTGTTGTTGACGTTCTTTTATCGGCATTTGCGGCAGTTGATCAGCGCGGGGCACGTGTTCATCGCTCAGCCGCCACTGTATCGCATCGACATTGGCAAGCAGACCTTCTGGGCGCTTGACGAGAGAGATCGGCAACAGATCCTGCGGCGTCGGCTGCGCGGCGAGGTGCGGATCACGCGTTTCAAGGGTCTGGGTGAGATGATGCCGCGGACGCTTTTCGAGACGACTTTAGACCCGCAGCGGCGACGTTTGCTGCGGGTGGAGATCCCTGAAGCGGCGGTGCTAGAGACGGAGGTGGTGTTGAGCGAGCTGATGGGTCGCGATGCGGAGCCTCGTTATCGTTTCATCATGAACCATGCGGCTGAGGCGGATGCTTTGGATCTCTAGTTTGGTCTTGGAGCCACAGGGCGAGGAACCAGGCGCAGATGCCAGTGGCGTGGTAGCCGTAGTAGATGGGTTCGTCGTCCTGAGGGAAGGCCCAGGAGCCGTCAGGGTTTTGTCGCTGGACGAGGTTATCGACCCAGATGTGGGCCTGTTGGCGGTCCATGGCGAGGTAGCGCATCAGTGCTTGTTCGGCGTAGAGGTCGACGTCGAGAGTTGCCGGTCCGGGGCTTTCGGGTTGAAATTGGGCTAGTTCGGCGACGATGGGTAGCAGGAGTTCATGGGCCTGCTGGGGTGGGAAACAGCCGAGGTCGCGGGCGACGATGAGGGCCCATGCGGCGTGGGTGGTGTGGTATTGTCCGTCATCGCGCATGGGTCCGAGGATGTAGTCGAGGGTGGCCTGGCGAATGGGTATGTGATCGCAATAGAGCGCTTCGGTGAGGGGTCGGTTGGGATTGACGCGGCTGCCATCACGGGGTGGCTCCCAGCGCCAGAGATCATCCGGTGGTGGGAAGTCGGGTTGCCAGAGGCGCAAGAAGGGGTTGTCGTCGTCTCTCTCGGCGGCGGTGCGCGCGTATTGGAGGGCGGTGGCGAAGCGCTGAGGTTTTGGGTCGGCCTGGCTGATGGCGCTGAGCATGACGGCGGCGTCAAAGCGTAGCTTTTCCCGAGGGAAGGAGGCGAGCCAGTGCGCGGCGCCGTCGAGGGCTTGGTCGACTTGCAGGATGCGGGTTTGGCTATGGTCAGTGGTGGCTGCGGTGTGGGGTGGGGTCGTCGGGGCGACGGGTTGACCCTCGCGAGGGAGACGGGGCTTTGTTGAAGCGGTCGCGGGGGGGGATTCGCGGCTGGTCGTCGGCGTCTGTGGGCCGTGGGTCGGCGTTTCTGCGCTGGGTGGGGGCGGCTGATCACAGCCCGAGGCGACGTAGAGCAAGAGGGCGACAGCGGTGGAGATGGGTCGCATTGGGATGCGGCTCGGGGGAGTTGGTTCGTGTTGTCGCCGGTGCTTAGTTGACGAGGGTCTCGGCTCTCGTGCCGTTGGGGCCAGGTGCACCAGGCGAGGTTCCGCCGGTGCCAGCGGTGCCGAGGATGAAGGTATTATTGCTGAGGGTGGGGTTTGAGGAGCGCCGGAGGATTCCCACGGAGGGGCCGCCTGCTCCGCCGCCGCCATGGCCGCCGCGTCCGCCAGCGCCGCCGTTGCCGCCGCGTCCACCATTGGATGCGTCGTCTTGGCTGTCGGCGCCGCCGTAGGCATTGCCGGCGTTGGGTTTGGAGGTGTTGCCGCCCCAGCCTCCTTGGCCGCCGTTACCGCCAGTTTGGCCGGTGCCACCGTAGCCGCCATTGCCGCCATTGCCGGTGACGAGGATGGTGTTTTGGATGGTGATGTTGGCGTTTTGGAGGAAGATGGCGAAGGAGCCGCCGGCGGAGGTGCCGCCAGTTGCGGCGGCGCCGCCGCAGCCACCAGCGCCGCCGCCAGCGCCGCTGCCGCCGTAGGAGTTACACAAATAGTCGCCACCGCCGCCGCCACCACCGCCACCGCCACCGCGGCCGTTGGCACCAGCGGTGCCGTTGGTGCCGTTGGTGGGGTTGTAGCCGGATGTGGTGTAGGTTTCGGCGCCGGCGCTGCCGTTTTGGCCTACGGTACCTGCGGCGCCATTGGTGCCGCGGTGGACAAAGTCAGGGTTCCAGTCGCCTCTTCGAGCGGGTGTTCCGGTGCCGCCCGCGGTTCCAGCGGCGCTTGCGACGCCGTTGCTGCCGCTGCTGGAGCCATGGCCGGCGTTGCCGCCACGTCCGCCTGCGGTTCCAGAGGAACAAGAGGTGTTGGTGCCAGCGAGGGCTCCAATGGGGGCGCTGCAAGAGCGGCAGGTGAGGTTGCTGTCTTCACAGCCTGGGGTGCCGGCGTTGCCGTTGCCGCCAGCAGCGGCAGAGCCGATGGGGGTGTTGCCGTTTTGCCCGGGTGCGCCATTGCCGGCTTCAATGCGGCTGTGACGGATGACGAGGCCGGGGCTGTTGGTGGCGAAGAGGCCGTAGGAAGATGTTCCTGGGGCGATGGCGTTACCTGCGCGGATGGAGATGCGATCGAGGACGGTGTTGGCCGTGATGTCAGTGGCGGTGAAGGCGGTGGAGGAAGATGCGACGATGAGGGGGACATCGACGGCGCTGCGGGCCCAAGTGCTGGCGTTGTAGCCGCCGTAGATGGAGACGCCATTTTTCAGGGCCAAGGGCGTGGTGAGGTTATAGGTGCCCGCAGCGAGGTAGATGTTCTTGCCCGCGGCGGCGGCGGCATCGATGGCGTTGGGGAGGTTGCGCTTGGGCTGGGCCATGGTCCCGGGCCAGGCATCGGAGCCGTTCGGGGAGACGAAGATGGCTTGGGTGACGGTGCCGTCGATGCCGTCGCAGTTTTGATCGGTGAAGGTGTCATCGGGGAGATCGCTGGCTGACACGAAGGTGCAGGCATATTCACAGCCATCACTGGGCACCTGGTGTGCGTTCTGGTTGAGGTCCCAGAAGCCGGTTTTGCAGGAGACGAAGCTGCAGGTGCCGTTGCAGGCGACATTGGCGTTGGGGATGTGATCCTCACAGCGGTTGCCGCAGGTGCCACAATTGGCGATGTCGGCGGCGACATGGATTTCGCATCCGTTTTGGGGGACGCCATCACAGTTGGCGTAGCCAGCGTTACAGGCGCCGAGATTGCAGACGCCGGCGTCACAGGTTTCAGAGGCGTTGGCGAGATCACAGACGCTGTAACAGCCGCCACAATGTGCGAGGGAATTCTCTTGGGCCTCACAGCCGGTGAGGTGGTCGTTGTCGCAGTCGAGCCAACCCGGGAGGCACTCTTCGATGTAGCAGGTGCCAAGATAGCAGATGGGTGCTGCGTTGGCAGGGGCGCAGGTTTTGTTGCAGGCACCGCAGTTGCCCAAGCTGACGTTGAGGTTGACCTCACAGCCGTTGGCAGGGTCGTTGTCGCAGTTGGCCCAGGGGTGGGTGCAGCTCGAGATGACGCAGGCGCTCGAGACACAAGCGACTTGGGCGTTGGGTCGCACACAGGAGACGCCGCAAGCCCCACAGTGGGCGCTGGTGCTAGCGAGGGCTGCTTCGCAGCCATTGGTGGGATCGTTGTCGCAGTCGTCGAAGCCTGCGGTGCACTGGACGATTTGGCAGACACCGTCGACACAGGCTTCGATGGCGTTGTTCAGGGAGCAAGGGACGCGGCAGGTGCCGCAGTTGCTTTTGTCGTCGAGGAGATTGATTTCACAGCCGTTGCTGGGGTTGTTGTCGCAGTCGGCGAAGCCGGCGTGGCACGCATCGATGAGGCAGCGCCCGTTTTCGCAGCGGGCGTTGGCGTTGGGGAGAGCGCAGTGGTGATCGCAGGCGCCGCAGTGTTCCAGGTTATCCAGTAATTGGGTCTCACAGCCGTTGGTGCTGTCGCCGTCGCAGTCTCCCAAGCCCTCGGGGCAGCCGGAGAAGGTGCCTGAGATGGGGAGGGTGACGAGGTCGACCTGACCGCCAGTGAAGCGGAGGCGCAGCTCATTGGCGGTGAGGGGGCCCGTGCGCTCATCGGCTGCGACGACGAGATCGACGTAGAATGTGTTTCCAGCGTTGATGACATAGGGGAGGGTGATGGGCTGTGACTGCCAGTCGTCTTGTACCCAGGTGAGGGTCTTGACGGTGTTCGTCAGCCTGCTGTCGGCGGGGGTGACGGTGAGGTCAGACAGGGTCAGGTTGCGATTGCCCGCAAGGGTGAATTTGACGCGTTTTTCTACTCGAGCGAAGGCGGCGATGGTGCCAAAGCTCAGGAGGGGTTCGGGCTCACAATCGGCGTTTGGATCTTGATCTATGAGGACACAGACGACGATCTCTTGGGTCGTCGAGGTGTCGGTGGTCTCAGAGGTGACTTCTGTAGGGGGGGTGTCGGTGACAGCGTCTTGGTCCGGAGGAAGATCGGGGTCGGGGACATCGAGGTTTGGGACATCGCCCAGGTCGGAGGTGTCGCTGTCAGGGGCGAGGTCGTGGATGTCTGGCCCTTTGGCCGGGTTGGAACCGTCGGCGCAAGCGAAGAGTGTCCAAGCGCACATGGTGCAAACAACGAGGATAGGTAGGCGGCGACATATGATGCTCATGAGGCACTCCGAATGAGGTCAATCAATCCGGTACGGGCCCAGGATAGCGATGCCATGTCGCAAGGCAAGTAGAAACGCTAGGCGAGGTGGGGAAGGAGCGGGTGAGGGCGTTGGTCGTCGTGGCGGTGTCGCGTGGTGTGCTGACTGGGCGCGCGGGTGACGGCCGACCGGGAGGGGATCAGATGATTCCTGCGGCGAGGAGGATCGCGATGGCGATGAGCATGATGCCGGTGAGGCGTTGGATCATGCGCATGGTGATCTTCTTGAGGAGGCGCTTGCCCAGGACGACGCCTAGGAAGGCGGCTGCGATGGCGGCCAGGATGAGCACCTGATCGTTTCGGGTGGACATGTTGGTGAGTTTCCCGCCGGCGAGTAAGGAGGCGTAGACCGAGAGTCGGGTGATGTCGACGAGGAGCCCGATGATGGCGTTGGTTCCGACAAAGGCTTTGGCGTTGAGTCCTACTTTGGCGAGGAAAGCCGAGCGGAGTGCGCCTTGGTGGCCAGAGAGACCCCCGAAGAAGCCCGAGAGCAGCCCTCCGATAGGGAGCAAGGAAGTGGGGAAAGAGAGGTCATCAAAGCGGGGGTGTAGTTCGGCGGTGGCAAAGGCCGCCATCAAGAGCGCCATGAGGATTTTGAGCGGTGTGATGGTGAAGTGGGCGCCGCCCAAGCGGTAGGTGAAGAGGGTGGGGAGGGAAGCCAGCTCACCGAGTAAGTAGGCGCCGGCAAAGGCGGCGAGGATGGCAGGCAAGGCGAAGCGGAGGAGTACCGAGCGGTCAGCGTCTTTGCCGAGCATCGCAGCTTTGAGGAGGCTGTTGGCGCCATGAACCAGAGCGGTGGCGGCAACGGCGAGATCGAGAGGAAAGAAGATGGCGAAGACGGGGAGGAGGAGGGTGCCGAGGCCAAAGCCGGAAAACAAAGTGAGGGCAGAGGCGCAGAGGGCGGCGGTGGTGACGATGATGATATCCATGACGCAGTCCGAGGGGTTCAGTTGCAGGGCCGTTGGGTTCAGGGGGAGCGAAGGGTGCGGTTAGCCGTTGCGGAGTTCGCGGTGGACTTCCTCGACTTTGCTGGTGATTTCGGCGAGTGTTTCTCGCCCGAGTGGGGTGATGGTGTAGAGGATTCTTGTGGAATTCGCGTTGTCGTCGCTGGGCTCCTGGCGCAGCCAGCCGTGGCGGAGCATGCGGGCGAGCATGGGGTAGATGGTGCCGGGGCTGGGATCATAGCCGTGTCGGCGCAGCTCCTTGAGGAGGCCGTTGCCATAGATGGGTTCCTGTGCCGCGTGGTGGAGGGCGTGAATTTTCCAGAGGGCGAGGAGGATTTCTCTTTCGAGTGTGCGTCGTTGGTCGGTCATGGGCGGTCTCTTGGCGTTGGGGGAGGGTGGTGATTAGGGGGCGCAATCCACGTGTCTTAGGTGTGGCGCACGTGTAACGGATAGCGTAAACGGTAACCGTAAATAATCAAGAGGCGAAAAAGGCCTCGCGTCGCCTCTGTGGCGTGGGGTGCGTGGCGGGGTTGGGGGTGTGCGTTCGGCGCACTTCGTGGGAGAGGCGGGCGCCCTGATGTGGGTGGAAGCCGGGAGAGGGATCAGTGGGGGTCGGTGTTGGGTTGGATGAAGTCGACGCCCATGCCGTCGTAGGCGAAGCGGAAGGGTGTGGGGCACTGGTGTAGTTGGAGTTCTTGGGCGACGCGTTCGGGAGAGGTTTCGGGGAAGAGGTGGGTGATGAGGAGTGCGTGAGGTTGTGCTTGGCGGGCGAGGTCGGCGATTTTGTGGGGGGCGAGGTGGGCATCGCGGGTGTATTGGTCGGTGACGGCGCACTCAACGAGGGCGAGGTCGGCGTTGCGACAGAGGTCGATGGCGTTGGGGCAGAGGTCGGTGTCGCCGAGGTAGGCGAAGGTGTTGAGGTTGGGGTCTTGGATGCGGATGCCGAGTGAGGAAGGGTGGTGGGTCAGTGTTTTGGTTCTGCAGATGAGGTCGTCGACTTGGAAGGTTTGGTTGGTGATGCAGTGGGGCAGGATTTGCCAATCTTTGGTGGTGAGTTGTGGTTGGTAGAGGTCGAAGAGGGCGTTGAGGTGTTGGAGCAGTCCTGGTCCGGCGTAGATGTGGAGGTCAACGGTGCGGGGGGTTGGGGTGTGTCGCATGGCGAAGAGAATGGCGGGGAGATCGGCGCAGTGGTCGATATGGAAGTGGGAGATGAAGATGGCGGCGATGTTGTGGAGTGGGATTTGGGCGCAGGCGAGTCGGTGGAGGGTGCCGCTGCCGCAGTCGAGGAGGATGGCGCTTTGGGTTGATGCGAGGAGGAAGGCTGGGGCGTTGTTGTTGGCGGTGGGGAGTGCGGAGCCGGTGCCGAGTGCGATGAGTTGCATGGGTGGACCTAAAAAAAAAGGCTCGAAGAATCGAGCCCGTCGGGGTGGTGTTGGGATGTGTTTGGTTTAGTTTTCGGGGGCTTTCTCTTCTTTTTTGTAGGGTTCGAGGTCTGGTGGTGCGGGCTCGGAGCGTTTGTAGTCGAGGTGGAACTCGACCAGTCCTTGGGAGCCGAAGATGTGCCCAGAGAAGATGAGTTGTAGGGTGGCGTTAGGGGTGGCTGGTCTTTGGAAGAGGAAGATATCTTTGTAAGTCTTGCCGGGTTCGAGTTGCATGGGTCCGCGCAGTTGCCCTTTGGGTTGGGCGTTGGCGTCAGCGAGTTTGAAGCGTCGGAGGGGCGGTGCGGTGGTGCCGAGCATGTTGAGCATGACACCAGAGGAGTCGTTGGAGCGGTGTCCCGGGTCGTAGATGAGGGGGTGTTTGGCGAGGTTGACGATTTCTACTTCGATTTTGAGCACGGGCTCCAGGGTGTATGCGTAGGGATATTTGAGGGGTTTCTCTGAGGGTTTGAGTTGGATTTTTTCAGCTTCGGAGAATTCGTCAGTGATGCTGGTGACGGTGACCTGGAAGTCAGCTTTTTTGACGGTTTTGGCGAGGGCCGCGGGTGGTGCGGCGGGGACTTCGTCGGGGGGATTGGGTAGGGCGAAGCGGAGGGGCTCGGTGTTTTGGCCGAAGGCGTTGGTGGGTACGAGGAGCAGGAGGGTTTCTTGGTCCGGTGGTGGTACGCGGAAGAGGTAGAAGTCGTGGAGGGTCGCTCCGGGCTGGATGACGGTTTCGGAGACGATTTGTCCGACGGCGGCGACGCCTTGGGGTGCGATGATGCGTTCGATGGCGACGCGTTTTCCCTCAGCGTTGGGCATGGTGCTGAGTTGGGGGGTGCGGTCAGAGGAGGCGATATGTTGGGGGAAGTAGGTGACGGGTGTTTCGCCGGTGTTGGTGAGTTGGAGGCGTACGATGGCCATGCGTTCGGTTCCCGCGGCGACCAGGACGGCTTGTTTGCGGGCGTCGACGAACTCTGGGCTGAGGACTTCAAAGGCAGTGACAGTGACCTCGACCGGTCCAGCGGAGACGGTTTCGCCGACGGGTGTGGGTGGCGCAATGGTTTCCTCTTCCTTGGAGCAGGCGAGGAGGAGCAGTGCGCTGGAGAGCATGACGAGTATGAATTTTTGCCGAGAAAGCATTGCGAGCTCGGAAATGGTTGAGAGATTGGGGAGGAGAAAGTGCAGGCGCTGAGGCAACCTGCGAGGGCTCAAGGCAGTGGGGACGGTAACATGGGGGGGGAGTGGAGTCAATTCGATGTGGAGTGGATTGGGGTCGGCTTGGTATGGGGTTTAGGTGAGGCGCCAGGTGGCGAGGAAGCCCTCATTGCAGCCCGAGACGAGTAGGTTGTCTTTAGGTGCGAAGGCGATGGATCGCACGGCGAAATCGTGGGCTTCTTTGGTGAGGATGCAGTGGTTCTTTTTGCGGGATTTGGGATCGGCATCGTAGAGGGCGATGTGTCCGGATTCGTAGGCGACAAAGACCATGTGTTGGTTGGGGACAGGGGCGGCGCAGCGGGCGGCGGCGTTGTGGTTGGCGAGGGTGCGGAGTGGTTTATCGCGTCCGACCTCCCAGAGGAGGACCGTGCCTTGGAGATCGCCGGTGACGAAGTGGTTGGGTCCGGTGAAGGCGAGGCACTCGATTTCATCGTTGTGTCCGACATACTTGTCGAGCATGGCGCCGGTTTCAGGGTTCCAGGAGCGGATAGAGCGGTCGCGTGAGGCGCTGAAGACCTCGTCGGTGCCGGGTCGGAAGCGAACGGCGGTGACGGGTCCGGCGTGCCAGTCGAAGGAGCGAATGGCTTCGTTGTTTTTCCATAGTTTGACGAGGTGATCTTGTCCCCCCGTGGTGAGGGCACCGGTGTCACTCCAGTCGAGGGAGAGGGTGGTTTTGGTGTGTCCTTTGCGGGAGGGTTTGAAGAGCTGTCCGCGGAGGGTTTTGCTGGTGGTGCCGGAGTAGATTCCGGCGAGGTCGGCTAGGAATTCGCCGGTGTTGATGTTCCAGAGGCGGAGGGAGGTATCTTTGCCGGAGGAGATGAGGGTTTCTTCCGTGGGATGGAAGGCGAGGCAGAAGACGAAGTCGATGTGTCCTTTGAGTCGCTGGGTGACGGTGCCGCTTTCGACGTCGACGAGGTAGACGATGCCGTCACGGGCTCCGGCGGCGATGGTGTTGGCGGCGGGGTCGATATCGACGGCGAGGACTTTGCCGCTGGTGGTGTCGAGGCGGTGGATGGCTTCAAGCTTGTGGTTGGTGGACATAGCCATTGCTCTCCGTAAGAAGTGGCCCGGTGTTGGAAGCGGCGCGCGTCAGTGGTTTTGGGGCGTAGGGTAGTTTGGGGCCAGCATGGACTTTTGAGGGGTTTGGTTGAGGGCGCCTGCTTTTTGGGTCCCAGGGTGTGAGGCCCTGAGGGGCGGCAGGGCGGTGGTCATGGTGGGGTATGGGGCGTGTGTTGTAAAGGGGAGTGGATCCACTATGGTAGTGGTGTGGGGCGGGATGCGCAGGGAGTGGTGGAGATGCGTTGTCTTTGGTGGCTGATGTTGTTGTTGTGGGTTGTTGGCTGCGGGGGGAATCTCTTGCCGGCCTATGCGCCGTCGGTTGAGCGGGTGGCGGTGGTGTGGCGGGCCGAGGGTGGCCCGCGGGTGGTCATTGGCGAGCCTGGAGTTGCGGGGGGCGGGCGTGCATTGGGTTCGGTGGCGGCGTTAGGGGGAACGGTAGGGTTATTGGCGCGTTTGGAGTTGCTCATCGCAGGCGAGCGTTTGGCGGAGGTGATGGGCGAGGCGACGGCGGTTGCGGTTTGGGAGTCATTGGGTTGGGTGTGGTCTTCGGAGGCCGAGGCAGATGGGCAGTTGTCGTTGGTGGTGAGTGATTTTGGCTTTGAGGCGCGGGATTTGAGCAGCGCCGGGTATTTTTATGTGGAAGGGGCGCTTTGGATGACGACGTCGTCGGAGGCGCGTCTGATTTGGACATCCTCGGCGACGGTGCGTGAGGCGGTTCGTTCGGTGCAAGTGACGGACGCGGGTGGTTTTGCGCTGGTGGGTGGTGTTCTGAATGTGGCGGGGTTGCAGGAGCTCGACGATGCACAATTGCTGGCTGTTTTTGATGCATTGTCGTACCAAGTGGGGTTGGCCTTGGTGGCCCAGATGGTTGCAGACTTGCGTTAATGGGATGTTGCCGCGCGGGTATGGGCGTGTTGACGGAGAGGTGAAGCGATGGGTCGTCGAGGGTTAGGTCTTCATTGGTCGTTGTTTTTGGGGTTGTCGTTGTTTCAGGTTTTGGGCTGTGATGTGCCCTTGGGTCAGGAGGAGGATGGGGTTGGGGAGGAGACCGTCGAGGTTTCCGATTTGGATGCCGTGGCGGAGGTGGCGGACGTTGTCCCGGAGAGTGAGAGCGACGGGGAGGCGTGGGTGGCGGTGCAGGCACTCTTTGATTTAGGTGCTGCCCGGACGGTGTCGGGTGGTTTTTATGATTATCCATTTCCGAGCGATCTGCGGGTCAACGCGGCGGGTTGCCCAGAGATGAGCGGTTTCATTGCTCCGCGTTCCGATTTGGTGCAGTCGGTGTTGTCCTTGGTGGGCAGTGAGCGGCGGGGGTTTAGTCCCCAGGGGGCGGTGTATTTTCGCTTTGATGGGGGTTTGGACGTGGCGACGTTGCCGGCGACGGCGGGTGAGGCTCGGGAGGCGGGCTCTTTGGTGCAGTTGATCAATATTGAGGAGGGCGGCAAGGCCTTTGGGGAGCGGTTGCCTGTTTACGTGGGTTTCGTTGGCGGTCGTTCGACCTTCTGGCGGAGCCATACTTTGGTGATGCGGACGGTGCCAGGGGTGGGGATGCGTCCAGGGGAGCGTTATGCGGCGGTATTGAAGATGGGGTTATTGGGGGAGAATGGGCTGGAGGTGGTTCGCGATCCGCGTTTTACGTCGTTGTTGGCTGGTGAGGGTGAGGCAGAAGAGGTGGCTCACCTGGCTGAGGTGGTGGGGGTGTTGGCGCGTTTGGGTATAGACGCGGAATCGCTGTTGTCGGTATCGGCTTTTACGACGAGTGATGTGGCTCAGGAGATGGATGCGCTGCGGGTGGCCGTTCAGGGGTGTTGTGGGGTTGTCGAAGGCTCATGGACATTGGCGGCGACGCACGCCGGTTATCGGGTGTTTACGGGTGAGTTCACGAGCCTTGATTTCATGAGCGGTGTGCCCCCGTATATGCAGCCGATGGGCAGTGGGCGTTTGTTGTTTGACGGCGAGGGTGCCCCCCTGGGGGGACGTGAGGTTGCGGTGCGTTTTACGGTGACGGTGCCGACGTCTCCCATGCCTGCGGGCGGCTATCCGTTGGTGGTATATGGGCACGGTACGGGCGGTTCAGCCAATACGCATGCTCGGGACAATGCAGAAGGGGTGTGGTTGGCGACAGAGGGGCTGGCGACGCTGGGTTTCGATGCGGCGTTGCACGGGACGCGGGTGGATGGTGCGGTGGATGTGGAGATGCTTCTTGGGGTCAATCCGGTTGCGGCGCGGGATTCGGTGCGGCAGACGGTGGTGGACATGATGGTGATTTACGACATCATGAGGCGTTCAGGCTTTGTGATTGGTGGCGAAGTGAGCGGTGGTGAGGAGATTCGTTTTTCTTGGGATCCGGGCTTGTATATGGGGCACAGTCAGGGTTCGCAGGAGGCGGGTCTGTTGTTGGGTGTGGAGGGGAGCATCGATGCGGCGTTTTTGTCGGCAGGCGGTGGTGGTGCGACTTTGAGCATCGTGCAGCGCAAGCATGAAGGGATGGAGATTGCCTGTCTGATCGCGTTGGTGTTGGGGGTGAATTGCGAGGAGTTGACGATGGATTCGCCGGTGTTGACGCTGGTGGTTCAGCCGCTGATGGACCCTGCGGATCCTCTGAATTACGCGCATCGATTCATTCGCGAGCCACCGCCGGGGATGCGCCCGAAGCACATCGCGATGAGCGAAGGGATGCGAGACACGGCGACGCCTCCGGATACTCAGGAAGCGCTGGCTGCGGCGATAGGCTTGGCTTTGGTGGAGCCGGTGGCGCGTCGCTCGGAGCCGCTGGTGTTGATGGAATCGCCGGTGGTAGAGACGCCGGTTTTTGGGAACATCGCGACACCATGGGGCGCGGTGACGGGCGGTCTGTTACAGTGGCCAGGCTTGGGTCACTTTGCGATCTACGATAGGGCGGATCCTCGTTATCGTTATGTTCAGTTCATGCGGAGCGCTGCGGAGGGGCAAGCGACGATTGTTGGTCCGCAGTGAGCCGCGTTTTGGCCAGGGGGAGTAGCGAGGTGGAGCAAGCGTTTCGTGAAGTAGCGGCGCAGCGCGGTTGGCGCTTGGGTCCGATGGCCCAGGAGGCGATGTTATTGTTGGAGGGCGAGCCCTGGCGATTGGTGGCTTGTTGGGGTTGGTCGTTGGCTACGGGTGAAGGTTGGTGGTC
Organism: uncultured Myxococcales bacterium; assembly: GCA_964454015.1. Taxonomy (GTDB): domain Bacteria; phylum Myxococcota_A; class Bradymonadia; order UBA4248; family UBA4248; genus CAYVQF01. The sequence continues at coordinate 22,149 of CAYVQF010000035.1, forward strand.
TGCTTTGGTTGAGGGGGAGCGCGAGGCGGTGGCTTCGTGGTTGAGAGCGTTGTGGCGCAATGGCGCGGTCGCGCCCGGGTTGTTGACGTGGTCGGGTCGGCCTGGTTTGTGGTTGGGGCAGATCGTGCAGGGGGGCGATGGCCGGGCTGCGGCGGTGCAGGTGCAGGTGCTTGGTGGAGCAGTGGTTGGGGTGTGGGAAGCGGCGCTGCGTGGCGCCGGCATGATGGCTGCGGGTCAGATGGCGCGAGGTTTGGGGCATGGCTTCAACAATGTGCTTCATTTGGTCATGACGAGTGTGCAGTGTCTGGAGCGCGCGCCGGTTGAGCGCTGGGGCGAGTGGCTTCCGTCCATTCTCAATGCCGTGGCCCGAGGTCGGAGCATGGTGGCGGGGATGCAGCCGTGTTTTCGCGCGGTGCATGCGTGGGGTGAGGCTGTGTCGGAGCCGGCACGGTTGGCGGAGACGCTCGGGCAGCTAGAGCAGATGTTTGCGGCGTCGCATTCTCATGTTCCCCTGCAGGTGTCAGGTCTGCCTCAGGGGGTGATGGTGCGGGGTCCGATTGGGGCGGTGTTGTTCGTGTTGTATAGTTTGTTGTCGTTGGGCGTGGGTTCGGCGTCTGAGGCTCGCTTAGAGGCACAGGAGGTGAGCGCCGAGGGGCGCTTAGCGCTGGCGGTGGTGGTGCGAGAGGCGCAGTGGGGGGAGGAGCTCCGTGCTTTGATGCCGCTGTTGATGTCCATGGCGCTGTTGGCGGGTGGTGAATTGCGTCGCGTGGGGAGCGAGCGTTTTGTTTTGGAGGTGGCGGTGGACGCGCCTGGCGTGGCGTCCGCGGTGATCTTGTTGGTGGGTCGTGGCGAAGGTGTTGTTTTGTTGGAGGAGAGGTTGGCTTTTCTTGGTCATGACGTGTTGCGCAGCGTTGAGGAGGAAGGGGCTGACGTATGGCGCGATTATGCGGAGGATGTGGAGTGTGTGGTGGTGATGGGTGAGGTGAGCCCCTTTAGGGTGTTGCAAGTGTTAGATGAGGTGGGTGGTCGGGTGCCGTGCGTGGTTTTTGGTGGGCGCGGTTTGGGGCTCGAGACGCGTGTGGGGGTTTGTTTGGCGTTGGGTGAGAGCCTGGCCGAGATGGTGGGAGCTGTGACGGCGGCGCTGTCTCGGTCCATGGCAGGAGGTGAAGGATGATGGTGGTGATTCTAGGCGGAGCAGGAGGGATGCCGATGTGGGGGCGGTGGAGTGGCCTGTGGGCGGCGTTGTTGGTGTTGGGGGTGAGTGCTCAGGCGTGGTGTGAGGTTGGCGAGGTTGGCGAGGTTGGCGAGGTTGGCGAGGTTGGCGAGGTTGGCGGCGTGGTTGAGGGGGACGCCGTCGTTGCGGGTGGTGGAGAGGTGTCGTTGGCGGCGGAGCCCGAGCCCGTGGTGGGGTCGGTCGCTGAGGGGGCGGCAGCGTCTGAGGTCATTGGAGCGGGCGCGGAGGTGGCGCCGCCGCCGCTGCTTTTGGTGGGTGAGGGTGCGCCGACGGCGTATGGTCCTTTTGCTGGGGTGGAGCGGGGGAGTGGGTCGATGCCGGCTTTGGAGCTGGGTGGGATCATTTTGACACTCATTGGGGTCGGGACAGGCATTTCGGGTGCGGTGTTATGGGGGCATGGTTATGAGAGCGCTGGGGCGACGTTGAGCTTGAGTGGGGTTGGGATTTCATTGGGGGGTGTTGTTTTGCTTTTAGTCGATGGTGAGTCGAGGGCGGTGGGGGTGTCGATGGCCTGGTGAGTGATAGGGTTCTTTGGCGCCGTTTGGAAAGCTGGTCTTGCCGGTGGTAGTGGGGCTCTGCTATGGTTGCGTGGGCTGTGTGGGATCGGGGGGCAGCGGGCGGTCCATGTTGCCAAGCGGAGATGAGACATGCGCGAGCGATGGTTGTGGATGTTGGCCCTATTGGTTTGGGTGGGCGGTTGTGCGCTCTTTGGTTTGGACGACGACGGCTGGTTTGATTTGCCGATCGCCACGACGAAGAGCCTAACGGTACCGCTGGATTTGGAGAGTCCCCTTTCGGGGCAGCCAGCCCCCGAGGCGGTTGAGGAGCCGATCGTGTTGCCCGTGCTGCCGGTGGATTTGGCGAGTGCGAGCGAGGAGTTGGCGAATAACCGCAACAAGTTGAAGCGGTTGGAGATCACGGACATCGCTTTGCAGGCCAAAGAGAGCACTTTGACGCAAGCCCTGCCGGCGTTGGAGTTGTATGTGGGCCCCAGGGGAGCGAGCGCCGATAGTGCGGCGTGGGTGATGATAGGGACGACGCCGGTCGTCCCCGCAGGCTCCCAGGAGCAGGTTCGGGGCGTGATTGTGACAGAGGCGATGGATGCGGCGCAGATCTACCTGACGAGTTTGGATTTTTCTTTCAAGATCAAGGGTGTGATGTCGATAGCCGCGGGGGAGCCGATGCCTGGTGGCGGTGCCGACCTGGAGATTACGCTGCGGGTGAAGGCGACGGTGGATCCGAGTAAATAAGAACGGGTGAGGGCTGATGAGCCGAGGGGGCGGAGTGGACGTAGGACAGTTGGGTCTGAGTGTCGAGGAGCGTGCGCGGCACATCGAGAAAGCGGCGCGAGCGTTGTCGCAGATTCGTCAGGGTGAGGGGCTTCGTGGCCATACGCGTGGGGCTGAGGAGGCTGTCGATGGGCGCCGCTGGTTGGTGCAGTGTGCCGTCCAGGGCGATTGGGCGCGCGTGCGGGTGTTGCTCAGTGGTGATATCGGGGGCGTCAAGACGCTTCTGCGTGCGCTGAAGAATCTTCAGCGGGTGACGACTGAGGCGGCGCTGGGATTGGCGACACTGTTGTTGGAGTTGCTGGCGACGCAGGTGGACGAGGCGACCCAGGCGAAGGCTTTGGCGTTGTTGGTGCGGGGTGTGGATGGGCTGACCATGGCAGAGGTAGCGCCGCTGATGGATCTTGGGGAGTCCTTGGTGCGTGGCAAGTGGGAGGATCGGACGGGGCTGCGGACTTGGTTGTGGACGGAGTTGGTGGCCATGGACCTGCGTTTGGATGGCGACAGCGACCGCTTGATTCGCCGGTGGGGTCCGTTGCGGGAGCGTCATCTTTCTCGTGAGAGTGTTCGTCGCTTGTCAGGGATGATGGGTGATAGCGCCGAGGCTTGGTCTCGCCGGGGCGCTGCGGTGTATGCGTTAGTGGCTGCGGACGGTCTTTCTGTGGATGAAGCGGTGGCGTTCGTCGATGCTTCTTTTGGCGTCTTTCCCCTCGAGGCGTTGGTGGCGGTAGAGCACCTTGGCCGGGCGATCGACTACGATGCAGGGGTTTTGGCGGAGCAGGCGGTGGTGATGGAGCGGCTGCTGCATTTTCGCGCCGAGTCGTTGCCATTGGAGAAGGTGGGCGGCGAGGCGCTGCGGTCAGCAATGGGGCGGGTTGTGGAGTTGGCACAGGCTGGGGAGTTGGAGGTTAGTCCTGCGGCGGTGGAGATTGCTGGGAGCGGTGCCGAGAAGTGGGTGGCAGCGGCGCTGATGGACGCGCAGCACGGTACATCTTTGGCGCGTCGTCTGTGGTCTTTGTCGTTGTTGGAGCCGTTGCTGCGGGAGTGGTTGGCGTCGCCAGTGGTCGTCGAGCACCCGTTGTTGCGCGGTCTATTGACGGAGATGTTGGGGGTTTTTCAGGCAGAGGCTGGCCGCTTCGCGAAGGTGGTGTCGTCTTGGCAGGATGCGGTGGCGAGTGAATGTGTGGCAGCGATGCAGGCGGTGGCCGGGACTTTTTTGCAGGCCTTGGCGCAACCATAGGGGGCGAGGTTGCGGCATTGGTTGGCTGCCAGCGTGTTGATGGTGTTTCTCGTGAGCTGGGGCGCGGCGGCACGTGGTGAGCCGCTGTGGTCCGAGGGCAGTGAAGCGACGGCGCTGGGCGATGGCGTGCTGCGTGGAGATAGCTTCGTCGAGCTTGCGACGCGGGCGGCGCCGGCGGTGGTGAACGTGGTGTCGTTTCGGAGTGTTGGTGATCTGCTTGATTTGGGGCAGGCGGTGCGTGAGGGCTCCGGATTCATTGTGAATGCCTCGGGCTATGTCGTCACCAATGCGCACGTGGTGGAAGGTGCGCGGGTGGTGCATGTGACGTTGCACGACCGGCGCGAGTTCGTAGCCGAGGTGGTGGGGCTGGACCTGCTGAGTGATCTAGCCTTGTTGCATATTGGTGCGGTGGCTTTGCCGGTGGTGTTGTTTGGGGATTCCGATGGCGTGCGGGTTGGGGAGTGGGTGATGGCCATAGGTAGCCCGATGGGATTGCAGCAGAGCGTGTCGGTGGGGGTGGTGAGCGCCAAGGAGCGCATGCATCCAGAGCTGTTCACAGAGTTTATTCAGACGGATGCTTCGATCAATCCTGGATCTTCAGGGGGCCCGTTGTTCAATTTGCGGGGTGAGGTGGTGGGGGTGATCACGGCGATCAACCCGCGGGCGACAGGGATTGGTTTTGCGGTGCCGATCAACGTTGCCAAGGCGTTGTTGCCGATGTTGTTGGAGGGCGAGGTGGTCATGGGTTGGTTGGGGGCGGTGGTGCAGGCGGTGCCGGGGGGGACGGATGCGGTCAAGTTGCCTCGGGGCGAGGGTGCCTGGGTGGCCCAGGTCGTCGCGGATGGGCCGGCGCAGCGGGCCGGTCTGGAGCCGGGTGATGTGGTGTTGTCTTTGGACGGTCAACGTGTGGATCATCAGCGCTTGAAGTGGTTGGTGTCGGTTGCGGGTGTAGGGGCAGAGGTAGAGTTGGGGGTGTTGCGGCGTGGGGAGCTGGTTGGGTTGCGGGTGGTATTAGAGGCAGCGCCGCGGGAGGTGGTGGCAGTAGAGCGAGAGGGGGCGTTGCCCATGGCGGGCGTGGAAGGGGCGTCTTCTTTGGGTATCGTCGGGCGGCGTGGCTATGGTCTTGGCAGCGAAGAGGAGGTGGGGGTGGAGATTGTGGCGGTGGTCCCCGGCGGCCCTGCAGCATTGGCTGGTGTGATTGTTGGGGATTTGCTTCTTCAGGTCGATGATCAGGGGGTGGAGTCGATTTCGGGACTGGAGTTGGCTCTGGCAGGGCGGGACGATGAAGGTTGGGTCGTGCTGGAGCTTGTTCGCGGTCGGGCCCGTTTGAGTTTGGCGGTGGTGCTGCCATGAGTGGCGTTGGCCGGTGGTGTTTTTCCAAGCGAGGTTGGGTTGCTTCAGTCCGATAAGGGGGTGAGAATAGTCGGGTCTGAGGTGTTGACGATCCTGAGGGGCTGTGGATGCGGGCCAGGTTCAAGTTAGTGCGATTGCAGTCGGCGGCGGCGTACTATTTACGCAAGCCTATTCTGGACCACATGAGTGTAGGTCGGGGTTTGCAGAATGACTTGGTGGTTCGTGACCCGGTGCTCTCATCGGCGCATGCGCGGGTTGAGGTGCGAGGTGAGCAGTTGTGGGTGACGGATCTGAAGAGTCGCAACGGGACTGAAGTTGACGGAAAGGCGCTGGTTCCTGATGTGGGGGTCGTGGTTCAAGACGGGGGTGAGATCAGCTTCGCGGATCGGCTGCGATTTCGGCTCGAGGTTGTGGAGTCAGCGCCCGACTTGGTGATTTCGTTGGTGGAGCCAGAGGTGCAGAACGAGATCGGGGTGATGCGGGTGTTGGCGCTTCCCGATGCGCTCAACTTGCACTTGGAGAGTGAGCGTTTGCTGGCGTTGCGGAAGTTGGAGTTGGGGGTGTTGCGGGCTTTGGCGGCAGCGGCTTCTCCGACGACATCGTTGTTGCAGGGCATGTTGGCTTTGTTCGGCGCGGGGAGCGCGTTGGTTCGCTTCGATGGCGATGGTTTTGATGTCGTAGGCGCGCTGGAGCTCGCGGGCATGGGCGCGCAAGGCCGTGGGATCGCCTTGCGGGTATGCAGACGGCGGGGGCGCAGTGTGGTGGTGGATGTCGCCGAGGCGTGGGACGGCGAAGATGGTGAGAGCAGTGGTCGTACGATGGATTCGGGCGTTCAGGCCAAGGTGAGTTCGGTGTTGTGTGGTCACGTTGTGGTGGGGGGAGAGAGTTGGGGGGCCGTGGTGAGCGAACGAGAGCTGTCGGCGATGGGGACGAGTTATTGCGCGGAAGAGTTGAAGGTGGCGGATTTATTGGCTGAATTTGTGGGGCTGTTGCTGGGGATGAGTGATGGTGCGCTGTGGACGGGCTGAGATGGGCGCAGTGGTCACTTGCGGAAGCCGTGGGGGGATGTGTATGCTAGCGTGGGGGTGAGTTTGCGTCGATTTCCACGATGTGCAGCAAGCATTCGTTGTAGGCGTTAGGTTTGGTCGTCAGCATGGGGGGGTGCTGATGACGTTTCCGGCAGGTGAAGTCGGCCGCTGTCAAGGGCGAAGCGATGAGCTTTGGTGTGATACTTAAGGGATTGGGTTTATTGGGCTTCGTGTTTGGCTTTCTCAGCTTGCTCATGCAAGTGAGTCGCAAGGAGCAGGGCAGTGCTGCGGCGTGGGCTTGGCCAGCGTTGTTGGCCTTTGTGGGGCTTGGGCTCGTAGTGGTCGGTGATCTTCAACTCGGAGAGAGCGGGCGAGGGCCGAAGCGGGCTGAAGTAGCCGCTACGGGCGTGGCAGCGGATACAGAAAAGCCACGGCTGGCGACACCTGAGGGTCGAGCGACGGGAAGCGAGGCGGTAGATGCAGAGGGTGCGCAGGCTGGTGCAGGTGAAGCCGCTGAAGGGGTGGCGCCGACTGGGGAAAATGGGGTGGGCGTGGCGGTGGTGGGTGGTGAGGACAGCTCACCCAGCGAAGCGCCGATAGCGGTGGAAGCCCCAGTGGTCGTAGAAGGCCCGGTGGTGGCGGAGGTGCCAGCCGAAGTGGAAGTTCCAGTGGTGGCGGAGGTGCCAGCCGAAGTGGAAGTCCCGGTGGTGGCGGAGGTGCCAGTCGAAGTGGAAGTCCCGGTGGTGGCGGAGGTGCCAGAGCCTGTCGTGCCAAAGGGAGGGGGGGCCCCTGAGGCGGTTGCTGGCAAAGACCTGAACAACGTCAAAGTGAGTGAGCGTTTACGCTTTGACGGCTCGCGGTCGAGTTCCGGCGAGGGTGGTGCCAAATTGGTGAAATATTCTTGGGATTTTGGTGATGGTGCGAAGGCAGATGGGGCCAAAGTCGAGCATAGCTACGAAGATTTCGGGCAGTACACCGTGAGCTTGACTGTGGAAGATGCGGCGGGCATGCGCGATACGTCGCAGCTTGCCGTGGATGTATGTAGGCCTGCGCGAACCTTGCGCCACCATCGCGCTTCCCCTGCGGATGCGTCAGGGCTCACGTCGACGCCGTCGGCGCTGACAGGCAAGGTGACCAAGGAGCAGGGTTGTACGCGCCTCAGTGCAGAGGTGAGCGCCTATGTCGTGTCCGCTGAGGTGGAGTCCTGTACTTGTACGGTAGGAATTCGTTTGGACGGTGGGGGTTGTGGCCGGCAAGAGACCAAGAAGCTGTCCAAGGGTGGAGAGGGTGCGCTCGAGGTGAAGACCCAGTGTAGCACCGATACGGGCGAGTACACTTGGACGGTGATCCGCGAGGTGAAGGGCGGCTCTGGCTGCAAGTGTTCATTCACCAAGCTTTTGGTCGAGGTCACTGAGAGCTGATGAGCTGTCTGGTTCGTTGGCGTTGGCGCGTTGGATGAGGGCCGCGGCGATCTCTGCGACTTGCTGGGGGGCAAGTCGCTTTGAGCGTCCCAAGGCTGCGAGTTGCGTTGGGGCGCTTGGGGGCAAATGGTGGGGATCGACGCCAAGGAGATGGGCGAGTTCATCGGCGTTCATTTCCTGTGGATCCTCGGCGCAGAGGCGTAGTTCGGCCAAGCGCCAGGCATAGGCCCACGGCCGGTCGGCCATTTTGTCCCATTTGGGGAGCGCGATGGCGCCGCTGGCGAGGCCAGCGAACATGAGGTTGAGGAGATCGGCGAGGAAGGCACGGACGATGAAGGGCGGGACGTCTTGGCCACGGGCATAGCGGAAGAGTGCCAAGAATCCGACATCGAAACCGGAGTGTTGGCGTTGGTTCGACTCTGGCGTGGCGCAGTCGAGGCCAAACCAGGTGGCGTGTTCACACCACCTGGCGGCGGTGGCGGCGCGGATGCGGCTGGCCTCGGCGAGGGCTGCTTGGTCATCGAGACAGTGGAGATGTCGGGTACTCATGTGGTTTCCTCGGGGCCGAAGGGGCGTCTGGGATAGGGTTGTCCTTGGGCGTGGCGTGGAAGGTGTGTGGCTGATGTGTTATCACGCCTTGTTGAGCCCGACACGACGTGGGCGGTGGAGCAGGACTGACGTGAGAGCAGTATTGCAGCAATTACGGGGGCGTCTCATCGCGGTAGACGTTCGCAGTCGGACCTTGCGCTTGCTGCGTTGTAGTCGTTCTGGGGCTCTGGATCTATCGCGCTTGGGAGTGAGCTTTCCGCGATTGCTGGCGCGGCTGTGTCAGCGGCTGGGGGTGGCCAGCGAGCCGCTGACGCTGGTGGATCTCAAGCCAGGTGTAGACGACGGCGGTTTGGCGCGGGACTTGGGCGCGTTGGCGCAAGCGGCGCATCAGCATTGGCAGGAGACGGGCGCTCAGGATTTGGCCGTTGGTTGGCCTTTGCTGGAGGGAAAAGGGCGGGACGGGACATGGCTGCGAGCGCCCCTGATTCTTTATCCAGTGGCGTTGACGATGACCGAGCGGGGGCGGATGCGTTGGGAGTTGCGATTTTTGGGTGAGGGCGAGCTGAACGAGTCTCTGGTTCGAACCTTCAAGCGGGTCGAGGGCCTGCGGATGGATCTCAGCGACTTTTTGGCGGCCGATGCTGACCAGTCGTTTCTCGTGGACGAGGAGACCTGGTCGAGCCTCATCGGTGTGTTGCGGGGTTATGGTCTGGCGTTGGAGGGCGGGTCCGTTCTCCCCGAGTTGACGGCGATGCCGATTCGCACCAAAGCTCAGCGAGAAGGGGCGGCGCCGGGGGTGTTTCGGCTGCAAAACCATTTGATATTGGGTCGTTTCCCCCGTCACGGTACGGCGATGGTCGGTGATTATGACGCCTGGCTGGACGCAGCGAGTGACGGGAGTAGCGAGGCATTGGGGCTTCTGGGTGACCTTCTCGGTGCGTGGGAGAGCGGTTTCAGCGAGGGGGACGCCATGGCAGAGGCGGGTCATGCCGTTGACGACGACGGTATTGGCCGTTTGCGTCGCTGGCAGGTGATGCCCTCTGATGGGAGTCAGGATGCGGTGTTCTCGTTGCTTGAAGGGCGGTCGCGCCGAGGTGTCGTGGTGCAGGGCCCTCCTGGTACGGGCAAATCGCAGTTGATCACCAACCTGGTTGCGGCAGGTATAGGTGAGGGTCAGCGGACGCTTCTGGTGTGTACGAAGCGCGCGGCGCTGGATGTGGTCTATGCTCGCCTTTGTGACTTGGGTTTGGGCGAAGCCGTGGCCTTGGTGCACGACGTTCAGCGAGACCGGCAGAGCGTGTGTGCTGGGTTGGTGACGACCTTGGAGCGGGCGTTGGGTTCGGACCTGAGCGTGGTGGACGAGGAGATGGGGATACAAGGGGCGCACGAAGCGGCCCTGGTTCGACTGCGCGCGCATCTGGCGCTGGCTGATGATGCTTTCCGAGCGATGACCGAGAGCGCGTGTGGCCGGCCGCCTTTGGTGGAGGTCCAGGAGTCTCTGCTCGACGATGACGGGGCCCCCTTGCCGGATCTCGGGGGGCTGGTGGGTGAGCTCAGCCGGTCAGAGGTCGAGCGCTTTTTGCCGCAACTGGAGTTGGTTGCGCAGGTGAGCGAGCCTTTTGCGGATCCACATCCTCTGGCCGTGCGCAGCGACTGGTCGGGCTGGTCTGCGGGTGAGGTGGCGCGTTTTTTCGGTGCGCTGATGGTGCTGCGGGACAAAGTGACGGCGTTAGGGGCTTTGGGTGGAGAGCTTTCTCCGGGTACGGCGGCAGTGGAGGGAGCGTTGTTTGCCGAGATGTCAGGGCTCTTGGAGTTGCTGTCATCAGGGGAGAGCGAGCGCTGGAAGCGCTTGGTGTTGTTTTGGGTGTGGACCGGTGGGGACGCCGAGCACGGAGAGTGGCGGCGGGTGATGACCCTGCTGCGACGGGCGCAGCGGACGCTGCGGCCAGTGCCATCGGGATTGCTGTTGGTGCGTGAGGCGGAGCTGCGCCAGTGGGTGGCAGGTCTCGAGCGCTTGGCCCAGCTTCAAGGGAAGTTGTGGCGGTTCTTCTTGCCCGAGTACTGGCGTCTGCGGGCTTTGCCGGCAGCGGTTCTATCCCATTGTCCCGATGGCGGCGGCTTGGTGGCGCCGCTATCCTTGTGCAAGGAGGCGTTGGCGTGGCAGCGTTTTTTAGGCAAGCTGCCTGATGACAATGCCTTTCTAGACTTTGGTTGGCGTGGTGAGATGGCCGATATTGCGCAGGCCATCGACGCCATCGAGGCGGAGCACCAACACATTCATCGGGTTCACCAAGCTTTCCGCTCTTTGTCTCGTTTTGGTGGCGTGTATGCGCAGTGGCCACAGTTGGAGAGCGAGCACTTGGATGGGGCGCGGCCGGCATTCTTTACGGCTTTGCTGGCAGATGGGGCGAAGTCTTCTTTGGTGCAGGAGATTCTGAGTGATCTGGAGGCGCTGCGCGTGGGTCTCTCAGCGGCTTATGTGGGTCGTTTGCGGGCTTGGGCGTTGGCGGGTGAGTGCGACGCTGCGGTGAACGCCCTCAATGGCTTGCTGGCGGCGCGGGAGGCGTCTGATCGGGTCGTGGCGCTGGATACGAGGTTGGCGGCGTTGCCGCCTTGGGGTCGAAGCTTCCTGCGTCAATGGCGGCGCGCAGAGCATGGGGATTGTAGTGCGGCTCTGTGGCGCTCTCTGTCACGGGCCTGGTTGGCGGCAGGGCTGGCGGGACGCGAGGCGGCGGATGTGGAGGCGCCTCTCTTGGCATCGTCCTCGTTGTCGCGGCTGGACGCGGCGCTTGGGGCTTACCATGCGGTTGCCGGGCAGGGGGTCATGGCGCGATTTCTGCGGCGGATGCGGGTGCTCGCTGCGCGTCGGGGGCAGCGGACGGTGCTGCGTCGGCTGATGGCCGAGGCGGCCAAGCAGCGCCGCCGTCTGTCTCTGCGTCAGCTCATTGCGCGCTTTTGGGAGAGTGGTTTAGCCGAGGCTCGACCGGTGTGGTTTTGTTCTCCAGAGGCGGTCGCGGCCTTGTTTCCCATGGTGCGTGACTTGTTTGATGTGGTGGTCTTCGATGAGGCGAGTCAGTGTCCGGTGGAGCACGCACTGTCGGCGTTGGTGCGGGCGCGCAGTTGTCTCGTAGCGGGGGATGAGCAGCAGATGCCGCCATCGCGGTTTTTTCAGGCGCAGGTGGAAGAGGAGGAGGATGACGATGAGGATGATTGGGTGAGAGGCAGCCGGTCGTTGCTCGATCTGGCTCGGGGGGCCTTTCAGGTATCGACGCTCCTCTGGCACTATAGGTCTAGGCACGAGGCGTTGGTGGCGTTTTCCAACGCGGCGTTTTACGGGAACCTTCTCCACACGGCGCCGCAGGCAGGTGGGGTGAGCCGGGTGGGCGAGGGGGTCCACTGGCACGCCGTGGCAGGGCGTTGGCGCGAGCAGTGCAACGCGGAGGAGGCCGAGGCGGTGGTCGGGCTGATCGCAGAGCTGTGGAAGGCTGGCGGCGCAGCGCTTCCCTCGGTGGGTGTGGTGGCTTTCAATCGCAAGCAGGCGGAGTTGATTGACCGATTGTTGGCCGAGCGTGCCCTGTGCGACGAAGGTTTTCGGGCGCAGTACATGGCGGATAGGAGTCGTGCGGCGACGGCTCAGTTGTTCATTCGCAACTTGGAGAATGTGCAGGGTGATGAGCGCGATGTGGTGATCATGTCGGTGGGTTATGCAGGGGATGAGCGCGGGCGGGTGGCGGCGGTTTTTGGTCCGTTGTCCCAAGAGGGTGGAGAGAAGCGCTTGAACGTGGCGGTGACACGGGCACGTGTCGCGATGCACGTGTTTTGCTCGTTCCAGCCCGAGCACTTGCATGTGGCGCACCTTCAGCACCGAGGTCCCGTGTTATTGCAGGCCTATTTGCGCTATGCGCGGGCGTGCAGCGAGGGTGATGGGGGGCAGATCAAGGAGATCCTTCGCGAGGTGTCGGGAGGTGGGTTGGAGGGGCGCGCGGGCGAGGTTGGTGTGCGCTGGGTCGGTAAGCGTTTGTGCGCGTTGGTGGGTGCAGCCCTGGAGTCTTCGGGTTTCGAGGTGCGGCGTGGTGTGGGCTTGGGCGGACAGGGTCTTGACCTTGCGGTAAGTGACGCGGCATCGGGGCGGGTGGTGGGCTTGGATTGTGGGGTGTTTTGGCAATGTCCTGATACCTTGGCGCGCGATGTCTATGCGCTCCGTTTCTGGAGTCGTTTGGGTTGGCCCGTGCTGCGGGTCAGCCCCAGTGTGTGGCAGAGCAGGCGGGATGCATGGGTGGGTGAGCTTGCGTCGCTGGTGGGGCGAGAAGTGCAAGGAGCGTTGCTTGGGTCTTCTCGCGGCGAGGAAGGTGATTAGAAGGGATGGCCGGCACGGGGGGGGCGGGTGAGCATGGGACGAGAAGCGTAGAAAAGGGGTGACGATGTTCAAAGGGACGACAATTGTGTCGGTGCGGCGTGATGGCCGAGTCGTGGTCGCTGGTGATGGTCAGGTGTCGCTGGGGAACACGGTGGTGAAGCAGCGGGCGTTGAAGCTGCGTCGTTTGGCAGGGAACCGGGTGGTGGTTGGTTTTGCGGGGTCGACGGCGGATGCGATGACCCTCTTTGAGAAGCTCGAAGGGAAGTTGGCGGAGCACGGGAACAATCTTTTACGTGCGGCGGTGGAGTTGGCCAAGGAGTGGCGGACGGATAAGTACTTGCGCCGACTCGAGGCGATGATGATCGCTGCGGATCATGCGGTGACACTTCTGATTTCGGGGACGGGTGATGTATTGACGCCTGATGATGGTGTGGTGGCGATAGGCTCTGGCTCTGGCTACGCTTTGGCGGCAGCGCGCGCCCTGTTGCGGGCGACGGATCTGGATGCGCGAAGTATCGCGATGGAAGCGATGGCCGTGGCGAGTGAGATCTGCGTTTTTACCAATGGCCACGTGAGCGTCGAAGAGATTGAAGTGGACAGAGCAGAGGGCTGAGTGAGCGAGATGAATGAAATAGAAGAGAGAGTGGATGGTAGTGCGGTGAAGGAAGGTGTTGGTGCGTTGACACCGCGCGAAATCGTGGTGGAGCTGGATCGCTATATCATCGGGCAGAATGCAGCGAAGCGGGCGGTCGCCATTGCTTTACGCAACCGGTGGCGCCGTCAGCAGGTGCCAGCGGAGCTGCGCGATGAGATCATGCCGAAGAACATTTTGATGATTGGTCCGACGGGGGTAGGCAAGACGGAGATCGCTCGCCGGTTGGCGAAGTTGGCTCAGGCCCCTTTCGTCAAGGTGGAGGCGTCAAAGTTTACTGAAGTCGGCTACGTCGGTCGGGACGTGGAGTCGATGGTGCGCGACTTGTTGGAGACAGCGATCAAGCTGGTCAAAGATGAGGCGAAACGTCAGGTGGAACGTAAGGCGCTGCGGGCCGCGGAAGATCGGCTGTTGGAGCTGTTGTTGTCGGGCGGGGCGGAGCGACATCAGGTTGAAGATGCAGATGCGACCCGAGAGAAGTTGCGAGACTTGCTGCGCCAGGGCAAGCTCGACGAGCGCTACGTAGACATTGAGGTGAGCGAGTCTCAGGGGCCGATGCTGCAGTTTTTTGGTCAGCAGCCCGGTGCAGAAGAGATGGAGATGAGCTTCAAAGACCTCTTTGGCAACCTGATGCCGAAGCGCAAGAAGCGACGTAAGGTCAAGGTCGCGGAGGCGCTGGAGATCTTTCGTACGGAGGAGAGTACCCGGCTGGTGGATCAAGACAACGTGGTGCGTGAGGCCATCAAGCGCACAGAACAGTCAGGCATCGTCTTCGTCGACGAGATCGACAAGGTTGCCGGTCGTGAGGCATCCCATGGGCCTGATGTATCGCGGGAGGGTGTGCAGCGCGACCTGTTGCCGATCATCGAGGGTTCGACGGTGACGACGAAGCACGGCATCGTCAAAACGGATCATATCCTGTTCATTGCTGCGGGTGCTTTTCATGTTGCCAAGCCGAGTGATCTGATTCCTGAGTTGCAAGGGCGATTTCCGATCAGGGTTGAATTGGATAGCTTGGTGGAGAAGGATTTTTTACGCATTCTTCAGGAACCGCAGAACAGCCTCATCAAGCAATACACGGCGCTCATGGAGACAGAAGGGGTGAAGTTGGTGTTTACGGCCGATGCGATCGCCGAGATGGCGCGTCTGGCGTGTCGTGCCAACGCGCAAATGCAGAACATTGGCGCGCGGCGTTTGCATACGGTGATGGAGCTTCTTTTCGATGAGATAAGCTTTGATGCGCCCGAGATGGCGGCGCAAGAGGTACACATCGATGGGGATTACGTGCGGTCGAAGCTCGAGGGCGTGGTGGAGGACCAAGACCTGAGCCGTTACGTGCTGTAGGTCAAGGCAGCCCGAACCATTGCCCCAGCCATCCGCCGTTGGGCCGGTTGTAGCGGATGACGAAGACGACTTTGCCCATGATGTCGGCCAGAGGGAGGGGTCCGAAGGTGCGGCTGTCGTAGGCTTGTTGTCGATTGTCGCCAATGAGGAAGACGTGGCCATGGGGGACGATGAGCAGGTGGTCTTGGGGATGGCTGTGTGGCCGTTGGCGTGACAGGGTGCGTTGGCCAGGTTGGGGGAGGGCGGCATCTGGGCTATCGAGGGCGGCGAGGAGGGGTGGCGCGGAGAGGTCGACGGGGGTGGTGGAGGTCAGCACGGCTTGGTTGCCGCTGATGCGGACGCTGTGGTTTTCGGTGGCCAAGACGCGCAGGGTGAGGGTCTGTTCTCGGTCATGGGGGCTGCGCACGATGACGATGTCATCATGGCTGATTTGGCCGAATTCGGCTTGGACGCGGTCGACCACGACGACATCGCCGAGCCCCAGTGAGGGGCTCATGGCTAGCCCGTCGATGGTGTGCAGGTCGAGGGCTACGAAGAGGAGCAGGGCCAAGGCTGCGAAGCCAACCAGCCAGAGCAGGCGCCGTTTTTTGAATGGTTTTGGGGCGTTGCTTCTGGGGCGTCGCTGTTTTGCAGGCTGCCGTCCGGGTTTCTGAGTGGGAGCTTTTGCCATGGTCCCTTGGGGTAGGAGGTTTTGGGGTCCGCGCAGGGGCGCGGTGATGCGCTGAGGCTAACGCCAACCCGCGGCTAAGGCGAAGATTGGAGGGCGTCAGTGAGGAGGGCGAAATGGGTTGACAGGCTCTAGGGAAGTCGATAAAACCGCGTTGGTTCTTTGGCGACGTGGCCGAGTGGCTAGGCAGAGGCCTGCAAAGCCTTGTACAGCGGTTCGAATCCGCTCGTCGCCTTTTTCGATGCTAGGCGTAGATGTGAGCAGGGGTCGTTGCGGAGTGGTCGTTGCGTAGCGTCGCTTTGTGCGTCTAGACGTTTGCTGGTCAGTCAGTGGCATTGGGGGCCTGGCGTTGACCGCGGGCTGATGTTGGAAAAGATATGACGCAGACTCTGCAAGGCGAGAGCAGTGCTTTAGTGCTGGAGATTCATGCGCTTTTACGCAGTATCGATCCAGCGCGATGGCGGCGTGGGATGGAGGAGAGTGCGCGGGCACGCTTCGAGGCCATCTATGCGGGTGTACAGCGGATTCTCAATGGGTTCGAGCGTCCTACGGAAGCGCGAGCGCTTGGTTTGTACAAGGCCTGGCAGTCGATGGCGGTGTTGTTGGAGTCCTGCCGTCCGGCCGTGGGTGCGGGTGCTGGGGAGTGGCATCGTCTGCGGTTGAAGGCGCAGCCGGTCTATGGCTGGATTGCGGCGAACTTGGCGCATTTTTCGGTGGTGGCGCCGTCGTTGCGGCCCACGAATTATCGTCGCAACGCTTTTCATGTTTTGTCGGGTGTGTTCTGTTTCGTGCTTGTTCAGCATGTGTTGGGTCCAGGTGCTCTGAAGGTGGGTGCGGTGGCATTCGCCGTGTGGTGCTGGGGGATGGAGTTGCTGCGAGTGCGCTACCCCGTCGTGACTCGATTTTACATGAAAGTCTTTGCGCCCATCGCCCATCCCCACGAGCACTATCGTATCAATTCGGCGACGTGGTATGGCAGCGCCTTGTTGGTGTTGTCTTTCACGAGTCCTTTGATGGCGTCCCTTGGCGTCTTGGTTCTGGCTTTTGGCGATCCCGCGGCCGGGGTGGTGGGCCGCCGTTTTGGCCGGACCTATCTGCGTTCCAGCCGGACCTTAGAGGGCTTCATTGCTTTTGTGCTGGCTGGCGGGGCTGTGTCCTTTGGGATGATGCAGCTCTACTATCCGGAGCTGGGGCTTGGAGCTGCGGCTCTGACGGCTGTGGTAGCGGCGCTATGTGGGGCTTGCGCTGAGCTTTTCAGTGGTCCCGTCGACGACAACCTGACCATCCCCCTGGGGAGCGCCTTGGGTGCAGGCGTCGCGCTTTCGTTGTTGGGAATGTCTTGAGTTGGCTGGGGTTCAAGGCTGTGCCTGCTCGAAGAGTTTAAGCATCTCGCGGGTGTAGATTTCGGCGACCTTTCTGGTGCGGTGGTGCTCCTCCTCGTTGGCGCCGACGCTCCATATCCATTCGTAGGTGTTTGGGTTCTTGCGGTTGCCGACGGCGCGGAGGATCTTGGCGCGGAGGGGCTCTTTCTCGACGAGCTCGATGGACTTTTCTTCGTGGTAGCGCCACATGAAGTATGCACACTCTTCATCGGGCTTGGCTTTGGCGAAGGCGCTTTGGAGAAAGGCGATGTCTTCGTTGTTGGCGATGACGCGGAGGCTTTCAGCGGCGGCGCAGCGTTCGCTGAGGTCTCTGGCGCATGAGTCAGGTAGAAGAAAGGCTTTGGCGGCGTTTCTGCCGCCGGGAAAGTCCATCTGCGCGAGGGCCCAGAGGGCGTGCTGCACGACCTTGGGACGCAGGCTCTCTGGGCTAGGGTCACAGCTTTCGAGGAGCCTTGCGACGGCTGGTCCAGCGCGTCGGTCTTTCATGAGGGCGATGCCGTTGATGATCCCGAGTTGCTCTTCTTCGCTGGTGCTTTTCGCGAGGTGGCTGCTGAGGTAGGCGAGGGCGGGCTCCCATTTCATGCGACCGAGGGCGGTGGCGGCTTCAGCGCGAACGTTTGGGTCGTCGTGTTCGCGGAAGTGCCTGAGCAAGGTGTCTGCGGCGCGGACCACGCCGAGTCGTCCGGCGACGTAGGCGGCCTTGGCGAGCACCTCGGGGTTGCTTTCTTCAAGTATGATGCGTACTTGCTCGTGTAGCCTCTCATCTTGCCATTGTGCCTCGCGGATGGGGTTGGCGATCTCTTCGAGGCCGAGGAGTTGGTCGTTGGGGTCCTCGCTGCGCATCAGGGCGAGGGCGAAGCCGAGGTTTTGGTAGTAGTTGAGAAATCCACTGGTAATGACGTGTCCCACGCCTGCGAGGGCGAGTAGGGAGAGGAGCCAGATGAGGAGGAAGGGGGCATTGTATTCTTTGACAGCGGCTTCCTCCTCCTCCCAGTCTCTCGGTACGAAGCGCTCCCCTTGCAGGATGCGCTCTCGCCAGCGTCCTGGGAAGAAGAGGTCGCCCATGGTGAGGGCGAGGAAATAGGCGGCCACGACCATTCCGGCGAGGATGGTGGCGATGATGAAGATGTTGAGTACCGGGGTGCCACTGGTCTCGCGCATCCAGCGACTGGCGATGAAGAGGATGAGCAGCTCAGCGCAGGTGATAAGGAAGGTGACGCTGAGGAGCCTCTTCCTGGAGGTCATGACGGACTGGAAGAAGGCGATGTCCTGAACTCGAGGCACGAGCCGCCATTTGTGTTCCTTTGCGCTTCTAGTTGGTTGTTTCATGGGCCTCTCCGTAGGCGGAACGTTCGTGGGTCATTGTGGAGGGAACGAAAGAATGCGCAAGTGTCTTTGGCGGCGTCGGGGTGGATGGTTTCCGGTGGGCGACGTTGAACGCTAGGGGCAAGGTCGATCTCTTGCGTTCAGTGGCGCTTCGGACGATGTTATAAAGGTTTGTGGGAGCCTGTGGTCTCGTATACCAGGGTGCATGGGTTGCGTGTGGCGGGTGGGACTCAGGGAGGCTGAGCGCTGTCCTTTGAAGGAGGCTATGTTGAGTAAAGTCAAGGTATTGGTCATAGACAGTAGTCTTCTGGACGTGATGAAGATCGAGAAGGTGCTCCATGGGCGCGGTTACGAGGTCGTGCGTCTGACGTCGCCGCATGGGGTGTTGGCGAAGATCGACTATGAGAACCCCGATGTGTTGCTGATTGACCCGTGGACGCCGCGTCTGGATGCTCCTGAGGTGTTGGCTACGGTGGCCTCGGCGCCCAAGTTCGAGGACATGGTGGTGGTGGCGATTGGCAACCGGGATGCGGCGACGTTGCAGGCTTTTTGCGTCGAGCACGATCTGCATGGGTATTTTAGTAAGACCATGGATTTGGATGGATTAGGCGTGTTCCTGGACAACTTCTTCGAAGAGGAATAGGGGGGGGCGCTCTTCGGCCCCGGTTTTTTGGGCGGGGTTAAACGCAGTACGGCGCTTTGTTGGCGCGAAGGTCTCTACGGTGTTTTTGAATCGCAAGTTTGGTCGTTATGTGTTGCTCAAGCGCATTGCTGTGGGTGGCATGGCAGAGATCTTTCTTGCGCTGAAGCTGGGTCCTGGCCCTTTCGAGAAGTTTGTGGTGGTCAAGTGTATCTTGGCACACTGTAATGATTCTGCGGACTTCGTCCGTCTTTTTTATCGTGAGGCGGAGCTTAGCGGCCGCTTGAGTCACCCCAACCTGGTCCAGACTTTCGACTGCGATATTCAGGACGGCGTGCACTACATGGTCATGGAGTACATGCAAGGGGTGACGGTGGCAGAGATGGCGGAGCGGGGTGCTGAGCTGGCCCTGCCGCTGCCCCAGGACTACGCGATCAAGATCTGCATCGATGCCTGTGAGGCGCTCTACTACCTGCATGGTTTGCGCAATAGTGAAGGTGAGGAGCTGGGTGTGGTTCACCTGGATGTCAGCCCGCAGAATTTGTTCGTGGGTTTTGATGGGGTGTGCAAGCTCTTTGACTTTGGCATCGCTCGTTTGTCACAAGACCGTGATGACGATCCGCACAAAGGCATGCTTGCGGGCAAGTATGCCTATATGAGCCCGGAGCAGTGTCGTGGGGAGGAGGTTGATTGGCGCAGCGATGTGTTTTCGTTGGGGATCATCCTGTACGAGTTGACGACGGGTCAGCGTCTTTTCAAACGGGAGAATCAGATTCAGACATTGCGGGCGATAACCGAAGAGCCTTTGGTAGCTCCGAGTGAGGTGTTGGAGCGCTACCCGCGCTTTTTAGAGCGGGTGGTTCTGAAGGCGTTGGCGCGAGATCGGACGCAGCGCTACGAGAGCGCCTTGGCGCTGTGTGAAGATCTGCGGAAGTTTTTGAAGATCAGCGGTTCCAAGCCGACGACCCACCTGGTTGGGGCCTACGTGGCGAAGCTTTTCACTGAGGAAGTGAGGGCGCAGCGTCAGTTTTGTCGTGCGGCGGTGTCCGCGGTGGAGAGGCGCTTTGGGCGGATGGATCCCTTGGCGGGGCTTGCGTCAGCAGAGGATGGCTTTGAGGAGCCTTTGGTGTCTGATGTCATGCCGGTGATCAGTGATGCGGACGATGGTGTGGATGGGGCGTGGGAGTCGTCGCCCGCAGAGGTGGCGTCTTTCGAGGAGGTACGGGAAGAGGTTGCGCCTTATCCATCGCCTCCTGAGGAGCGTTCTGGGCCCAAACGGTTGGCCATGGTGGAGTTGGCGCACGAAGAGGCTTCGAGCGCGGTGGACGTGGCTCAGTATTATAGGGCCAAGCGCATCAACCATGTGTTGGCGGCCGTGGCCATTTTGGCGGTGGGTTTGGGGGTGGCGAGCATCGTGTTTTTGTTGATGTCGAGTGATTTGCGGCGTCCGCGCGAGGGGAAGGTTGCGGAGACGCAGGTTGCGGAGGTGGTGCAAGGAGACGTAGGTGTATTGCGGCTGAGTTCCACCCCATCGGGGGCGGAGATTTGGGTGAATGACGCGTGGACGGGTCGGCGAACGCCCGCGGAGATCGTGGTGCCATGGCAAGAGCCCCAGACTGTGGCGCTCAAGGTGCGTGGCTTTGAGCCATTTTTGCGCGATGTGGTGTTGGCCGATGGGCAAGCGGTGCTGTCGTTGCACGGTCAGTTGCGTCGCAGTGAGGAGATTGTTGGCTTGCCGACAGCAGAAGTGCGGGTGTTGACGCGGCCGCCTGGGGCTCGGCTTCATGTGGATGGCTTAGCTGTGGCGGGTGGGACTCCGTTAGTGCTTCCGGGGCTTAGCGTTGGCGTTGCGCACGTTTTGGTGTTGGAGCTGGGTGAGCACGTTTCCTTGGTGTTCCCTTTGACGCTGGAAGACAGCTCGACTTTGGAGTTGGAGTTGGCCCTGGAGCCCCTGCATGGCGCGAGCGCAGGGACGCTCGTGGTGGATTCATGGCCACGTGGGGCGCAGGCGTTCGTGGATGGCGTTTGGGTCGGGCAGACGCCGTTGCCGCCTTTGCGACTGCGTTCCGAGACCTCTTACGCCGTTCGCGTCGTGGGGGCAGACGGGGTGGCGCGAGAGGAGACTTTGTGGTTGCAAGGGGAAGGGGTGCAGCAGTGGTCTCCCGAGCTGGTAGGAGGTGAAGTCCGCGAAGATGGAGAGGTGGCGGTCGAGGTGTTGAGCGCTCCCAGTGCTTCGGTGTGGGTTGGTGGGCGCCACTTGGGCCGCAGTCCGTTGGTGGGTGTGCCCCTGGGGCCAGGTGTGCGCTGGTTGGAGTTCCGCGACGCGGCCGAGGGTATCGATTACGCCTACGCGGTGGAGGTGGCAGGCTTGGGGGGGGATCACTGGTTGGTTGAGATCCCCAGGGGGCGCATCGTGGTGGATGTGTGGCCCGAAGCTGAGGTGGGGTTGAATGGGAGTTGGCTGGGTCCTGGGGCGCAGTCTGTGGAAGTGTATGCCGGAGAGCATCAGGTGATGGTGCGTGAGGGTGCCCGGGTGCACCAGGTCGTGGCGAATGTGTCTGCGGGGATGGAATGGCGTCTGCGGGCGGATTTTCCGGGCGCCGATTTTGGTTTGTGACACAGTGATGGGATGCGCCGTTTTGGTAGGCGCGGTTGAGGTTGATTGATGGCCGTACGTCGGACAACGCTGCAGCGCAGCCGCAATATTGGGATCATGGCCCATATCGATGCGGGTAAGACCACCGTTAGTGAACGGATTCTCTTTTATTCAGGGCGAACGCATCGCATGGCCGAGGTCCACGACGGCCTGGCGACGATGGATTGGATGGCGCAGGAGCGTGAGCGCGGCATCACCATTTCGAGCGCCGTGAGCCAGGTCCAGTGGAAGAACCATGAGATTTACTTGATCGACACGCCTGGACACGTGGATTTCACCGTGGAAGTGGAGCGCAGCCTGCGTGTCCTCGATGGCGTGGTGGCTGTGTTCGATGCCGTCTCAGGGGTAGAACCGCAGAGCGAGACGGTATGGTACCAGGCGGATCGTCATCGCGTGCCTCGTTTGGGTTTTGCCAACAAGATGGATCGTGTGGGGGCGAGTTTCGATCGCTGCCTGGACGATGTGCGCACGCTTCTGGGGGCTCACCCCATTGCCGTTCAGCTTCCCATTGGCAGTGAGCAGCATTTTGCCGGCGTCGTAGATCTGATGGAGATGGAGGCGCTGTATTTCGAAGAGAAGGATCAAGGGGCCACGATCGTGCGGGGTGAGATTCCCGAGGCGTTACAAGGTGAAGCAAGCGCGGCGCGGGAGCGGATGATCGAGGCATTGGCCGATGTGGACGATGAGGTGGCGTTGGCCTACTTGGAGGCCCTGCCGTTGTCGACGTCGGTCCTCAAGGCTGCGCTGCGCCGGGCGACCATCGCTTTACAAGCGGTCCCTTTTTTGTGTGGATCGGGCCTGCGCAACAAGGGCATTCAGCCGCTGATCGATGCGGTGGTGGACTATTTGCCAGCGCCGGATGACCTTCCCCCGCTGCGCGGGCATGATTTTACTGGTGCGGAGGTGGTCCGGGAGCGCTCCGTGGAGAGCGCGTTGGCTGCGTTGGCCTTCAAGATCCAGGTGCTCGATGGTCGTAAGTTGGTGTTTTTCCGTATTTACTCAGGCGAGATGCGCGATGGTGAGTCGGTCCTGAACGCGACCCAGAATCAGAGCTTCAGGGTGAAGAACTTGTTCCGCATGCACGCCAACCGCAGCGAACGGATCACGGTCGCCCGCGCCGGCGAGATTGTGGCAATGGTCAAGGCGCGGGCGATGGTGACGGGTGACACGATCTGTGCAGTGGATGCTCCGATCATTCTGGAGCGTATAGAAGCGCGGGCGCCTGTCATTTCTGTGGCCATCGAGCCAGAGACCGTTCGGGAGAGAGAGAAGTTGACTGAGGCCTTGGCGACCTTGACTGAGGAGGATCCGACGTTGGTCGTGGAGGAGGATAGTGAGACGGGTGAGCTCTTGATGCGGGGGATGGGGGAGCTGCATCTGGAGATCGTGTGTGATCGGCTTCAGTTGGATTTTGGGGTTGCGGTTCGTCGGGGCAACCCCAACGTGGTGTGCCGCGAGACGGTGACGCAGTCGGCGACGGGCCGGGGGACGTTTTCGCGGGAGGTCGATGCGGAGCGTCTCTATGGCGAGGTTGAGGTGGTGGTACGCCCGCGGGGACGTGGGGCAGGCAACCACTGTGAAGTGGACCTGGTTTCGAGTCAGCCATTTGTCAAGCCGGAGGTGATTGACGCGGCTCTCGAGGGGGTGCGGGATGGGATGCTTTTTGGTCCAGGCGGTGAGGAGATGACCGACGTTGAGGTGGTGGTGCGAGCCATCGGTGTGGATGCCAAAGGCGGCTGTTCGGCGATTGCGACGCGCGTGGCGGCAGGTGAGGCGGTGCGGAATGCTTATCGCCAAGCTGGGCCAGTCGTTCTCGAGCCCTTGATGACGGTAGATGTGGTGGTTGCTGAAGAGCATATCGGTGACATCATCTCAGATTTTGCTTCGCGCCGGGGAGTGGTGGAGGCGGTTGATACGTCGAATTTGCGCACGGTGGTGCATGGGGTGGTTCCCTTGCGGAACATGTTTGGCTACGCGATGCGTCTGCGCTCGATGACGCATGGCAGGGGTGCTTTTTCGATGAAGTTCAAGTCCTTTGATCAGCTTTCCTGAGGAGAGGTTTGGCGTGTCGTTTCGGATGCTGGTGTTGCTCAATGGCGAGGCAGACGCAGCGGCTTTTCGCTTGGCTGCGGCAGCGCATGATGCCGAGCTGATGGTGGTGGCGGATGTGGTTGCCGCCTTTGGTGCGGTCCGCAGTTGGCGTCCGGCGGTGTTGGTGTTGTTTCTCGGGGCTGAGGAAGAGGAGGCAGTGTTGTTGTGCCGGGCGCTGCGCAAGCGTTTGCAGGCTTCGTGTCCAGTGCTCGCCCTGGTGTCACGAGGTGGCAGCTTGGTGGAGAGTGAGGCTGAGGCGATAGAGGCGGGCGCGGACGTGTGGTTGCCCGACCTTGGCCCCGATGAGGTGGTGCAGCGGCTTTTGGACATTTTGGAGGTGCCCGTAGTGGCCGAGTTGGCGCAGGGGGGAGAGGGCTTTGCGCTGCAGAGGAAGGAGGCGAGGGCATGGGGTGCGGTTGGCGTTGCAGAGCAAGTGACGCGTTTTCACGCGTGGCTGCAGCAGGCTCGTCGGGGCGATTACTTTTCGGTGTTGGGTATTGGTCAGGACGCGACACTTGTTGTCGTTGCGGAAGCGTTTGCGCAGCACTTGTCCTTTTTGCATGGTGTGGGTGAGGTCCTGGGTATGGAGCGGGACTTGGTGTTTGAAGGGCTCCACTTGGTGGAAGAAGCCTATATGGTGCTTGGAAACCCGCGCCTGCGGGGCGCGTATGGTGCGGCGCTGCAAAGAGAGCTTTGAACGCCTGGTGCAGGCCGTTCTGGGCTCTTTGGGGTGGCGTTGGCGATGGTGAGGTGAGGCATGGAGATGCAGGCCGCAGAGATTCAGGCGGCGCTCGAACTCTACCACAGTGGGCAGCTCGACTTGGAGGCGCTGTGCCAATTGTTGGTGCAGTGGGGTTCACGTAGCGCCGAAGGTCGCCCTCAGCCGAGTGTGGTGGCGTTGGCGGTTGAACTGGGCTACCTCCAGGATGAGCAGCGGACGGTACAGGTTTCGGTGCCGGGAGTGCTCGAACGTTTGAACATGGTGCCTTCGGGTGGAGAGGAAGCGGATCGGCAGACGAGCCGGGTGGGGGTCGTCAGCGCCGATGAGGTCTGGGGCGGGGT
This sequence comes from uncultured Myxococcales bacterium, assembly GCA_964454015.1. GTDB lineage: Bacteria > Myxococcota_A > Bradymonadia > UBA4248 > UBA4248 > CAYVQF01. The sequence goes on from CAYVQF010000035.1 coordinate 46,437, forward strand.
CGGGGTGAAGAGTTCGATTGCGACCTTCGGCAAGCGTGTGTCACGCATGACGACAGGTGCGACGCCAGCAGTGAACGGGCTGGCGCAGGGGGCGTCTCAGTTTGGAAGCACGCCCATCACCAGTTACTGTCAGTCGCGTGGTTTGCGCTCTCACTTGGCGCCTGGATTGACTGACGATGCACCTCCCCTCGATGGTCCTGGCGATCATTTTCACGCGATTGGCGGAGAGTTGGGGGCAGGTGGCGTGGGGCGTGTTCTCTTAGGGGTGGACCGAGATCTGCGGCGCAGCGTGGCGTTGAAGGTGTTGCGGCCTGAGTCCCTCGCCGATCCCATCCAGCTTCAGGCCTTCGTCGAGGAGGCCATTATCACGGGAGGCCTGGAGCACCCCAATATCGTTCCCGTTTATACCTTGAGCTACAGCCCTGTGCTGGGGCCCTACTATACGATGCGGCGTTTGCGCGGGCGGCCTCTGAGCCAGATCTTGCGGTTGTTGCGCGAAGGTGATGACCTGACGTTGCGGCGGATGGGCCTGTATCGTTTGTTGGGTTATTTCGTTCAGATCTGCCAGGCCATGGTCTATGCGCACGAACGCGGGGTGGTTCACTGCGATTTGAAGCCCGCTAACGTGCTCGTCGGAGAGTATGGTGAGGTGGTGGTGGTGGATTGGGGTTTGGCTCGGGTAATGGGTGAGCGCGGCAAGGGGCAGGCGCGTGCTTTACTGCTGTCAGGGACACCAGCCTACATGCCACCTGAGCAGGCGACAGGCACATCGGCCAACTTGGATGAGCAGGCCGACGTGTGGTCGCTGGGGGTGATCCTCTATGAGCTTCTGACTCTCAGCGTTCCCTTCAGTGGTGCGACCAGTGAAGAGACCATGTTGCAGTTGGTGGGGGATCCGGTGGAAGCGCCAAGCGAGCGGGCTCCAGAGCGCATGATACCCCGAGATCTGGAGAGGGTGTGCCTGCGTGCCCTGGAGAAGGACAAGGTGGATCGCTACGCCTCGGTGCGGGAGATGCTGCTCGATGTCGAGGCCTATTTGGAGGGAACCCGGGAGCAACAGCGCCGTGCCGATGTGGCTCGCGATGCGATGGGGCGATTGGGAGTGGTGCGGGAGAAGCTGAGATTCTTGGAGGGGGAGGTCGACGGCCTGCAGGAGCAGCTCCTCCAGCAGGTCGCTGACGAGCGCTTGCGGCTGCAGCTACAGGAGTCACTAGAGTCATTGCGTGACGATTTGGTCTTTGGCTACTGGGAAGGGGTGAACATACTGGCCCAGGGGCTCAAGGCGGTTGCGGACCATGCTGGGTTGCGCAGTGCTCTGGGGGTGACCTATTGGAACGTGTTTTCTCACCTCTACCCGGGCCGAGTTCCGCCCTCGGAGGCCATCCGCGAGCAGGGCATGGCGATTTTGAGCAAGCTGGCGGAGATGGGCTTGGCCGAGGTAGTGCAGGCGGCTCGGCAGCGCAACCGCGACGCGTTGCCCGGTGCAGTGTGGGGCAGTGGTGATCCTTGGTTGGAGGCGGTGGTTTCGTTTTGTGGCACGGATCTACTCATTGAACCGGACCGCGCCCCAACGGCGATGGCGCCGCTCTTTGCCAAGATCGCCTTTCTCAAGGCGGTGCCTCTCTTTTCGCAGGTGGCCAGTCAGGATTTACTGCCCATCGCCGAGGCCTGTGAGCCGCGAGATTATGCGCCGGCATCGGTGATCTTTGCCCAGGGAGCCGTTGGCGATGCTTTGTATGTCGTCATGGAAGGTGCGGTGGAAATCGTGCGCGACTGGTCAGTGTTGACGCGCCTGGGTCCACGTGACTGTTTTGGTGAGATCGCGGTGTTGGATCAAGCCCCGCGCAGCGCGAGTGCCGTGGCGCACGGGATGGTCCGCTGCCTGGTGCTGACAGCGGAGAGCTTCCGCCACATCGTCCGCAGTCAAGGCACCATTGGCCTCGCGGTGATGCAGGTGCTGACGGAGCGCCTGCGGCTGGCGACGGATCGCGAAGCCTTTCTGCGCAGCGGGCAGGCGTAAGTCGCGTCAGAGGAGGTTGGCGGCGAGCTCGGCGAGCTTGGAGCGCTCCCCTTTCTGCAGGGTGACGGTGGCGGCGATCTCTTGACCTTTGAACTTGTTGATGAGGTAGGTCAGTCCATTCGACTCAGAGTCGACGTAGGGGTTGTCGATTTGGTAGGGGTCGCCGGTGAAGACCACTTTGGTTTTGTCACCGACGCGGGTGACGATGGTCTTGACTTCGTGTGGGGTGAGGTTTTGCGCTTCGTCGATGATGATGAACTGTTTGGGGATGGAGCGTCCTCGGATGTAGGTGAGGGCCTCGATTTGGAGGGCGCCATAGTCGATGAGATCACGGTAGGAGCGACCGGAGCGCTTGTCCGCTTGGGAGAAGCCCAAGAGGAACTCGATGTTGTCGAAGATGGGCTGCATCCAGGGGTTAAGCTTCTCTTCGATGCCCCCTGGGAGGTAACCGATGTCTTTGCCGAGAGGGAAGATGGGGCGCGCAACCAGTAGCTTGCTGTAGCACTGATCATCCGTGACTTTGGAGAGGCCCGCGGCGAGGGCCAAGAGGGTTTTGCCGGTCCCGGCTTTGCCCAAAAGGGTGACGAGGGATATGGAGTCGTCGAGGAGGCAGTCGAGGGCGAAACTTTGCTCACGATTGCGCGGCTTGATGCCCCAGGTGTTTTCGTTGAGCTTGCGCAGGGTGATAATGCGTCCATTTTGGGGGAGGAATCGGGCGAGCACGGTGTGCTTGTCGCTCTGCTCATCGCGGAGGCGAACGTATTCATTGACTCGGATGAGTCGATGTTCGTCGCCGCTGAAGTAGCTGAGCTCAGGGCAGGTATAGGCGCCGACCTCGGTCGGGTGTTTTTCAAAGCCGAGGTTGAGTTCGCCCTGCTCGTAGAGTTTGTCGACGAGGTTTCCTGGGACAGCGATTTCTGTTGCGCCTGGATAGAGCTCGTCGATGGAGACGCCGTCTGCTTCGTAGTTTTCGGTGTGCAAGCCTAGGGCGTCGGCACGAATGCGGAGGTTGGTGTCTTTGGTGATGAAGATACAGGGCCGATCGGGTTCCTCACGGCTGACTTGAAGCGCCACGGACATAATCATGTTGTCGGCTTCATGGCCCTTGGTGACCATGTCGGATGACAGGATTTTTTGGGCGAAGATGACGCGTATCGTACCGCCATTTTCCATGGCGACGCCTTCTCTGAGGTTGCCCTGTTCTCGGTGAGCGTCGAGGAAACGGCTGAAGAGTCTTGCCGAGCGCCCGAGCTCGTTGAGCTGTCTCTTGAAGGTGTCCACTTCTTCGATGACGTAGATGGGGATGATGACGTTGTTGTTGCCAAAACGGTAGATGGCATTGGGATCGTGCAAGACGACATTGGTATCGAGGACGAAATTTTTTCTGAGGTTCTTGTCGCTCGTTGTCATGGTGGTTGGTAGCCTATGGGCGAGAGGTGGTAGGCGTCGTTGAACGACGACCCTTAGGTCGCTACACCATTGAGGTCTGGAAAGCAATAGTGGCTCTGGTGGGCCCGCATTCGGGACTCGATCGGCATTCTGTTGGAGGAAGAGAGGGGGCGTTAGAGGGTGCTGCGCAAGTCGAAATGCGGAAAAGTGCGCGGTGGTGCACTTGACGTGTATTCAAGGCTTTTATATTCTGCAGAGGACTAGTCGTGCTGGTTGTAGTCCACGAAGAATTTGGTTCTATCTGAAGCTGGTGATCCTAGACCGGAGTCGTTAGAGGCATGTTTGCGGCGAGGTTTCGCCAAAGGAGGTGGAGAGGCGAGTGTGTAGGCTGCTGGAATGTCTCATCTAACTAAGATGATAACGACACATGCAGATGGCCAATTGGGCCCCTTACCACAGGGAGTAATCATGGGATGGCGACTGAGTATTGTAGGTTGTTTGTTGGTGTTGGCGGTGGGTTGCGCTTCGGCTGACGAATGGGGAGAGATGGCGACGGAGGGGAGCGCCTTGGGAGAAGGCGGTACGCCGCCTATTCCCACGCTGTTGGACGAGATGGCGGTCTTTGGCTCGTATATCGAGGATTTTCTTTGGCACGGGGGCTATGGGGTCTGCGACGACTGTGGCTTGGTCGTTCGGGCCGACTATAGTGTTCCTGGCGAGATGACCCAGCATATCTACGTCCACAAGCGTGGCCCCAAAGGGAGCCACCATGATCGCGAGATGTGTACTGCACGCTGGGCCATTCAGGCGTTGCCTGTGCCGGGCTATGATCCTAGCGACAGGATCTTCCTGGATTCCTACCTCATCGAGAACACCTGTGGGTGGCCCGTTGGCCAGTTCCCTCCTTGCGTCTTGGCGCGGGTGAGGTCGAGCGCGACAGGGGCGCCCGATCTCGTGGCGTGGTGGCCTGGGGACGATCCCGAAGGTTTCCCTGGTTGGGATTGGCAGGGGACCCATATGCAGGGGACTCCGCTGACACCCTGCCCTGAAAGCGAGTACATCAGCCATAAACGCCCGTACTGCCGCCCAGGATGCGACCTGAAGAACCCACGCAAATGTCACTATCCTGAACCCGACTAGAGAGGTCGCAGGTATTGGAGGTTAAGCCTGCTGGGGGTAGGGCTTGGCCTCCAAGAGCGCTTTGATGATAGACAGCTCTTTACGAGCGACCTGCTCGCGAACAAAGAGAGGGTCAAAGCTCTCCCAGCCATGCATTTCACACATGAACTTCTTGATGCCTGGTGTGTTGTACCAGCCAAAGAGGATATGTGAGCGTTGCTCGCCCCAAGCTTTGACGAGAAGGAAGACCTCCCAGCCGATCTCCTGTTGGACGAGGAAAGAGCGATGCTCAACGAGAGCGAGGTCCTCTCTGCGGATCAGCCGATTCTCGCACTGGGTCACTGACTTGAGGAGTGGGTTGTAGACCCGCATTTTGGATTTTCCCTGGAAATCGAAGTGCACATCCTCCTCTTTCCCGAAGGCGAAATCACGGACATTCCGCATGTCCATGAGGAAGTCGACGACCAGATCGATGTGGACGTTGACGAAGGTGTCAATCGAGTCGAGCTCAGTGGCGTCGTTATCGGGGTGGGTAGGCGCGGTATCCAGGGGGGGCGTCATGCTTGCTCTCCGAGTGAGAATGGATTGAGGTGGCCGGGTAGGGGCGGCGAGGCTTTATTAACCGGCGACCCATCCGCCGCCGAGATTAATCACCTCGCCCGTAATGGCTGGTGCTTGGTCTGAGACGAGGAAGGCTACCGTTGCCGCAACTTCCTGGGTGAGAGTCGGGCGCTGGATGTGATTGAAGTGGGTTGCCTTCAGGGTGGCTTGAATGAAGGCCTGGGCGTCGAGGTTGTTGTCTTGGGATACCTTCTCGAGATTTTCTTCGATCATGGGGGTCATGACGAGGCCAGGTGCGATGCAGTTGACTGAGATGCCCTGCGCCGCGTGCTCTGCTGAGAGAATGCGGCTGAGCATGATCAGGCCGGCCTTCGAGACGCCGTAAGGCCCGCTGTTGGGCATAGGGTGGATGCCAGCCCCCGAGACGAGGTTGATGATCCGGCCGAATCCCCTTTTGAGCATTTGGGGGATGGCGGCTTTTGCGCAGAGGAAAGGTGCGCGCAGATTGATGGCCATGACATGGTCCCAGTCCTCAGTTTTGCAATGCTCAAGTGGGCATTGTGGGCCAGGGATGGCTGCGTTATTGACGAGAATGTCGAGATGGCCAAAGCGTTCGATGCAGTGGTGCAGGAGCTTTGGGGGAGTGGACGCCTCGGCGAGGTCTGCTGCGACGATGGCGACCGGGACGTCAAGGGCACGGATTTCCTCGGCGACGCTGTCGAGGTGGCGCTCATTGCGTCCGTTGATGACGATGGCGATGTTCTGCCGAGCGAGACAAATGGCGATGGATCGTCCGATGCCGCGTCCTGCGCCAGTGATGAGAGCGACTCTGTGGGGCATGGTGGTCCTTGGCTTCTGTGGGGGAGGCGCCGTTTTCAGGTGATGAGGGGGGATTCATGCTCGAGGATGGCTTTGAGGTTGGCCATCTCGAGGGCATGGGCGGCATACATGCATTTGAAGCCAAAGCGGAGCTGAGGATCCTCTTTGACTCGCTGGTGGACGAAATTCGTCCAGAAGAAGGCTGTCCCAGGTCGCCCGAGGCTTGGCATGGCGTCGACGAGGAAGCCTTTGTAGACGATCCACAGGTCCTGGGGGCTTTCATGACCGCAGCGCCAGGTGATGAGGTGGTTCTGCGGGTCATGCTCGGCGCGGATGAAGATTTTGCCCGTTGGGGTGGCGTCTTCGTCCCCCTGAAAGAGTCCGGGCTCAATCTCCTCGAGCCTACGCATGGACAGGGTCCAGCGATTCATGTTGTAGGTGTTGGCGATAAAGTCGTAGGCGTCTTGGAGCGGGACCCGCTCAAAGACCGCCATGGAAGGAACGAAATCGCAGAAGATCTGGTCCGTCGGGACTTCGTCTTTGGTGTTGGGGATAATGAACTTCTCCCAGAGTTCAAGCATGCTGTAGTTCTCGATGGTGACCAGGGCGCTCTCGACGGTGGCCGGGGGTCTGGGTTGCAGGGGGGCTGCCAGATGCCATGACCAGAGCATGGCTCCCCAGTTTGCCCCCTCGCCGACGGCGGCGAGGAGTACCTTATCTCCCTGTTGGAGGCGCCCAGTTAGGGCAGCCTCTTCGAGGTTGGCGATGACCGAGACTGAAGAGAGGTTGCCGTAGCGATGGAGGGTGTCCAGGGTCTTCTCGGGTGGGATCTCGGCGGCGGTTCGCCAGGCGTCAAGGAATCGCCGGTTGGGCTGGTGGAGGACAAAGAAGTCAATGTCCTCCGTGGTGAGCTCGGCCTTATGGATGATCTTTTCGATGGCTACGGGTACGGTCGAGATGGTGAAACGCTTGATCTCTGCGATGACCTGCTCTGGGTGGAGAAACTGTCCCTGGTAAGAGGGGGGTACATTGCCAAAGCCGAAGCGAAGCGTGGCTTGCTGAGACCCCTTGCCATGGTGGATGTGCGGCTTCACGGCGAGGCCAGAACGGAAGTCAGCGCTGCTCTCAAAGTGGGAGGCGATGAGCGCCCCATCGCCTTGGCTTTGGGCGGAGAGGAGAATCGCGCCAGCCCCGTCCCCCATGCTCATGCCGATCTGATAGGTCATTGGGGTGTCAGGATTGAAGGTCTTCGAGAAGGTCTCTGCGGCCACGATGAGGGCATGATCTGTCCAATGGCTGAGGATGGCGGAAGCAGCGACCTCCATGGCCATGAGTGATCCGCAACAGGTTTCGGTCAAGAACAGGCTCATGCACTGAGTCAGGCCGAGCTTCTGCTGGAGCTCAACGACCCCCGTGGGGACCAGTTGTTCTTGGCGAAAGGTGCTGGAGACGAGGATGAGAAGACCGACCTCGGCGCGGGGGATGCTTTGCTGGTTGAGGGCGCGGTCAGCCGCAGCGAAGGCGAGATCGATGATGTTTTGGTGATCCGCCGCGACGTGCCGCAGTTTCAGGCCGTTCTTCTCCGGCCACTGGGCATCGACACCTGCCGCGACGAAGTCAAAATCATGATTGCTACGAGTCTTTTCAGGGAAGAAGGTGCTCACTGCGGCGATTTTGACGGGTCTAGGCACGGGGCGCCTCCTGAGCTGGACGCTGAGAGCGTTGGGTGAGGTGGGCTGTCTTTCGCGTGGATGAGGTGGTAGACCTGCTCAACGCGGAGTGGATTCTTGGCGCCAAGGGGCAGCTCGAAAAACCGGATGGGGAAGCCGTGCGCACCTTGTCGGGCGGGGCCCAAGGGCCTGAGACCCTCGGGCGGAGGTGCTTGGCTCGCATCAGCCTGCGCCGAGACCGCCAGGTGGTGAAAGCCTAGGGGATCCGAGGAGACAGGGCAGCTTGGATCGAGGGCTTGGAGCAGCTCCAAGACCACAGCGCCACAAGGGACAAAGGCGATGCGCAGCGAGAGATCTGGATAGGTTTCGATGCGCTCGGCCTGCCACCCAATCGCCGTGAGGGCGGCCACGGCTCGATCAATACACTCGACCTTGAAGGCGAGATGGTGGAGCGGTGCTATCGCCATGTTTTCATGGATTCAATCAGTAGGGGGGAGATGCGATGGGCGACGGCAATGTGATTCTCGCCAACGCCGGGCGAGACCATGACACAGATGTCGTGTGCTTTGACTTTCCCGAGGCGAATGGCCTCGAAGAGATTGACGGGTGCGGAGCAGCAGGCGATGTTTCCGTAGGACTCGAAGGATTGGTGGAAGCGGTCCTCAGCAATCTCGAGATCTTCTCGCCAGGCGTTGGCTGCCCAGGCCACAGGCTGGTGGGTAATGAGGATATCCACATCTTTGACCGTGAGCTTGGCTCGGTCGAGGGCACCGTGGACGACCTGGCGCACATCACTCTGTGCGTTGACAGCGAGCTCCTTGCAGAGCTCAAGGTCGTTGAAGGTGACGAAGTCTTGATGGTGATTGGGCCCCTGGGTGGTAGTTCTGAGGAGTGTAGGGGGGCGACGTTTGAAGACAATGGCGGCGTGACGATTGCCATGGCTGGTGGCGTGCGAGGCCAGGTAGCCGTCACCTTCGTCGACCGCCGAGACCAGGGCCGCGACAGCGGCGTCCCCCGTGTTTGGGCTGTAGTAGTCAGATTTGTCGGTGATGAGGGAGTCGAGTGAGCTGGCAACGAGGAGGACGTTCTTCTTCACGCCGCTGCGAATCAAGGCCGTCGCGACCTCGAACATGGTCATGAAAGACGAGCAGCAGGTATCGATGTTATAGGCGCCCGCGTTGTCGAGCTTGAGCTTGTGCTGCACCAAGGAAGCGTTGAGTGGGACGTGGCGGTCAGGCACCAGTGAAGAGGTGATGACGAGGTCAATGGCATCCCTTGGTATGGGCGCATCAAGGAGGGCAAGGGCACCAGCGATGGTTTCAGCATCCGATGCGAGCATGGGATGGGGGACGGTTGAGTTGCGCCTAGCGTCTGGGTCCAGGGGCACTCTTCTTCGCTCGACGGCCCCGCCAAAGGGGTTCTCTCGCTTCTTTGGCGGCAGCTTTTGCAGCCAAGCCTCATACCAGGGCTGGCTGACCCAGCCCTGGAAGTTGTCTTCGATGGTGCCCGGGAGGGCTCCCGTTTCTTGGAGCGAAGCGGTGTAGTCGGGGTGCAGTCGCGTGTGGTCGTGGAGGTAAGTCGCGAAGCGTTGGGCCGTGGCTTCGGGGAGTATGCTTCCGGGGAGATAAGCGCCCATGCATACAATACCGGCGTGGATCATGGTTGGGACTCCGCCTTTGGCGTCTCCTTGCACGTATGCCGAGAGCCGACTGTTGAGAGGTGACGCAGAAATTTCCAAAGCACCTGTCATGAAGACAGCCTCAGGATAGTGATTTCGCCGACCGTGTCCAGAAGAAAGGCCGTACGTGATGGCGATTCAATAGGAATGTGCGGGAAATTGCGATTCGCATTTCCGCTGGGGTCGGAAAAGTCCGGTGATTACGCAAGCATAACGCAACTTAACGCCTGGTTCTGGGGTGGACAGACAGAGAGTGTAGCTACGAATGACGCTCGCAGATTGACCGGGTCGGGTGGATTGTGCGATTCTCCTCGGTGGTTGTGCTGGATGGACTCAGCGCGCCAGAACTTCCCCATCAGGACACTGAAGACTTGGCTTTGAGAACGTGTGGTTCTTTGGGCTTAGGGTTTGAGCCTGTATTCACGAGGGCACATCCATGGGTGTTGACATTGTCGAATTAGAGAAAAGGATAGAGGCTATTGAGGACGTGATTGCCGATGTCGTGGGCGGCAATTACGATGCGAATCTCGTGGTTGATGACGGCTATGCGGATCCCTTTTGTGCGGTAGAGACGGGGGTCAGCATCCTGATCGCTGACCTTGGGGCTGAGGTGCGGGCGAACCAGAAGCGCGCCCGGGAACTCGAGGAGAAGCTAGCGGTCATTCAAGAGCAGTTGGCGATCATTGAGTCGCAGCGGCGAGCGATTCAGGATCTCTCCACGCCCGTTCTCCAACTCTGGGACGATGTCCTGGCGCTGCCCATCATCGGTGTCGTCGACACGGAGCGCAGCGTGCAGATCATGGAGACTTTGCTGACAGAGGTGACGCTGCGGCAAGCGCACTACGTGATTTTGGATATCACAGGGGTGGAGATGGTGGATACCAAGACGGCGGATCATCTCCTCAAGGTGGTGTTGTCTGTACAGCTTCTAGGTGCGAGCTGCATCTTGACGGGTATTAGACCGGCCGTGGCCCAGACCATGGTAGAGCTTGGTGTCGACATGTCGGCGTTGATGACCCTGCGTACGATGCGAGATGGCCTGGCCGAGTGTATGCGCCGCTCCTATCGCAAGAACGCTGACGGCGGTCGGCTGAGCAGGCGTTGACACAAGTGTTCTGTTTTAAAGAGAATGATTGCCAAGGAGGAGAGCATGTCGGGGAACGAAAAGGTGTTTCTGGACGAATCCATCAATGCAGTGCGTATCGTTTTCGATGAGAGCGAGACCCCAGATACGATTGGTGCGAACCTCGATCGCTGCGAGGCCCTCTTGGAAAGCCTGGAGAAGCGCTTCATTCTTTCGGACTTGTCCCAACAAAAGGGTCAGCTCGATAAGGGGTGTCGAACAGTTCTTCAGGAGCGTGGGCAGAAGATCAAGTTCGACAAGCACGCCTTTGTCGGCGCCAATGCGACGGCGCGGATGGTTGGCAAGATCATTATGGCGGTGATGGGCCAGTCCCACCGGACGGGTTTTTTCAAGACCGAGGCCGAGGCCATCGCCTGGTTTAACAAAGACTAGGCGATGGCGGCAATAGTGTGGTTTATTCCACAATCCACGACCAAAGCCGGCATGGGGCTTGCTCGTTGTGAATTATTGTGG
>CAYVQF010000036.1:0-34572 GCA_964454015.1 uncultured Myxococcales bacterium
ACAATAATTCACAACGAGCAAGCCCCATGCCGGCTTTGGTCGTGGATTGTGGTGGACACCCCAGCCTTGAGAGCCCTCCCCCTTCATGCTAGACATAGCATCGGCACGTTTCGCCAATTAGGTCGTGAACCCAAAGATGCGTCACCCACTGCTACAATCACTCTCCAGACGCTACCCTCGGATCAGCCCGCGGCTGACACCTGCCCTTCCAGCGTCCATCGCCACCGTGATGCTCTGCCTGCAGCTCTTGGCCTGCACACCCACACCCCAAAAGAGCGATGACAACGCCTGCCAGGCCATGGTCGCTGCCTACACCCAACTCCAACAACAACTTGACTCACTCGAAGCGCAAGCAGCGAGCCTCTCAATGGCCTTCATCGAGAACAGCGAAGAAGACCAAGCCCACTTGCTCGCCTTCAATCAAAACTTCAAGTCCATCCTTGACGCCATTGAAAGCCTCCACGCTGAGTACGAAGTCGCTTGCAAATGGCCCCTCCTCATGGACAACGATTTCGCCGCCGTCGCGCAACAGATCTACCTACCCTACCTACAAGCCCTTGCCCGCCAAGCAGACGCTACCCGTGCCCTCGCCCGGCACCTAGAGCAATCCGCACCCACTGAGCTCGTCGGCGACACCGTCGCTGCCTATCTGATGCTCGCCAGTGAAATAGAGCAAGGCATGCTGGCCCAAGTAGCTATCTGTGAAGCCGATTTCGACCCCGAACAATGCCAGGCCTTCCGCGCCTCAGCCCATGCCCTCCTCGCTTCCTCTTCCACAGGCACACCGTAAACACGGCGCCGCCCTCTGCCCAGAGTTCTCCCTATGCCCTCCAGGACTCACAAGCCCTTGTCACCAATCCTCGGCGCCTTTTTCGCCGCCCTTTGCCTCGCGCCCACCTTGGCCAGCGCCCAGAACGAAAGCGCCTTCGACAACATCGAAGCTTGCGCTGCCCTCGAATCCAGCCTCGCTGAGATTGCCAAAAATAGCGCTGAACTCGACACCTTCCTCGCCCAGCCGCCAACATCGCGAGAAGCCTTCCTCGCCGAAATCTTCACCGGCACCCAACGCATGCTGGCCCTCGGTGAGCAGATCTTTTCCGCTGCAGATGCCCATGAAGAAATCTGCAAAGCTGCTCTCAGAGAGGCCGATAAAGCCCTCGAAATCGCCCGCATCTACGACCTGATCCTCGAGCCCACCATCAAAGGACACCTCTTCCTCGTCCGGGTCCGTGACGCCGCACACGCCATGAACGACACCGCCACTGTCGCTGACTTAGACCAGGCCATCACCGAATTTCGCACGGCCATGCTCCGCATGGTGGACCTCTGCGTCGCCGACCTAGGGAGCCAAAGCGACACCAACGTCATCTGTGAAGAGTTGCGCCGCCGTCTCGATGCCAGACTGCGCTGACCAAGCGCCTTTCATCCACCTCACACGCTAGCTTGGTATGGCATATGCAGCGCTACCTTCACCGAATGGCGCGCCCTTGGCCAACGGCACCCTGCCATGCCAGCGCCTCCCTATCACCGGGACCCCACCCCGGACTGATATGACTCCTTTCTTTCTTTTGTGCCATCTTGGCACAGGAGGGTCTCCTCTCTATGGCCTACGCTATCCACATCGAACGCCGTCACGATAATCAACTCCAGCCCATCGACCTTGAAGACTGGCTCGATGCCGTCCAGGCCACCCAGGACGTCCGACCAAGCGGAAAAGACATCGTCACGACTGCCCCGCGCACCAACGAAGCCATCCGCATGCAAGGCCATAGCGGAGATGCCGAAGTCTTTTTTCCCGCTGACCAAACCTGGAGACCCGTCTTCATGTGGAGTCGCCGCGGAAAGGTCATCTTCTCTGTCGACAAAGACTTCGAACGCCACGACGACCCCCTGCGCACCATCGCCCGCGCTCTCGCACGGCGCTTGAATGCGACCATCATTGGCGATAACGGGGAAACCTACGATTGACCATGACCACTGCCGGCAACAACGCCCATTGTGCCCACCCAACTTGCGACGTCGCCGCTGCCAACTTTGCGTTCGCCTTCAACCTCCACGCCCTCAAAGTACTCGCCCATTGGCTTGAATGGGCCCGGAGCGGAGCATGGCTCAGCGACTCCCTACGCGACGGCCTGGGCATTCGTGTCGACGAAATCAATGCCCTCCTCCAAAGCCTAGACCCTAGGCCACCTGACCCCACCACGACCGAGCCCAACCCACCGGCGCGAGCCTGGGAGGAACTGGCTTCCTTCCTCCAAAGCGCTGCCTACCAAGGCAACCCCCTCGCTATCCGTTGGCTCGATTGGACCGCGCGCACCAAGTGCACGCCCCTCCAACAACGATGCCTAGCCCTCCTCGTCGCCATCGCCGCCGACCACGCCGTGCATCGCCTGGCGCGCTATGCTTGGGCTGATTTTGGCCGCGCCTCGCCTCCACTGGGCTTCGTCACCCGAGCACTCATTGGCAGCGGAGATGTCTCCAAAGTCGCCAACCATCCCGAAGCCCTCCGCCTCTGCGCCCCCGATAGCCCGCTGGTGAGCCACGCTTTGCTCCATACGACCAAGGACTACCCAGCCACCGCCCTCACCGACCTCGGCCTCACCCTCCACGACGAAACCCTCCATCTCGTCCTTGGCCACTTGAACCATTGGCCGGAATGGCAGGCAAACCACACCCTGCCCAGCCCCCCACAGCGTTTGGCCAAAACCCTCCAGAGGGCACAGCGCCGGATCCTACATCGCGGCGTCGCCTTGTTGCCCAAGTGGGCTGTCTATGGACCACCCGGATGCGGCAGGCTCGCCATCACATCCTCCCTCTCCATGGCAACCCGCAACACCGACGGCGTCTGGAAACTCGATCTGGGCGCCGCTGTCGACATGGCTAATGCTGACGCGGCGATTCAACGCGCCCTCCGGCACGCCACCCTCCTCAACGCCGTCGTCGCCATCTATGGCTTCTCACGCATCCCACAAACGCACAACCTGCGCTGGATCGACGCAGTCAATCACGCCTTCGACCGCGCGACCGTACCGATCGTCTGGATCCTTGAAGACCACCCCCTCCCGGAAATGGGCATCAACCCCGATGCCGCCATCCCCTTGGGTTACCCATCAAAAAAAGAACGACACACCATCTGGAATTTGCGCCTCGCAGAGACGCCCTACTGTGAACACGCGGAACGCTTCGCCGGGCGTTTCCTCATCACCGAAGGCCAGATCGAACGCTGTGTCGAAGAAGCCAACGCCAACCTAGCCATTGAAGCCAGCGCGAACTTTGCCAACCTGGTCGAGGTCATCGCCCGCAGAGAAGCGGCCGTCGGCCTGGGGAAGCTGGCCTCACCGGAAACCAAACGCGTCGGCCTTGACCAACTCGTTGTGGACAACGAAACCCGAACCCTGCTCCACGAAATCATCTCCTACACCCAACACCGCGACAGACTTGCACGCGACTGGGGCTTTGAGCGCACCCTTCCCTACGGACTCGGCGTGACCGCCCTCTTCGCAGGACCGCCTGGCACCGGAAAGACACTCGCCGCAAACGCCATCGCCTCAGCCCTCGACCTGGAGCTCTACCGCGTCGACCTCTCACAACTGGTCTCGAAGTTCATCGGAGAAACGGAAAAACATCTCTCTACCCTCTTCACCGCCGCTGAAAACGGAGAGGTCATGCTGCTCTTTGACGAGGCAGACTCGCTCTTCTCCAAAAGAACCGAGGTCAAATCCAGCGTCGATAGGTACGCCAACCTCGAAGTCAACTACCTCCTCCAGCGCATCGAACGCTTTGACGGTGTCGTAATACTTACCACCAACTTCGAAGCTGGCATCGATGATGCTTTCGCAAGACGTATCCGCTTCCGGGTCCAGTTCCCGGAACCAGACAAAAAACACCGCACCCTGCTCTGGAAAATGCTCACCCCCAAAGATGTCCCCCTCGCTGACGATGTTGACTTCAGATTCCTCGCCGAAGCCTATGAAGTCTCCGGAGGCCATATCAAAGAAATTGTCCTCAGAGCTGCGTCATTGGCCATGGCAGAAACAGACAACCCCAAAGTCACCCAAGAACTTTTCATCAGATCGGCCGAGGCTGAGTACCGAAAACTCGGCAAACTCGTCCTCACATCCTAAGTGACAGCAACGCAGTGATCTCACGCCACACTGCCCAAACCGCGAGACGACGCCATGAAAGAGTTCCTCAACAACAAAGATGTCGATCTGCTGCAGTCCAATGATCTCGCACCACAGCTCGAGCAAAAGCAAAACGCCGAGCAGGGGCAGAGCCTAGACTACCTCCAAGGCGCGAAAAGCGGGGACCCACAGGCGCAGCGCGCCCTCGAAAGAGCTGGCTTGGACCCCGCCAAGGTCGAGGAACTCGAAAAACAAGACGAAGTCGCACCCGAAGAGGTCCGGGAAATTCTCTACGGCGGCAAAAACGTCTCCCCGGCCGACCTCAAGGCCATACGAAATGCCGTCTTGGCGCACCCCAGCTTCGCCCACCAAGCGAGGCTCGTCGACAAACGCGGCGGCGCTGACGCCTACATCCTCTTCTATTGGAGCATCATCCAACACCAGAAGTTCGAAAGCCCCACCCAAGTCTCCGAGTTTCGCAACATGGTGCTCCAGCGCGCCAAGGCCGATCGCATCCCTTCCGCCGCTGAGTGGCTCGCCCAGGCGGATGCCAAGGAATACAGCATCCGCGAACTCCAAGACTACCTCACCGGACGCATGGCCACTCTCGAGAACGGCTGGAAACAAACAGCGATTCAAAACGACCACGAAACCGAAATGGAGCTCGCCCTCCAAGGCGAATACAAATCCTGGGGCCGTGTCAACGCACAAAACCAAGGCTACTTCCCTCTCGTCGACTTCGTCAAAGGCAACGAAGCGGTCAGCCTCAAAGTCGTCGACCCTTACGATCCAAACACCGTCGAGAGGCTCAAAGACCACATGGATCTGCTCATGCAGCGCCAACCGGGCCGAGAAATCCCCAAGGAAAATGGTGCCGAAGGCGAGACCGACTTCAGCGCTTACCAAATCATCCTCGACCTCCGCATCCCACCTGGAACCGAGAAAAAGGTCGCCGAGCTCATCGAGTACGGTGCCGCACTTGGCATCGAGGTGCGGATCTCCGTCCAAGGCCAGAACCCTCTCCACGAACAATTGCGCCCAGGCAAACGCCCGCCGCGACCCGGGGAATACATCGAACGTGGACCACATGGCCAAGAAATCGAAAACCCGCGTAAGGTCAACATGGAGCACGGCGTCGAAATCTTGCCCCCCACCCAAAAGGCTGACCGCACCTGGGAGCGCATCGCACCACAGAAGTCTGTGCGACACTAGGCACCAGCAGCACGCTGCGCTTCAATGCACGGCCTGAGGTCGCCACGCTTCGACCCGGGTGATCGCGCCCGGCGACACCAACAGGCCCTCTCGCTGGGTCAGCATCTTCTCCTGTTGAGACTGGAGATACCAAGAACTGGCGTCAACCTCCAACGCCTCTTCCAGAGCTGCCAGCGCCTCCGTCAAACGGCCCATCCTGAAATACACCTCTGCCAGGGTATCCAAATTGGCTGAGCTCGGCGAGGCCAACACCGCGCTGCGCGCGACCAACAAAGCCTCGCCCAATGACGCACTGCCGTGCTCCGCGCCCAACACCAGGGCCCAAGCCAAATTGTTCTGATACACCGGCGCGTTCGGCTGCCAAACCAGACTGGCCCGCCATGACGCTATCGCTTCAGGATACTCGCCTCTATCTAAATGCAGTTCACCCTTGATGGCGTAACTCTCAGCTACCGACTGCCGTGAACGAAGGCCCAAAGCCTGCTGCAACTCCGCCTCATCCAAATCTAAATAGAGGAAAGCCTGGTCCCATTCGCCCAACTGCCCATAGGCACGCGCCATCAACGGCAAAACATCCCAGCTCACCCCTCCCAGGCGCGTCAATAAATCCAACGCCAACCCTGGCTCCCGCGCCTGGACCAACAGCCCAGCCGTATAAAGCACAAGCCCCGACGCGCCAAAGCCACCTGACCAAGCCAGCGCGGCATGGCAATGGCGAAGCGCATGCGCCGTCTCCCCCTGCATCGCATACAGGACACAAAGGAGCTCCTCCACCTCAGCCAATTGGGAGGCCGCCCGGGCACCCTCCTCGTGATAGAACGCCTGGGCCCAAAGCAGATGACCTTCGGCTTGCGCTAAAGACGCAGCGGCACCGAAATGACCCAGATCACGACTCCGGTTCAGCGCGGCCCGCCCCAATAACGCATGGGCCGCCCCCCAGTCGGAATGCGCTGGAGTCGCCAAACTGAGATAGACCTCCAACCACCCCAACCCCACACTGGAATCCCCATAGGCCTGCAAACTGAGCACACCTCCATCGAACAACGTCTGCACGCCCGTCGGATCAAGAACCAGCGCCTCCTCTATCAGTTCCTGAGCCGCCCCATAGGGATCGCTCTCTCCCGAAGCACTGCGCAACACGCGACGCGCCCTGCCCAGTAACTCATCCGCCCTCTGGCGCAATAAAACCGGGCGATCCGCACGAATGACCACCTCCTCACGCCGCGGAAAAACCTGCCCCCACGCCAAGGCTGGCCACGAAATGAGCGCTAACCACAGCACCCACCACGGGTGCCAAAGCGCCAACCCCACTCGCGCCTGGACCGCCAACTCATTGCCCCCTTCTCGAAAGACCACCACCCCCGAGCCTAGGACAACACCAGCCCCACCAAGTCATAGTCCGCCGCATCCTCTACCTCGACCTCCACAAATTCACCTGCCGCCGCAGGCTCACCACCCTCTGCATAGGACAAATACACCACCCCATCGACCTCCGGCGCCTGACCATAATAGCGCCCAGCATACACCAAGGGGTGATCTTCACTGATCCCATCCACCAAAACGCGCAGGCGGCTCCCGATCATTTCACGCATCTTCGCCCGGTGTATCTCCTGCTGTACCGCCATCAGGTGGTCCCGACGCAATAACCGCTCTGCTTCGGGAACCTGGTCACTCCGCTCCCCAGCAACCGTCCCAGGCTCAGCCGAATAGGCAAAAACACCCATACGATCAAAAGCAACCGACCGCACCCAATCCACCAACTCCAAAAACTCTGCCTCGCTCTCTCCGGGAAAACCCACGATCATCGATGAACGCAGCACCATCCCAGGAATCGAACGCAGACGCGCCACCAGCGCTTCCTGCGCGCCTCTCCCCACGCTCCGCCGCATGTCGCGCAAAATCCGTTCTGAGATGTGCTGCAGTGGCATATCCACATAACGCAACACTTGGCCACTCGCCTCAAAGCACTGCAACAACTCATCCGTGAAATTCCACGGATAACAGTACATCAGTCGCACCCACGCGATCTCACTGAGCGACTCCAACTCCCTCAACAACCGGACCAAGCTCTGCCGATCCCCTAGATCCGTGCCATAACTGGTCAAGTCCTGCGCGATCAAGACCAACTCCTTGACCCCCTGCGCACCCAGGCGCCGCGCCTCCGCCACCAGCGACGCGATCTCACGCGAACGCTGTGGCCCCCTGATCTGTGGAATCGTGCAGTAGCTACAACGCCGGTCACAACCCTCAGCCAACTTCAAATACGCGCTGCCCCCGATGGTCGTCAGTGAACGACCACGATACAACCCATCGCCTGCCAACAGACCGCGGCCGGGCGTCGCCGCTACCACTTCGGCAATCCGGTGCAGCTCGTTCACACCTAAGAATACATCCACCTCAGGCAACTCCACCGCCAGCTCATCCCCATAGCGGGAAGGGAGGCAACCCACCACCACCAATCGCTTACAACAACCATGGGTCTTGTGGTCTGCCAACGCCAGGATCGTGTCGATCGACTCCTCCACCGCAGACTGCAGAAAACTGCAAGTCGTCACCACTATCGCCTCTGCCTGAGCAGCATCGTCGCTCAACACGTACCCCGACCGCTCCAACTCCCCCAACATCACCTCCGTGTCCACCCGCGCCTTCGGACAACCCAACGACACCATATGTACCAAACGCTTCACCTCGGCCTCCAAACAAGCCACGCTACTGCCCGATTTCGCTCACCACAGCACGCCACCTACACCCTGCACACAGCCTTCATGAGAGGCGTACAGCTCCAACACGACCTCCCCACCCTTGAATGTCAAACGCGCTACCGGAACGGCGCCTTCCGCCAAGTCCAGGCCCATGACCCCGCTCCATGTCTCAGCCTCACCAACTGAGTACAACCACTGCCGCCCGCCTGCCCTGTCATAACGCCAAATCTCCGCATCACCACAGCCTTCGCCACGGACCAGAGCCCACTCACCGCTGCCGAGACGTCCCAGGCGCAGCGACGACCCGCCAGCCACGACGTCCAGCGCGCGCCGACTGTCGCTCGAACCCACCACCAACAACTCACCACCGCCCTGCCTCTCTCGACTCCAAATCAGCACCTCCGCCGCACCATCTCCCGTCATCTCCACCACATATCCCGCATAGCTCTCCCATGAACCCGCCGCCTCGCCTCTCCCCTCCAATACCCGCGACGCCAGAGCAAAACCCTTACGCGCCAAGGCACGGTCGCGATACATCACCACCGTGTAGCGCTCTCCTTCCCCATCGACCAAATCAAAGCTCACCCAACTCTGCGCCGACTCGAAGTGCACCCGAATCCGTCCATCAACCACGCTCACACCCGGCTGGCGCCGCACCAGAGAGAGGCCAGCACCCTTGAGCCCCAAAGAACGCTCATCCACAAAAACCACATCCCCCGCCCCCCAATCACCCTCAAAGCACCGCGCCGAACGCCCCTCCTCCACACACCTCCCATACAAGGGTGAACCCACTGCCACCGCCTGCAACGCCATCACCCCAGCTCCCCCCCCCTCACCTGCCGCTTCGCCCCCCATTGCAACACCAGGCACCACACCCACCACCGCTGCCGCCACCTCCTCTGATGCCCCCGCCCCCTCCAACGACCCAGCCGCACCACCCGACTCCCCCGCCGCCTCACCCATCGACTCTCCCCCCCCAAGCTCCTCCTCCTCAGACACTGCAACCCCCGCCGCCTCAGCGACCACCAACGCATCTGGCGCTGCCAACACGCTCCCCGCATCAACCTCTGGCATCACACCAAGCCCAAGCCCCATCTCCCCTGCCAACTCTGGCAGCACATCGCCCATCTGCTGGGATCCACCTGCCTCAGGCAGCGCTTCTCCGGCAGCAACCGCCTCCGAGCCATCACCCGCCGCCTCGTCCTCAACCTCGAATCCCCCCGTCACCTCGCCACTGATTGCCCGCGAACCCACCTCCTTCACCCCTGAAACCGTGTCCGCAGTGTACAGGAGCCAGCCGAGCACCCCCCCGCCAACCACCAACGCCAACGACAAAACCACCCCCAGCACCCACACCCATCTCCGCTGCCCTTGGCGCGCTTCCGCTGCCACCTCGGCCATTTCTACACCTGTTGACCCCCCATCACTCGACACCGTAAACAAAACCGCGCTCGATGCCAGCCCCAAAGCTCGCAAAGAAAACGCATCACCCAAAGCATGATCGGCGCTGACATAACTCGAAGCACCACCGCTGCCGATCAAACCAGCCAGAAGCTCACTGTAGACGCGCCCTCTGTTCAACTCGCGCTGCGCCTTGCGCGAAGCCCTCTTCCAAGGCTGGCCCAACAGCAGTGACGCACCCAACACGCCGAGTCCGTGCAGGTCGGCCGTCACCCCCAGAAAACCTGGCCCCCTATGACCAGCATCTCGCGCAAGGTCAAGGCCGTAGTCTACCACGACAGCACCGCCCGCATCCTCCTCCATCCTCAAACAAACCGTCGCCAAATCCAACGCACCATGCACCAAATCGGCCCGGTGCATCTCCGCCAACACCCCCAAAATATCCGTCACGATCGTCAACACTTGGGACGGCGCCAACGCCCCCTTGCTGCGCAACACCGCCTCCAAAGTCTCCCCACCCAGCCACTCCGTCGCAACGAAATAGCTCCCGTCATCCCCCCAACCGTGCTCGTAAACCGCCACCAGCCCAGGATGACGCAACGCCGCCAGCCTCTCGAGGTGCGCCCGCAACGAAACGCCCTCATCCCCCGCCACATAACCAGCCGGGTACACCCTGAGGCTCACCAAATAGCCTCCCTGACTGCGGCGACTCAAATAGCGCGTACACTGAGATGAACTCTCAAGCTGCTGCTCCAACACAAAGCGATCTGCATAGGTGAACCCAGGTCCCATCTATCACCTTCCCCTACCCACGACGATGACGGTCACTTGCCTCAACGCTTCGCCCTAAAGAACAGACCACTTGAACTAGGGCTTATCCTTCACGCAGCGAAAGCCAATCTCATCGCTCCCTTTGTTGGCGACGACCTCTCGCTGAAATCCAATGGCAATCTCGGCACGACCGCTGCGCCAACTCCCACCCTTGACCAACCGGTGCTGCTGCGTCGCGCCAGCACTCTGTGTCCACTCCCACACATTGCCCGACATGTGCCAAAGATGAAGGCCGTTCTTGGACAACTCACGCGCATATACGCTCTCGACCCCACCCGAGCTCTGCCCCGCACACTCTCCCCCACGCCCACTACCAAAATTCACCTGCGCGCAACCACCTCCCACGGCCTCGTCTCGCTGGGTGCCCGCACGCGCTGCCGCCTCCCACTCCTCCGCACTCGGCAACCGTTTTCCCGCCCAAGCGCAAAACGCCTCCGCAGATCCATAACCCACGCCCGTCACAGGTAAAGATGGGTCACTGCTGTCCACATCAGCCAACGGAGGGCAAGCGCCTTCGGCAACACAACGACCATATTGAAAAACCGACACCTCCGCCTGGTCTACCCAGAGTGGGCCCAAGTCCACTTCACGAAGGCTGCCAGCACTCCCAAGCCAATGCGGCCCCGCAGGAAGCAGTGACATCCGCCCCGTCGGCGTCGCCAAAACCTCCAACCTTTCACCACCAACCCGCAGCGCCGCGCCACCCACTTCGCCAGACGTCTCGCCGCCACCACGCACCTGCTCATCCGTCAGTGGCTCAACACTGACCCTGTCGCGCTTCCCAGGCTGTACCCATAACCGATACCCCACACCGACCACCACCATGACGACCAACAACGCCATCACCCAGCGCCACAAAGACCGCCCCTCCGCCACCACTTCTCCCTTTTCAGACTCACCCAAAGCCACGCTGGTCTCACCAAGCACCCAGTCCCCATCATCGCCGGCTTCCTTCAGACGTGACGGCTTACGCACCGCCCCCTTCTCCAACGTCGAAGGCTTCTCCTTCACCAAAGCCTTGGCGCGCCCAGAAACGTCACCCGGGCTCCTCTTGGAAGCCGCGGCGCCTGCACTGCCGCCACTTGAACGCCGTCCAGCCGAACTCTCGACCACGCCCACACGCTCCCTGGTCAACGGCAAGGCCCCTAACGCCTCAGCAAAAGCCAAAGCTGAAGGGAAACGCTCCTCCCTGGACTTGGCCAGAGCCCGCATCACGACCGCCTCGAAAGCAGCCGGCACATCCTTGCGCCACCGCGTCAACGGCGGCGGAGAACTCTCAGCCTGGGCCTGCAACAACTCAAAATCACGAAGCTCTTCAAATGGCGTCCGCCCCGCGAGCATCTCATAAAGAATCAGCCCTATCGCATAGATGTCGGCCCTACGATCCACCTGACGTGCATCCATGACCTGTTCAGGTGCCATGTAACGCGGTGTTCCCATCTTCGCGCCGGTCACCGTTCGTCCCTCGTTGGCATCCAGCACCTTCGCGATCCCAAAATCCATCACCTTGAGCCCAGCCCACACCGGCTCAACGCCAGAAACCAACATCACGTTGGCTGGCTTCAAATCGCGATGGACAATGCCCTCGTCATGGGCATGGCCAATGGCCTCCAACAGCTTGAGCGCAATCTCCCGCGCCAGCAACAGCGGCACCCGCTCCTGCTCCTCGTGAATGAACACATCCAAAGTCCGCCCGGCGATATACTCCATCACCATCGCCAGAACACCATCCGTGTCCAACACATCCAAAACATGAACAATGTTGGGGTGCTGTAGCGTCGCTTGGATTCTGGCCTCTTCCAAAAATCGCTCTCGCAATGAGGCCACCCGAGCCAACTTGGCATCCAGCACCTTCACCGCAAAGGTCGTCCCCAACGTCCGGTGGCGGCCGTGATAGACCACCCCCATCCCACCCTCACCCAAAACACCATCGATGACGTAGGTCCCGCGCAACACCGTCCCATCCGGCAATAGGCCATCATGAACCACCGCCGGCAACAACGCCTTACCACAACCATTGCAGAAGCGACTCAATGGTGCGTTGCCTTGGCCACAATGCTGACATGTCTGCTCTTGAGACACCGAAGCCCCTTCCATCAAACGGATACCTGTTGCCTTGACCGGAAACACCCCACCAATGCGCCCATCAAACGGTTTAGCCTATCGCCCCTGCAAGCGCAACGCCTGCCCTCGCCCCTTTGCCTCCCAACAATGAAAAGTAATCAACCCACAGCGTAAACAATCTCCTCCATTCTGCCGATATATATACGTGACCTACCCACGCCCCAACACCGCGCAAGGAGCCCAACATGGATCTGCATCAACCCACTCTTAAGGATGACGACTGCATTCCTGATCACGAACTCCCGCTCTTCGACGAAGAAAGCTATATCGACGACTACCAGCAGAACCACGCTCACCACAAAGGCAACAACGCCTTTACTGAGCAACCTCAAGGGGTACCCAACGAAAAGCTTGAAAAAGATGCCGTAACAAGCAACGAGATGAAGGTCTCCGACAACGACCAAAGCGCCCGCCGACATGATGAGCACGCCCACAAGAGCCTCGCGCCTCAGGCGAATCAACAGGATTCCCATACGCCTAACAGAAACAACCCAGGCCAAGCGGCACTAACCATCCATGACATCCGTACCCTCGCCGAAGAGGCCGAAAACAGCACAGACTACGGCGACGCCCTCAGCGTCCGCTTGCCCCTCACCCACTTCCCCCACCTCCAGGCTGCTGCCGAAGAACGCTTCTCCCACGCCTCGCACGACTGGGGTCACAAAACCTGGACCGCGCACATCGTCAAGCTCCACGCCACTGAACGCAAATACTGCGAAATCAACGGACAGCTCGATTCGATCCAAACCTTCGCCTTTCTCTGGGATGAATCCATCTCCTACTGGAACGCCATCTACCTCAACCTCCCAGAACAAGAGATACAAAGTTTCAACACCATCATCAGTGGCGAAGCCCCCAACGCCTGGCTGAAATCGCCTGCTCTCGGGCTCGAAAGCCGCCTCGAGCACATGGCCCAGGTCACCGAACAGCACATTGACCCACGAAACGCCATCTCACCCCACCTCTGCACCCAAGACCAGAGCTCTGCCAAGCTCCTCGTCACCACCAAAGAACGCAACGCCCAAGCTTCCAACCTCAACCTGGCCATGCACCAACTCAGAGCCTGGTCCCAGCGCGCTGAAGCCGGGCTCCTCCTCCAGGGGGCCAACCAACATCGAAAAGAAATCGATCTCCTACGAAAATCACAGGAGCAAGCGAGCCAGGCCTTGTTGGGCATCAAGATCATCCCCAAAGTACTCGTACCCACAGAATTCGTCTCCTTTGATGACATCGTCGACATCGTCCAGAGTGCTATCGACTACGCCATCGATGCCCAAGCCGCATACATTGAATCCAAAGCAAGAAAGCTCGAACACAAGGGAAACGCACGCACCTCGCTCGCAAGCGCCATCGAGGAGAGCCTCGATATTGAACGCGCCAGACTGGCCAACACCGCTTTCGCCACCGCAGAAGAACGACTCAACAACCACCTCGCTGAAATCCGCACCCTGCGCCGCGCCCGGCGCAGCGACTTCGCACAGCTCGGACGAGAGATGGATCAGCAGCAAACGTCCGGCGAAGAGGAAGCACCTCTCAACGCAGAAGCTTTCTTCGTCTACCTCGCTGGACTCACCGAGCTCAGGACCCACTCCCAAGCCCTCGCGGAAGCCATCGACGCGACCGATGTCATCCCCATGGTCGCCGACCTCCTCCAAGAGTCTACCCAACACCGCCAGGCGATGTGGCTGTCAACCACCCGGCAGCCAGTCCTCCTAGAACACCAGCAGACCTCACCCAAGGCAGCAACCGTGGCCTTCGCTACCGACTTCTTCGGCAAACTCGAGCCCGACGAAACGATTGCCTTCACCGAAA
Organism: uncultured Myxococcales bacterium; assembly: GCA_964454015.1. Lineage (GTDB taxonomy): Bacteria > Myxococcota_A > Bradymonadia > UBA4248 > UBA4248 > CAYVQF01. Next base: position 14,207 of record CAYVQF010000036.1, read on the forward strand.
TCCTCACCTACCTACCGATGGCAAGAGACATCGCGCGCTCCATCGTAGCCAACACCTCACAAGTAAACGCATTTATTCAAAGAATCCCTGCAAGCGCGCGACAACGCATCGTCTATTGAGACACTAGGTCCACCCGCTCCGTCCATCAACCAAGGTGACCCATGCAACAACGCCATTGGCTGATAATGCTCCTCACCATCACCACGGCCCAGGCCTGCGACGCTTCTTCCGCCCCTGCGACCGCGCCTCCCCCCCTGCAAATGCTCATCAGCGCGTCTGGCCAGGTCCACCTCTGGCCGGCACCTTGGCCAACCCTATCCCCCATGCATTGGGATCTGCCGCACTGGCTCAACGAAGGCTCGCGCCCCATTCCACCTCTCATCGCCATCGCGGTGAACACCCACTACCGCCTCTACCCCAGCCACCCTCTTCAAGTTCATCCCTCGCCCGACTCAAAGGGCACCTGGGTGATTGCCGCGCTTCGCAACCTTAGGCCCCATCACCCCCTACCAATCCGAGTCGCTCACCGCCAAAACCATCGCGGCATTGTCGTCCAACCGCCCACACCGCACCCTGCTCTACCCCCAAATTGCCTGGCCCTCAGCACTTTCATCGGACCAACCCTGCGTGACGTCACCATCGCCAAGCCGAACTGCACCACCCAGGCGCCATCTCGAAAAATCGCGCAGCCCATCGCCGGATTTCCTAGCCCCCCCGCACCCGAGGCCTGCGCACCGATGCGCCTGTTCGCCCCCGACGCCTTCTTGCCCACCCCCCCTACTTCCTTCGCAATCTGCCCGCATCCCACCGTTACGGTACACCCTGAGACCCTATGGAGCGATGTCGACAAGGTCTTGCGAACACTGGATGAGCAGCACCAGACCACCCCAGTCGTGGCACTGAACAACGTCAACCCCAACCCGCCCAACCTAAGGTCGATCGCCCTTGCCGACCTGGATCTCCTCTTTATCAAGACTCTGCCCAATGAACGCAAATAACTACATGACCAAAGATCAAGTCGCGCAACTCGGTGAACAACTCGCGACGAACTACCTCATCCACAATGCGTGGACCATCATCGACCGCAACTGGTCATGTCGACTCGGCGAAATTGACATCATCGCCTACAACGGGTCGTTGAAGACTTTGGCCTTCGTCGAAGTACGTACCCTCATACGCACCAGCCCATGGCGCGCAGAAGACAGCATCAGGGTGGCCAAACAAAAACGGATCGCGCGGGCCGCTAGGCTATGGCTCAGCGCCTATCACACCCTGCGGCTAACCCTCCGCTTTGACATCATCGCCGTCACCGCCCCCAGCACACCTACACCACAAATCCGCCACTATCCCGCAGCCTTCACCCCACCACAACTGCTGCTATGAGACGTCTATCGCGCCCCGGGAAGGTTCTCTTTAGGGACACACAAAAACTCACCAATCCCCGGGACCCACTCTAAACAACGGCCGCCCTTGGGACACTCCTTGGTGCCTTCCCCGCCCCCAACACAAAAGAGCGGACCACACTCGTTGGTGTCTAGAGGATTGCAGCATTCTGCTGGATTCTCTCGCTCAGGCACACAACGATAGGTACAAAAGGCGTCCGACCCCTGAAAGATCCCACAGAGCTGGCTCTCACACTCGAAAACAAAATCCACCGAACAAGAAGCCGCGTTGGTCGCTCCGCTACCATCGCTCGATACCTTGCACGCCTCGTCCAACGCTTCACTCCGAGGCAGTGTGCATGGACCATATTCCTCTGCAGCGCAGCCTTGTAGCAGGAACAGCACCATCACCAAAAGAACTCCCAAGCCTACGCCACGGGCCCACACCGCATTCTTCATTGCGAACTCCAAAACCTGAGTCTTCCCCACCAGCCCCACCGGCAGTATCTACGCCCACAACGCGACTGTCAATTCCTTCGACCGTCCGCGTATCGGCACGCGGCTTCTCTAGAACAACGCCTTGAATTTGAACTCCGTTCTACCCAATCGTACAGTATCATTGTCGATCAACTCCATCGTGCTCACACGCTTCTGGTTCACGAAGGTACCGTTCGTTGAATCGAGATCGATTAGAACGAAGTTGCCATTCTCGTGGCGAATCGTGCAGTGCTTCGCAGACAAGTAGGGGTCGGTAATGACAATATCGCAGTCTGCTGCCGTCCCCAGAAGATTCTTGCCATCGTAAAGGCGAAAGTCCTGCCCACGATGGTTGCCGTTCTGCGCGACAATCCAACCAACGACAGAACGATTCTGACGCTTGTTCAGATCGTCCAGGTTGATGGCCATCGTCTTCTCGCCAGCGTCTGCAGCCTGCGCCGCCGCGCCGCCCTGGTGCCCACCATAGCCCATCTGCGGCGCAGCAGCGGCATAAGCCTGCTGACCCGCTGGTGCGCCACAATAAGGACACATATCCCAATCCGGCTGCAGACCCGAGCCACAATTCATGCAGCCCACCATCTGACCCATTGGCATCTGACCCTTGTTTCGCTTTCCCTTGCCCATGTCGATCGCGCCCTGTTGTTGCATTTGCGTTGGACCAACCGGGGCTCTCCCCGGCACACCACCCTGCTGTCCAGGCGGCCCCCCTCGGGGGGCGCCTACTGCAGCTCCCCGTGGAGGACCTCCTGCGGCTTGCGCCTGAGGACCAGCACCACCCGCTACCGGACCGCGGGGAGGCCCCACCGGGGCCCGCTCTCCACCTGTTCCACCTCCTGCACCCCCTCCACCACCTGGTGCACCCTTCTTCCCACCCCCTCCAGGGCCTACCGCCTTTCCACCCTTCTTCTTCTGCCCCACGTCAAAGGCGGCATCCTGAGCCTTCGAAACCTTGTGGTCAATGGCAGCTCGACCCTTGAGTAGCTTCGCCTGGGCCTTACCTACGGTCTTGGCCCGCACCTTGGCCTGCGCTCGCATCTTATAACGCCGAGTCGAAGCGTTAAACATCGACTTGAACATGCCCGTGATAAAGTCCATGGCCGTTCCTCAGCGCAGCAAACCAAGCACTACCATACCCAAATGAGGCGAGCCCATCTCCCCCACAACAAGCTCAGAATGAACGCCCGCGCTTCTTTTGTCCATCCATATCTCCGGCCGGCCTATAGGCTCACAATGCCTGGTAAAACCAGAACCGGAACATGTTGATATCGCGATCCGCCGTCACCGCCTTCTGGCGCACCGTCAACACCTCCGCCGTCACGAACTCCTCATGAATGACAAAAGGCCAATTGCGCCAACGGAAACGCCTATCCGAGCCCGGACACTGGCTGATGCCCACGCGCTTCTCATTGACATAATACTCGATCTCAAAATCGCCGCGCACATAGTCCATCCGGCGCAGAATCGCCAGCGGCCGATGGGGTGTCACATTCCGTATCTCAAACACGGCATAGCCACCCTCATGGGCAATACCCGCATCTTCGACCACAGTCCCGTCGGGGTAACGTACCCTCTGTCGCGTTCGCCAAGAGTCCCGTGCCTCCTGAATCTGGAACTTGTGGCTCTCTTCGCTAGCCTTGTCCAAAATATCAATCCCATCCACCAACGTCCATTCAACCCCATCGACCATGATGGAATCTGGCATCTCGCCGCTGATCTCCTTGACCTTCTCCCAATCACTCCCCAACTGCTGGCTCGACTCACCGTCGTCTTCCACAGCGGTCACCGCAGCTGGTTCTCCCGCAATATTTCCTAGCGACTCGCCGCCCTTCTCTTGGAACGACAGAATCTGCTCGAGACTATCAAACTTCGGCGCCCCACTCTCGTCGACCAAGGAGGGCTTCTCGCCCAAAAGACCTCGGAACACCTCAACCGAATGCTTGAACTGGCCAAAGTCCTTCTTCGCCTTGATAGAAGGCTTGGAGGCTTCAATCTCGGTCACCACATCCCACTCGAGATCACCGACGTTCGCCATCAAGGGCATGATATTCTGCGGACCAACGGCACCAGACTCCAAAAGCATCTCCATGGTCATCAAGCCTATGGCCACGGCATTGGCGCTCAACACCTTCTTGTCACGCGCCAAATTCGCAAAAAAGTCGCGCTGCTGACGCAACAACTTGCGCAAACGCAGCATCAAGTCCATCTGGATGTAGCCACCCGCGACGCCCGCCTGGGGTACATAACGCAGATCGATTTCATTGGGACCAGGAGCTGTCTCGTCTTTGGCGTCGGTGATGCGCTTGGCATCCTCCGTGAGGTAAATCCGACCGAGCTCAACCTCATTCCGAATATCAGGCTCGGTGATCGACAGATCCACCCGAGCTTTCTCCAGGATGCGGCGATGCCCTTTGAAGTCCAGGTTCTCCTTGTAGGCGATGAAATCCGTAAATTCCTCAACGTATTTGGCCACCACATAGACCGTCAGCGGTAACTTGAAGTCACCTTTGTTGATGGTCTTGATCTCCGTCTCCCAAAGGACGATATCTTGCCCCACACCATCAATCGCATAACCCGGATAGACTTCTACCGACATATCAGGTCGTCCGCGCGCCCGGACCTTCATCTCCTGCCTGTAACCAGGAACGACGCCCGCACCGTGAAAACAACGGTTGTGAAGCTTGCGTTTCTCCACATGATAACGCTCAGCATCATTCCAATCCTTCGTCGTTGTCACGAAGCCCTTGAAAAAATTGATGCGCTTGAATCCCTGATCGTCCGACATCCCTCTCCCCAATCGCATGCGTCAATTGGCTACGGATACAGCCACCAAAGCCGTGACCATAGCATTGATTCCGAAAAAATGTGAGGCCTATTCCTCCCCCGGAAGTCGTTCGACTTCTGCCTCGCCAACATCCACAATCTCCTCGCCCGAGCCAATCACATAGCCAGCGTCCTCGTCACCCACCACCAACTGGAACTCGCTGAGCTGAACCCGCCTGCCTTTGAAACGCAAAAAGTACATCGAGTGCGCCGGTTTCTCAGAGCGTATGATGTCATGCATCTTGATGATGAGTTGATCATCAACCTCTTCCGGCTCCAACGGAATCTCAACGATAAAGCAATGCGCCCTGTTGACCGGAGGAAATATGGTAGAATCCACATCCATCGTGCTGTGCACGCCTATCTGAAATCCCTTGAACGGCCACGCATTTTCTACAATGTCTGGCTCAACACCCACAAAGTAAGAAAGATAAAGCTTTAGACCCTTGACCGTGCCGCGTATCCTGTAATAGTCCACCGCCCGACGCAATAAATAACGCTTCTTCTCCTCAGGCCAGTTCTCGTCGAGAACAAAGGCGACCCAACTCGACAACCAAGGAAGAAATTCCGCCGGCGTCTCATATGGCTTGAAAAGAGAGGGCAACCCATCCAGAACACCGTGCATGTCGTCATAAAAATGCCTGAACACCCACAGATAATCGCGTAAAAAATGATTGCCCTCGTAAATGCTCGATCGATATATGCCCGGCAAATAGTCACAAAATGACCGCTGGGCTACCACCAACACAGGCACCAAATCACTATCGACAATCTGCCCCTTGCTCGGCTCCTGACCGATGATGTGCATGGGGCGCTCGTAACTCTCCTCATATCTCACGTCAGGGGTTGGAAAACCCATGATCTCCAATAACAGCTTCGCGTTGCGAAGTGTTAAGCCGTTCAAGTCTGGTACCCGAAGCTTTCGCTTTATCTGCTCTCGCATGCCGTGATCCTACAAGCACCTCGACCCTGGACAAAGAAGGCTTACAGAATGCGCTCCCGCGCCTTCTCAGTAATATCGACATTCACCAAATAGGGCAGCCCTTTCGGGCCCAGCTTGATCTGCTCGACAAAGACCTTACGATCCTCATCGTAAATGCGTATCTTGTCAACAAAGTCAACACCTTCCACATCCTCGACCACATGATACAGATCCACCTTCAGCACGTTGCGACCAAATGACCAGCCCTTGCCATCCCTACCACCCAAGATGGGGTGCAAAAACTTGCGCAGAGCCGTCTCGATGTCCCGCTTCAAACGCTCGCTTGAGCCCGTCGTGGAACGGATCACCTCGAGGTTGACCGAAATCTCCGTGTACTCCGGTTTCTCAACATTGACCTTCACCGTGACCAAACGACGCTCATCCAAAGACGCCTTCACCCGCCGCAGCAATTCTGTGGTTGGCACCAACTTCTGGGTGAAGTCCTGCCGAGCATCATCAAACTTCGGCACCACAATCACGCACACCTCACCCTCTCGCTCCGTCGAAGGTAAACAATGGGTTCGCGCAATCGCGTTCGAAGCCTGCAAAGACAACCACTCAAAATCCTCTTTGGTCACTGCCCGATAGCGACTCTTAATCACGTACGGGCCCCGCTGCTTCACTTCCTCGATGCTCTCGATGTCGCTCCCACCCTTGGCACTATAGTGGTTCGTCACACCATCGATGTATGCGATGGACTGCCTAATGGTCGTCGCTTGATTCGGACCGATGTTGCCCTTCACCCCACCGCCTACACGATAACGAGTACTGCGCACATTCTGGTCCAGCTTCGCGACCATCATCCCGCGTCGCCCATCGCCAAAGGTGATCCGGCCATCAATCCTATCGAGCGTGTAGTGCCTACTCCGCGCTGTCGAAGCATAAAAACTGTCCACGCGCATCCAGCGTATCCAAACGCCATCACCACGCGTGTCTTCCTCCGTTATCTTGTTGCCAAAGGCCGCCCGGATCTCTTCGAGCTCCTCGCTCGGCGGCATCTCCTTCTCCCGCACCCAAATCTCCTCGCCCTCCAAGACCGGTCGGTTCAAAAACGTGAACGACTCATTGGGCGTCCCACGACCACTCCCCAAAATCTCAAAACGCAGCGTGCGCCTGTTCTCCGCCTCAACCGTATTCATCAATATATGGTCGATGCGTGGCTGCTCCTCATAGCCACCCATTTCAAGCCGAGCTCGTACCCAAAACAGGCTCTCGCCAAACTTCTTCGTTGGCGTCATGTCCTTGGGCCCAACAAACTCCACAAAGCCGCTCTCAGTAAAGGCACGCGTCGCGTCCTGCACACCTAGGTCGTTCCATACCTTGCCGTTCCAGTACTCCCAAACGACCTTGCGATCCCCATAAAACAACTCCTCCATCCTCTTGTAGTAGCTACGAAGATTGTCGTCGTGCTCACGAACCAACTCCAAGCTCGTCTTGGCCACGACATTAATGAATAGTTGCACGTAATCGTTGGGGAATGGCCCATCGAAGCCCAAGTAGAGCGCCGGACTCTCATCGGGAATCGGTTCGAACACCTGCACGTGCTTCAGTTCCTGCCCCGCAGCCTCCGTCACATCCACATAACGGAAATCATTGTACGTCAGCACTCGCTCGGGACAGCGATTGTCCTCTTCGTACTTCAAACGCAGCGCCCGAAAATGCGGAGGCCGAAGCGGCCTCTCGTCATGCCAGGTCCACTTCTCACCATCCAAAACGTAGGTCCCTGGGACGCCATAATCACCACTCACGATTCGCGCACGTACCCAGAAACTCTCCAAATCCGACACCGTCGTGGGCCCGACATCTTCCGGCATCCGAAAACTCACGGTCCCACTCTTGGTCAAAGCATAGGTCGAGTCATCAAACTCCGTACCTTTCAACACTTCATCGACGCCTTTGGCAGTACACACACCGAAGCGCTGCCACTGACGACCATCATAATACTCCCAAGCCACCTTGAGATTCTCTGAGGCCGAGGGCGTTGTCGATGAAGCCGCGTCGCTCAACTCGAAGTCAAAGCGTACCCGCGCGCCAGCGTGCCCGAGAAGCTCCCGACTCGCCACGTAAAAACAACTGTCTTCCTTGGGATCCTTCTGGAAAGGATAAAAATTCTTGCTCAAGTCCAAGGGGATGTACAACTCGCCCTCGATCGCCGTCAGCGCAGCCTCAGGCACCACCCCTTCTCCAAGAACCTCGACGCGGACCTTCACCTGATCCACCACCGTCATCGATGGATCACGCGGCACATCCACCAAACGACCTCTTACCCAATAGCCCTCGATGCCATTGACAACGGTCGGCTCCATCTCATCAACGCCCTCGAAAGCGATCCAGCCCATCTCGAGCTCCTGGCTGGACACGCTAAACTCTCGCCATCGATGGCCGTTCCAGTACTCCCACTCACACAGAGCAGGAAAATCCGTATCCGGGCTCTCGGGCGTCGAAAATCCGAGAATTAGCAGCGCCTCCTCACTCAACGACTCAAGGTTCCCATCGCAAACATAGACCATCCGCTCGATGCGTTGGCAACCCATGAACACTTCAAAGGACTGTCCCGGACGGCCATGGATATAGGGCGTATTGTCCGCATATATCTCATGAAACTGAGTGTAGCATCGCGCCAACTGGTTTGGGAGAACCAGCAAATCCTTCACCGTCTCAAAAACAATCGGCGCCTCATCACCCTTATAATCAGTCGCGACGCTGGTCCCGTTCGGAACGACCTGAAAATTCTTCGCCCCTGGCACCAATGAGAAGGTCAGCAACACCCGCGACGGCTGCGGTGGTTGCAAATCAATCCCCATTAAATCCAAAAATGCCAAGAAGTTCTTGTCTGTTACCTTATTCAAACGGTAGATCGTCATCTCCATCAACCACGCAAACAACTCTATCAGCGTGATCCCCGGATCCGACGGATTGTGGTTTGTCCACTCAGGACAATACTTCGGCACCAGACTAATCGCTTCCTGAACAAGCGCTTCCCAACTACGATCGTCCAGATTCGGCACCGGTATCATAGGTCTTCCTCACGACGCAAATAGAACGGGTAAACCATGTTCTCGCGCTTATTTAGTGCGCGCACTACATAGGATATCATGACATTCATTCGATTCGGCTCGTCCTCGTCGGGCCCTGCCTGTACCTCGATGTCCTTGATTCGAGGCTCATACTGAATCAAAGACTCTTTCACCGCTGACTCGACGCGCGCCGCCGTGACCCTGTTGTTGGGTTGAAAAACCAAATCGTGGATGGAACACCCAAACTCCGATCGGTACAGCCTCTCACCCTTGGCAGTCCCCAGAACGATCTTGATTGACTGCTCGACGTTTTCCTCGTCACGGCTCATAGAAACCGAACCGTCCGGATCGACACGCAGAGGGAAACTAAAGCCGCTTCCTATGAAACTCTTAGCCACTTTCGTACCTCGCCAAGCACAGCGTCCTGACAATGCTAGAAGGGATTCGTCCCTTCCACCCACTTGCCACAATGGTTGCACTTGATGAACACCCTCGCTTCATCAGATGTCACGTCAATGGTTTGCTTCTCGCAAAATGGACACACGTGCCCGTCAAGTCGACCGTTGACCACTTCGTCCAAAATGTCTTGCCACATCGACAGCGCTTCGTAATCGTACTCGCCCATACTCAGCCCCTTGTTTCGTCATGCGACACTAGGTCCGCAGCATCTACCATACCTCTCAGCGCGCTAGAATCCACTATCCGGCCCACAAACTCAAGCTGCATAGACCTTGACACTCGACACAGCCCCGACAAAGTATCACCTATGCCCTTCCTTCAACCCCTCTACCCTAGTCACACCTGGCGCTGACGCATCTTAGGCGACGCAGTGGTCCAGGATTAAACATCCCGGGCTCGCCCCCCCCCCCAAAAGATCTCCATCACCGACCTAGTGGCACCCCATCACAGCGTTAACCGTTTCCTCTGCACAAAAAAAGGGCACCCATTGGGTGCCCTTCTCCGCTGCTCGTTACTTTAGCGTCCAGAACGCCTTATCTCAAACTCCGTCAGGTAGCCATTGCCTGGTCCTGCACCGATTCTGAGCTTGTGTACCGCGCGAGTGACATAGTACTCACCATCCATCTCGGTACCGATGGCATCGATTTTCACCGTTTTCCCGGCCTTTATCCTGCCATCTCCCTCGCTGGCTCCGAAGCCGCTCATGAAGTTACCGGCACGCTCATTCAAAATCGACCATGCCAGCTTCTCGGCTTCCTCGCACGACGCCACAGGCTGATTGCTCACCTGTATCACCGTCGCCGGGTTGTTCGCTGCAGCATATTCGGGTCCTGTCTTATTCCCTCCCATCGTCTGGCCGTGAACATCCTTGGCTCGACCAATGATCTCCTTTCTCGTCTTTGGATCGTAACCCCGAACCACCACCTCATCTACGACACCCATGGTTGAGCTGGCGAACTGACAGCGTTTCAACAAACGCCCCCCACCCGTTGCAGCGCCACCGATGTTGTTCTCATCCCAAATGAGGTCGCACACCGGGCCAGAAACCTCGGGCTTCTTGAAACGCAGATTGCGCCCTTCGACATCGACCTCAAAGCCAATGCGTTTGGCTCTCTCGAAGAGGAAGTCCATGTTCGTCACGTTGTTCTGCGCGACATAAGGATGAATGATCCCAGAGTCGTCGGCATCACATCCCAGTCCAGCTTCGCCTGCAAGGATCTGCGCAATATCTGAATCTTTGATCTTTTCCCAGGAGCGCCTGTGCCTTCCGCGCGACAACGCTTGCATACCATCGAACCCGCGGACCACAAACAGTTGCCGTCTGTACTCCCGCCTGAAAGATTCGACACCGGTAATGATTCCCTGCACGACCTCGTTGGTCCCCTCGCGGTGATACCCCAACTCGATCTTTGCGCTGTCGCCTTCTTTGATCTTCTGACTCTTCGTGAAGTAATCGTCTCGATCATCGAGCGATACTTTAAAAGAGTCTGGACCATCGGCCACACACTCCACCTCAATTTCAACGACCCGCTTCGCCATCTCTGGTGATGAAAAATCAACACCGCCAAGCGTCATCTTGAAATCTGGAGGATTCGTTGTGCTCATGTTCTCCTCCACCCCGTCCTGCGATAGTCAGCGTCAAAGAAGGCTACAGCCTCTCGTCTTTCGCCTACAAAATCGGTGGTATCAATAACTTGGTTCCAGGCTCCAGTGCCAACGGATCGTCTACCTTGTTGGCATCAGCGATTCGCCGCCATTCCTTCGCATCGCGGTACTCTAACTCCGCAATGGCCTGCAGCGTCTCTCCTCGCTTGACCACCCGCATCTTGGCAACGTCAGGGCTGTTTCCTGACACTCCCACACCGGCAGCTTGCTTAAACCCTACCGTCGCCACGGCACGACAGGGAACTCCTGCAGGAGTGAACATCGTGTAACGCACTTTCACGCTCTCCACGACGCCCTCAAAGCCACCGGAGAAAATCGGACCGGCCCACTCTACCTTCACCTTCGGCGGTCGATGAAGACTCTCATCGACCAAAGCGAAGTTGAGCAGCTTATCCATATCTGGACGCACGTCTCCGTCGGTCTCGTACCGATCAAACATCAACTCAAGGCTAATGGTGATCGACTTCCCCGCGGTAAACTGCAGATCCGGATAGTCGCGGCCTTTGCCTGCCTGCTCAGCCCAACCAACTGACTTCGAATAAGCCAGCTCTTTGGGGTTAAGCATCGCCGAGACGCTGCCACCACCATCTATCCCGATGACCCTGACGGGGGTCACAGTGCCTTGCGGGAGCTTTCCTCCCATGGACTTGATGGACTCACCCATTACTCTGACCTCCTCCGCTGAAGCTCTTCACGAAGCTTCTCCATGATTCGCCGATACACCTCTTCCGCTATCAGCATCAGCTCCTCATAGGGTGGCACTCCTGCGTCTGCCGCTGCAAAGCCCTGCTCCTGACTCTGCACCTCGTTCGTTGCCTTGGTCTCAGAACCGGCAACGCCAAAGAGTGGCTCGCCCCCATGTTCGACCGCCGGTGATCCTCCCACGAAGGGACTAACCAGATGCCTATCTAACTCAATGGGACTGCCTTGCACAGGCACAGCTCCTACCTGTCGCAGCATCTCCCGCAACTCCACGAGGTCAACCCCCTGGAACTGCTCTCCCTTCCTCCGCCACATCGGCAGACCTTGCTCGTCTGCAGAACTCCTATCGCCCAAGACCCTTGCCAATGCACGCAATTCATTGGGCATCACCACGTCCATGCCGTGATCACTGATCTGCTCTGCCCGATCGAGGAGTCTCTCTACTCGCGTCAACATTTCAGCACTCTCGACGCGTTGCGCCCTGCGCTGTGCGTCTTCGCCACTGCCGATGCGGAAGAACTCACCTACCGCGGCCGCACTCCCATCCTGTAACCACGGCTGCTGGCCAGGACCCTGCTGCCCCAAAGCACCTAAACTCAAAGACGCTTTCATCTGCGCACCCTCGCGCAGTCCCACTAACCTCTCGGGCGTCAAACCCAAGTTCATATCCCAGGCACGCCGCGCAATGTCAGCCTTCGCGTCTGCCACGCCACTCGGGACAAAAAGCTCCATAGTATCGGCTAGGGCCCCAACTTCACGAGAAGAACTCTCGCGCAGCGCGACTTTGTCCAGGGAACTCGCGCCATAGCGGCTAAGCACCCGGGACAATCCACCACCGTCCACCTGGGAATAAAGTCCTGCGTGGCCACCCCCATCTCGCTTCGAAGCATCCCCCACAGATTCAGCCCCTGAGACAACTCCGGTCATTGCCAAAGTCTGCCGTTGAGCACTTGACATCTGTCTATAGGTTCCCGCCACTTCGCCACGCCGCGAAAGACTAGACCACTCCCCTCGCGACGCAAGGTCCAGGTCCTTTCGCTCATCCCCCCGCATTATCCCCAACGATTGCAACAATATCCGGGTCGCGCCATCACCCGCAAACGCTGATGGTACAAAGCGGCTGAAATAGCCCTCTTTATTCTGCTTGCGCGCCACGATATCCAAAGCCGCCCGCGTCTCAGCTGCCTCCCGCACATAGCCTGCGGCCATTCGAAGCCCATCTCCAGCACGCTTCTGCCCCTCGTCTCTTCCCTGCACCCCTTCATCGCCGCCGAAGCGCAATCCTGGAAGACGGGCCTCAAGCTCCCTCACAACATCTTCCACCTGGACGCCTCGCCTACCCAGCGACACCAGGATGCTCTCGCGCGCCATCTCCAGGGTCGCGTCACCTGAGCCAAGCAGTGCGCCTCCGCGCTCAGCGTGGTGATGCTTGAGCGCTTCGGCAAAGGCGCCGGGACGCAAACTCACGCCAACGCCGTCACCGATGTTCCACACATCCTTGCCAACGCGTTCGAAGCCTTCTCGCCCTACGGCCTTATCGACCTCAGCCGACACGCGCGCCCGCTGCAGACCCACTTTGGCGATCTCAGGCACAAAGGCCTTTTCCCCGATACCTTGCTTGCTCGAAAAGTCGATTTCTGAAGCCAAACGCTTCTCAAGCTCGCGCGACTGCCTCGACGCACTGCTCAAATGGGTCTGACCAATCTCTTCGCGCAGCCCAAGGGAATCACCCCGACCTTCCTTTCCTCTCGGAGCGTAGGTCAATTGAATCCGTTCCTCCCCCCGACCCAAGCCGCTCTTGACAGCGTAAGCGCCACCGCTGAGCACCCGATCCAGCAGGCCGCCATCGCTCATGTAACCTGCACGCCCAAGGCCCTCGCCAGCAGCATCTTGATCCGTCCATGCCACCCCTTGCCCCGGCGCGACTCTCTTGCCCTCATGGCGCGCCAACGCACCGATCAAGGTTTCGCGGAAGACCTCGACATCACTCGCCCGCCCCGCCTCCAAGAGCCCCTTGACACTGTGGTACGCACCCTTCTTCGCACCAAACATCCGAGTCAGGTCAACGACGCTGCGCCCAAACCGCCATCCATCCTCACGCGCCCCAACGTTACGCACAGCCTCTTCGACGTCTTTACCGCCTGTCGCCAGCCCTAAGGGAACGCCATCTTCGCCCACCCGGCCAGTCAATGCACCAACAGCGAGTTCCTTCACAGCCAGGCTAGGCTCGCCCGTCCGGAATTGGGTACCAGCCACCAAGCCTCGCTCTCTTTCCTTCCTTTCCGTGCTGCTTACGGGCGCACTGAACATGACCTTAGCGATCACCTCCCGCAACCCCTCTCGACTCATCGTCCGCACAAAAGCTTCTATCTCTCGCCTGTCTCCACCGCCTTCGACCTGCTTGCGCAAAAAGGCCTCTACCTTTTCAAGCTCATCACGGGCGAAAGCCTTCTGGCTAGGCGTGCCTACATCAACCAGCGACCGCGCACCAAAGCCACGTAACCCCTGCCCATCGTCAATGACTCTCGACATGGACCTTCGTGAGGTCATCGCCGCATTCTCGCGCATCGCAGCGATCATTTGCTCCCTAACGACGGCACTCTCAGTGCCCACCAACAGCGGCATGGCTTCAAACTTACCCGCCACGCCCCCTGCATCTATGCGACCGGCATCAGCTCCGACCGCACGCGTTGACTTCTGCGCCCTTTCCTGCAAGAGCCCCAAGGCCCCTACCAAAGCACCCGTGTAGCGCGAATCGAGTAGGACATCGTCGAGGCGTAATCTTCGCTGTGACGCGGCCTCTGGCGCACCCACACCCTTCTCGTGCGCCAGCTCCGTCGTACCACTTCCGTGGCGCCTTTGGGATCCAGACCCAACTTTTGTGATTCGTTCTATTTCTGCAACGCGTCTCTGTTCCTGTCGCGCGAGATTGTGCTTCAGCGAGCTAATCTCTTTCACCAAACCGTCGAGCGCCACACCACTCAAGGCTGGCTGCGTGTAAACGGCCTCGTGCCTGTGTTCTTCCCGCCGCTCATCAAGGTGACGCAAAAGAACTCGCAAATCAGCCCCAAAGCTCATGGTTCGACCGCGAGGAGTCTCACTATCCTCTCGTCCCTCACCTAGACTCTGCCAAGCCATCTTGCTTTGCGCTTTCTCAACGAACCCCTGTAGACGCTTCTCACTAAAAATGCCAAGCCGACCCAAGCGTCGCTCCAAACGTCCCGTCTCTTCCCGCATCGCCCCCAGAACGCGACGCCATTCCCCTTGATGGGGAAGCTCACCTCCAGAAAGGTCCATCCCCTCGGTCACGCTTTCAGGATCTGCCAAAAACTGCAGTTTTCTACCCCCCATCGTCGGGGGAACTGCGTACTTGGCCTCCTGCACGAGTCCAGCGCGATCGCTCGTACGGGCCACATTCCCAGAGCGCTGCAATGAACTCTCGGCGATCATACCCGCCCTTCCCAGGGCGGGTGGGTAGGGACTGACAAATCCAGACGCGGGCTGCCCTTGTCTCAAGACATTCGCGCCATGGCCATCGCCACCACTAAGTGACCGATAAGCACCCAACGTCCCCATGTCGGCATTGACGTCCTCGGCGCCCTCCACCACCCTCAAAAAGACGCCTTCCGTACTCCCGTAACCAGAGGATCCACTCTGCTCCATCGCCCGCAAAACCAAACGAGAAGCCAATCTCGACATTCCCTCATGCTGACCCGCGACCACCACCCCGTCTTGTCCCGTTGGATCGTCGACGAGGCTCAGCCCGCGCAAGGAACCCAAGCGCAGCCCCCCCTGCCCCAGAAGCTTTGGCTGCTGCTTCATGATCTCAGCGCTGAAGACGCTATGCCGTAACGAAGCCCATCCAGCCTCACCGCGTTGACCACTCCCTTGTTTGAGCGCTCCCTCACGTCCAGCCCACTGTGAGCCACTCGCCCCGGCCTCTAGCCCAGAGGTTCGCGTGCTCCCACCGAACCCCTCTCCGTGATCTACACGCGCCATCAAAGCATCGCCAACTGGCGCTCGACCCAACGACGGCAACACTTGTGCGTGATCTTCATCTGCTCGCAAGAACATGTTTGATGAAATGGCCCGCGCCAAAATACTCTCGCGCGCCACCTCGCCGCGATTCGAGGCCAAACCCTTTTCTGCCTCAACCTTGCGCAAGGCATCCACAAAGTCCCGCCGCAAATCCTCGCGTTTCTGTTCCTCGCTCTTGCCGGCCCGGTCTCCTGCCGCTGCGTTCGCCTTCACCTTCTGCGCTATCTGTCGAATGAGACCCACGCCTGCACGCTGCAGCACCTCCGGCCGCACACCACTCTGCGCCAAAGCGCTCACGGCAAGCTGCACCGTCTCGCTGCGCGGCATCGGACGCCCAGCACCTTCCGCAAGGTCTTGATGCTCTGTCTCTTCATCAAACAAGACAAGAAAGACAGCGTTGAGCCATTGGCGCCACGGCCCCAAATCGGTAGGCGTCCGCGGCCCATCCCCCACGGCACTGGGGCCGAAGTGGGGCTGCGCTTGCACCGGCAAGTACCTCTCGCGCACTTCACGCAACAGTGACGGCAAGGGTTTTCTTTGCGGCATCGCGAGACGACCCACAAGCCGTTCCGCCCGTGCGACTATTCTACCCGCAACCATGTCAGCGTCTGCCAACACTTCCCAAGCAGAATCACCGACATCCGCCATATCATCGAGCCCAAGCGAGGCCAGCGTCATCCGACGCAAAACCACACCCACGCTCGATTGGTCACGCTGTTGCGTATTCTGATGCCCATTACTCGACATCTTCGTCTCCGCATTTCGGTTGACGTTTGCCGCAAGACCGCTACGCCAGACACCTCATCCGCGCAGCACCCGTTGCCACCTACTTACCACTACGGTCCAGACTCCCCACCGAGTGCTCTACCAAGCCCTCATGAGCAATCTCCAAGCTCTCGACGGCGATCGCATTTTGCCCAACGTTGAGCTGCGGCCCGTCCCATTTAACCGGAATTCCATTGACGAAGCGCCAACGCGCGATCTCCTTACCCGCGTTTGAGTACATCACAATGTTGCCACTCAAACGTCTTTTGTCCCCATGGAACTTCGTAACGGCGTCAAGCAAAGTCCCAGTGCAGAACCCTCGCTTGAGCACGAGGTTTGGAAACTTTCCTTGCCCGACAAGCTTGCGGGTCGTCCAGTTCCGCCCCCCTTCTTCAACCTCCACGACCTCTATTTGTGCGGAAAGCCCACTCACCTCCTGAAAATAGCCTGCGGCCACACCATCCACATCTACCTTGAAGGCGAAAGTCCCAAACGGATCGCTGTTGTCGGCGGCCATCTGTCCTCTCCTTGAACCGGCTCCTGAGTAGAGCTGTTGTCGGTACCAATGGGGCTTTCAAGCCCCGCAAAGAAATAATCTACCGCGCACCTCAAAACACGCGAGAAAAAAGATGGGTAAGCCCACCTTCGTCAAGCATCGGCGCTTCACCTGCAAGGTTAATACCACCGAATCCGCTACGCCCAAAATGGAGCTTTCCCCTTTCTTTACGCGCGCTCCATCACGATTCCCCGGCCCAGAACCACCCGTGCAGATTGGGCACAGGGAACAGCAAACCTCAGACGCCCAGGTCCTCCATGTCACCCAAGCGCCGATCTTCGACGGTGTGCTCGAGGCGCATGGAGATGAACTCTGCCGGTCGACTCGGCGCGACGCCAATGTCAACGACAAGCGTCCCGCTTTCAATCTCTTCGTTGCTGTTGTTGTTCTCGTTACAGAGAACATAGAATGCGTCGTCTTGCACGTCGCCTTTGAAATAGCCGCTTGACCACAGCATCCGCAGAAAATCCTGGACCGCAGTTTGAACTTTCTTCTGCAGATCTGAGTTATTGGGTTCAAAGACCACCCACTGGGTGTTTTCATGTATCGCCCGGCGGACGGCATTCATCACTCTCCGCGTCGTCATGAAGCGCCATTCGGGTTCGTTAGATAGGGTCCGCGCACCCCAGGGACGGATCCCACGCACGGGAAAACTCCTGATGCTATTGATGCCCTTGGCGTTCAATTCGGCGAGGTGCCCCTCTTGGAGCACCACCGCAGTGTCGACCACGCCCTCCAAAGGTAGGTTGGCCGGAGCGCGATGTACCCCTTCCTCCCTGTCACAGCGAGAAATCAGACCGGCGATGTGTCCGACCGGCGGTATGCGCCGCTTCTCGCCGTCATGCACCATCACCAGCCAGGGATAGTAGAGCGCACCGAAGGCCGATTCGTAGCGCAATCGCCAATCGAGGACGCCCTCATAACTGGTCGCATCGGGTGTATCCAGCAGAGCAAAGCGCTCACCCATCCTCTCGCAGTGATCGAGGACGGCCTTCTGTACCCCGACGACGTCTCGCTCACTTTTGAAACCAGAGCAATGAGCACTGGCAAAGTGCAAGTCTGGCACTGCCACGAGGTCGATCTCATCGTTTGCCTCGAGCGCCCCCAATCCATAGCGGGCATCAGGCCCATTGTTATAGCCGATGATGTCCTCTGGGCTGATCCCATCCAAGCCATCCCTACCGCCACGCAACATGAGGCCATCGATCTCCTCAGGCATGTTCACGGGGAGCGGTGAAACGCTGTCGAGATCCCTGACGCGGATGAGATCTGACTCGCTGTTGATGACCCTGACCAGATTCCTGCCCGCCCCAGGCGAGACGGAGAGGTGAAGAAACTTTTCTGACTTCAACCGCGTTTTGACAAAAAGGTTGAACTCCAAGGGCTCCACATAGGTCGGCGATGCCGATTTGAAGGCCTTGCCGACCACACCCCGCCACATCACTTCGGGCCCACGGACCTGGGTCAACACCACATAGCGCTCGTTTTCGCCGTCGCTAAATCGGATCACCATTCCCGCATCTAGGCCACGGGTAGACTGCAGCGTCGCTCTTTGTTCATTCTCATTCAGGTCAAGGGTCAGAAAGGTCTGTACCCTAGGGGTCTCCGGCTTCTGGACCGAGATGGCAATCTCGTTGCCCCAGGCCCCTTCGCTCGAAGCAGTGACCTCGATGGCCGGGTAGCCCTCGCGGTCTAACAGTTCGTACCTGGCCTTTCGCGCCAGCTCGCCGCGTCCCCGCCGAAAGATGTGGGCGACGCGTACGATAAAGCAAAACTTGCCACCGTTCTTAAAGAAACCTTCCACACAATCCGCCAAGTAACTACGTGGCACGGGCGAACCATAGATTTGCCGATAATGCGCCATGCTTCTGACTTTGGTGGGCTCGTTCAGCGGGCCACGCTCAGCCACCCCGACAAACGCGGGAACCCCGGTTTCGCCGAGGCCGATGCTGCGATCCTCACGCACCCGCTCTTCAAAAAACACCCCTGGAACACGAATTCTTGCCATTGTCACCCCACGCACTGATCCAGACTCAAACAAATCAAAATCTGCCTGTCCTCAAGGTGTCTGGGCAGACCGCTCGCATTCCACCACCGCTACAGTGTCACCCCATACGGCTCTCGTTGATCTCTCGGTTGATCTCCGAGATCTCGCGAATCCAGATCTGCCGTTCCTTGTGTTCCATGGACAGGATGTCGTCCACTGACCAGTGGAAATGGTAAGCAATATAAGCTACCTCCTGGTAGATCTTTTCCAGGGGGTAGCTCAGTACCCCCCCAAGCCAGTCCCCATATCCACCTCAAACTCGTGCTTGCATGCGGGGCAACTGACCTTGATGCTTGCCGAGCCTTCCTCGTTGATCTTGCGGTAAAACTCCTGCAGGTAGGCCAAATCCGAACTAAACAAGTCTTCAACGATATTTGGCGTAATGGTTCGCAGTTGACCGAGTTTCACCATCACGCGCGAGAGCAGGATGATGACCAAATAGGCGCGGTTGGCCTGGACACGATAGTCCTGCAGAGGCGCAATTTCATCTTTGGCTGTCGCCAAACGCATCACACCTTCTCGGTGCAGGTTCCCATCTTTATCGACATAGCCTTTGGGTAGCGTGAAGGGAAACTCGGTTTGAAATGCCATTTCTTTGCTTCCTGCGTATTCTTGTTTCTGAAAGGTAACCCGGCCTCGACCATGCCAACTTTCGCCACTGGTGTCGTCCTAGCTGGCATAGTACCAGGGGATCATAATACGGTCACGGCGCCGTTGTCCACCCCTGCGCAGGTTGTCACGGCCACCGCCTCGCGGCAATTGCCTTTTGGCGGCGCTTTCCGGTGTCGCGCAAAAAAAAAGCCCCCAAAAGGGGGCTCGACAGCACCAGAGGTGGTTCTAGGCGATTTCCATCTCTTCGACGACGAAGGTGATCTCTTCGGTCACCACATCGTTGCCCTTGCCGTCAAAGGAGTTCACCTTCCACTGCTTGGGCCAGCATCCATAGAGGTTCCAACGACGCACTTCGTTGCCGGCGTTGTCGTTGAGGATGACGGAGATGTCACGGCGGTCGTACTGGCCATCACGCGCAGCTTTCCACCATTCTTGGAGGTCCGGCGTCACGATGTAGCCCTTCTTGAGGGTCACATCACCGAACTTGGAACGACCTGGACGCTTACGCATGGTAAGATCGTCACCATCTTGGAATTCAATGACTTCGATTTCGGCAGTGATGCCGTCGACGCCTTTGAAATAACCAGCGGCCACGCCTTGAATTTCCACCATGAAGTTGTAAGCACCCAAGTGATCGAGTTCACCACGACGAGTCGGCATATCTTTCCCCTGTAATCTTTGTTCAAGCGCTTCGATTTACGAACGGCCGCCCAAGTCACCTGCGTTCACCTAGGCGGTCCCACAGCGACCATCACCTTAGCGACGATGCTAGGCGATTTCCATCTCTTCAACGACGAAGGTGATCTCTTCGGTCACCACATCG
>CAYVQF010000036.1:34672-55697 GCA_964454015.1 uncultured Myxococcales bacterium
TGAAGTACCCAGCGGCGACGCCCTGGATTTCCACCATGAAGTTGTAAGCACCCAAGTGATCAAGTTCACCACGACGTGTTGGCATTTTCAGTCCTCCGTTTTAGTGGAAGCGCCCGCGGGGCGCCCCCGTCTTAGGTCACTCGGAGACGTCACCACCAGCAGCCATCTGACCGATTCTGAAGATCACGAACTCAGCGGGCTTCACAGGGCACACACCGATTTCGCAGATCAACTGACCGGCATCGACGACTTCAGGCGGATTGGTCTCGGCATCGCACTTAACGTAGAACGCCTGTTCCGGCGTTTGACCCATCAAGGCACCCGTACGCCAGATGCGAAGCAGGAAGGCCGTGATGGTACGCTCGACGCGTTTCCACAGTTTGTGATCGTTGGGCTCAAACACGACCCATTGGGTGCCGTGCTCGATGGATTGCTCGATCATGTTGAAGAGGCGGCGAACGTTGATGTAGCGCCATGAGGGGTCACTGGAGATGGTCCTGGCGCCCCACACGCGGATACCGCGGTTCTTGAAGTAGCGGATGCAGTTGATGCCCTTGGGGTTGAGGATGTCCTGCTCCCCCTTGGTCACGTAGTACTTCAAGCCGAGGGCACCGCGCACCAGCTCGTTGGCGGGGGCTTTGTGCACACCGCGCTCTTCGTCGGTGCGGGCGTAGATACCCGACATGTAACCAGACGGCGGTTGGAAGATGTTGCCCTTCTGCGGATCGTAGACTTCGACCCACGGGAAGTAATAGGCACCGTACTTGGAGTCACGCGGCTTGGGCAGCCGATCCACGCCGCCCTTCTCGATGGTTTCTGGCGCATCGAGGATGGCAAAGCGATACTTCATGTTCTCGCAGTGAGAGAGCAGCGCATCCTGGATCGCAGGATCGGTCTGACCTGGCGCGGCGAGAATGTTGACGTCATCCACCTCTTCCAACAGCTTCAGGCCGCTGCGCGCGCCTGGGCCATTGTCCTTTCCGATGTACAACGCAGCGCGGCTGGCGATTTTCTCGCCGTCGGGATCCACAGATTTCTCTGGATCCCACTGACCCACGTTGATGACGTAAGCACGGCCACCGCCGTTGTTGAAGAAGCCATAGACAGAGTGGGCCAGGTATTCACTGTTCTGGAAGTCACCAAAGTTCTTGGTGAACTGGCTCCAGTTCGTGCAAAGGATCGGCTCATTGACCGGTCCAACCGAACACTCGCCCAAAAACGCCAGTGTATTCGTGCCCACTGCCTCGATCGGCTTCGTGCCCCGATCGACTTCCTCGACGTACACACCAGGTGACAGATACGTTGTCGCCATGTGTTCTCCTGTTTCTTCGGTGCTTGACCACTAGGTTGAGGATTGCGCCAGGGACCATCCCCAGCGACCGAGGGAGCGTCAAGCTCGCCGCAACACGCGACGGGTACTTGAACGCAGCATAACTATCGCTTCCGGCGGTGCGGTCCCGCCAGCGACAGGGACCGATCAAAGGTTCGCCGAATGGGCTCGCCCTTGCGATCACTGTCCAGATAGGCCCACACACAAAACTGTGCAGCAGGCCTCACCTTTTCACCCATACTTCTCCAGAATGACATGGTCTCTTCGTAGCCGAACTTTGGCTCTTCAACCGGTCGTATCGTGATGGTCTCGCGTTGCCTGAAAGAGTACCCGTGCAAAAGGTCTCCCCCCACCTCGGGATTCTCGTAAAAGACTTTCATCGCCAACGCTAACAACACATGCTCCTCTTGGGGGGTCTTACCCCACGCTGATACCACGTAGTAGAGCTTCAGAAGCATGGGAGGATCCATCAAATACTCGACAATCTCCCCTGACTCATCGCTCAAGGATACCAGCTTCTCACCTCGCTCTCGAATGATGGGGTCTACGCACACCGAGCTCAAAAAGAGCGAAACGGCGGGCAGCTTTTTGATATTCTCCTCAGTCGGGATGTTCGTGTAAAGCTCGACGTCTTTGTAACCCGCGCTCTTGAGACTCGACTCAAGAAGCTTGGAGAGCGTCGTCCCAACATCTTTGACTATCTCAAACTGTCCCACAGTTTTGCCCAGAACTTAGCGCACCACCAACCCATTACCGCGAGAGCAGCCCACAACCGGACCTAAGTCGACCTCGGAAAGCTGCATGCCCTTCCAGGATATGGACAAACGGCGCTTCGTCTTATCACTCCCTCTGGTTACCTGTCAAGTCGTTTCACCGAAGCCACGTCCCGTGCCTCTTCAGTGCCATCAACCCGCCAACGACGTAAAAAAGGTGCGCGTCTCATCAACGCCCCCAATCAGCCCGCCGCGAGCAGTACGGGGGCCCACTGCAAGGGACATACCAGAACGGAACGGACGCATCTCAACGACAAAAGCCAGCGACGGCAGCGCGGCGGCGTTTGCCAGATATGTCAATTTTTTCCTAAACAAAGGCAGCAAGTCAAAACGCACTTCTCCCCGAGTGCCGCCGTGATTGCACGGGAAACTCCACTCGAATCGGCCTCCGACCGCGGCCTTCTGTCTCCACCCACGGTGCGATGCGGAGACTTTCGTCTCCACCCCTCATGCGGTTGACCGCAGTCAATACGGCTGTGGAGCCGACGACGGCGTCGACGCCCACCCATAAGCGACGCAAAACAATATCTTTTTCGCGTGGGGCCCGATGTCTCCACCCGAGCCGCGCGCGCGCTCTGGGGTGAGGTCTGCAGTCCCTTGCCATCGGCTCACGCGAACACTGTAAGCGTGGCCCATGTGGTGCGTTGCTGTTCGTACAGACGGGTGCACGGCTCTCCCGTGGTTCACTGGGAATAGCCTGCTGAGTTCCGTTCATTAGGCCTATAGGCCGACGCGGCGCGGACATCGACGGCGGTGGCAGAGAGGAGAATCAAGGCAGGCATGATCGCCTGCGCAGCAAGAGGGTTCGTGCGAAATTCGACGAGAAGGAGGTTCTTTTCGGCGTGTCGCCATACTTGGGTAAGTCGTGAATGACTGTTATAATGGTTTGCCCGGCGCTGAGGCGCAGTGCCGGCTTTGAACCCGGGTGGTCGCTTTCGTTACTCTCTATCGTGGAAAGGTCATCATGAGGCAAGGAGCCAGATACCCATCATCGTTTTTCACTCGTCGCGTTTTGCTGCTCGTTCTTTCGTGTTGCCTAATCGGCCTCGTAGGTTGCGACAAAGGGATGGACCACAGCAGCGGACCTGACAAGGATCGCGGCGGAGCGCTTCCCATTAGCATCGGGACTATCGTCACGGACGAGCTCAACCCCGACGGTGGCGATCACACCGACTGGAAGAGCATATCGGTGCCGACACCCGGCTTTTTGACGGTGCAGGTTTTTTGGGATCAGTCTGCCGATATTCACGGCGCGGTCATCACGGTCCACGACCGCTTCGGCGCGGAGCTTCAGAAGCGGGCGCATCAACCGCACGTGCCCCAGGATGAGCTCGTGGTTCGCGTCGAGCCCGGCTACTACTTCGTGCGTCTGCAGGCTGAGAGGGGGCGTTCGATTTATTCCATCGTCGCTCGCCACCAGGGTGCCGCCGGGGGAGATGACATTGGCGGCGGAAGTCGTCCGGAGTTTTCCAGCGTGATCCCCATCAATGCCCAGAGTGACGGAGAGAGCGCAGGTGGCGGCGGCGCCGCAGCCGCGGGTGGTGGTGGCGGGAGTGCTGCCGCTGGAGGCAGCGATGGCGGCGCGGCGGCGGCCCCGGTCGCGGCTTTGCCGGCGCCCGCAGGCGGTGGCGCCGCGCTGCCTGCCGCCGCAGGCGGCGGTGTCGCCTTGCCCGGCGTCGCCGCTGGAGGCGCGGCGGCTCCGGCGGCTGCCGCCCCGGTCGCGGCGGCCCCAGTCGCGGCGGCGCCCGTGGCGCCCGTTGCGGTGAGCGCCGCCCCTAGAGGCGGAGGCGCGTCGGGTGGCCAGGGCAAGGCCGCGGCGGCACCGGCCAAACGAAGCATCACCCCCATCGCTGCCGACGTGAGTGGTCCTTATCGCGAGTTCGAGGTGAGTGTCTCGCTGATGTCAGAGCTCCCCAGCGGCACACGCCTGAAGTTCACGGCTGGAGAATCGACAGGGATCAAAGCTGGCCACGTGGGTGAGATCTATGCCCAGGGCAAGATCATCGACGGTGCGCGTTTCAAAGTCACCCGGGTGGCCAAGAACAGCAGCCAGGCGGAAACCAATGCCACGCGCGACGATCTGCGCAACGCCGATAAGTATGTCGTCAAGATCCCCGAGTGATCCCCACGCTTAGTCTAATTATTTATTTTAATTGTTTTTTTCCACAGCGCTCTTGTAACAGACATCAACCCGAGGTGAAAAGCGATGAAAGGACCGACCACTCCGCGGCGCGGACGAACGGGGATTCTGATTTCGGTTGGGATTTTTCTGCTCGGCTGTGGCCCGCAGGCAGTCCCGTACAACTCGGCATCTGGGCCCGACGGTATTCGCGACACCGCCCCACAGCTCTATCTCAACACCAGTGAAGACGATCGTTGCCACGCCGAGGCCGGTGACAACGAGGACTGGCGCTACATGCTCATCACCGAGCGCGGGACGCTGCGCGTCGCGGTTCGCATCGACAACCCGCGCATCACGGCGGATCTCTTTCTACACGACGGCTTTGGTCGCCCGGTGGATCGGTTGAACGTCAACCCCAACAGCGACTTCTACGAGTTTCGGCCGTTGGATGTCGAGCCTGGTCGCTACTATTTTCGAATTGCCTGTTTGAAGGGCCAATCGGTTTACACGGTGAGCGCCAATTTTGCCCGGCCTGAGCAGACCGTGGCGGCAGAGACCATCTTCGTTGTCGAACCCCCTGATGAACCGGTGGGTCCGACGAAGACCAAGCCTCCGGTCAAGACCAAGACCGAGAAGACACCCGTGCGACAACCGGACACACCGGCCGTGGTCGTTACCAAAACGCCGGAGCCCGTGGTGCCCGAGACGCCCTCAGCCACCCCCCCCAAGAAGGTGCAGGGGACGATCACCTTGGTGACCCCTGGCGATGGCGGCATGGCGCGCATCGTCATTCGCGGGATCGGCACCAACTTTGGCATCGACGAGTCCAAGAAGGGGACCCTCATTGGGCGCAACAAGACGGTGACGTTGTTTTCCTGCGAGGCGAGTCGTTGCCAAGGTATGATCGAGGCGGATCAGGAGGAGTTGAAGACCTATAACAAGGTTGAGTTCATCGTCCCCTAGACCACACTGCGCGGCGCAAGGGATTTTTCGCCTTCTCGAGACGCCCGTCGTCGGTGCCAACCGCTCGACGGCAGTCGTCGCCGTGTTTTTGGGGCTTCTTTCTCGTCAGGTGGCTCTGTGGAGGCGCAGTGAAGAGCGTACGCATTGGCAGCCTGGCCGACAACGACCTGCGCTTCGATCAGCCCATGGTCTCTGGTCATCATGCAGAGATCTTCAAAGAAGGCAGCGGCTTTTTCGTCGTCGATCTGGGTAGCACCAACGGGACCTTCGTCGATGGCGTTCGGGTCACGACGGCACGGGTGTCGGTTGGCACCCGGATCGGTCTTGGCTCCTTTTCCTTTGTCTTGGAGGCGGCGCATCTCACGCCGCTCAGTTCTGAGGACGTGGATCCGAAAGCCAATGAAGCGGGGTCTGTCGGCTTGGACCTGGGCGCGACACGCGTCGCGGCGACGATGCGCATCGAACCTTCGGAGCTGGGCCTGCCGGCGACTGGCATCACCCTGGGTGGAGGATCCTTGGATCCTGCTCTGGTGGTCCGCCTGGGGAGTGATTCCCAAAATCAGGTGGTGGTGACGGGAGAAGACGTCGCTTCTTTTCATGCGGAGATTCATCTGGCGAGCGGTGAGTTCCGCCTCATCGATCTAGATAGTCCGCATGGGGTGTGGTTCGAGGGCGAGCGCATCGAGGGCGCCACCTTGCTCGTCCCGGGCGACGCGTTTTGCCTGGGAAAGCAGCCTTTGGTCTTGGATGCGGCGCTGTTGTCTCACTTCAGCAGGCGGCAGGCGGAGACCATGTCTCTGGCCGCCGTCAGTGGCGAGCGCGTCGTACTGCGCCTTGGTCGCGCCTCGGACAACGACATCGTGGTGCCTGCCCCACAGGTATCGGGTCACCACGCCGAGTTGGTGGGCCATGGCGGTCAGTGGCATCTGCGGGATCTTGGGTCATTGAACGGGACCTACGTCAACACGCGGGAGCGCCGTCTTTCGGTCGGTGAGAGCGTGGTCGTTGGTTCGGGGGACGTCCTTTTTCTGGGCTCTTACCGCTTCCCCCTCTCTCGCATTGCCGCGCACGACCAGGGCAAGACGCCCGAGGCCCATTTGGTGCTGCCCCAGGATCGGAGCACGGTGGTCATCGGCAGGGGGGCGGACTGCGACATCGTGCTCGATGTTCCTCAGGTCAGTCGGCGGCATGCGCTCCTGGAGCAGACGGAAGCGGGTTGGGAGTTGGAGGATCTGGGCAGCGCCAACGGCACCTATATCGACGGGGTGCGGATCACGCGCAGCCTTCTGCGTCCGGGCGCGCTGGTGGGCTTTGGGACCTATTGGGTGCGTCTGGACGCCGATGCTGCGCGCTTCGAGGCGGCCTATCAAGGCGAGATCATGTTGCGGGCCGAGGGGATCGGGGTCGAGGTCCGCGAGGGTGTGCAGCGCCTACCGCTGTTGGAGAGCATTGATTTCAGCGCCTATCCGACGGAGCTCATCGGCATTTTGGGTCCTTCCGGTGCAGGCAAGACCACCTTGTTGATGGCGCTGAGCGGGAATTTGCCCCCCAGTCAGGGTCGCTCCCTGATCAACAACCTCGATCTGTACGCGCACTATGATCAGTTCCGCGGGAATCTTGGTTATGTTCCGCAGGAAGACATCATCCACCCAGAGCTGACGGTCTATGAGTCGCTCTACTTTGCAGCGAAGCTGCGTTTGCCACCCGACACCAGCGACGTCGAGATCAGCGCATTGATTGGTCGAACGCTCAAGGACTTAGGCTTAGAGGATGTTCGCGACGTGTTGATCGGGACGCCAGTCAAGAAAGGAATCAGCGGCGGACAGCGCAAGCGGGTCAACCTGGCGCAAGAGTTGTTGACCCAGCCGTCGCTGTTGTTTCTGGATGAGGCCACGAGCGGCCTTGCCTCTAGCGATGCCCGCAGCGTGGTTCAACTGTTGCGGCGCTTGGCGGACGAGGGTCGCACCATCTTGTTGACGATTCATCAGCCCAGCTTGGAGGTTTACCGCGAGTTGGACAACGCGCTGTATTTGGCGCGGGGGCGTCTCGTCTATTACGGCCGTGCCTATCCCGATTCGCTGGAGCACTTTTGCCCGCAGTCGGCGCAGAGCATTGGCGAGGTCGCGGCGCCAGCGCTCAGCGTCGAGGCCGCCATGGAGGTGCTGGCGCAAGACAACGGCGCCGCCGACTGGCCGCAGCGCATTGCCAAGCGTCAGCAGTCCTATCGTTCTTCGCGGGCCTATGAGGACTATGTTGCCGGGCGGCGAGAGGGGCAGTCTCAGGTGCAGCTCGTCGCCCGGGAGCGGGCCGTCGAGCGCCGGCTCTTTGGTTGGCAACAGTGGTGGGTGCTGACACGGCGCTTGTTGCGCATCCGCCGCTCGGACAGGCAACACCTGGCGGTGCTGTTGCTCCAGGCTCCGCTGATTGGTTTCTTGATCGGCCTGGTCTTCCGCCTGGGTGTCATCAGCGGCGAGGATCCCTTGGCGCAGTTTCTCGGCTATCAGGGCGACGAGAGCATTCGTGCGGCGTCATTGTTCATGTTGGTGGCCACGGCGGTGTGGTTCGGGACGAGCAACGCGGCGCGGGAGATCGTGACGGAGCAGGCGATTTATCGGCGTGAGCGGATGATTAACCTCAAGATTCCCAGCTATGTCATGTCCAAGGTGAGCGTCTCTGCATTGATCTCCTTGGTGCAGTGTGTGGTGTTGTTGGGTCTGAGCTACCCCTTGTTGGGTCTAGAGGGTTCCTTCTGGGGAATGCTGGGCTTTCTTTATTTGGGCTCAGGGGCTGGCATCGGTCTAGGTTTGTTGTTATCGGCGCTGGTGCGTTCCACGGAGGCATCGGTGAGCCTGGTGCCAATCCTTTTGATTCCGCAATTGGTTTTGGGCGGCTTGGTGGTCCCCCTCAGCGTGCAAGATGGTTCATCAGGCGCCTTGGTGCATGCGGCCAGCAGCGCGACGATTTCGCGTTGGGTCTTTGAAGGTTTGCTCGCGCTCGAGAGCGCGGCCCAGCGTGACGAGCGGATCGTGCGCGTCTCCCATGAGGAGGAGGAGCGGGCCAAGGCTTTTGAGCTGAGTCCCAGTCAGCCTTCCAAAGGGCGACGTTTCGGCGGCATGCGCTTCGAAGATTCCGAGCGGGTGGCGGGGCTGGAGAGCCTGTTCCGGGTGCGGGTGGCGCGGGAGTTGAGCCAGGTCCTGCAGGAGCGGACGATGGTGGAGCGCTATTTTGGCAGGCGCGGGGTGGGACCGTTGGCGGCAGCGGCCGTGCTGGTCTTTTTCATTTTGTTCTTCATTTTAGCAGTTTGCGTGATATTGCGGATCAAGGATCGGGAGACCGCATGAGGGGCGCAGGCGTACCTGAGCTGGGCTCTGGGGCGCGCGTTGGGAGGCATTTTGGTACGAGGAAGGAGCCAGTTTTGGCGCGTGTTGTGGGCATTGCCGTGGCTACTGTGTTGGCAGGCGCAAGGCTGCCGCGGTGAAGCCGGGCCCGTGGATACCCCGCAAGAAATCGCCGCAGCACCTGAAGAAGATCCAGAGGCGTCACTGGCGTCGGGCGCCGAGGGCCTTGGCGGCTGGCGGGATCCCATGGCGTTGGCTCAGTATTACTGTGGCTACACCCAGGGGCCCATCCCGCACTGGCTGATCATCGACGAGGTGCAGGCGGCGGTGGTCGCGGGGGAGCGGGAGGCCTTGCTGGCGCTGCGCAAGGAGGCTTTGCAGGCGTTGGCGCCAGAGGAGCACGCGCGGCACCGCGCGGTTGCGCGCTTTCTGCAGGCGGGCACGCGCTGTGAGCTCAGCGGGACTTACCGTGAGGGCGACGTGCTGGCCGTGGGGATGATGCAGACGGTGCCGCTCATCGTGGAGAGCGCTGAGTCGTTGCCCGAGGTCGCTGCGGACGAGGCGGAGTCTCAGTGGCTGGAGGCCTTTGGCCGCGCCTATGCCGGCGGCACGCAACAGGACTGGATTTCTTTACGTTTACAGCAGGTTGATGGCGCGTGGTATGTGGATCCTCAGGTGCGGGAGCGCTTCTTGATTCCACTGGAGGCGGGGCGTGCGGAGCGCCGGGTGGGCTTGGCTGCACGCCAACGGTTGTGGCCACAGGTGGAGCGCCACCTGGAAGCACTGTGTGCGTCCAGCGATGGCGCGCGGTCGTGTGAACTTTATCGAGAGTTGTTGGCCCGGGTGGGAGCGCAGCGGGCCGCGACGGCGGCACAGCGGGAGGCGGTGCAGGTGGCGTTGGTGTCCTTGCGTGCCCTGACTTTGAGCGCAGAGCGTTCCTTGCCGTATGGGGTGGTCGAGGTAGAGAATCGCGGTTCTGCACCGCTCGATGCCATCTGGTTGTGGGTGAGTGGCGTGAGTGAGGGCGGCTGGACGTGCCGCCTCGACAAAGAGGCGCCCCCACGTTTGCCACAAGCGCTGTCCTTGGCGGGGGGAGCGTCGGGCCTTGGCTATTGTCCACTGCCGGTTGGCGCGCCAAGTTCGGGGGTGCAGGTGCAGATCTGGGAGGTTGGGACGGCCGATGCCCCGCTGCCGCAGCACAGCGAATTGTTGACCGATGTCCCGTGATTCAGGGTGGCGAGGAAGGTAAGATGGCGAAGACAGTGCAGGATGCCAACGAAGGGGAGCGCGCCGTCCACGAGACCCTGCGGCGTGTGGTGCGGAGCTGGGGCCAGCGCGAGCTGGAGTGTCAGGCCGGGGACTACGACGCGCGCGGGAGCTTCAACCGCACCTTGTTTCAGCGCCTAGGCACTGAGCTGGGTCTGTTGGGGGTGACGGTGGACGTGGCCCATGGCGGTGCGGGTCAGGATGGCCTCTCCACGTTGATCGTCATCGAGGAGTTGAGTCGCTTCGATCCAGGCTTTGTCTTGTCCTATTTGGCGCACGAGGTGCTTTTCGTGCATCACTTGTGGTCCCTGTCGCGGGAGGCTCCCCATGTGGCGTTGTTGAAGCGGGCGATGAGCGGCGAGTGGCTGTGTGGGATGGCGATGAGCGAGCCCTGTTGTGGCACGGACGTCCTGGGGATGCAGACGCGGGCTGTGCGCCGGGGCGACCACTTCGTGTTGAATGGGACCAAGCAGTGGATCACGAATGGTCCCAACGGGGATGCGTTTTTGGTGTACGCGCGCAGCGGCGAAGGACCGCGGGACATCAGTCTTTTCATCGTGGAGCGTGGATTTCGCGGTTTGAGTGTCGGTCGAGCCGAAGAGAAGCTGGGGATGCGGGCCAGCGTGACGGGATCGCTGTATTTGTCTGAGTGCGAGGTGCCAGCGGATCACTTGGTAGGGTCTTTGAACGGCGCGCTGCCGGGGATGATGCGCAACCTCGCCTTCGAGCGGCTGGCGCTGGCGGCGCAGTCCTGTGGCATCGCTAGTCGTTGTGTCGAGGAGATGACGCAGTACGCGGTTTGTGAGCGGCAAGCCTTTGGGGAGCATCTCGTGGCATTTGGTCAGATTCAGCGTCTGTTGGCGGAGAGTTATGCCCACACGGAGGCGGCGCGGGGCATGGTCTACGGCGTCGCGGGTCGGCTGGAGGCGGGCACGGCGCAACCGGCCGAAGCGGACGCGGCCAAACTGTTTGCGACGGGTGTGGGCGAGTCGGTGTCGCGGAATGCCATTCAGGTTCTCGGTGGCATGGGCTATTCACGGAATCGGCCGGTGGAGAGGTTGCATCGAGATGCCATTTTGCTGTCCATTGGTGGCGGCACCAATGAGGCGCTGCAGAAGAACATCGCGCGAGCCTTGGCTCGTCGATGTCGATCCTAGGAGATCCCGGTAGGGGGGGCATGAGGAGGTGAGTGTGAGACAGGGCTGGCGTGTTGGTCGATTGAGCGCCGTGTGGATCGCCGTTTTCTTGTGGCAGTTCTTCACCGTTCTTGGCGATGCGTGGTCGGGTCCTCCGTGTGCCGACCTGGGTCGCCAGGAGAAGACGGCCTATAACAATCAGGTGATGGCCGCCGTCCAGGCGGCCGAAGGCGAGGACTTCGGGCAAGCGGTGAAGGCCCTCGCCGGGGCCTACGAGATCTGCGCTGAGGATCCGAAGATCACCCTGCGCTTGGCGCAATGGCATCTGGCGATGGGTGATTGTGCGGCTTCACTGCGCTGGTACCAGGTGGTTGCGGAGCAAGCCGAGGAGGGGCCGTTCAGTGACTTGGTGGCGGATGCGAAGCGGCAGGCCGCGAGCGATGCCGCGAAAGTCGAAGCGCAGTGCGTAGGCCAAGGCCGGGTCACGGTGCAGTGTCAGGGGGCGCCGATGCGCCTCTTTTTGGATGACCGCGCGCTGGGAACGTGCCCAGCTGAGACCTATTTGCCACCCGGCAGCTACGATTTACTGGTGCAGCCCGAGGGCTTTGCCCCCTACGTCAAGCGCATCGAGGTGGTCGCCGGTGAGAACCTTTTCGCCGTGGGCCCGCGGGGCGATGCCGGTGACGACGCTGCGGATCCGGCGCCACCTCCCGTGGGTGCGCCAGGTGCATCGGCGAGCCGAGGGGGTACGTCGCTGGGTGCCATCCTGGGTTGGTCCTTGTTGGGCATTGGTTTAGGCCTGGAAGGCGCAGGGATCGGGATGACCCTGTGGGCCAGCAGCGCCAGTGATGAAGCCACCAAGTACGCGCAGGCCACGGCAGATTTGGACGAAGCTGAGCGCTTGCGACGCTATCAGGAAGCCAGCGACGCCCATGACCAGCGCCGGATGCTGAGCTACATTTTTTATGGCGTCGGGAGCGCCGTTCTCGTCGGTGGTGTGGTCCTTCTGGTGTTGGACGCGCTGGACACGGATGGCGACGCAGGACACGCGTGCTTACCCCTGCTCGATGTGCGGGAGGATCGGGCGTCGCTGCACTTGCGCTTTGTGTTCTGACGCCGGCCGAGGGGCGCGCGGCGTCGGAGCCTGCGCGCGGCAGGCGTCAGGGCGAGATCAGCGCAACCAACCATTGCGCCACAGGTTGCCGCGTCCCGTCGGCCAGGCCAGGCAGTTGGGCGCTGATCCCGGCACGGTGAGGGCGACGACCTGGCCCCAGTCAGCGTCATTGTCTTTGAGGCTGACGACGATCTCGAGTTGGCCGTCGCCATCGATGTCGGCGATGGTCGGCACGGCCATGGCGCCACGCCCGGGTAGAGCGACGCGGTGGAGGCGGTTACCGCCAGCGTCGAGGATGAAGAGGGCGCTCTGGCCTTCATCAGGGGAATAGGTAGCGAAGACGATTTCCGGGATGCCATCGCCCGAGAGATCGGCGACGAGGACGCCCCCGGTGAGGATTTTGGTGCTGGTGGTGAAATCATGGTGCCAGATCTTGTTGGCCTGGGCGTCGACGGCGTGGATCCGGCCGTCGAATCCGGCAAAGATCAGCTCCGGCCCGGGCCGGTCGGGGTCGATGTCGGCGACGGTGACCTGGTTGGTCGCGGCGACGACATTGGTGCGCTCGAAGTCCCACAAGCCGGCGAGGTATTCTGGCGCGTGGAAGGGGGTCTCCCAGTGGGGTGGGCGGCTGCCATCGGGGTTGAGCACCCAAAGGGCGACGCCGCGGTAGCGATCGTTTTGGGCGGCGTTCTGGACGGAGGCGAGGACCACGAGCTCGGCGCGCCCGTCGAGGTCGAGGTCGGCGATGGCGGGTGCAGAGTTGGTGAAGTGGGCTTGGTTGGCGCTTTGTTCGTCTGGGGCCCACCCCTGTTGTGCCAGTTCGAGGTCGTGGAGAAAGCGGACGCCGAGGAATTTTTTGCGGTTGCGAAAGTCAGGGTGGGCGTCGAAGGCCAGTCCATCGCCGCGGTGGAGGCTGAGGTAGGCGTTGTCTTGGGTGGCGAAGATTTCGGCGCGGCCGTCCCCGTCGAGGTCCCCGACGGCGAGGTTTTGGTCGAAGCCACCGGTCACATAACACGCGTCATCGCAGCCGGAAGCGCCGGTGGTGTTGGGTGGAAAGCCAGGGACGACCCGTCCGTTGGCGTCGACAGCGATGATGATGTCTCGCTGGCCGTTTTCGCTGAGGCTGCGGGTGGTGACGGCGATGAGTTCTGGCCAGCCGTCGCCGGTGATGTCACCGGCGGCGAGGGAGCGCAGTTCGTCTCGCCAGAGGAAGGGGAAGCCGGGCAGGACTTGCCCATCGGCGCTCCAGGCCCAGATAGCGGCGCGGCAAGCGACGGCGATTTCCAGTCCCGGCGCCGGGGTGAGGTCGGCGACCACGGGTGAGGCCCAGATCCTTCCTTCGCAGCCCTGGAGCTCGAAGCGGAGGGTGCCGTCGTGGTTCCAGACGATGACGCGGTCGGCGCGGGGCGCGATGATTTCGTTGTGTCCATCGCCGTCGAGGTCGATGACGGCGGGGGAAGCGAGCCACGACTCGCGCCAGTCGTGGGCGAAGGCGCGCAAGAAAGTGGGGTTTTGGACGTCGGTGCTGCCCCCCTGTTGCGCCGGTTCGCAGGCAGGCGTCGTAGGGGGTTCGGTCTCCCCGGGGGGCCTGTTTTGAGGTTGGTGTTCTTGGCAGGCGCCGCCGATAAGGGCGCAGTGGCACCCCCAAAATATAAGCCAGGCCAGATGACGCATGTGTCCTCGTGATTGTGCAAGGGGTGGTTGCGGGGGCGCCTGGGCTCAGGTGTCGCCCAAGCAGGTGAGGAGAATTTTGCGCTGATGGGCGTGGGTGCGGTGCTCCCACAGGTAGATGCCTTGCCAGGTTCCGAGTTGGAGGCGGGCGTTGCGGATGGGGATGGTGAGGCTGACGAGGGTGAGGGCCATGCGGATGTGGGCGGGCATATCGTCGGGTCCTTCGTCGCGGTGGAGGAAGGCGCGATCGCCATCGGGGACGAGTCTGCTGAGGAAGGTTTCGAGGTCTTTGCGCACGGTGGGGTCGGCGTTTTCGTTGACGAGGAGGGAGGCGCTGGTGTGCTGGACGAAGAGGGTGCAGAGGCCGCTGGTGATGGCGGCAGCTTTGACGGCTTGGTGGACCTTGGCGGTGAGCTCGTAGATGCCTCGTCCGGGGGTGTGGATGAGGAGGGTGTCGTGGGCGCAGATCATGGTGTTAGCTCGGTTCTTCGGGGGCGACTTCGATGGTGGCTGCCAAGGGGTGGTGCTTGCCGAAGTTGGTGATGCGGAGTGGGTGTAAGCCGCGGTAGGGACCACGTTCGTAGGGGTTACATGGCAAGGGGAAGACCGAGGCGATGGCGCAGACGACGTCGATGAGGAGGTCGGGGTTTTTGATGGGTGTTTTGGGTGATTGGGGCCGGGTGACGGCGCCTACTTTGACCGTGAGTCGCTGTTTGTATCGTTGTGAGTAGGCGAGAAGCTCTCTTCCCATCATGTCGGTGGGGTGGACGGCGCCATGGGTGGCTGAGAGGTGTGAAGAGAGCATGCGGTTCACGTCTACATCGCCGTTGAGGTAGATGGGGTGTTGTCCAACGAAGACGAAGTAGAGGCCGCTGTCGATGACGTAGAGGGCGTCGCGATACTGGAAGGGTCCAAGCCAGCGGATGTGGATATCGAGGGGTTCGGTCATAAGGGGCTCGGTGCGAAGCGGTCTGTCCGCGTGCGGCAACGGGGAGAGTATAGGCAATGGTCAAGCGGGCAAGCAAGGCGTGGTGTGGGGCGGCGGCCGTGGCGAGGAATAGTGGCAGCGGAAGGGGCGAAAAGCAGAGGGGAATCTTGTTTATATGTGGGAGATTGGCTAAGCTGTCGCGCCCGCGGCCAGGCTAGAGACAGGCGCGGCATCATTCCAAGCAAACCGAATAGTGAGGGGAACTTCGTTGCGTCAGTATCATATCAAATTAGCACAGGGAGATGTTGGTCGCTATGTGTTCATGCCCGGTGACCCTGGTCGGGTGGAGAAGATCGCCCAGTACTTGGACAAAGCGCGCTTCGTCGGCTTGAACCGTGAGTATTGCACTTGGACGGGGGAGCTGGAGGGGGTGGAGGTGAGCGTGACCTCCAGCGGCATCGGCGGTCCTTCGGCGGCCATCGCGATAGAAGAGCTGGGTGCCATTGGTGCGGACACTTTCATCCGCTTGGGTACCTGTGGTCTGTTGCAGCCCGGTCTGGAGCGGGGTGATTTGGTGATCGCCAGCGGCGCGGTGCGGGGCGGTGCGACGGCCGATGCCTATGTGCCGCCGCGTTTTCCAGCGGTGGCGGACTTGGAGATTCAGCAGGCGTTGTGTGAGGCGGCGCGGGAGGCGGGTTGGCGTCACCGTCGCGGGATCGTGCAGTGCAAAGATGCGTTTTTCTTGGAAGAGCCGGAGCGTTTGCCTGCGGACGCGGTGGCAGAGGGCGAATGGCGGGTGTGGGAGCGCGCGGGGGTGCTGGCGAGTGAGATGGAGAGTGACACCTTGTTCGTGGTGGGCAGTGTCCGCGGTTGGCGAGTGGGCTCCATCCTGCTGGGCCTGGGGGGGCGAGCGTCGTCGAGCCCGATAGAGCCCGCGAGCGCAGACGAGTTGGACCGCTTGGTGCGCTGTGGGGTCGAAGGTCTGCGTCGTTTGATCCGGCAGGACCTGGCGCTCGGCGTCTAAGGGTGCTGAAATTGCGTGCTTCTCTTGACGCGGCTTTGGCGTCAATGCTAGCTTCACGGGTCGCTCGACAACAGGAGGGAGAAGATGGAAGTACTCGTTAAGAATGCGCGTCTACGTGGGAAAGATGGGTTGTGGTTCGTTGGTGTGGAGGGGGGCAAGATCAGCGCCCTTGCGCCGATGGAAGAGACCTTGCCGGCGGCGGCCGAGGTGATCGACGCTGGGGGCAACCTGGTGACGGAATCTTTCACGAACGCGCACTTGCACTTGTGCAAGGTGTGGACGCTGCAGAAGCTCGATGAGAAGGCGTTGCAGGACTATCAGAGCGCCGACATGGGCAAAGCGATGACGGCGATCGAGCTGGCGGCGCGGGTGAAAGCGGGCTACGACGAGGACTTGATTTTCGAGCAGGCTTGTAAGGCGTTGGAGCTGGCGGCCCGTTTTGGCAATACGCACATTCGTGCCTTTGCTGACATTGACAGCAAGGCGCAGCTCAAGGGCGTGAAAGGGGTGATGCGGGCGCGCGACGCTTTCAAGGGCAAGGTCGACGTTCAGGTGGTGGCCTTTCCCCAGGATGGTGTCATCCGCGAGCCCGGCACGGAGGCTTTGATCCGCGAAGCGATGCAGCTTGGAGCGGACATCGTGGGTGGTATCCCGTGGATCGAGTACACCGACGACGACGCGCGGGCGCACGTGCAGAAGATGTGTGCGATTGCGCGGGAGTTCGACAAAGACGTGTCGATGTTGGTGGACGACGCGGGCGACCCGACGTTGAAGACGCTGGAGATGCTGGCGGTGGAGACGTTGAAGCACGGGTGGCATGGTCGGGTCTTGGCGCAGCATGCGCGGGCGATGTGTCTGTATCCGAAGCCCACCTTCCAGAAGCTGGTAGCGCTGTTGAAGCAGGCCAGGATCGGGGTGGTTTCTGATCCGCAGACGGGTCCGTTGCACGCTCGGGTCAAAGAGTTGTTGAGCGAAGGCGCCTTGGTGTGCTTGGGCCAGGACGACATCTCCGACGCCTATTATCCTTATGGTCGCAACAACATGCTGGAGGTGGCGTTCTTGGCCTCGCACCTGCTGTGGATGACCACGGAGTCGGAGATGGAGACGCTCTACGACATGGTCACGGTGAATGGCGCGCAGGCGATGGGCGTGAAGCATTTCGGTCTGGCCGTTGGCAATGACGCCCACCTGGTGGTTTTGGGTGTGCCGAGCGTGCTCGAGGCGCTGCGCTGGCAGGACGCGCCACGCTACGTGATCAGCCATGGCCGGGTGATTGCGGAGACGCAGACGACCGTGACTTTGCGTTGAGGCCATGGCGCCGCCTCATTTGTTGAGGCGGCGACGCATCCAGAATCGTCATCACCTGTGGGGAAAAGCGGTGGAACTGAAGTACGTAGGACAACCTCTGATTAGGCCTGATGCTGTCAAGAAGGCGACAGGTAAGGCGATCTTTTTAGACGAC
Organism: uncultured Myxococcales bacterium; assembly: GCA_964454015.1. GTDB lineage: Bacteria > Myxococcota_A > Bradymonadia > UBA4248 > UBA4248 > CAYVQF01. Next base: position 51,800 of record CAYVQF010000036.1, read on the forward strand.
ATCAAGCTGCCTGGGATGTTGCATGCGGCCATTTTGCGGCCTGACATTGCGCATGCGAAGATCTTGTCCATCGACACGAGCGCCGCCGAAGCGATGCCGGAGGTGGTGAAGGTGGTCACGGGTGCGGGCTGCGATTTCCGCTATGGCGATAACATCAAAGATCTGACGCCCATGGCTGTGGATCGGGTGCGCTACATCGGTGAGCCCGTGGCGGCGGTGATTGCGACGACGCGGCACGCGGCGCGGCAGGCGATCAAGAAGATCAAGGTCGCCTATGAGGCGCTGCCGGTGTACACGGACGCGCTGGATGCGCTCGCCCCTGAGGCGGTGCTGATACACGAGAAGGCGGAAGATTTTTGGTCGTTGCCCGGTCTGGGCGCGAAGGCCGGGACGAACATCGCCAATCACTATCGTCTGCGCAAAGGGGACGTCGACGCGGGCTTTGCCGAAGCGGAGGTGGTGGTCGAAGGCGAGTACCACTACCCCCTGGGCTCGTCGGCGGCTTTGGAGCCCCACGGCGCCATCGTTCGCTTCAACGAGGACGGTACGATCGAGTGCTGGTCCTCATCGATTTGCCCCTTCATCATTCGCGATGAGCTGGCCCATGCTTACCACAAACCCGTCTCGGACGTGCGGGTGCACATTCCGGAGTTGGGCGGTTGTTTTGGCTACAAGTCCGACATCACGGTGGAGCAGACCATCGCTTGGATCGCGAGCTTCGTCCCGGGTCGTCCGGTGAAGTGGGTGGCGACGCGCAAGGAAGACTTCATTGGCACGCTCTTGGGTCACGGTATCCGCACCCGGATGAAGATCGGCGCGACCAAAGACGGGAAGTTGTTGGCGCTGCGGACGGAGATTTTCCACACGACAGGGGCCTACGCCGACACAGGGGTGCACGTGTGTATCGCGGCGACGCACAACAGCACCGGCCCTTATGAGTTCCCGCACTGTTTGTTGGACGGCTACTTGGTATACACCAACACGCCGCCCGTGGGAGCCTTCCGCGGTTACGGACACCAGGAGTCGCAGTTTGCGATGGAACGCCTGATGGACGCGCTGGCAGAGAAGCTGGGCTTGAGTCCTTTCGAGCTGCGCGCCCGAAACTATTTGGGCGAAGGGACGCAGACCTCCCTGGGCGAGCATCTGTGGAAGTCGAACGGCGACGTGCGCAAGTGCGTCGAGCTGGTGAAGGAGCAGATTTTCTCGACACCGAAGCCGGCTGAAGACGACCGTTACCTCTACGGGCGTGGTTTTGCGGCGATCATGAAGTCCCCCAAGGGCGCTCCCTTCTCCTCGAAGGGCGTGCACCTGAAGTTCAACGTCGACGGCTCGGTGTGCATCAACGCGGGCGGCGCCGAGGTGGGCCAGGGCCTGCGCAACGTGGTGCGTCAGGTGGCGGCGGAGGCGCTCAAGATCTCTCCGGATCGGATCAGCGTCTACAACGAGATCGACACCCAGTTCTCGCCCTATGAGTGGCAGACCATCGGTTCGATGTTCACGACCCAAGGTGGGCGAGCGGTGATTCGAGCGTGCGAGAAGGCGATCGAGAGCCTGAAGCGGACGGCGTCGCAGGTGCTGCGGGTGGACCTGGACATGCTATCCTACGACGGGGATTTCATTTTCCTGCGCAGCGATCCGAGCGTGCGGGTGTCGGTGCCGAGCCTGGCGCGGGGCTACATCTGCGAGGATGGGATCACCCTGGGCGAGGTGGTGGCGACCACGGCCGACGCGCGTCTGCCGCGTTACTCTGGCTTCGATGCCAATGGCCAGGGCTCGATGGGGGTGACCTACACCTTCGGCGCGCAGGCCTGTGAGCTGCGCATCGACAAGGAGACGGGTGAGCTGCACGTGGATCATTTCGCGTCCTCCTTCGACATTGGCCAGGTGATCAACCCCCTCCAGGCGCGTGGGCAGGTGGTTGGCGGCGTGGTCATGGCCATGGGAGCGACCCTGTGCGAGCGTCTCTACTTCAACGAGAAGGGTCAGATCACCAACCCCCACTTCGGCAAGTACCGTTTCCCCACCCTCAAGGACGCGCCGAGTAAGCAGAGCGTTCTTTTCGTCGAGACGCCGGGCGAGATTGGTCCCTACGGCGCGCGCGGCATTGGGGAGCACCCAGTGATTGGCGTCGCGTCCGCGATTTGTGGCGCCGTCAAGGACGCCTTAGGGATAGAAGTACGCGAGCTTCCGGTGACGGTCGAAATCATTCGCGAGGCGCTTAAAGCGAGGCAGGTGCAGTGATGGATCAAGCAATCAAAATCAAGATGACCGTCAATGGTGAAGCCCGCCAGATCAACCTTGGCGGCTGGGAGCGTCTCTCAGACATTTTGCGCGAGCACCTCGATTTGACCGGGACCAAACGCGGCTGCGACGACGCGTCGTGTGGCGCGTGCGTGGTCATCGTCAACGGTGAGGCGCAGAAGAGCTGTCTGCAGTCGTACAAGAAGGTGGATCAAGCGCAAGTGCAGACCATCGAAGGCATGGCCAAGGGCACGGATATACATCCGATTCAGGCGGCGCTGATCGAGGCCGGCGCGGTGCAGTGCGGCTTCTGCATCCCGGGTATCGTGATGCGGCTGGAGGCGCTGTTCACCCAGGATGTGAACGCGTCACGGGAGGCCGTTCTGGAGGCGTTGAACCAGCATCTGTGCCGTTGTACGGGCTACGAGGCGATCGTCGAGGGTGCGATGCTGGCGCAGCAGCGCCTGCAAGCAAATTCTTAGCACGCCTGCTCGCTGTGCGCCGCGAGGGCTGGTGGCTGTGGCCACCAGCCTTTTTTGTGTTGAGGTCATCCGGCCCGGCGGCGCTGCGCTTGGCAGGTGCGCCCCCTACCCTACCCCACGGGATCACTGACAAGCGAAAACGCCAGCGTCTTCGAGGCAGATTTGCGGCGCGTCACAGGCGGCGTCAGCGCCACAGTTGCAGTCTTCGTCGCTGCATAGGTTTCCGCGGCTGAGGTCGCAGAGGTCGCCCGTGCCGTCACAACGGCATTGGGCTGATGTGCAGCTTGCCCCGCTGGCACAGGTGACGCCGCAGGCACCGCAATCACTATCGGATTGGGGGGTGCAGCTCCCAGCACAGCAGAGATCGTCGCCCGGGCAGGCGTTGCCGCAGGCGCCGCAGTGATCGACATCGCCGGTGATGTCGACGCAGCCTCCGTTGCAACAGCGTTGGCCCAGGGCGCAGGCATTGTTACAGGCGCCACAGTGATTTTCGTCGCTGGCCAAGTAGGCCTCACAGGTGGTGGGATCGGTGTCGCAGTCGGCAAAGCCCGGGATGCAACCACAAGAAGCGCTGCTGCAGAATTGGCCAGCGCCGCACACCTGGCCGCGCTGTGCCGGGGTCGTGCAGGGGGCGACGGCACCACAGTAGTTGGGGTCGGTGGCGGCGTTGATGCAGAAGCCATCGCAAGCGATCTGGCCGGTGGGACACGACAGGACGCAGGTACCGGAGGAACAAATCTCGCCGGGGTCGCAGGGGCTACCGCAGGTACCCACGGCGCCGCAGTAGCGGCGGTCGGTCTGAGGGTTGACGCACTCGCCGCTGCAGAGGGTGAGGCCACTCTGGCAGGAGAGTTCGCAGACGCCGTCGTTGCAGACTTCACCGGCGCCGCAGCCGCTGCCACAGGCAGCGGTGCTGCTGCAGTAGCGGCGGTCGGTGCGGAGGTTGACGCACTCGCCGCTGCAGAGGGTGAGGCCACTCTGGCAGGAGATCTCGCAGACGCCACTGCCGTTACAGACCTCACCCAGGCCGCAGGCGCTGCCGCAGGTACCAGCGGCACCACAGTAGCGGCGGTCGGTGAGGGGGTTGACGCACTCGCCGCCGCACAGGGACAGGCCACTCTGGCAGGAGACCGTACACTGACCGCTGCCGTTGCAGATCTGGCCGGCCGGGCAGG
>CAYVQF010000037.1:0-54877 GCA_964454015.1 uncultured Myxococcales bacterium
CTTGGTTCTCCAAGAACAACGGGGTTTTTTTCTTTTCTTGACCGTGGATCAGGGGGCACGGGCATCGCTGGCGCGAGATCGGCTTCGTCCGTGGCGCCGCGCGGGCGGCGCCACAAAGGACGCGTCCCGTGTCGCGGACGTGGATCCTAGCCAAAGAGCATCAGGGCCGAGAAGGCGAAGGCGAGGATGGCGTAGAACTCGGGGAGAACGGCCAGCAGCATGACCTGGCCGAGGTTCATGCGCCCTTGGTTGATGGACTTGATCCCGGCAGCACAGACCGATCCTTGGTACCAGCCGGAGAAGAGGCAGGCGATCCCGGTGATGAGACCCGAGGCGAAGACCACGAGGGGGTTGAAGCCATCGGTCGCCATGTACTGGAGGCAGAGGAAGCCGACGGCGAAGGAGTAGAGGCCCTGGGTACCGGGCAGCACCGAGACGGCGATGCCTTGGTTGCGCTTTTCGTCCTTCATACCGGTGACGGCGCTACCGCCGACGGCCAAGCCAATGGCCGATCCCGACAGACCGAGGCCCAGCAAGCCCAGCCCCAAGTAGGCCAAGAACATGGACCAATTAAAACCCTGGAGCGCAATTTCGGGGACAGTAGAAGTCATTAGGATCAGCCTCCTTTACCAGACCGTTGGAAGGGGCGGTAGGCTTCGCCACCGCCCTCGAAAAATTTGCCGAAGAACTCGAGAAACTGCAGGCGGGCCGGGTGAACCACGGCGCCGATGGTTGCCATGACGAAGTTGAAGCTGTGCCCGAAGAGCAGAATGAGGGCCGCGCCGATGACACCGCCCACGGAGGGAACACCTGCGTAGACGGTCATGGCGATGATGTTGACGACCTGGGCGATGATGCCCGAAGAGAGGCCGAGGCCGAAGATACGGGCGTAACTCATGACGTCGCCGAAGAGGCTGGTGATGTTGTAGAGGGCCCAGGCCCCTCCGCCCAACCGCTTGCCCAGCCGTGGGCTGGGGCTGTTGAAGAGGAAGACCACGGCGACCGCTGCGAGGAAGAGCCAGACGTTGTCGAGGGCGACCCAGACGCCAATGCCAGGCAACAAGGCGAGCCAGCCCAGGGTGCCCAGGGCGCTCTGCATTTCGCCGAGCAAGAGGCGGCGCACCAAGCGCACCACCATCCCCACGCTGAGTTGGAAGACGCCGAAGGCCAAGGCCGTGTAAAAGAATTTGTCGGGTTCGACGCTGAGCACTGACAGCGGCACGAGGAAGGTGTTTTGCTGCACCACGGCCAGCTCATAGAGGGCGATGCCGAAGAAGTTGCCGAGCAAGAGGCCCACGAGCATGGTGGAGACGCCCAGGGTCTGGAGGAGGCGAAAGACCTTGTTGCCTTCGCCGCTGGTCATGCCCAGTTTCTGCCGGCCCCAGGTAGCGGCGCCGAAGAGGACCAGGCCATAACCGGCGTCGCCGAGGCAGAAGCCGAAGAAGATGGCCATGAAGGGGGCGATGAGCCAGGTCGGATCGGCTTCGCGGTAATGGGGGAGCTGGAAGGCCTTGAGCAGGGGCTCGAAGAAGCGGACCAGCGGTCCGTTCTTCAGCGCGATGGGGGGGACGTCATCGGGGGCGGGCTCCTCGATCAAGAGGGCGCCACGGGCGGCGACCACGGCCTCCTTGATGGTCTCAGTCTGTTCGCTTGGGCACCACCCGGTCACGGAGAAGAGGGCCTGGTGATCGCCGCTGCGCCGCTTGGCGTCGCTCATGGCGATCTCGTCTTGGAGGCGCGCCTCTTCCTCGGCGAGGGCGGGCAGGCGGGTGCTCAGAGCGGCGATTTTGGCCGTGACTTCGGCAGCTTCCTCTTGGCGGCGGTTGAGGTCGGCCGTGATGACCGCCGCGGGGCGCGCTGGCACCTCGATGGGCTCACCGTCGAGCTCGGGGAGCTCGCCGAAGGAGGCGATGAGGTAGCCGCTGCGCCCTTTGGCCAGGGCGCCGAGGTCGACGCGTTGGCCCGCGACGCCCTCAGGCAGGGTGACGTTCTTGAGGGCGGCGCTGCGGAGGGCATAGACGCGGAGCTTCAGCCCGTGCTCCTGGAGCAGGGCGAGGTCGGCTGCACAGATCTCCCCCCAGGCTTCGGCGGCCGTGGCTTCCTTGGCCAGGGCGTTGAGCCGCAGCTCCAACTCTGCCTTGCGGTTGAGGGCGGCGTCGCACGCTTGGATGACTTGAGGCGCCGTGAGGGAGGCCACGTCGGGATCGCCCGGCGTAGGCGCCTGTTGGCCCTTGGCGGTGGCGGCGGCGACTTGGACCAAGGCGGCTTTGCAGCGCCGCAAGGTGGCCAGTCGGGTCGCGAGCTCGGCCGGCGCCTCATCACTGCTGTCGTGACGCTGGGCCACCAGGTGTATCGCGCCGAGGGCTTGCAGGCGTTCCAGCAGGGCATGGCGCTCGGCCACGGGACCGATCACGGAGAGGCGTTTCATTGGGACTATGGCCACATCAACCTCCGCTTCCCGTGTCCATCTGGGCGGCCCGGGTGAGCTTGGCCTTGGCGATTTTGGCGCGCACGACAGCGGCCGTCTGTTGATCGCCCAGGTAGACCCGGATGCGCCGGATATTTTCTTTGCACTCTGGGATCAGGACCTTCTCATAGAGATTGATCCGCTGGGTGGTCTTGATGAGCTGCTCGGCCAGCGCGGCCTCTTTGCGCCGCAGCACTTTGACCTCCTCCCGAACACTGACGGCCTGGCGCCAGAGGTTGACGGCGGTGTCGAAAAAGGGCGGCGTGCCCAGCAGAGAGTAGGGCACGGTCTTGAAGTGCACCTTCTGGAAGACGGGGATCTTGACGCCCGCGACGTTGCCGATGCTGACTTCGACTTCTTGGACCACCACCAGCGGGCGCACGGCTTCCAGCGTGGCCGCCAGCATGCCGGCGTAGGGGCGGGCATCGGCCATCATGGCGAGGAGGGCCTCGTGCTTGCGTTCGACGACCTGCTGTACCGTTCTCACCTCGGCTTGGAGCTGTTGTTTTCTCAGCTCCAAGGTCGGTAAAAACTCCTGGTAGAGCTGCAACGACTGTTTTTGCTCACGCAGGGTGTTCTTGTTGAGTTTGATCTTGGACGACACTTCAGGCTTCCCTTTTGGGCCAGTATTTGTCGAGGAGGGCTTTCTTGATGTTGACTTCCTGTGGCGCGAAGCACTCGGCCATGGTTTGCCAGCCGAGGTCGAGGGCCTCGTTGAGAGGAATGTCGACGTTGAGGTCCATGAAGCGGGCGACGAAGCGATCGGCGTAGTCCAAGAACTTGTCGTCCATTTCGGTCTTCTCGAAGCCCATGGCGATCTTCTTTTTGGTCTCCACGGCGCGGGCGTAGAGGCGGATCATGGCGTTCATGACGGCGCTGTGATCTTCGCGGGTGACCTGATCGACGACGAGCTGCTTGAGGCGACTCAAGGAGCCGAAGGGGTTGATCATGCCATTGACCAGATAGTACTGCCCTTCGGTGATGTAGCCGGTGTTGTCGGGGACGGGATGGGTGACGTCGCCGCCGGGCATGGTGGTGACGGCGAGGACCGTGATGGAACCAGCGCCCTCGAAATCGACGGCCTTTTCGTAGCGCGCGGCGAGGTCGGAATAGAGCGAGCCGGGGTAGCCCAGGTTGGAGGGCACCTGCTCCATGGCGATGTTGATCTCTTTCAAGGCGTCGGCGAAGGCGGTCATGTCCGTCAACAAGACCAAGACGCGCTTGCCCCGGACGCCGAACTGTTCAGCTACGGCGAGGCAGAGATCGGGGACCAGGAGCTGCTCGACCACGGGGTCGGAGGCGGTGTGGACGAACATGACCACGCGGTCCATGACGCCGCCTTCTTCGAAGGTCTTGCGGAAGGTGATGTACTCGTCGAACTTGAGGCCGATACCGCCGAGGATGATGACGTCGGCTTTGGCTTGGAGGCCGACCCGGGCGAGGAGCTCGTTGTAGGGCTCCCCGGCCTGGCTGAAGATGGGGAGTTTCTGGGACTCCACCAGGGGATTGAAGACGTCGATCATGGGCACGCGGGTTTCGATGAAGTTGCGCGGGACGACGCGCATGACCGGGTTGACCGCAGGCCCAGCGATTTCGACGCTTTCGACGCCTTCCAGGGCGGGCTTGCCGTCGATGGGGACGCCTGAGCCGTTGAAGATGCGGCCCAAGAGGTCTTCCGTGAAGGGGACGCCCATGGGATGGCCGAGGAAGCGAACGTTGGCGCCATTGGAGAGTCCTTTGGCGCCGGCAAAGACCTGAACCGAGACGCGGTCACCGTCGATGCGGATGACCTGGGCCAGGCTGGTTTCGCCGTTGTGATTCGTGATCTGGGCGAGCTCACCGAAGGCGACGCCCTTGGCGTCGAGCTCTGCGATGTCGCCGATGATGTTGGTGATGCGATTGTAGGCTTTGATCATTGGGCGGCCCCTTCAGACAAGAGCGTCTCGATCTCTTTCTGGTAGTCTTGGTACTCCTTGGAGTCGTCGCTGTAGTAGTTTTTCTGATAGAAAGCGTCCTGCAGCTTGGCGAAGTACCGGCGGGCTTGGGCTTTGTTTTCGAAGGTGAAGTCGTTCTCCAAGGCGCCCCACAAGAGGAGGAAGTCGCGCTTCTGCCTTTCGATGTTCGTCGCTTTGTCCACCTTGTCGAAGGCATTTTGCTGAAGATAGACCGCGTCGAGCATCTCGCCTTTGAGGAGGGCGATCAGGTCGTCGAGGCTGATGCCCTCTTCACCGACGACGGTCATCATGCGGCTGACGTCAGAGGCGCGGCGCAGCAGCGCCCGGGATTTGCTGACCTTGTCCGTCCACCCTTCGCCGAGGCTCTCGTTGAGGTGTGCTTCGAGCTTCTTGAGGTAGAGGGACCAGGAGTCCAGGGGATCGATGGCCGGGTAGCGGCGCTCGTCGGAGCGTTTGCGGCTCAGCCCGAGGAAGGCCGAGACCACCTTGAGGGTGGCCTGGGTGACGGGTTCCTCGAAGTTACCGCCTGCAGGGGAGACCGTGCCGATGAGGGAGACGGCGCCGCTCTCGCCGTTGTGGAGGCGGACGACACCCGCGCGCTCATAGAGGCCAGCGACGCGGCTCTCGAGGTAGGCGGGGAAGGCCTCTTCGCCGGGGATCTCTTCGAGTCGGCCCGACATCTCGCGCATGGCCTGGGCCCAGCGCGAGGTCGAGTCGGCGAGCAGCAGGACGTCGCGGCCCATCTGGCGGTAGTACTCGGCCAGGGTGATGCCGGTGTAGACCGAGGCGTCGCGGGCGGCGACGGGCATGGAGGAGGTGTTACAGATGATGATGGTGCGGTCCATCAAGGAGCCGCCGGTCTTGGGGTCGTCCAGCTTGGGGAACTCGGAGATGGTCTCGACGACCTCACCGGCCCGTTCGCCGCAGGCGACGACGATGACGATGTCGGCCTGGCAGTATTTGGCGAGCAGGTGCTGGAGCACGGTCTTGCCGGCGCCGAAGGGGCCAGGGATACAGGCGACGCCGCCGCGGCCGACGGGGAAGAAGGTGTCGATGACCCGGACCTTGGTGACCATCAGCTCTTGGGGGAAGAGGCGCTCCTGGAAGGCGCGGATGGCTTTCTTGACGGGCCAGGTCTGATACATGCTGACGGAGACGCGCTTGCCGGCCCGGGTTTTCAAGACGGCGATTTCATCGCGCACCTTGTAGTCGCCTTCTTTGGCGACGGATTCGACCACGGCGCTGTCGAGCATGCCGAAGGGGGCCATGATCTGGTGCTGGTAGTGGAGTTCCTGGACCCAGCCGAGCCAGGCGCCGGCCCGCACGGTGTCGCCGACCTTGGCCGTGGGGTGGAAGTGCCACTTGCGCTCGAGATCGACCGCCGGCAGGTACTGTCCGCGCTTGAGGAAGAAACCTTGGCGGTTGTCGAGGAGCTGCAGGGGATTCTGCAGGCCGTCGTAGATCATGCTCAAAATCCCTGGGGCCAGCTCAACGGAGAGCATCTCCTGGGTGAACTCGACCTCTTGGCCGGCGGTGATCCCCCGGGTCTCTTCAAAGACCTGCAGGCTGGCGTTCCGCCCTCGGATTTTGATCACCTCTGCTTTGAGGCTCTCTTGCCCGCAGTGAACGTAGGCGACTTCATTCTGGATCAGCGTACCTTCGGGAACGTCTACGGAGACCATATTCCCATTGACGCCGACCACCTTACCCCTGGTGCCGGGATCCTGACTCACGCGAACACCTCCAACAAGCTTTCGGGTTGTTCCGTCTCGGGCAAACGCCACCGGTCGAGGACCATGGCGGCGGCCAAATAGGCGAGGACGGCGTCGACGCTGAAGGGGTCGATGCCGCTGATATTGTCGAAAAAGGCGAGTCGGGCCGTGTCAAGGATGCGCTCGCGATTTTGTGGATTTTCTTCTTCTTGCAGGCGCGTCATCAGGTCGTCGTGCCTGGCTGGCGCCGGTGGCTCATCGAGCTGCGCCTCAGCGCTATCGAGGTGCAGGTCCTGGGCGCGTTGCATCGCCAGGACGTTGAGGAGGGGCACCTCGAACTGGGCCCACTCGAGGAGAAAGCGGCAGCGCCGGGTCTGGCCCAGGGCGGTGACGTGGGCGTAATAGGCGCGCCACAGCGCATCGAAGGCGTAGGCGGCGCTCGTGGCGGCGCCGTCGCTGTAGCCCTCGAGGAAGTCTTCGATGAAGGAGGGGAGGTCCACGTCGACCTCGGTGTTGCGCTCGGCGAGCTCGGCGTTCGTTCCCTTGGCTTGGGGCAGCCACTCGGGTGGCAAGACGCCGCGCGCGTCGATGAGCTGGGGGCGGCCCTGGAGAGCCGCCTCGAGATTGGCGATGTCCAGCCGCAAGATGAGGGCGCTGGCCAGCTCCCAGTGGGCAGGGGTCAGCTCTTCGCGCAGGTCGGCGATCAGATCGCCCAAGGGCGCCGGCGGCGTTGCCGGGACATCGGGCAGCTCCGGCAAGGACGTCATCAGCCTATAGTACTTCATCGTCAGGCTTTCTCCTGGGACTCCTGAGTCTTTTTGGCCTTCGCCGCGGGGGCGCCAGCCTCTTGGAAGAAAGCCTGGCGGAAGCGCGGTGAGAGGAAGCGGACCAGCAATTCCCGGAAACCTTCGTCGGTGAGGTCGAAGCGGAAACCACCCTTGTCCGGGCCGATTTGGAAGCCAAAGGAGAAGCTGTCGTCGAAGGCGACCTTGACGCCCTTGTGGCCCTTCTCCTTGAGCTTGTTGACGAAGTGTCCCGCGAGCTCTTGCTGCTGGGCTGCGGGGAGGATCAGGGCGAGGTCGCTCTCCTGCAGGCCGGTCTTGGCGAAGGCGCGCACCATCTCGGTGACGGCGCTCTCGAGGAAGGTGGGCTTGGTGATGACGGCTTCAAGGGCGGCGTCCACCGTGGGGACGAGCATGCTCTTCTCGATGGCTTGGCGGAACGCGGCCAGACCGACGCGCGCGGCTTGGGCCATCTCGGCTTGCATGGAGGTCAGGGTGCGCTCTTTCTCGGCCAGGGCTTCGGCGCGGATGCGTTCGGCGTCGCTTTTGGCCTCAGCGAGGATCTTGTCGGCTTTCTCTTTGGCTTGCGCCACCAAGGCGGCGGCTTCTTCTTCGCCGGCTTTGACGCCCTTGGCCTTGAGATCCTCGATTACCTTTTCCAGTCCGTATTGTTCCATGGAGCACCTTGCTATCCAGTCGTCAACGGCATGTCCAGATCATGCAGGACCCAGAGGGGCCAAAGGCCCCAGAAGCCGGGGAAGGTAGCTCAGAGTTCGAGAAAGCGCAAGCATACTCGGTGTGTGCCGTGTTGCGAAATCGTAACAGCGCCCGTGGCTGAGTTGGCGCGGGGACGGTGGGGTCGGCGCCAGGGGCGTCTTGACCACGTTGCGTCTCGGTGGCGTCCTTGACCTGGCGAGTGGCTTTGCGCAGCTTGGCCCGGCGCAGGGTTCTTTCCGAAGAGGAGATGTCATGGGACGGTTGCGTTGGCGCCGTGGGGGCGCGTTGAGCTGGGTCTTGGTGCTGGTGTGGGCGACGCTGGGCTGCGGCGAGGCGTTGGAGCCAGGGCCGTTGCCGCCGCGCTGCGCGGGGCCAGCGGCGGAGGGGCATTTCCCCGAGGGGGTCTATCTGCTGACCATGTATCCGGGCACCCAGCTCTTCTCTTACTTCGGGCACAACGGTCTCTACGTGCGCCGAGGGGCGGTGGACACCATTTTCAACTTTGGCGCCTTCGACACCCGCGATCCCAACCTGCTCAGCGGTTTCGTGCGGGGGACGCAGGACTACCTGTTGGCGACGCGTTCCTTTGCATCGATGATGGACCTCTATGCGAGGGAAGAGCGGACGGTGGTGGTGACGGCGCTGCATTTGCCACCGGCGGTGGAGGAGCGCTTGGTGACGCGGTTGCTCTTCGAGGCGCGCGAGGAGAACCGAGTTTACCGCTACCACTGGTTTTCGGCCAACTGTTCGACGCGGATCAGGGATCTCCTGGACCAGGTCATGGACGGGTCTTTGGCACCCCAGCATGGGGTCGAGAGCCACCGAACGCAGTACAGCGAGGTGTTGCGGCTGGTGCGTCAGGATGTTGGGGTGTGGTTTGCCTTGTCTCTGACGCTCTACCAGGGGGCGCACCGCCCCTTGACGCAGTGGGAGCTGGCCTTTTTGCCCGAGGAGCTGCGGCGCTTGGTGCTCGCTTCGACGGGTGAGGACGGGTCGCCGCTCTCGGGTGAGGAGTGCACCCTGTTGTTGGGGGCGCCCCAGCGCTCCCAGGTGCCCCGTTTCCCCGTGGCGTGGCTGGCGGCGGTGAGCCTATTGGTGAGCGGCGCTTGTGTCTGGGGGTTGCGCCGGGGGGCGGCGCGCTGGGGGCGGGTCGCGGCGGCCTTGGTCTTGGGGCTGTGGGTGAGCCTAGGGGGCCTGCTGGGGGGGCTCTCGCTGGGCTTGTGGTGGGGGCGCGCTCTGGAGATTTTCTGGGCCAATCCTCTGTTGTTGGTGATGAGCCCCGTCGGCCTGGTGGGACCGTTGCTGGCAGCCGGGTTGATTGGGGGCTGGCGCTGGTCGCGTTGGCTCAGATGGCCGCTGGCGTTGATGCTGATGGCTCAGGCGTTGGCGCTGCTGCTGCTGCCGTGGTGGGGGTCGCCGCTGCAGATGGTGCAGGCCGCGCTGCTGTGGACGCCGGCCACGTTGGTGGCGGCGTGGGCCGTGGGGTGGCGCCGCGCCTAGGGCGTGCGCTTGATGGCCTGCGTCTGGCGGGGCGGCGCGGCCAGCTCGCCGGGGGTGTGGCTGGCGCTGCTTGGAGGGCCAGGTGTGGCTTCCAGGGGGATGCGGGAGGTGCCGGCGTGGGTGGATCCCGAGAGAGGGGCCCTTGGGCAGAGCGCGGCCTAGGGTGTGGGCGGATCAGTTGAGGGTGATGCCGCTGAAGGCCTCGCGCACCTGGACCTCGAGGGCGTATTTGCGTTCGCCGAGCTGGACGATTTCGCGGTCGAGCTTGGAGAGTTCGGCGTCGGTGTCCATGAGTTTTTTGGCGAGCTCGTTGCGAAGAGAGGCGTTGGCTTGGCTCTTGCCGAGGACGTTGATGTTGTTGCGCAGCTCTTGGGCGCGGGCGTAGAGCTCGCGTTGGCGCTGTTCGACCGTGCGGCGGCGGTGTTCGATGTCGCCGATTTGCCCTTTGAGGGCGATGATGCCTTCGAGCTGAGCGCGGACGGTGGGGTTGGCGTCGACGTTGTTGATGTAGAGCTGGAGGACGTTCATGGCGCTGGGATCGGCGAGGGCCAGGGTGGTGTCGCGTTTGCGGCGCTGGGTGACGCTGTGTTTGGTGACCTGGCCGTCGGTGGTGATTTTGACGAAGTAGACGTCACCTTGGGTGAGGTGATCGCCGTCGGGGTCGATATCGAAGCCGCGGACTTTGTCGACGCGGGCGTAGAGGGTGAGGGGATCGGGGCGATGGTTGGTGACGGTGAAGTGGGTCTGGCGCAGCTCGTGGGACTCGACGGTCATGACGCCGTCCTTGATTTTGACGAGCTTGTTGGCTTCTTGGCTGTGGGCGGTGTCCTGTTCGACGTGGAGGCCCGGTTCGAGGGTGTAGGGGATGAAGACGCTCTGGCCCAAGCCGATCTGTTGGGCGATGCCTTCGCCGACGAAGGTGGCGTCTTTGTAGATGGTGAGGGGTCCCTGTTCGAGGACGTAGCCCGTGTCGTTGGTGAGGCGCACGGCGCGGTAGGGGGTGTTGCGGGCGCGGGCCGAGCCGCCGCTGGGGTCGTAGAGGAGGACGTCTTCGCCGTCGATTTTGGCGTTGACGATGGGGACCATGGCGCTGCCCTGGTCGGGGATGGTGACGGGGACGAGGACGTCATAGCGGAAGAGGGCGCCGACTTGTTCACCCGTGGCGCCGCTGTCGAGGGTGGAGACCATGAGGTCGGCGCTCATGGTGGGTGGGGGTGGGGCTGGGGCCATGGCTCGGTCGGCGAGGCGCTCATTCTCGGCGTAGTCGGGGGCCGGGCGGGCGCGACCGCTGGCAGGGGCGCGGTCGGCGCTCTTGGCTTGGGGGGCGGGGGCGGTCACGACGGGCGATGCTTCGGCGGGGGCTTGGAAGGCGGCGAGGGCTTGCGGTGGGGTTTCGGTGCGGGCGCTGTAGGTGCGATGGGTGAGGTCGGCGCGGTAGGGCAGGCGGGGAGAGTGGAGATCGACGACGAAAGAGATGGGGGTGCCTGCGGTGAGGCTGAGGGAGACATCGGACCAGGCTTCGCCCGAGAGGTTATCGACCACGGCCCAGCCCTGGAGGTGGGTGTCGCCTTTGGCGTCGAAGACGATGCGGTAGGCGGGTTTCCAAGTGGGCATGGCGACGACGTAGCTCATCAAGACCTGGTGTTTGCCGTCGTCGGGAAAGCGGACGACGAGCTCCGTGGGTTTCCAGGCGCCTTCTCCGAGGGCGACGTCGAGGACTTTTTCCAGGCCAACGGAGAGGGTGCGATCGTGGAGGTCGATGCGGGTGATGGCGTTGAGGTCGACGGGGACGATTTGTTGGTTGGCCGTGAGGAGGGAGACGCGCCAGGCGTCGACGCCGTCGTTGGTGGTGTAGCGTTCGGTGCCGACGATGCGGCCAGCGGCGCTGCCTTTGCTATGGGCGAGACGGACGTCGGAGCCGCGGAAGGCGTCGAGGACGCCGAGGAGGCCGCCAGCGGAGCGGAGTTGGTTGGGGAGCTCACCCAAGACCATGGCGGAGCTCTTCTCGACGGGGAGGGAGATGCTGACGGGTTTGGCGCCTGGCTCGAGGTCGAGCACGGTGAGGGACATGAGCATGTCGTTGATCTGATCCGTGCGGACGCGGAGCTTGAGCTCTTGGCCGGTGAAGGTGCCGTGTCGCTCGAAGTAGCCGACGCCGTTCTGGTAGAGGACGACCTTGGTGACTTGGAGCTCGTCGCGCTGGAGGTTGGCGCCGCCACAGGCCGCGAGGGCGGTGAGGGCGAGGAGGGGGATGAGTGAGAGGCCAAGGCGCTGCATGGGAATCTCCTGTGAAGGCGTTGGGTTGGGACACAGCAGGGGGCGGCGTCGGCGCGTGCGAGTGGAGCGCGTGCGGGGAGGAAACGCCGCTGGGCTCGGCGACTTTCAGGCGTGGGGTGCGAAAGTGGTGGCAGGTTGGGTGGTCGCGAGTGCTGTGGGCTTGAGGCGCGGCGGCGCAGCGTGTAAGAGGCACGGGGGGGCTTTTCATTTTTTCCCCGTAGCCTTTAGAGTGAGAGGCGCTCGTGGAGCGTTGAAGACAGCGTGAGGAGCATAGATGGCGACGACGAGTGATTTGAAGAAGGGCTTGCGGATCCAGATCGATGGTGATCCTTACACGGTGTTGGAGGTGACCTCGCAGTCGCCTTCGGCGCGGGGTGCGGCGACGCTGGTGAAGACCAAGCTGCGCAACATTCGCAGTGGGCAACTGCTGCAGAAGACGTTCAAGTCTGGGGAGCGCATCATCTTGCCGGATTTCGAGATTCGGCCGGTGCAATATCTCTACCACGAGAACGGTGAGCACTATCACTTCATGGACCAGTCGAGCTACGAGCAGTTCAGCATGGGGCGAGAGGAGATCGAGACCGAGCTGGGCTACATCAGGGAGAATGATGAGGTGCGGGTGCTGTTGCACGACGGCAAGCCCATCGGTTTGGAGATTCCGAACACGGTGATTTTGGAGGTGGTCGATTGTGATCCGGCGCTCAAAGGCGATACGGTGACGGCGGTGACCAAGACGGCCGTGATGGAGACGGGGCTCGAGATCCAGGTGCCTCTCTTCGTGGAGAAGGGGGCGAAGCTGGTGGTGGACACGCGCGAAGCGCGTTATGTGCGCCGGGCGTGAGTTTGGGGCGTGGCGCCCACCGCAGGTGAAGAGACGAGGCACGCGCACCCCTTGGGCGCGGTGGAGGGCGACGATGAGCGATGAAGCGCAAGGCGAGAGCAGACCTGTCAAAGCGGTGACGGTGACGGAAGTGCAAGAGGCGCCGCTGGTCTTGAGTGACAGCGGTGGTTTGCAGATCAACTACACGAGCCCGGGTGGTCAGAGCGCCGTGCGTTGGGGTCGCTTCGTGCGGCGGCTGCTCATGGTCTTGGTGCGGCCTGGCGCCTTCTGGGAGCGGACCCGGAGCGCCGAGGTGAGTGTGAGCGAGTTGATGTGGCCGCACGTCATTTTGTTGGTTGGCTTGCGGGCCTTGGCCGGTTTCGTGGGTCAGCTCTGGCGTGGCGCGGGTTTTTGGGCGTCTTTCGCGAATTTTGCGTCGAGCTTCGTGAGCTGGTTTGCCTTGGTGTGGGTCTTTGCGGTGGTGGTGGGTTCCATCGCGACGGCTCGGGGTGGGAAGCTGGCGGCGCAGGACCCGGTGCGCTTTGCGGCCTTCGGTTTGACGCCGCTCTTCGCGGTGGGGATGTTGGCGGCCATTCCGCTGCCCTATGTGGCGCCCATCGCTGAGCTCATCGCCATGCCCTATACTTTCCATGTGCTTGGTCTTGGCGCGGTGCCGATGCTGGGCTTGCCGGTGCAGAAGGCGCCGAGTTTCGTTGGGCTGACCTGCGGGTTGCTGTTGATCCTGTGGGGCATCATGCCAACGCTGGTGCCGCTGGTGGTGGGTGTGCTGACGCGCTGAGGGGGCGCCCGAAGCTGTGCCGAGTGTTTTTCATGGGCGCCGTGGCGCCAGAGGAGAGGGTCGTGACGCAGAAGAAGACGCAAGGGAAGCATCGATTCGGTTCGATGGGGGTGTTGGGGCTGATCATCGCCGTGGTGTTGGCGTTGGGTTATTTCATGAAGGACTGCATGCCCAACATGGGGATCGGCAAGAAGGTGAGCAGCGAGGAGAGCAGCGCGCCGCCGGCGGCGAAGGACGCGGCGCAGGGCGAAGGGTCAGCGGGGGTGAAGGTGGTGCCCGTGGTGGTCAAAGGCGAGAGCTGTCAGGTGGCAGGTGATGCGGTAGCTCCCTGCCTCGAGGTCTGTGCGACGCTGATGGCGAAGGAGGCGCGGACGACCCGGATTGAGGTCAATAGCGTGCAAGGGGCGCACGGGGTGACGGAGGCGTTGAAGGCTTGTTTGGTCGAGGGGGGCTTCAAAGAGGTCACGGTGCGTTCGAATTAGTGAGGGCGCGCTCTGGGGGCGTGGCCGAGACGGCGAGTGGATGGTGCCATGTTTTTTCGCGCCTTGTTCGATCCTTTCAGTCTCTTGGTGCTGATCGTCATTGCGGGGATGGTCGGTGTGGCCTTGGTGTGGTACCGGCTGGGGCAACAGCATTTGCTGGAGCTGGTGGGTGGGCTCAAGACGTTGCGGCGCTTTGCGCGGGATCTTTTTCCGAGTCACCCCGTGCGTCGTCGCTTGGAGTCGGCGCCGGTGGTGGAGCTTTCTTTGGAAGAGATTTCCAAGATCATGAGTGGAGACGAGGAGGTGGAGCCGGCGTCGCAGGGCTTGATTCGGCTCCAGGATCGCCTGGCGTGGATCGAGCGCTTCAGTCAATATGCGATACACATTGGTATTTTGGGGACGGTCTTTGCGTTGGTGACCTCGGATCCGACGGACATGGCTTCTTTTCGGGCGCGTCTGCCCTTGGCCTTGGGGACGACCTTCTGGGGCTTGGTGGGGGCCTTGGTCTTGTCGACCCTGGCCGGGATGGCTGAGAGTGTGCTGGACCGGGCGCGTCATGCCGTGCGGCGGGCTTTGCTCGACGCGATAGATCGGGCGCCCGATGCGCCGCCGCTCCCGGTGCCGAGTGTGTCGCTGGTGTTGGCGGCGCCTCCAGCGGAAGAGGGCGCGAGCCTGGCCGCCCCGACGCCGGTATCGGCGTCGGGGCGGCCAGGCTCGCGGCCGGATTTTTCGGCCATGTTGCCCGGGCTGCGGCCGCCGCGGCGGCCGGTGCCACCCGCGGGCGGGGATGATGCTTCCGCGGAGAGCGAGGCGGCGCCAGAGGTCGTGGCGGACTCGCCAGAGGCGTCCCCGGAGCATGCAGCCGCGCCAGAGGTCGTGGCGGACTCGCCAGAGGCGTCCCCGGAGGTGTCGCGCGCCGCCGAGGAGAGGCAGCTCTCATGAGGCGGCCCAAGCGCAGGCTCGATATGTTGCCGCTCCTGGATGTCTTCATGGTGGTCCTCTTCGTTTTCGCCACCATCCAGGAGAGCCAGATCGAGGAGAGCGCGACCGTGTCCCAGAGCCTGGCCCGGGAGCTGGACGAGGCCGAGGCGCACTTGGAGGGGCTGCGGCGAGAGGCGGCTTCGTTGCGCCAAGAGCTGAGCTCGGCGGCTGCGGATCAGCGCCAGCACCGGCTTATGCGGGCTGAAGTGGCCTTGGCGCAGGAGGAGAGCCGGTCGCAGCGCTTGCAGGATGAGCTGACCCAGAGTCGACACTTGGTGAGCCAGGCCTTGGATGAGCGCGATGTGGCGCGGGCGCAAGCGGAGCAGGTCATGTCCAAGCTGCGGGCCGTGAAGATCCAGAACTTCGGCAGCGCGGATCAGGCCAAGCAGGCCGAGGTCTTGGAGCGTCTCCTGGACCAGCACTCGGTCTTCGAGATCGAAGTGCGGGGGATCATGGACGAAGAGGAAGGCGTGATCAACCTCTGCTGCTACCGCGACAACCCTCTGGCGGAGCATTGGAGCAGTTGTGGACGTATCCCAGCCCGTCCGGAGGCGCGGCGGATGTGGTTTCAGGACGGCGCCGCTGGTTTGCTCAATGCGCTGCGTCGGACCAAAGGGGGCAACGCCCTGACCATCATCCGTCACGACGCCAAGACCAGTCATCAGATTGGGATGCACATGGAGGAGGCCATCCGCAGCCTGGTCCCGGAGCAGCGGGTCTATAACGAGGGCATTTCGCCGTTGGATATCGCTTGCCCTGACTAGGTGTGCGCCGTGGTCCGGGTGGAGAATGCTGGCGTTGGTGCGCGTTGAGAGGGTGAAGGTGCTTTCGTTGTTGACCTCTCGTGGCGGATGCACTATAGGCGTCTGCCGTTTCGGGGCGATCTCGGTGGGTCGCTCGCAACTATCGTTTGGAGCCGAGAGGCCCTAGGGAGATTGAGTCATGAAAAACTGGATGGCGATGTTGGTGGCGATGTTGGTGGCTTTGGCGCTGGTGGCTTGCGGTGGTCCTGCTGACGTGCAGACCGATCCCACTGAAGGTGCCGTAGAAGCGCCGGCCGTGGTGGAAGAGGAAGCGGCTGAAGAGACCGAAGAAGCCGTCGAAGCGACCGAGGAAGAGGGCGTCGAAGGCGCCACGGCCGTCGAGACGAACGACGCCGATGCCGAGACGGAAGAAGACGCTGAGTAAGCTCGGGTTTGGGGCGCGCCGATAGCGCGACCCCAATGCCGCCCTTTTTGCGGCAGGTGGGCCACCCAGTGGCCCCCGAACAGAGGTTGCGCTCTCAGTCGCCCAGCGCGGCGTCGACCAGAGGGCGCACGGCGTTGCCAGGGAAGCGGCCTTTGATGCGGGGCATCAAGCTCTTCATGACCAGGCCGATGTCCTTCTTCGAGGTGGCGCCACATTCGGCGACGATCTCGGCGACGATGGCGGCGACCGCTTCTGGGGTGAGTTGTTGAGGCAGGTAGGTCTCGATGACGCTCAGCTCAAAGCGCTCGGCGTCGACCAGGTCTTGGCGCGCGGCTTTTTCGTAGGCTTCGATGCTCTCGCGGCGGCGCTTGGCTTCACGGACCATGATGTCCAGCGCCTCTTCGTCGGTGAGGGGGCGACGCTGCTCTTTTTCCTGATTCTTCAACGCGTTGACGAGGAGCCTGAGGGCGCCCAAGCGCTCGCTGTCGCGGGCTTTCATGGCGCTTTTGACTTCGTCCTGTAGCTGTTCCAAGAGTGACATGCTTGCTCCCTTTCGTTGATGGGGTCCGAGGACCCGCGGCCGTAGCTGGCGCAGTGTCTTCACTGCGAGCGCAGGGCGCAAGGGGGCCGTGGGTGACGGCAGGCTTTGGGGCGGCCGCCAGCCCGCCTCGGGCGCGGCGTGGTGCCCTTGAGGCGGAAAGGCAAATGCGCTATGCATAGGGGCGCGTGCGCGGCAGGCGCGGCGTTTGGGGTGAAGTCTTTGCGGCGATGAGGATTCGTGCACTTAGCAGCCACCATCAGAGGGACGGTCTATCGCTTCGACTCGGTGAGAGAGGTCTTGGCCAAGGCCAACCCGCCCAAGTCGGGAGATGTGCTGGCTGGGGTGGCGGCACGCTCGGCGGTGGAGCGGGTAGCGGCGCGCGCCGTGTTGGCCCAGTTGAGCCTGGCCGACCTGCGGGATCACCCGGTGGTTCCCTATGAGATCGACGAGATCACGCGCTTGGTGGAGGACCACCTCGACGAGGTGGCCTACCGCGCGGTAGCGCACCTGACGGTGGGTCAGTTCAGGGAGTGGTTGCTCTCTTCTGCGACCACGGGCGCTGAGATTCGCGCCGTCTCACCTGGCTTGACACCGGAGATGGCTGCCGCGGTGTGCAAGCTGATGTCGAACCTGGACTTGATGTGTGTGGGTGCCAAGTGCGAGGTGGTGGTGCGGGCGAACAGCACCCTGGGATTGCCCGGGCGCCTCTCGTCGCGCCTGCAGCCGAATCACCCTTCGGACGATGTCCAGGGCATCTTGTTGAGCATGCGCGAGGGGCTCTCCTATGGGTGTGGCGATGCGGTGATCGGCATCAACCCGGCCACGGACACGGCCGCCTCGACGGCAGAGATCCTCCGCGCCGTCGATGGGGTGATGCGCAAGCACCGGATCCCGACCCAGCACTGCGTGCTCTCTCACGTGACGGTGCAGATGCAGGCGCTGGACTTGGGATGCCCCATGGATCTGATGTTTCAGTCCCTCTCGGGCACGGAGTCTGGCAACCGGGCCTTTGGGATTTCCGTGTCCCTCATCGACGAGGCTTGGGAAAAGATGAAGGCCATGGGGAGCACTCAGGGCCCGAACGTGATGTATTTCGAGACGGGTCAGGGTTCGGCCCTGTCGTCGGCGGCTCACCATGGCGCGGATCAGCTCACCCTGGAGGCGCGCTGTTATGGTTTTGCCCGGCGCTATGAGCCCTTCCTCGTCAACACGGTGGTGGGCTTCATCGGGCCGGAATATTTGGAGAACGGGCGCCAGATCACCCGCGCGGGCCTGGAGGATCACTTCATGGGCAAGCTGCTGGGGGTGCCCATGGGGTGTGACGCTTGTTTCACCTATCACGCCGACATGAGCCAAGATGAGCTGGAGTCCCTCAAGGTCTTGTTGGCGGCGGCAGGCTGTACCTATTTGATGTCCTTGCCCGTGGGTGATGACATCATGCTGAATTATCAGTCGACCTCTTACCATGACATCCCGTCTCTGCGCGGGTTGCTTGGCAAGCGCCCGACGCCGGAGTTCGATGCCTGGTTGCAAGACAGGGGTATCATGGACGGCGATCAACCGGGCAAGGCCTTTGGTGATCCGAGGAGCCTGCAGTGAGTCTCACCCGCACCCTCATGGCCGAGCTGGCGGCCCGCTTGACTTCACGCCCGGCCCAGGGAGCTGTCGCGCCGGCGACCCTGGTGGCGCCGCCGCCGGAGCGGATTTTCCCGCGCCAGGAGCAGAGGCACTCGCCTTTTGCCGAGGAAGCGGCCAAGCATACCACGGCGCTGCTCGGGATCGGTCACGTGGGGACGCGCTACGCCACGGACGTGGTGTTGCAGTTTCAGGCCGAGCTGGCCGTGGCGCATGAGGCGGTGGGTGCGGTGTTGGCGCCCGATTGGGCGAGTTCCCATGGGCTGCTGCCGCTCTACTCGCGGGTCAAGGATCACCGTGAGTTCTTGTTGCGCCCCGACTTGGGACGCCGCTTGGCGCCGGAGTCCTTGCAGCGTTTGCGACAAGAGGCCAAAGGGGGCGTCGATATTCAGCCCATCTTGGCCGACGGGCTCTCGGCGGTGGCCTGCATGGGTTCGGGGATGAAGCTGCTCGAGGCTTTCACTGCGGCCTGTGAGCAGCGCGGCTGGTCCGTGGGCACGCCGATGTGCGCCCATTTTGCCCGGGTGTGGTTGGAGGACGAGATCGGCGAAGCGGTGCAGGCGCGGGTCGCCGCCATTTTACTGGGCGAGCGTCCGGGGCTGGGGACGGGTGACGGGCTCTCGGCCTACCTGGTTTATGATCCCAAAGTGGGTCGCACGGACTCGGATCGCAACATGATGTCCAACATCCATCCGCGCGGGACGCCGCCGGAACAAGCGGGGCGTCGCCTGGCGGTGCTTGCTGGGGCCATGCTCGAGCAGCGCAGCTCCGGGGTTGGACTGGAACTCTCGCATTTGACCGCCGAGCTGGGTGAGGCCGCAGGGACCGGCTATCGCGCCCCGCAAGCGCGGCAGCGCCTGGTGGAGGTACACGCCTGATGCTTCAGCCCATCCTACCCAAGGTCCTGTCGGTCAAACGCATTCCTTACGCGCACCCCGACGTGTTGCGCGCTTACGGCGCCGATCCGGCGCGCCACTGTGCCTTGGGCTTGGTGACCTGCGACCAGGACGACGCGACCTACGTTGCCCTCGACGAGGCGACCAAGCAGGCGCCCGTGGATGTGGTCTTTGCGCGCTCATTTTATGCCGGCGCGGCGCACGCCTCTGGGTCCCTCTCGGGGGAGATTCTCGGGGTGATCGCCGCGACGGATCCCGACGAAATCGAAGAGGGCCTCAAGGCCTTGCTGCGCTGCCTGGAGGAAGACGCCTGCTTCTACCACGCCGACGCGGCCCGCAGCGTGGCCCTCTTTCCCCACGTCATCGCTTCCTTGGGGCACTACCTCTCGGCCCAGGCTGGCCTCCAGCCGGGCGACGCGATGGCCTACCTCGTGGCCCCGCCCATGGAGGCGACCCTGGCCATGGACGCGGCCCTCAAGGCTGCCGACGTGCGCACCATCAAGCTCTTCACACCGCCGACGGAGACCAACTACGCGGCGGCGTGGCTGCACGGCGACCTGAACGCCTGTCAGGCCGCGGCCGAGGCCTTTGCCGAGGCGGTGGTCGAGGTGGTGCGCTGGCCCACGCGGCTCTAGTGCGACCCAGGGGCGCCTGGCCGCCGGCCTAGGGATAGGCTCAGTCTACCGTCTTGGCGCAACGGAAGCCCAGGGTCGTGCCATAGCTGGTGGGTGCCAAGGAGTGGCGGGCCGAGGTGCGCATGGTGGGGCCAGTGCTGTTCCAGCCGCCGCCGCGCACCACGCGCTGGGTGCCCGTGCTGGGGCCCGTGGGGTTGACCGCGGCGGCGGCGGTGTAGGTGGTGGCGCCGTACCAATCGGCGGTCCACTCGGCGACGTTGCCCGCCATGTCGAGGAGGCCGTCGGGTGAGGCGCCATTGTTGCTGCCGAGGAGGAAGGAGCCGACGGGCGCCGTCGCGGCGAAGCCATCGCCGGTGTAGAAGTCATCGCCGTTGGCCTTCGCCGTGGACAGGCCCCACTCGAGGCTGCTGCAATAGGTGCCCCAAGAATTGGGGCAAGAGTTGCCCCAGGGGAAGCGTTGGTGATCGGGGCCTTTGGCGGCGCGCTCCCACTCGGCCTCCGTGGGCAGGCGTTTGCCGACCCACTCACAGTAGGCTTTGGCCTGGCTCCAGGTGACGCCGTTGATGGGGTGGTTGCCGCGGCCGAGGACCCCGGCGTTGTAATTGGCGCCCGTGGCGGCAGCGGTGCAGGGACCATTGTTGACGCAGAGTTGGTACTCCGTGGTGCTGACCTCATAGCGATCGATGAAGTAGGCGCTCAAGGTGACGCTGTGGCTGGGCTGGGCGTCGCTCTCGCACCAGCCGTCGCCGTTGGCGAGGGTGGGGCAGCCCATGGCGTAGGTGGTCGTCGCGCCGCTGGACGGGAGACGGCGCATCGCCGCTGGGCTGCAGGCGAAGGTACCGGGCTGGGTGACGCTCTCGCTACATACGCCGTCGAGGGTGGCGCAGTTGACCGTGGTGATGGCGCCGTCGACGCAGGTGGTCAAGGTCTGCCCCTGGCAGGCGCTGTGCAGGGGGCTGCCACAGATGCCGCCGCAGCCGTCGGGTCCACAGCTCTTGCCGTCACAGTCGGGGACGCAGACGCAGTGATGGCCGCCTTGGCCGTCTTCCCGGCAGGACTCACCGCTGGTGCTGCAATGCTCCGTGGCGATGACACCGTCATCGCACCAGCGCAACAGATCACCTTGGCATTCGCTGCTGAGATCCTCCCCACAGATGCCGCCGCAGCCGTCGTCGCCGCAGGCCCTGCCGGTGCAATTGGGCAGGCAGGCGCAGTGGTGACCCCCTTGGCCGTCCTCCTGGCAGATGTCACCCGACTCACCGCAGTCGACGCGCTGAATGACGCCGTCTTGGCAGAGGCGCAGGGTGGTGCCGTCGCAGTCGCTGGTGAGGAATTCGCCGCAGACGCCGCTGCAGCCGTCGGATCCGCAGGCTTTGCCCGTGCACTCCGGGGTACAGCCAGGATCGACGCAGTGGTGGCCGCCTTGGCCGTTCTCTTGGCAGACGTCGCCTGCGGCAGCGCAATCGACGCTTTGAATGACGCCGTCTTGGCAGAGGCGCAGGGTGGTGCCGTCGCAGTCGCTGGTGAGGAAGTCGCCGCAGACGCCGCCGCAGCCGTCGGGCCCGCAGGCCTTGCCTGTGCACTCCGGGGTACAGCTAGGATCGACGCAGTGGTGGCCGCCTTGGCCTTTCTCTTGGCAGACGTCGCCTGACGCGGCGCAGTCGAAGGGTTGAATGACGCCGTCTTGGCAGAGGCGCAGGGTGGTGCCGTCGCAGTCGCTGGTGAGGAAGTCGCCGCAGACGCCGCCGCAGCCGTCGGGCCCGCAGGCCTTGTCGGCGCAGTCTGGGGTGCAGGTCTCAGGGGTGTCGTCGTCGACCTCAGGGGTGACGTCGATGGGGACATCGCTGGGGTCGATGTCGGTGAGATCCTGTGGCAGCAGGTCACTGTCTGCCGGGAGATCTGGGTCCACGTCGGCTTTGGATCCGCCGCTGTCGTCGCAGGCACTCAGGGAGTAGAGGAGCAGGAGAGAGAGGGCCAGGAGGGAGAGGTTTCGCATGATGTGCACTCGCGCTGATGTATAAGGTTAGACGCTGCTCAGGGCAGCAAGTAGAGGTGTCGTGCATCGAGGGCTGGTGCGGTGTCGCGTAGGGCGATCACCGTAATGGGCCACGGTGGATGCGGGTCAGGGAAGGGCAGCTCGACGGCCAGGGCCGCGCCCCAGGTGAATTCGAGCCACAGCTCGCACCACGCAGGGCTGGCGGGGCAGCGGTCGAGGAGGCGGTCGCTCAAAGCGATACCGAGGCGGGTGTCGTCGAGCCTCACGGCGAGAAAGGCGTCGGGGTCGTCACTCGGGTGCCCGAGGACGGCACGGGTGATGCCCAGGGGACTGAGCTGGACGGCGACGGGGGCGAGCAAGTGGGCGTCAGGTCGTTGTTGCTGCAGGTCCTGGAGCCAGGTGTGGAGGGCTGCGGCAGGCAAGAGAGGAGGGCCGAGACGTTCAGTCATGTCAGCTCCGAGGCCGGGTGGTGTGGGGGCTTCGCTCGGTTGCTTCGCGCCGGTGACGGTGGTGGGCCGTTGCGGCGCATCCTGGCCGGCGGCCGGTGAGGCGCCGGGGGGCGAAGGCGGCAGGGGCGGTTCGGGTTGGCAGGAGAGTGCGAGCAGAGCGAACGCAGCCAAGAGTCCATGGCGGAGCATGTGGTGTTACCTCGCGAGGGCCACCGTCGGGGTGACGGAGCGCACTGAGCTGCCTTCTTTTATGGTGAAAAAGCGTGACCGAGGCAACATCTTTGCCGGTGGGCACTGCATGCCTTGCAGCTAGACCCAGGGGGCTGCGACGGGTTAAAAGCCATAGACCATAGATGAGGGGCGCGACGCAACGCGGGTCGCAGTTGTGAGGCAACACGTGAGGGGAGTTCCAGAACGGGCGAGGGTGCCTTTTGCCATCATCATCCACGGCGATGTCGAGCAGAGTGCGGCGTTGGCGACGCTGTTAGGGGACGAAGGCTTGGAGGCGCGTTGCTACGCCTCGCTTCAGGCGGGCTTGCGCGCCCTGATGGAGGTTCTCAGTGAGGCAGAGCGCGCGTCTCAGCAGGCGGGGCTGCTTCCTGCTGACGCAGTGCCGGGCGGTGCGTTGCCGTCGCTGTTGGTCCTCCAAGAGGAGGTGCTGGGTGTTGCTGACGGCTGGCGTTTGGGTGCGATGATGCGCTCTAGCGCTTGGTCTCCCCTCGCGGGGCTGCCGCTGTTGCTGTTGGCGGCGCCAGCGCGGGTCGGTGCCTCTGGCTTTGCTTTGGGGGAGGCCGCGGTGGTCTTGGAGGCGCCCCTGGACTTGGCCCTTTTTCGGGGCGAAGTGCGCGCCTCGTTGCGCGGTCAACGGCGGGGGCGTCCGCGGGCGTTATTGGTCTTGGGTCCCGGCGAGGGCGATGGCTTGGACGCCGCCTTGGCGGGGTGCGGCTGGTGCCCAGTGCGGGTGCAGGGCTTGCGTGAGGCCCTCGCCGCGCTTGACGAGGGCGCGTGGCAGGCGGTGTTTTTGTCTGAGCCGCTGCTCGACGTGGCCCTTGGGTCGTTGTTGGCTTCGGTGTCGCAGCAGCAGCCGGCTTGTCTCAGCGTGGTCATGGGTGAGGCGGCGACGAGCAGCGCGACCCTGGCGTGGCACCTGCGGGGCGCGGCGGCGGTGTGGTCGTTGGCGACACCAGCACCCTTGCTCGTGCAGGCCCTGGGTCACCTGGTGCGTGAGCATGCGCTTTGGCAACGCGAGCTTCGTTTGGCGCGGCGCGTCGAGGCGGTGGAGGGTGAAGCGGCGCGCTTGCAGTGGCTCAGCGGCTACGTGCAGAAGGGGCTCTGGGAGTGGAGCGCCACCCAAGAGCGTGAGGTGGCGCCGCGTGGACCCGAGGCGTGGTGTGGCTTCATGCGGCCAGAGGAGCGAGCGCGCTTTGCCGAGGCGTGGTCCGCTTTTCTTGCGGGCAAGGAGGACGCATTCTCGCTGGAGTATGGTGTGCAGGACGCGGGGCAACAGCGCTGGGTGGCGACCCAGGGTGAGGTGGTGGTGCGCTCAGACCAAGGCGCGCCGCTGCGGGTCGTGGGCACCCACACGGACGTGACGGCGCGCAAGCGCGCCGAACAAGCGCTCCAGGCCAGCGAAGCCTACAAGCGGGCCATGTTGGATGCCATACCGGACCTGATGTTCGTCTTCGACAGGGATGGGCATTTCATCGACTACAAGGCCACTGGAGACGAGCAGCTCATTCTCTCTCCAGCGCATTTCGTGGCGCGTCACTATTCGGAGGTCTTGCCGCCAGAGCTGGCGCGCATCACCCGAGAGAACCTCGAGCGTTTGACGGCTACCGGGGTCTTACAGAGCTACATCTACGCGGTTGGTATCCAGGGCGAGACCCGTTACTTCGAAGGTCGCCTGGTCAAGTGTGGTGCCGAAAGGGCCCTCGCCATCGTCCGTGATGTCACGGCGCAGAAGGAGATGGAGCGCGCCCTGCAGGCCAGCGAGGCCCATTTCCGCAGCATCGTGGACAACTCGGCAGCGGCGTACTTTTTCGTCGACCATGAGGGTCGTATTCGCCAAGTCAATCCTGCCTGGTTGCGTTTCTTCAATCGCGAGGAAGCCGAGGCGGTTTTTGGACAGCACTTCAGCGAGGTCGTGGGTGAGTCGGAGGCGTTTTGGGGGCGTGACTTTCCCCGGGGTCTGCGCGAAGGGGTGGTGGTCCAAGGCGAGGCCCTATGGCATCCGCCGACTGGACAGATGCGCTGGCACAGCATCAGCGCGAGCCCGCTGTGGCGCGAGGGGCGTCTGCAGGGTATGGACGTCTTTGTCTTTGACGTGAGCGAGCAGAAGCAAGCCGAGCAAAGCTACCAGCGTCTCTTCCTGGAGATGCGCGATGCCTTTGCAGTGCATGCGCTCATTCGCGACGAAGAGGGCGCGGTGGTGGACGGTCGCTTGTTGGCGGTCAATCCGGCCTTTGAGAAAATGAGTGGTCGCCAGGCGAGTGCCGTGGTGGGGCATCTGGTGAGTGAGATCTGGCCGGAGGCGAGCTTGCAGATTGTGCGGTTGGCAGAAGCTGCGCTGCAGGGGACGGCCGAGACGCTGGCCTATGAGAGCCAAGATTTGGGTAAGACCTTCGAGGTGATGGCCTTTTGCCCAGCGCCGGAACACTTGGCCTGCATCTTTCGGGACGTGACCCAACGCCGCCGCGCCGAGGAAGAAAAGGCCAAGCTGGAGAGCCTCCTCTTCCAAGCGCAGAAGTTGGAGTCCATCGGCCGTTTGGCGGGTGGCATCGCGCACGACTTCAACAACATGCTGGGGGTGATCCTGGGGCATGTCGAGATGGCCTTGGAAGGGGCGGAGAGGGCGACGGCGCCGTTGCGGCAGAGCCTGGAGCAGATTCAGGACGCGGCGCAGCGCTCGGCAGAGCTGACGCGGCGACTCTTGGCCTTTGCGCGCAAGCAGGCGAACGCTCCCCGCGTTGTGGATCTCAATGCCCACATTGCTGGGATGTTGATGATGCTGCGCCGCTTGTTGGGTGAAGAGATCGCCTTGGAGTGGCAGCCCGAGGCGGCGCTGTGGACCGTCCAGGTCGATCCCAGCCAGATCGATCAGGTCATGGCCAACCTCTGCGTCAACGCGCGAGACGCCATCGCGGCACACGGGCGCATCACCATCAGCACGGCCAACTGTCATTTTGAAGAGGTCGACTGCACGGAACACCCCGAGATGATCCCAGGGGCCTACGTCATGTTGGCGGTCACGGATGATGGCGGCGGGATGGCCCGCCAGGTGCAGGCGCGCCTCTTCGAGCCCTTCTTCACCACCAAGGAGGCGGGCAAAGGGACGGGCCTCGGCTTGGCGATGGTCTATGGCATCGTCAAGCAGAATCGGGGTTTCATTCACGTCTATAGCGAGGTTGGGCGAGGTTCTTCGTTCAAGCTCTATTTTCCTCGCCATGGGGCTGCCGCGGAGACGGTGAGCTCGGCGGCGCGGCGGGAGACGCCGCGCGCCAAGGGCCTGGAGACGGTGCTCGTGGTGGAAGACGAGGCGGGGATTCTAGCCATCGTCAAGACCATGCTCGAGCGGCATGGTTACGCCGTGTTGGCGACGACGAGCGCCGGCGAAGCGCTCGCGCTGGCCCAGAAACACGGGCGGGAGATCGACCTGTTGCTGACGGACGTGGTGATGCCTGAGAGCGATGGGCGGGCCCTGGCGCAGCAGGTACGTGAGTGGTCTTCGCCCCTGGCGGTGGTGTTCATGTCGGGCTACGCCGTGGATGTGATGACCCAACCTGAGGCCGACGCAGGGGTGGGCTATTTGCAGAAGCCTTTCACCCAGCGAGAGCTGTTGGCGCTGGTGCGGGAGCTCCTGGACACGGTGGGCGGGCGAGCTGGGGAGCCTTGAGCTTCGTGCCGTGCTTCAGGGTTGGCGCAGCAGGTGAGTGCGGTAGTGGGCGAGCTCGGCGATGGAGGCTCGGCAGTCATCGAGGGCGCGGTGGTTGGAAGCCTTGTTGAACTTCGGGACCTGGGGGAACCAGCGGTGGGCGACTTCCTTGAAGGAAGAGACGTCGATGCTGCGGTAGTGGAGGTGCTCGGCGAGGCGCGGCATGTGGCGGTGGAGAAAGCGCCGATCTTGCCAGATGGAGTTGCCGCAGAGCGGCGCGATGCGGGGCGCGATGTGGGCGGCGAGAAAGGCCAGGCTCTGGCTCTCCGCTTCGGCGAGGGAGATGGCGCTGTCGCAGACTTGCTGCCAGAGGCCTGAGGCGCGGTGGTGGTTTCGATTCCAGTCGTCCATGGCGAGGAGGCGAGCCTCGGGGAGGTGGATGACGAGGTTGGGCCCCTCGGCGATGGTTTGGAGCTGGTTGTCGGTGATGATGGTGGCGATCTCAATGATGGTATCGCGCTCGGGGTCGAGCCCAGTCATCTCGAGGTCCATCCAAACGAGGGCGTCCGCGGTGAGCATGTCATGGCTCCTATGGCGAGGGTCGTGAGGGTTTGCGCGCCCTTCCTGCCGGGGCAGGCGCTGGGCCTGGCGTAGGTGGATCCAGGACGCCAATGAAGGGGGCACCATAGTCAGGATGGTGCGACGTGGAAAGGGTGGTGGAAAATCGTGCACAAGTGGCAGACGCGTGACAAGTGATGGGGTCTTGAGTTAGCTTGCTGGGTCAGCAATTCGTGGCGGGCGTTTGCCTGGCCATTGGTTCCACCGCGTCGTTTGCGCGGATGCACTTTGAGGTGACCTATGCGAATGAGAACGATCATTGTGTTTTTGCTGGCCGTGGCTTTCTTGGCGATGGGCTGCGAGCAGAAGGCCAAGGACGACAAGGCGAAAGAGGCCGAGAAGAAGCCCGTTGCCGAGGGTGAAGAGAAGGCCGGCGAAGAGAAAGCCGGCGAGGAGAAGGCCGGCGAGGCGGCGGCTGAAGCGCCCGCCGTGCCGGGTGAGGGTGTCGAGAGCGCGGCCGTGGCGGCCGTCGAGACGCCGCCCGAAGTGGTCGCGCCGGTGGTTGCGCCCGTGCCGCTGGGGGAGATCAAGAATCCTTTCTTGGCGTACGTCCCGGCAGATACGACCTACCTTTGGGCGACTTTGAGCACCTTGCCTCTGGAAGAAGTGCCCATCGATCTAGAAGTGTGGATGAAGGCCTATGAAGGTTTGGCGGGCTATTTCTCTGCGCAGGGTATGCCTGAGGTCGAGGCCTTGGTTGGCGCTGTGCTCGATGAGTTCAAGGGCAAGTGGAACCGCGAAGGTTTGGCCAGCCTGGGCATGCTCGCTGAGTCGCACCAGGTCATTTATGGCTTGGGTGTGTTTCCGGTGATGCGGGTGCAGCTCGCCGATGGCGCCGTCTTCGAGACGGTCTATGCGCGGGTGGAAGAGAAAGCCAAAGTGCAGGCCGAGAAGCGCAGCCATGGCGAGGTACAGTACCGCGCTTATCCGTTGGAAGATGGGGTTGAGGTGGTTGTAGCGATTTTGCCTCAGGAGCTGGTGGTGACCATCGTTGCCCAGCCTACGGCTGAGTGGCAATTTGAGAATCTCTTCAACCCCGTGGCCAATGGCATTGACGTGGGCACCCTGCAGGCGCTGGCGACGCAGTTCACCGGCAAGGGCGTGCAGGTGGGTTTCATCGATATGCAGGCCATTTACAAGAATCTGGTGGGGGACGCCAAGAGCTCCTTGTCCGAGAGCCTCGAGAAGCTGGGCGTGCCTTTGCCCGTGGAAGGCTTGGATGGCGTCTGCAAGGACGAAGCGAGCAAGCTCTTGGCGACCATGCCGCGTTTGACCATGGGTTCGGACACCGTCGGCGATACCTTCCGCTTTTTGTTGACCCTGGAGCTTGGCGACGCCACCCATCGCAGCGATTTGCAGCGTCTGGCGGCGGCCGTGCCTGGTGTGGGCAATGTGAAGGGCAACCCAGTGTTGGCCTTTGGTATGGGGATGGACGTGGCCCAGACCGTGGGCTGGCTTTCCAAGCTGTCGAGCACTATCCAAGGTGCCCCTTACCGTTGTGAGGCGTTGGCTTTCCTCAACGAGATGGCCGAAGGGCTGGCCGAGGTGCGAGATCCGAGCAACATCCCGCCCTTCGTTTTGGATATCAAGGGTTTCAATGTCGTGGTCGAGAACCTGGCCTTGGGTGATGACATGATGCCGACGGCCCTGGCGGGGATGGTCCTCATCCAGAGTGACTCGCCTGCGGATCTCTTCGCGCTGGCGGGTGGCTTGGTGCCGGGTCTGGACGGTGTGGCCATGGAGGTGGGTAAGGTGGTGAAGCTGCCTGCGATTCCTGGCCTGCCCCCCTTCCTGAGTGAGATCCACGCGATGATGACGGAGAAATCGCTGGTGATCGGGGTTGGCCCTGGCCAAGGCGACAAGTTGGCCGCTTTCGCGGCAAGTGCGGCCGCGAGTCCGGCGCCGATCCTGCACATTGGCTACGATTATGGTCGCTTCTTCGAGATCCTCGGGCCGTTGATGATGGCCGCCGATCCGAGCATGGCGCAGATGATCGATGCCTATAAGACGCTGGGCATGTTGGAGATGGGACTCGCCGTCGGGCCAACGGGCATCGATGCCAAGATCAACATGAAGGCCAAGAAGTAAGCGGCGGGCACCTCCGTCCGTAGCGACATAGAGAGACGAGCAAAGGCAGGTTGTTCCTCGTCGTGGGCAACCTGCATGACATTTTTCCTTTGGGAAACGAGGAGTGTTCCATGTCTGAGTGGTGGATTCGCAGGCTGTGGGTCGTGGCGCTCATGGCTGTGGTGGCCATGAGCTTTGGCTGCCAGCAGAAGAAAGAGAAGGCGCCCGCCGAGGTGAGCGCGCCGAGCGCTGCTGAAGAAGGGCCCTTGCTCCCATCGGAGGAAGGGCAGCCCGCAGAGGGGGGCGAGGCGGTGGTCCCTGCCGATGCGGAAGGTGCGCCCAAGGCAGTGGCGGTGGAAAGTCGTTTCGACGCCGGGACCGTGGAGATGGGGCAAGACGTGGTACACACGTTCAAAATCCGCAATGAAGGAAATAAGGAGTTACGGCTGCTGCGCGCCATGAGCTCTTGAGGCTGCACAGCTTCCGTCTTGTCGACGGAGGCCATTCCCCCGGGTGGGGAAGGAGAGGTCAAGGCAACAGTGAGTACGCGTGGACGTTCAGGTGCTTTCTCCAAGAGTGTTCGGGTGGCGACGGATGATCCCGAGAACCCGATGATCGAGCTGGAGATCGCTTGCTTCGTGGTGCGTGAAGTGATGGCCATCCCGAATCTCGTGACCTTTGGCCAGATCGGACGCGGTGAGGAGGCTAGCCGAGAGTTCACGCTGCGCGCGGCCGATGCCGCGACAGAGGTTCGAGAAGTGGTTCTGGAAGATGAGCGCTTTCGCCTCCGCGAGCTCGAAGGCAGCGAGGACGGGCGGCGTTTCGTCATCGAGGTGGTGAAGCTGAGTGAGTTCGGGCGTTTTGGCGTGGATGTGGTGGTCCGCTATGCGCTGACCGATGGCGAGCCGAAAGAGATGACCGTGCCCGTCCGCGGTGAGGTGGTGGGTGATCTGCGTTATGCCAAGACGGTGAACCTCTTCAAACGGGGTGACACCTATCCTGGTCATGACTTCGTCATCACTTCGCGCAGCAATACGCCCGTCAAAGTGATCGAGGCGACGGCAAGCGATCCGGCGTTGAGCGTGGAGATCAGAGAGGCGGAAGGTCAGCGTGCGCTGATTCATATGGGCGTGGTCGACCCCTCGCAGGACTTCTCCACGCCGGTGCGTGGGACCGTGAAGATTAAGACCACCGACCAGGACGAGCCTGAGGTGGAGATCGCCTTCGTCATTGCCGATCGCGGTGTTGGCGCCGGCGCGGCGCAACTGCGCGGCGGTGGGCTGCGGCCAGGCCAGCCGGCCCAAGGGATGGAGCTCAAGGATGGCGACCCCACTTTTCGCCAAGCCATCATCGAGCAGCGCCGGCGTGACCGAGTGCAACGGATGAAGCTCGACGACAAGAGCGAGGAAACGCCGCCCCCCGCGCCTTGATGGCCGCTGCGGCATCTGGAGCGCCTCGAGCTTCAAGGCCAAGGGCGCTCTGGAATGTGTTGCAGGTGGTTGACCCAGCGCGCCATGGTGAAGAGCCAGTCCGAGAGGCGGTTGACATAGACGAGAACTGCCGATGGGACGCTTTGGTCTTCGGCCAAACGGGAGAGTTCGCGTTCACCGCGCCGACACTGGGCGCGTGCCCAGTGGAGGTGAGCGGCCAGGAGGTGACCGCCAGGGAGAATGAAGGAGGTCAGCGGCGCCATGGCCGCCGTGGCGGCATCGATCTCTGCTTCGAGCCGTGTGGCGTCGGCAGGCGTGAGGCGGGCGAGGCGGTGGTGCTGGTCGTCCTCGGTGGCGGTGTAGGCGGCGAGGACCATGAGATCGGCCTGAATTTGCTGGAGCTGAGCCATCAAGACCCGCCAGGGATCGGCGGGAGGGCGGGTGGGTAGGTTTTGCGATGCTTCCAGTTGCGCTGCGACGACGGCCAGGCAGGAGATGAGCTCATCCAGGGTGCCATAGGCGCAGACCCGGGGCGCGTGTTTGGGTACGCGCTGTCCTGAGAGTAACGAGGTCCGCCCCCGGTCGC
The DNA here is from genome assembly GCA_964454015.1 of uncultured Myxococcales bacterium. Lineage (GTDB taxonomy): Bacteria > Myxococcota_A > Bradymonadia > UBA4248 > UBA4248 > CAYVQF01. The sequence continues at coordinate 30,405 of CAYVQF010000037.1, forward strand.
CGCCACGGGTGTAGATGGCCGTTGGGTCGTCGTGTGCCACGTGATGTCTCGTCTGGCTGAGGTTAGAAGCGCGCCGTCATCTCGAAGTAGACCGTACGTCCGGGCTGGCGCAGACTCATGCGGCTACCGATCTCATCGCCTGCAGGGTGAGAATAGCGCCAGTCGAGAAGATTGCGCACCCCGAGGCTGTATTGCAAGCCCAAGACGTTGGACTCGCCGCTGAAGGCCAGATCCCAGAGGAGGCTGTGTTCGCCTTGGCTGCCGTTGCGGTTCAGGCGGCGCGACTCATAGGTCACCCGCGAGGCCAGGCCCAGGGCGCGGCTGACCAGGGGGGCGATGACTTTGAGGGAGAGCATGTGCTCGGGTGAGTTGACGATTTCCTCTCCCGAGAGGGGTGAGCCGATACGCGTCTGCTGGAAGGCATAGGCCAACGAGACCAGCCACCCGTGGCGGAAATCGCGCTGTAGCTCGACTTCGGTCCCAAGGGTGGCGACGGCATCGGTCTCGTTGACGTAATAGAGGGGATCTTCCGCCGTGGCGCTGCCGCGTTGCACGATGAGCCCAGTGATGTGGTTGAAATAGACCGACGCGATGAGGACGAGGTTGGCCATGATCCTTTGGGAGACCTCGAGCTCTCCGGTCCAGATGACCTCTGGGTCGAGGTTGGGGCTGGGGATCTGGGTGAGCCCGTCGGCATAGGTCATCTCGTAGATGGAAGGGGCCCGGAAAGCGCGGCCGCCAAGGACCTTGACGACGTTGCCCGTGAAGGGCTTGAAGATGAGTGCGAGCCTGGGGTTGGCGGCGGAGAAGAAGCGATCCTCTGCGCCGGTCCCATCGCTCTTGGGCAGGTCGGCCACGTACCAACCGTCGAAGCGGCCGCCGAGGGAGAGGGCGAACCAAGAGGTGAGTGTCCAGTCGCCGACGGTGTAGACGGAAAAGGTGTGGTAGGGGTGTTTGGTGCGATCGTCGCCTTCGCCGGCGTCGTTCTGGAGGTGGGCCTGATACTCGGACCCGACGGTGATGCGGAGGGCCTCCAGGGGGGTGATGAGGAGCCGGAGGTCCAGTCCCAGCCAGGTGCCGCGGTAGTCCTCATCGACTTTCTCGTCTTCGTAGACATAGGTGCCGTCGTAGGCGTAGTGGTCGAGATAGAGCTTGGCCAAGAGGCGGAGGGTGCGGGTCAGTTGCGGCTCGAAGCGCACCTCTACGTAGGCGCGGCTGTCGGCCTCTTGGGTGTTGGGATCGCCAAGAATGACGCCGAAAGCGCCGGTGAGGATGGACTTGACCCGTTGATGATAGAGCGCCTGGAGGGTCCAGTCTCGCCACCACACCTTGCCCAGCACCGAGCCCGCTTGGACCTCACCGTCTTCGAGGCTGGGTTGGGCCTGACCCAGCATGGCGCCCCCTGCTACCCAGGCGCCGCCGTCCTCGCCCAGCGGCGTGGAGAGCTCGCCGAAGGCCCGAAAGAGACCCGTGGACATGGTCCCCACAGAGGCTTTGACGCGGTACTGATCGAGGCGCGTCGGGGTGGTGAGGTTGATGACCCCAAAAAAGGCACCCGTGCCATAGAGGGCCGAACCTGGGCCTCGGATGACCTCGATCCTCTCGATGGGGGCCAGACTGGTCAGCAGGTCGAACTCGATCAGTGACTGGCCAATCCAGTTGTCGTTGAGGGTGTGACCGTCGATCTGGAGCAACATGCGATTGCCCCACTGGCCGAAGGGAGCGAAGCCGCGCACTCCGAAAAACTTGTAGGCGTAGTTGTTGTTGCCGTAGAGCCCGCGAGTGCCGCGCAGGGCGTCATAGAGGTCGGTGTAGCCAAAGGCGGCGATTTCGCGCCGGGTGATGACGCTCACCGAGGCCGGGGCGCTCTCGATGGACTCGGCCGTACGTGAGGCCGCGCTCACCTCGTCGGCCAACTCCAGCGCCGCGTCGACGATGGTCTGCTCGTCAGGGAGAATCTCGACGATGGTCGCGTAGTCACGGAAGCCCGAGAGGGTGACCACCAAGCGGTGCTGCCCGACGGGCACGGAGGGCACCACCACGGGGGTGAAGCCAATGGGTTGCCCATCGAGGAGGATGAGGGCGTTGGATTCTTCGGCTCGCACCACCAAGGCGCCGCTCTGACGCTCCAAGGTGATGGCCAGGTTGACCGTCTCGTTGGGCTTGACCTCGATCTCCTCGACCACGGGAACGAAACCGTCTTGGGAGACGGTGATGCGCGCGCGGCCGGGAGAGATCTCGAAGTCTCCTGGGATGTTACCGACCACTCTGATGTCCGCCGGGTCGTCGATGACCACCATGGCGCCTTCAGGTCGGCCGCTGAGCTGCACGCTCCCCAAGACGCGCTCCATGGCGATGGCGACGCGCTGCACTTGCCCCACTTCGAGGGTGATGTTGGACGCCGTGGCGGGCAAGTAGCCGGGGTGTTCGACCAGGACGGTGTAGGTGCCGGGGGCCAGGGCGAGCTTGCGCGGGCTCTGGCCGTAAGAGCCCAGGTCTTTGCGGTTGATGTAGAGGGTGGCGCCCGGTGGGGTCGTGGTGATGTCGAGCATGGCGACGTAGGGCTCGACGCGCCGCATGGCGCTCTGGACCTCGGCGAGCTCCTCAGGCGTGGCCTCCTCGGCATAGCGAAGGTAATAGCGATAGGCCTCGACGTAGTCCCGCTTCTGCTCGTAGGAGCGGGCAATGTTGAAGATGACGTTGCGGTTGGGGGCGAGGCGATTGGAGGCGAAGAAATGGGAGAGGGCGGCGTCGTAGTCGCGGCTGCGGAAGGCCTCACTGCCCAAACGGAAGAGTACCTCGGCCTCGTCAGCTACGTCAGACACGGACTGCGCGTAGAGCGTCCCGCTGAAAGAGAGTGCGACGAGAGCGACCGAGAGGGCGCGGCATAGGGCGTGGCACAGCGAATTCATCGGCGGCTCCTGTGAAGCGCTAACGGGTGTCGCGGATCCCCAAGTCGCTGCCCTTGGCAGGCTCATCAGGGCGCGGATCGCGTCCCTTGACGGGCTTCTTCGGGAGGGCGCGCAGGGCGATCTCCTGCGTGATGCTCTCTTCCGCGCTGTCGTGCTGAATGTGCGTGTGGTCGTGATAGCCTCTCTTCTTCAACACGAAGGTGCGGCCACTGGCGAGGGAGTCCCGCGCCAGCTCTAGGCTCAGCGGCGTGACGCCGAGCACCTTCCCATTTTCGCTGACTTCCGCTGCCGTGGGCTGGCTCTGCAAGTGCAGACGCAGCGGTGGCAAGGCGTCTGCTGCTGCTGCGGCGGCGAACTCGGTGGGGGGTTGGGGCTCGGGTGCCGCAGTCGTCTCCGGGGCGGCAGGGCTTGGCGGCTCGGGTGGTGTTTCTGGATCCACCTGCGCCGGGGCCGTCGCGACAGGGGTCGGCGTCGGCGGCGTGGCTGCAGGGTGATCCTCCGCGGGGGTGCTGCGGCTGAGCACGCTCACCAAGACCAAAGTGATCCCAACGGCGAAGACCGCCACGGCGACGAGCCACACGGCCAAGGGGACGGCGCGCTGTGGGCGCGGCGCGCTTGGGGGGCGATGGAGGGGGGAGGCTGGGGGGTGGCCGTGATCTCGCTGAACTTCCGGCGCAAAGCCAGGGCGCACGGTCTGGTTGGCGTCATCGCCCATGGCGGCGATGGGAGGCATGGGCCCTGAGGCGTTGGGACTGTCGAAAGGATCCTGGGTCAGGGCTTGGAGGGCATCGAAAAAGTCCTGGGCCGATCGATAGCGGTAGGCGGCATCTTTCTCGATGGCCCGCTGGAGGACGGGGCCCAGGGAGGAGAGCAGGATCTGGTTGGGGAGGTGGATGGGCTTGGTGACTTGATTGGCGAGCACTTCGAAGGCGTTGTCACCGGCAACGGCGGGGCTGCCGACGAGCATCTCGTAGAGGATGAGGCCGACGGGATAGACATCGGTCCATGGCCCCAGGTCCTTGTTGTAGATCTGTTCGGGCGCCATGTAGCGCGGCGTCCCAAAACCGCCAGCGCCAGTCTCGGTGAGGTTCTGCATGGCTTGATTTTCGCTGGCGCCGAGGGCCTTGCCGATGCCGAAATCCAAGACCTTGACGTGGTGCTCATCGCCGCCTTTGCGCGTCAACATGACGTTGCCTGGCTTGAGATCGCGGTGGATGATGAGCTGCTCGTGGGCCTCGATGAGACCAGACAGGACCTGGAGAATGATGTGGCGGGCGAGTTGGAAGGGGAGGCGATGCTGGGAACGCAGGACCTCGGATAGGGTGACCCCCTTGACGTACTCCATGGACATCCACAGGAGGCCATTCGCGCTCTGACCGTAGTCGTAGAGGCGCACCACATTGGGGTGCTCGAGGCGCGCGGCGAGGTCGATTTCGCGCATGAAGCGCTGGACCGTGTCGGGTGTCTTGCTGAGGGCTGGTAAGACCACCTTGACCGCGACGTCGCGTTTGAGGCGTGGCTGAAAGGCACGAAAGACCGCGCCGAAGCCCCCCAGACCGATCTCTTCCATGATCTGGTATTCGCCGATGGTGGCGCCTGGGGTTGGGAGCAAGGCCTCTAAAGTGGGATCTGGCTGTTGGCCAAGCGCCATGGGTGGGACCTCCTGGTGGTCAAACGCCGCACGCCCTGTGTCACCCAAGGTACCTGTCCAACGCGCTTGGCGTCAACGCTGTGCTTCCGATGTCAGCCGCGCGGGTGGTGCTCGGCGTGGATTTTCTTCAAGCGCTCCCGGGTGACATGGGTGTAGATCTGGGTCGAGGAGATGTCGGCGTGTCCCAAGAGCGCTTGCACGGCGCGGAGATCGGCGCCGTGCTCCAGGAGGTGGGTGGCAAAGGAGTGGCGGAGCTTGTGGGGAGAAATCTCGCGATGGATGTTGGCCATCTGAGCATAGCGCTTGATATTCTTCCAGAAACCTTGCCGGGTCATCGCGCCCCCGCGGCGGCTGACGAAGAGGGCCTTGATGGCGCTCGGCGCGCCGTGCCCTCTGAGGAGGGTGGTGCGCCCATGCTCGAGATAGGCGCGCACGGCGTCGACGGCGACCTCGCCCAGGGGGACGAGTCGGTCCTTGCTTCCCTTGCCCACCACGCGGGCGAAGCCCGCCTCGAGATTGATGCTCCTGGTTTCGAGACCGACGAGCTCGCTCACTCTGATGCCCGTGGCGTAGAGCAGCTCCAGCATGGCCCGATCCCGGATCTGCTCTGGGCTGTCACCGGCCGGGGCCGCCAGCAGGCGATCCACCTCGGCGTGGCTGAGGAAGACGGGCTGTTTCTTGGCGAACTTGGGCAGGTCTACTGTGGCGCACGGGTCGTCGAGGATGATCTTGTCGGCGCGGAGAAAGTGGCAGAAACGCCGCAATGAGACGAGATTACGCAACAAAGTTCGGTTGGAGACGCCCCCGTCCAGACGTTGAAGGAGAAAGTCCCGGACATGCTGGGGTGCCAAGTCCTGACAGGTCACCACCCCGTTCTGTTCGCAGAAATCGACGAAGAGGAGTAGGTCGCGGCGGTAAGCCTCCAGGGTGTTGGTGGCCAGGGCGCGCTCGACTTTCAGATGAAATTGGTAGTGATCGACGGCGCTATCGAGGTTCATGCTTGACCTGTTGGGGGGGCGTAGCTGCCGACGCGCCACTCGGCGCTGGCTGTGGCGATGACCTCTTGCTTGGCGTCCATGACGGTGGCAGTGATTTGCTGCTGGGGCGCCTCGGTGAGGGTGTGTTCGGCAACGGCCGTGAGGGTGCCACGCCCTTTCTTGTGGTAGCGCACTTCGAGCCCAGTGAGGATGGCGCGCCGGTCGCGCGGCAAGGCGCTGATCAGGGCCAGGCCCGAGGCGAGCTCGAGCATGTTCGCCAAGGCTATGGCGTGGAAGGAGCGCAGGTGATTGCGGACACCGCGCTGGTCTCTGACTTGGAGGCGGACATAGCCCGGCCGCAGCTCGAGGATGCGGGGGCGGATGGAGCCGGAATACGGCACCATGAGGGTCAAGGCGCAGGAGAAGAGGCGATTGCCACCGGGCAGGCGCTGGGCCCGTTGCCACCATCGCGTCAAGCTCTCGCCGTGGAGGTGCGCAGCCATGGGGGACCTCTGAGGTGATGCAGGGAGAGAGGCACCGTGGAGGGGATAGGCGGGTGATGGCGCCTCTGGCGCGCGTCGCCCGCCCCACGTGGATCATGGTGTGAAGGTGAGGCGAAGGCAAGGGGTGGGCGCGGCGACTTTGCGGCGGGATTGGGGTCGGGGTGTGTGGCAAAAGGTTAAACATTACAGAGAAATAGTGCAAAAAACGCAGGGGGCGGGAATAAGCATGTCGTGGCACCGTGAATAGCGGTTGACAGCCGCATGTATTCCGTTAATTTGCTAGGAGGGGGAAGGGGTGATCCTTAGTAGGAACAGGCGAATCGACGCGGCGGCAGCGCTTGGGCGGATGCCGCCGAGGTGTTCTACCTAGAGGTGTTCTACCTAGTGGTTGTGTTTTCAAGGGTGCGATGGACGGTTCTTTCACGAGAGAGTGGAAATTATGCGCAAACGAAACTTGAGCCTAACAGCGATGTCGTGCTTCGCCGTGGGGGTGCTGCTGTGCTTGGCGGCCTGCTCCGACGAGGTCTCGGTCAAACCGAAGACCGATGTCAGCGGTGACGCGGATGTGACGGGGGATTTCACGGGTGACCTTTGGGACACCATGGATCCCGACCAAGAAACGACCGAGCCCGACTCCGTCGAGCCGGATCAGGAAACGATCGATCCCGACGGAGTGGACGTTGAAGACGACACCGTCGTCGGTCCCTGCGTGCCCTCTGGCTTGCCCTTCGCCGACGACGATGGCGATGGCGTCCTGAACCACGCGGACAATTGCGTGTGCGAGCCCAACCCGGGTCAAGAAGACCGGGACGGTGATGGCGTGGGTGACGCTTGTGACAACTGCCCCGACGTCCCCAACCCCAGGCAGACCGATACGGTTGGCAACGGCATCGGTGACGCCTGTCGTGTCCTCGACCCCGATGGGGACGAGGACGGCGATGGCATCCTCAATCGCAACGACAACTGCCTCTACGTCTACAACCCTGACCAGCTCGACACGGATCAAGATCGGGTGGGCGACGCCTGTGACAACTGCCCCATGATCGCCAACAGCGACCAGGCCGACGAGAACAACAACGGCATTGGCGATGCGTGTGAGGTGCCCACCGTCGCCGACGGAGACTTCGACAACGACACCATCCCCAACAACATCGACAACTGCTGGATGGTCTACAACCCGGACCAGCTCGACACGGACGGCGATGGCATCGGCGACGTCTGCGACAACTGCCCCATGGTCGCCAACTGGAGCCAGCTCGACAGCAACGGCAACGGCCTGGGTGACGACTGTGATGGACTGCAAGCGCCAGGTGGGGACTTCGACAACGACACCATCCCCAACGGTCTCGACAATTGCCCCACCGTGCCTAACCCGGACCAGCTCGACTCCGATGGCGACCGCATCGGCGACGCCTGCGACAACTGCCCCTTCATCGCCAACCACGACCAAGCCGACAGCAATGGCAACGGCAAGGGTGACGCTTGTGAGGATGACTTCCTGACCCGCGACACCGATGGCGACGGCGTGCGGGACGTGGAAGACAACTGTCCGACCATTCCCAACGCCAACCAGCTCGACACCGATGGTGACGGGCGCGGCGATGTGTGTGACAACTGCCCGACCATCTCCAACTACGACCAGCGCGACAGCAACAACAACGGCGTCGGCGATGCCTGTGAGTCATACTATACGCCCCTCTTGGACTCTGACGGCGACACCGTGCCGGACATCTTCGACAACTGCGTGGCCATCCCCAACGCCAACCAGGCCGATGCCGATGGCGACGGTGTGGGCGATGTGTGCGACAACTGTCCGAACGTGGCCAACTACTTCCAGGACGATCTGAACAACAACGGCATTGGCGACGCCTGTGAGCTGAGCCTGCCGCCGGGGACACCCATCTGCACCAACGGCAGCGTCTCGGCGACCCGGATCCGTCCGGCCTTGTACTTCGTGGTCGACACCTCGGGGTCCATGGCCGGGGATCGCAACACCACCCTCAAGGCCGCGCTCAACCACATGGCGGACAACACCAACCTCCTGACGGATTTTTACGTGGGGATGATGGAGTTTGCGGCCTGCACCAACTTGACCCAGCGGGTGCCCCTGGGAGACTACGGCTCGGCAAAGCAGACGTTCAAGAACGCCGTCAACGCGCTGCCGGCTTCGGGGGGGACCTTCATGGGTTCGGCCATCCAGCGCGTCTATACCCAGAACTGGCTGAACATGGCCAATGATCCCCTGCCCAACCGGCCCAAGCGCCTCATCGTCATCACTGACGGTGCGCCATCGACGGGGGCGTGTAATGGCGCGACGGAGGGCGTTGACTACGTCATCAACCGCGCGGCCTATTCTCTTGGTCAAGGCAACCCGGTCTATTTCGTGGGCTTCGACAACCTGAGCACGACGGATCAGAACCGGATGCAGCAGTACGCCGTGGCCGGCGGGACGAACAACCCCAACGATGCCACCCGCAATTGGTTCCGGATCAGCTCCAACAACACCACGGATCTGGTCAACGCCATCAACGCCATCAGCGCCATGACCATCGGCTGCGAGGTGCAGCTCAGCCCCAACCCCGATGACGACGTGAGCCGCATCCAGGTCGAGCTCAACGATGGCTACACGAGCCACTTCATCCCCCGCGACGCCGTCAATGGTTGGACCTTGAACGAGGTGACCAACGTGGTCACGCTCCATGGCCAATCTTGCACCCAATTGCAAGCGGCGCTGCAAGCGGCGGGTAGCTCTGGCGTCACCGTGGGAATCGAGGTCGACATCGCCTGCGCGACCTGCATCCCCGAGCCGGAAATCTGCGACTACATCGACAACAACTGCGATGGCGTCGTCGACGAAGGCTGCGAGCACTGTGTCCCTGAGATCTGCGACGGCATCGACAACAACTGCAATGGCATCATCGACGAGGGCTGTCCGCCTACGGCGTGCATCCCGAGCATCGAGATCTGCGACGGTATCGACAACAACTGCGACGGCGTCATCGACGAAGGCTGTCCGCCCGACGCTTGCATCCCCCACCCGGAGATCTGCGACGGTATCGACAACAACTGTGACGGCGTCATCGACGAAGGTTGCCCGCCCGATACCTGCATCCCCTTCCCGGAGATCTGCGACGGCATCGACAACAACTGCAACGGCATCATCGATGAGGGGTGTCTGGAGTGCATCCCGAGCTTCGAGATCTGCGACGGCATCGACAACGACTGCGACGGTGAGATCGACGAGGGTTGCCCCCCGCCGAACTGATCACGTGCGCTGGTGACACTTAGGCCGGCCGCCTCTCGAGGCGGTCGGCCTTTTTTATTTTTGCTGTCGCAGCGGCGCCGCCAGGCGCGGGGCCATGGAAGTGCTGGCAACGCCGGTTGGCAGTGGGTGTGAACGAGGGTTGACAGGCACGCCGCATTGGTTAGGCTGAGACTGAAGGTCGAGCGCCATTTCGGCCCTCTCTCCCTGCCTCCATCCAATCACTGCCGCTGAGGCCAACGACGCCAAGTGACGACCATGAAAGTAGTCGCCCTCAACCTCCCTTTGTTGTTGCTCCTTTGTTGCGCTTTGGCTGGCCTGGGCCTCTCCTGCGCCGACGAGGTGAGCGTCAAGCCGCGCAATCCTGCTGACAGCAGCGACGCACCTGGCGACGATGTGTCGCCTGGGGATGACTTGCCCGAGTTGCCGCCGCAAGACGATGCGCTACCAAGCGACGCCCAACCCGGCGACAGTCTACCGCCCAACGATTTGGCGCCGGAGCTGCCGGAGAACGACGCCTTCGTGCCCGGCTGTGTCCCCACGGGCATCCCCCACCTCGACGATGACGGCGACGGGGTCTTGAACGCCGATGACAACTGCGTGTGTCACTTCAACCCCGAGCAAGAGGACTTCGACGGTGACGGGATAGGCGATGCTTGCGACAATTGTCCCCTACATTTCAACCCAGATCAGCTCGACAGCAACGGTGATGGCATCGGTGATGCCTGTGAGCTCTACTACAATCCCAACGGTGACATTGACGGCGACACCATCCCCAACCGCTTGGACAACTGCCCTTACGTCTTCAACCCTGATCAGGCCGATGAAGACCTGGATGGTATCGGTGACGCCTGCGACAATTGTCCGACCGTGGCCAACTACGACCAGCTCGACTCGAACGGCGATGGCACGGGTGACGCCTGCGTCGACCTCTATGACCCGCGTATCGACAGCGACGGCGACACCATCCCCGACATCGACGACAACTGTCCCTGGGTCTACAACCCGGACCAGGCCGATCGCGATGGGGACCACGTGGGCGATGCCTGCGACAACTGCCCCGACGTCGCCAACACTTTCCAGGAGGATTCCAATGGGGATGGCATGGGCGACCACTGCTCCCCCGTGTTGCCGCCGGAGATGCCCATCTGCAACGATGGCTCAGTGGAAGCCAACCGGGTCAAACCCATCCTCTACTTCGTCGTCGACACCTCGGGCTCGATGTCGGGCTCGCGTATCACCACCCTGCGCGGCGCCCTCAACCACATGGCGGATAACACCAACCTTCTGAGCGACTTCTATGTGGGGCTCATGGAGTTTGCCGCCTGCACCAACCTCACCCAGCGCGTGCCTTTGGGCGATTACGCCAGCTCACCCCAGACCTTCAAGAACGCCGTCAACGCTTTGGGGGCCACGGGCGGCACCTACATGGGCTCGGCCATCAACCGCGTCTACACCCAGAACTGGCTCGATTTGCCCGGTGACACCGTTGCCAATCGCCCCAAGCGCCTCATCGTCATCACCGATGGTGCCCCATCGACGGGCTCATGCCACGGTGCTACCGAGGGCGTCAACTATGTCATCGACCGCGCGGCTTACTCCCTCAACCAAGGGGTGCCGGTCTACTTCGTCGGCTTCGACAACTTGAGCAGCACCGATCAGAACCGGATGCAGAGTTACGCCGTGGCGGGTGGTACCAACAACCCCAACGACGCCAACCGCAACTGGTTTTTAATCAGCTCCAACAACACCAGCGATCTGGTCACGGCCCTCAACACCATCTCGGCCATGTCCATTGGCTGTGAGGTGCAACTCCATCCCGAGCCGACCGATGACATCACCCGGATCCGGGTGGTCTTCTTCGATGGTCAGAACCGCCACCCCATCGCTGAGGATCCTCTCAACGGCTGGACCCTCAACCCCAATACCTATGTGGTCACCTTGCACGGCGCGGCCTGCACCAACCTGCAGAACGCGGCCCAGAGCGCGGCGAGCACTGGCGTCACCATTGGCATCGAGGTCGCCATCGCCTGTGTGTCGTGTATCCCCGAGCCCGAGGTCTGCGATGGGACGGACAACGACTGCAACGGTCTCATCGACGACCTCCCCGAGTGCCGGCTGTGCGTGCCCGAGATTTGCGACGGCATCGACAACAACTGCAACGGCATCATCGACGAGGGGTGTCCACCGCCGAACTGAGCGGCGGCATGACGCGTCGCGTCATCGCGGTTGGCAAGACATGGCAAAGGGCCTATAAAGGCCGGGTGAGTGGGCGCCTGGGTGGCGCTGTGATGGCCTGAGCGACGCCCACGGTGTCGTTGGGCTCCATGTTGTTTTGCCAAGGTGGCCGATGCCTGGTGGACGTCAAGGTGGCGCAAGACGCCGCAGCGTTGCGGTCGTCGCAGGGGTGCGCACCCCCTTTGCGCTTTGCGATGGGGCCTTTCGCGGGCAGAGCGTGGTGCACTTGGGACGCATGGTCTGCGCCGAGCTCGTGGCGCGCGCAGGCTTGGATCCGAGCCGCATCGACGCGCTGGTCCTCGGGGCAGGTAGCGGCGGCGAACGTTTCGACAATCCCGCTCGCCATGTCGCTTTGGCGGCGGGCCTGCCCAACGGCGTCGATGCCTGGACCTGTAGCGGCTCGAGTCACATCGGCCTGCGCGCGCTGGCCAGCATGGTCGCGGCCATCGCCTCGGGGCAAGTGCAAGTGGGGGTGGTCTGTGCGGTGGCGGCCGCTTCAGACCGAGTCTACGGCATGAGCCGCGGGTTGTCGGCGCTGTTGCACAGCTTGGGGCAGCGCCCGCTGTTGCAGCAAGTCGTGGCCATGGGGCGCCTTGGCCGTCGTGATCTCATGCCGCGCACCTTGGTTCCAGAAGCTCGCCTCAGCACCCCAAAGACGGCCTTGGCGGAACGACTGGCGCAGGACTTTCTGATCGGGAAAGAGGAGCAGGATGGCTATGCCATGCGTTCACACCTGCGCGGCGCGGCGGCCTGGCGCGACGGGCTCTTCGACGACACGGTGATGCCGGCCTTCGTTCCTTTCCAGCCCCCTCTCTACCAAGATGATGCCCTCATCGGTGCGTGCGATGACGAGACCATGAAGCTCTCGCCGCTTCTGGATGTGGCCTCTGGTGGGACCTTGAGTGCTGGCAACAGTGCTCCCGCGGCCGATGGGGCGGCGGCGCTGTTGCTGATGCGTGCTGGTTCGGCGCGCGGCGAAGGGCTACATCCCTTGGGTCTGGTGCGCGCCTGGAGCTTCGCAGCGGGTGAGCTGCAGCGCGATGCGCTCCTTGGGCAGAGTCTGGCCATTCCCCAGGTGCTGCACCGCAGCAATTTGCGACTCCGCGATGTCGCTTCAGTGCAGATGCACGTCGGTTCAGCGGTGCAAGCGATCTGTGTGGCCCGACGTCTCGAGTCGCCCAGTTTTTGTCGTGAGGTCTTGGGGCGCGGGGCGCTGGGGCGCATCGATCCTGAGCGATGCAACCGCCTAGGGGACAGCTTGGCCTTTGGCCATGCCGCGGGGGCCTCTGATCTGCGCATGGTGCTGCAAGGGTTGCGGGATGCGCGTCAGCATGGCTGGGAGAATTGTCTCGTCGCCAGCGGCGAGGGCGATGCCCAGGGGGGGGCTCTCATTCTCGACCTGGATTGAGGCACAGCCCGCTGGCGACGTGTTTACGCCCTGGCGCTGATGTGGTAGAAGCGGGTGGTGTGTTTTGCCAGGCCAAGCTGAGGTCAGACGCGATGGAAACGACCCAGTGTGGCCCAAGGGTGCTTGCAGACACCCAAACGATCGATTGATGGCTTCTGTTTTGCGGTGACTGCGTCAGAGAAGCAGGGAAAAGCAACGTGAACGCTCCCAGTCCTAGCTCAGAAATCGAAGCCCTTCCACCTGAAAAACGCCTGGTCGATGGGCGCTACGAGCTGCTCTCAGTGATAGGTGAGGGTGGCTTTGGCATCGTCTACAAGGCGCGGCAGGTTTCGACGGGGCAGGTGGTGGCCGTCAAGGTGCTGCATGCCGACCTGGTCGATGGGGCCGACAGCAGCAATGAGTATGTCGCGCGCTTCGAGCGCGAGATGAAGGTCATTGGCCAGCTCAAGCACCCCAACTTGGTGCGTCTCCTCGATCAGGGACGGCACGATGGCGAGCTCTACATGGTGCTGGAGTTCATCGACGGGGAGTCACTGGCAGAAGTGCTGCGCCAGGAAGGTCCGTTGGGCCTGCACGAGACGTTGCACCTCATGAGTCAAGTCCTCGATGCGCTCTATGCGGCGCACACCCGGGGCATCGTCCATCGGGATCTCAAGCCGCAGAACATCATGCTGACGGCCACGGGCTATAGACGCAACGCCATGGTGCTGGATTTCGGGATCGCAGGCGTACTCGAGGCGCAGCGCGGCATGGATTACAAGTCTCTGACCAAGGCTTCAGAGATCCGCGGGACCCCGTCCTACATGGCGCCAGAGCAGGTTCAGGTCAAGACCCTCACCCCCCAGAGCGACCTCTATGCCTGGGGCTTGGTCTTCTTGGAGTGCCTCACGGGTCGCCCCATCGTGACGGGCTCCAACCCCTTCGAGGTGGCCATCGCCCAAGTGACTGACGAGAAGGTGCCCATTCCAGAAGGTCTGCTCAGCGACGATCTGTTGGGGATCATCGGCCGCGCCTGTGCCAAGCCGCTGGACCAGCGCTATGTGAGCGCTGGGGCGGTTTTTGCCGACTTGGATCGCTCCCGGGTGATGGCCCTGGCTTCATTGAGCATCGACTACGACGAGCGCGAAGAGGCGCCGCGGGTGGCCAAAGCTACGGCGGATCTCGACCCAGAGGACTTGGCCGAGGCCAAGACCCAGCTCTTTGATGAGTCCATTGGTCTCGGCACTGGCAAGGCGCGCAACGCCGTGGCGCACGCCGAGACGGCGGTGCTTCCCGAGGACGAGGTGCAGAACGCTGCCGGGCGTCACGTGGTCAAGGCTTCGGCCATGCCCACGCCCGTGCCGCCCATGCCGCAGATGGCGGTCAAACAGAGCTCGAGCAACGCCTGGCTAGTCGCTTTCCTCATCGCCTTGGTGATCATCAACGTCTTGGCCTGGCTCTTCCTCTTCCCCAACTAGCGGCGCTGGGTCAGGTGGCAGGGGGCAACCTGAAGGGCGCGCCGGGGGCGCGGGGAAGTGATAGCGTCCAGCGTGCCCATGGCTGAGGAGCAGGGCGCTCATGTTGTGACCCTCACAGAGGATGTAGGCCAGACGGCGGCCATAGGGATCGCGCTGGTGTCCGATGACCTGGATGGTCGACCCAGGGGGGCAGTGGGCTGCCGCGAAGTGGCTCGCGGCTTGACCGCAGTCCAAGACCTGCCACATGAAGAGCTGCCACCACACGGCCTGGTCGCGGGCGCGGCTGCGGGAGTTGACATCAAAGCCCGACTCGGCCGCGTCGATGCCCAACAGACGCACCACGTCCTTCATCCCCAGGCCGCACACCACCAGGGCCGTGTCAGCGTCTTCCCAGGCCTCGAGCACACAGGCCTCTGGCGGGCTCATGAGGGCCAGGCGCTCCGTATCTGTTTCTACGTCCGCCGCGAGCGGTGTGGCCTGGCCACAGAGCACCCACAGCGTCCAGGTTAGGCCCGCGAGGGAGAGCCAGCCCCTCTCAGGGACGGCAGACCTGGGTGCCGGCGCCCGCGCCTGCGCATTCTGCGTCGTCGTTGCAGCCTTGGTAGCGACAGATTCCCGCTTCACACAGGTAGTTGTCGCTACGGCGAGCGGGCGTGCCAAAGTCACAGTCCGCGGCGGACAGGCAGGTGCTGTGGCAGACCTTGTAGCCCAAGGCCGGCGCGAGGGCGCACTGGGTCGCGTCCGTGCCGAGGGCCTCGCGGCACTCGGCGTCGTCTTGGCAGCCTTGGTAGACACAGCGTTGGTCGTGGCAGAGGTAGTTGTCTTCGTCATGGGTCGTCGCCGCGCCGTCCTCAACACAATCGCTGACCTGGTCGCAGCTCCGCACGCAGACACCTGTTCCATTCGCGCCGGCACCGAGGTGACAGACGAAGTCTGGCGTGGCATAGAGCGCCGCGCATTGGCTATCGCTGGTGCAGCCCAGGTAAAGGCAGGTGCCCGCTTCACAAGCGTAGTTGTCGACGCTGGTGATGGGCCCTGCCGCCCATCCTACACAATCGCTGGCCGACTCGCACTGCTGTCGGCAGTGCAGCACCGTGGGCGCGCTTGGCTCTTCCTCGGTGGTTGGGCTGCCCCATGACTTGGTCTGGCGCGAGGGCGCTGGGCCATCACTCGGGATCTCGCCTGTTTCGGACAGGGGGAGCTGGGGCAGCGGGGGCTGTTCGGTGGCGTTCACTTCGCCGCGCTCGCTGGCGGACCAGCGTCCGCTCTCACTCAGGACCGTCGTGGGGCTCTCTTCGCTCAATTCATCGAAGGCGCAGCCGCTGTAACAGAGGAGGGTGGATACAACGACAACCCAAGGCAGCACACGGTAAGTCATCATGTTGGGTCCTCAAGCCGTGAGGTTTTGGGGGGCGACCTGCCGTGGTGCCCCGAATCCTGACGCCGAGCTATAGGACCGCTGGGGGGAGGTGGCAAATTTTCCACCTCCGCCGCGTGCGGATGGGCGGGAGCGTGGCTCAGGGGGGGTGCAGGCGGGTGGCCAGCGGCGCTGCGCGTTGCTCTTGGCCCAGGGTCCGCCATTGGGCCAAAGCCAGGGCGAAAGCCTGCGCCGCTCGGGTGTGGTCGCCTTGGGTGTCCCAGGCCTCACCTGCGAACTCCAGCAGGGTCGCCAGGTCGACGTCGACCGTGCCGCTGCGCTCGAGGAGAATCGTCGTGGTGGCCAGGTGTTCGTCGAAGCGTTGCGCGTTGCCTTGGCCGGCGAAGGCGGCGGCCAGGGCGGACTCGACGAAGACCTGCAAGAGGAAACGCTCGGTGAACTCGAAGTACTCGCGGAGGCGTTCCAGATCGGCCTGGGCCAGGGCGAAGCGTTGGCGCTGGATGAGGATGAGGGCGAGGTTGATGCGGGTGAGCCACACGGCGTCGCTGCCGATGGCTTCCCACAGCAGTCCGGCCTCGCGGTAGCGGGCCTCGGCGGCTTCGAGGCTGCCCTCGAGGCGATCGATCTCTGCCAAGAGATTCAGGGCTTCTGCCACGTTGTGCCGTGCACCGAGGTGGTGGAAGAAGTCGAGTGCCGCTGCGGCGTGCGCCCGCGCTTGGCCGAGCTCACCGCTGGAGAGCAGGGCGCTGGCCCAGACCAGGCGCAAGGCCATGGCTTCTTGGGGCAGCCCATGTTCCAGCGCTTCGTTTTGCGCCTCAGCCAGTTTGCGGCAGGCCTCCTCGACGTGGCCTTGGCGGTTGTCGATGGTGGCCAGATTCTTGAGGGCCGACAGGGCTGAGGGCACCTCCCCGGCATGGCGGGCGGCGGCCAGCGCCTCTTGCAGCATGCCCCGCGCCCGCTCCAGTTCGCCTTCCTCGCGATAGCATTGGGCGAGGGTCTTCAGGGCACGAAAGCGGGCTTGGGACCAGCCGTCGCTTGGTAGGTTGGCGATGAGCTCAGTGGCGATGGTCCGCGCTTCGAGGTAATCGCCCTGGGCCAGGTGCAGGGAGCAACGCCAAGAGCGCAGGGCGACGTCATCGTGTTGATGGGCTTGGCTCGGCAGGTGGCTGAGGCTGTGGGCGAGGTGATCCAACAAGACGGCGGCGCGGCTGTAGTTGCCGATATCGTAGTTGTGGGTGACCGCGGCAAAGAGCGGCGCGACGGTCTCGGCGTGGGCTTGGGCGGCGAGCCAGTGGAGGGCGCAGCGCTCAGCGTTGCTCTCAGTGAGGCCGTAGAGTTGGGCGAGGCCGGCGGCGCAGGCCCGGTGATGCCTCGCCAGGCGTCCGGCGTCGCGGGCGTGCTCCAGGATACTCTCACGCGCCAGGCCGTGGACGAAGCACCAACCGTGCGACAGGCGCCGGGCGATGCCCTGGCGCAGGAGCGCGTCTAAGAGGGTCTCGTCGTGTCGGTTGGTCAAGGTGCGCGGCGCGGGCCAGCCAGCTTGCTGGCACAGGGCCTCCCACTCGGCGCCATCGACTTGAAGCCCAAGGGCCGCGGCGAGCTCGAGGGGCGGCAAGAGCGCCTCGAGCCCATTGGGGAAAGCCGAGAGGGTGTCGTGGACGCGCTCCCACCAGATGGCGCGGATGTCATCGGGCAAGACGAAGGCCGTGGGTGAGTCGAGGACGTAGCCTGCCCCCTGAGCGCGGAGCACCCCCCGATGGATGAGGGTGGCCAGGATCTGGATGGTGTGCAGTGGCAGGCCTTGGGCGCGGCTTTGGACCGTGGCGCCGAGGCTCGCTTCTAGCGGCAAGGTGCGGGCGATGAGCTCGGCTTCCTCGGCCGGGGCGAGGCGCGCCAGAACCAGCTCTGTGACCCGCGCGTGCATGCGTAGGTTCTCAACCAGGGCCGCTTCGATGGAGCCCTCGGCCATGGCTTGGTCGCGCAGGGTGGCAAGGATCAACACAGGCATGCTGCTTGCCAGGGGGCTGTCCATCAGGGTGCGGACGAAGGTCAAGGCGTCGCTCCCCCAGTGTACGTCGTCCAGCCAAAAAACGGTCGCACGCTGCTGGCTCGTCCGGTGGAGAAAGCGCACCACCGCTTGGTGTCGCTCCCGATCGCTGGAGAAGCGCACCGTGGGCGTCGGCGTTGCGGTGGCCGCGGCTGGTCCTGGGGGCGGGGCGATGGCTGCGGTCAGGGCCGCGGCGTCGCCATCGATGGTGTCGGGGTCTCCGCCGACGCTGCGTAGGTGCTCTTGGGCGCGTTTGAAGATGGCTTCCCGGGGCAGCATGGCGGCGCCAAAGGCGTTGGCGACGGCCCAGGCCAGGCCGTCGCTGAGGCCGGGGATGGGGCTATGGGTGGCGCGCAAGGCTTGGGCCAAGCCCAACTCACCGGCGCGCTGGGATAGCCACTCGGCCAGACGGCTCTTGCCGCAGCCGGCCTCCCCGGAGAGCAGCACGACGCCGACGCGCTTCTGGGCGATCACTTGGCCCAGGGCCTCCCACAGGGCCGCCCGCTCGGTCTGGCGCGCCACGAAGGGCACGGGTCGCAAACCAAAGAGCCCCAGCCCGAGGGGGTGCCGGGTGGCTCCGGCCAAGAGTGGCGGGTCCTGCCACGCCGCCGGGGGGAAATCGCGGGTCATCACGGCGGTGGCCACCAAGGTCGCCGCCTCGACGGGTGGCGCCAACGGCAGGCTCTCGCTCGGCACAGGGTTCTCGATGAGCGTCGCCGTGCTCATCTCTCCCATGTCCAGCGAGGGCACCCGCTCCGGCAGGGTGCGACGCCCCTCCAGGACCGTCGCCTGCGCTCGCCCGAGTTGGCCTGCGGCCACCGTCGGCTGGGTGTGCACGCCGCTCGGGCTGCGCACGCTGGGCACTGCGGCCGCCATCACCCCGTCACCCCCGTCGGGCAGCGCCATCAGCGCTTGGGCCGCGTCGGCCGCGCACATGAAGCGCGCCGTTGGGCGCTTCTGCAGCAGGCGCTGCACCCAGTCATTGAGACCGATGGGCACAGGAAAGCGCGGCAAAAAATGCGGTGGTTGCTCGTAGAGATGCGCCGCCGCGAGGGACTGCAGGCTCGTCGAGACGAAGGGCGGCTTGCCGCTGACCAACTCGAAGGTGACGCAGCCCAAGGCGTAGAGGTCGGTCCACGGGCCGTAGTCGCGCCAACGTCCCTGGAGCTGCTCCGGTGGCATGTAGGCCGGCGTGCCGGCGCGCACAGCGAAGACCTCCAACATGGCGCCGTCGATCTCGGGCCGCATGGCATGGGCGATGCCGAAATCGGTCACTTTGACCCGGAAGCCCTCGGGCGTCGACAGCCGCAGCAGATTCTCCGGCTTGAGATCCCGGTGCACCAGCAAGCGGGCGTGGGCGTGGGCCAGCGCGTCCAGAATGGCCAACAAGATCCGGCGCAACACCGGCCAGGTCATCTGCCCCCGCAGCTCGGCCAGCGAGCCCCCATCGGCCAGCTCCATGGCCAACCACGGGCACCCGGCCACCAGTCTCCCCGCGGAGGCTTGCGCCGCCTCCTCCGAGACCACGCCAAAGTCAAAAACCGTCAGCACCCCCGGGTGGTCGAGGGCCGCCACGGCCTGAACCTCGCGGGCAAAGGTCTGCCGGTACTCCGTCTCATGGGCGTGGGCCGCGGTGATCACTTTGACCGCCGCTCTCACTCCCTGCTGCAGATGCACCGCACGCCACACCTCACCCATGCCACCCACGCCGAGGGGGGCGAGGATGCGAAAATCGCCAAGCTGTACCGGGGATCCTGAGGCCATGTGGTCTGCCATTGCCGCGCGAACGAACGCCCTGAAAGCCCAGGCTGCCTTGTAGTGTGCTTGCCCGCTGGACGCAAGTTCTGCCACTCACTCGAAGTCTGGCCCCACTTCGCCAATGCTGGGGTATCCACGTCCGCAGAGGCGTGACGCGGCCGCCCAAGCCGTCGCTCAGTCGCGGCTCGTCTCTGGGGCCGGACAATCCCAACGCTGGCGCAGGATACGCTCCCATGGTGGGTAGGCGTCGTTCGAAAAGCGCTTCTCCAAAAGGGCACAACGCTCGGCAACAGCTAAGGCTTCGTTGGCTGCCAAGGCCGCGAGGGTGGCGCACAGCGCGGCAACGCTTGCCTGGGTAGGCACGTGGTAGAGGCCGTCACACGCGCGCCCATGGGAGAAGTAATAGGACTGGCACTGCTCCTGGGCGTCGGTCAGGGGCGCCTGGGCTACGGCGCTTCCCAAGACGAGCCAGCGCTGGCGGCAGTCAAAAAACGAGGCCAGTCTGCGGCCGCCGAGCGTGGCCAGTGTCTGGTCCAGGACGATGATGTCGCCGCCTTCCAGGGCCGCCTCACCGCGCAGCAGTAGCGTCTCCACCTGGGGCCGCAGGACGATGTTGCGGACCGCCAGGCTTAGCGGCGCCAGCAACACAACGAGCAGACCCAGCGTGTAGAGAGGCCGCAACCAGCGCCGGGGCCGCTCGCCCCAGCGCTGTAGCTCCCCTGCCAGCCACGCGTCGTGGCGAGGATCGGCAGGCCCAGGCAGGCCGCCCAGATTGCCCAAGCTCAACCCTTTGTCCCAGCGCGGCCGCAAGAGAAAGGTGGCGCCCTGCCGCGGCCGCACCACCAAGATCGGGTCGGGGGAATCGGCGACCAAGAGCTGCACATCCATGTGCGCAGCCAAGACCTGGCGGGGTGGGCCAGCAGCGAGGCTGGCGATCTCAGACCAGCGCCAACGCCGCCGCCGCAAGGGGCCACAGAGGTGAAGCCCGCTGGCGTCGATCCAAGCGCGCCGCCCCCACAGGGCCCACCGCCACAGGGGTAAAACGACGAGGGGCCACAGCATCACCAGCAGGGCGTAGCCCAGCACCTCCAGGGGGCGGTGATGGATGGGAACGAGCAGCAGGAGCGGGACCAGGAGGGGAGCGCTGATGAAGGTGACGAGAGCCGTCACCAACCACCGCAACGCCAGGGGGGCCGCGTCGCGCAGGCAAGGTAGGGCCAGGTCGTCCGAGAGATGAGGCGGCGTCGCCGTGGCTTCCTCGCTCCATGGGGCGACGCGGGCCTCCAGGGAGGTCAGGGCGCCAAGGATCTCCAGGAGCACGGACGCAGGGAGCATGGGGGCGGCGCGTTCCAGCCAAGGCAAGCCCTCGACTTGCTCCGGCGTCGCGACGCACTGGATGCTTAGCGACCGCTGGGCCTGAACCACCTCGAGGATGAGGGTGGGGGCGGGCTGTTGTGTCAGGCCCAGGTGACGCGACCAGAAGCTGGGCGGCGGGCGATGGCGCCCGCGGGAGAGCTTGAGGGTGATCAGATCGCCTTCATCGAGGGTGAGCTGCTCGCCCTGGTGGCGGAGGGTGAGCTGCGCGCCGTCCCAGCGCACCTCGACGGAGGTGTTCGCCCAGGTGAAGGAGGCCGGCGCGGCGGCGGCTTGGCCGGCCAAGATGGTGCGCAGCGCTGGCGGGACGAGGGTGTGGACATTCTCCATGCTCTCTCCTCAAGAGTGGCCAGCGACACAGGCGTCGACGAGGTGGTAGAGAACCCTTTGCCAGAGATCGATTTGGATCATCCGCACCTTGCGCGCGGCGTCAGTACAGGCGCCAAGACGCAGGGCACGGCCAATGCTCACCAAGGGGTCACAGCCATAAGGACGCAGCGCGGCGGTGTCGATGGCGCAGCCAGGGCTATTGTGCTTCAGCCCCGCGCACACCCGCTGGGCGCGGTCGAAGTCACCTTCGGCGATGAGCAGCGCCACCAGGAGGGCGCGCCGATCCGTGCGCTGGCGGGGGCTGAGCACGCTGACGCGCCCCGGCGCCTCGTCATCGAGGGTGGCGGCGAGGGGCTCCCAGGCGGCGCGGGCGGCGCTGAGATCATGGGCGCGCAGCGCACGCTCTACCGCTGCAAGCTTCTGTTGCCACGGGCGCGTTGCGGCATGGGCACCCCACAGCGCGCTACCGGCGCTGAGGCCCAAGGCAAGCAGCAGGGCAAAGGTGATGAACCCGACATACCAGCGCGGGCGACGTCCATGGCTTTGGAGGAGGGCCGCTAGCGCCTCGGCGCGCCCCTGCGGCTGGGCCGCGTGGGCCGAGTAGGTCACCGCGAGCCCCAGGAGGGCTTCGCCGTTGTCGCCAGCGGGGTGAATCGGCAGGCTGCGGGAGCCGCGCTCGAGGAGGAGGCAGGCCTGATCAGGGGTGCGTCGCCGCACCGTCTCGACCTCGTCGTGGACCGAGAAGGTGTAGCGCGCCTCAGAAGGAGGCGCCTCGGCCGCCCTCAGGCGATCGATGCGCGCCCACGGGATGGTGCGATGGCCCCAGGGAGTGAGGTAGCGAAAGCCCCTGGAAGAGAAGGCCGCCCAGCCTGCGAACAGGAGCCAGCGAAGAAAGGGCACAGTGGCGCCGATGCCAAGCATGGCCAAGGCCATCAGCCCGATGAGCGTTGTCGTGGAGAGACAAGCGAGCTCGAGCTGATCCGTGTCGATCCGGCCATGCAGGGCGAGGGCGCTCCACGTCAGGATGGGTACCAGGGACATGAAGACCGCCAGTCGCAGCCCCTGTTGGGTCTTGAGCCGGCACGGCAAGATGGGCTGAGGCCAGCGCGGCGGCGCATTGGGGGCTTCGAGGGCCCCGGGCTCCCACGACGCGAGCTGGGCTCCCAGGTGGCCCAGTGCTGCCAATGCGTGGCACAGCGTCTCGAGGGGGAGCACGGGTGCGTGTCGCGCGAGCCAGGGGAGCCCAGCGAGGGCTTCCGGCGCGGCGATGGCGCTCGCGGTGTGGCGGTCTTGGCCGCGCACCACTTCGAGGTGCAGCAGGTGTTGGGCTGTCGGTGCGCGGCGCAGCCATTGTCGCCAGAAGGTCGGGGCCGGGTAGCTCACGGAGCGCGAGAGCTTGACCACGATCGGCTCTTGCCCATCCAGGGTGAGCCGCTGGCGCCCCTGGCACAGGTGGAGGCGCTCCCCATCCCAGTGCAGCTCTGCAGTGGCGTCGGCGAAAGACAGCGGCGGCGGCGCCGACCTCTGCCCTGACGCGAAGGCTTCGAGGGCCACATTCGACCCGTTGGGGCGCTCACTCTCCATCGCTCACCTCTGCTTCAGCTATAGCCCCCAAGGTGGGGGGGCGGCAACGGTGTCCTGAATGGCGTCTTTGGTGGGGTGGGCCTCTTTGGTGTCGTCGCTCTCAAGCGCCAGAAGTGCGCAGCGTCGCGAGCGCAGCACCCAGCACCCGCAGGCTGGAGCGTCCCAAGATGAGCACCAACACCGCGGCGACCAAGAGGTCCGGCCACGACGCGTCGAAGAACCACACCGCGCCTGCGGCTAAGAAGACTGAGAGGTTGGTGGCGATGTCGTTGCGCGAACACTCCCAGACCGAGCTCATGTTGATGTCGTCGGCGCGGTGGCGCCACAGCAGCGCGAGGCAGAGGGTGTTGGCGGCCAAAGCCACGAGCGAAAAGGCGCCCATGACCTCGAAGAGCGGCGTGGTGGGGACGAGGAGCTTGTAGACGATCTGAGCGCTGACCACGAGCGCCGCTAGAAGGATGAGGCCGCCCTTGAACAGTGCGACTTTGGCCTTGGTGCCTTGGCCCTGTCCTACGGCCCACAGACTCAAGGCGTAGGTGAAGGCGTCGCCCAGGTTGTCCAGGCTGTCCGTGAGCAGAGCCGAAGAACGCGCGTAGATCGCCGCCCCGGCGACGACGACGAACATCACCGCGTTGACAGCGAAGACCAGACGCAGGGTGCCCCGTTGGCGTTGCTGCAATGCTTCGAGATGACAACCGTCGCTGCAACAGCCGGCCATGGGCGCGCTCCGTGGGTGCTCTTCGGTGGTGGACAGGCGGCAGGCGCGTGACGAGGCGCCGAGGCCCACATATAGTTGGGTTGCCGGGGATCACAGTCAAGCGGCTGGGTGCGCGCATGCTGGGCGGCATAAACGTGTCGTTCTGTACATGAGGTCCTTCGCGACCTTTGTGCTACCTTGAAGAGAGCTGCATTTCGCGGCTACCAAAAGGCAGGCCATGGGCGACACCTCTCCGAAATCCAAGCAAAAACAAAAGCAACAACACGACACCAAGAAGAAGCAGACCGCGAGCAACACTGCGGCCAAGCAGGCGGCGTTTTCGCCTGCCAACGCCGGGCTGGACCTACCTAAGAAGAAGGGAGGAAAGTGAGTCAGAGCGCCGGGGGTTCTCTGCACCTCGAGCCGCCACCTTGGAGGCTCAGGCGCCAACGCTCGAGGCCTGCGGCATCGATGGCCGAGAGGAGCCTGTCCGCGCCCTTGTGCAGACTCACTCGGCCATTCTCTCTCATTGTGCGCCTGCGTCCCCATGGGCCGTCCCCGTCGAGCCTGGCGTTGTGCTTGCTCGCACTTCGCTCGCGTCGGGTGCGGCGTCCATGGGCTGCGGATCCATTAGGCACACCGCCCCCTGGTCAAAGCCGAGCAGGGTTCCTGGGGCGATGGGGGTCCAGCGCTCGTTGGTGGTCAACGCTTCGGTGGCGATGACCGCGACCCGATCAGCGGGTGTGGTCACCTGGCGAAAGTCGATGCTCACGTCTTCGTCGGCGAGCTGAGCGACGGCAAAAGGCGCCTGACGGATGATGTAGGTGAGCTGGGTGGCGCAGTAGGTGCTCTTGTCGCACAACTGACCATCCGTGAGGGGGCCGAAAGACCGGACAC
>CAYVQF010000038.1:0-53282 GCA_964454015.1 uncultured Myxococcales bacterium
CTTGGAAACCCAAGAACAACGGGGTTTTTTATTTTCTTGACCGTGGATCAGGGCTGGGCGTGCATGGTGCCCGCGTGGTGAGCGGCTGGGGAGCGGCCCTGGTGCGCAGGTCTTCTGCCGGGGTGAGGTTCAAGGCGTTGAGGATCCAGGTGGCGGCGACGGTGTAATCGCGGGCGCCACTGGATTGTGGCGCGTATTCGAAGATGGTCTTGTGGGCGCGCGGGGCCTCCTTGATCGTGGTGTTGACGCGAATGGGGGCCATGACTTTGTCTTTGAAGTGGCCTTTGAGCGCCTTGACCGCTTCGTCACTGATGCGATTGCGGCGGTCATAGAAGGTTGGCAAGATCCCCAAGATTTCGATGGGGTGTTTGTAGCGTTTGCGCACATCTTCCAGGGTTTGGAGCATTTGCTTGACGCCAACCAGGGAGAGGTAGTCACAGGAGACAGGGATCACGACGTGCCTGGCATAACAGAGCGCGTTCAGATTGATGAGAGAGAAGGCAGGGCCGCAGTCTAGAAGGACGACATCGAAGTTGCTCTCAATTTCGGCGAGGTGCCGGGAGAGGGTGTGTTCACGATCTTGGCCTTGGTGGGCCAGCCACATCTCCACCTCCGAGAGGCGGCGATCGGAGACAATGGCCGTGAGGTTTTTACTGAGCTGGTTGAGGTAGAGGTGGGCGTCTCCATTGAGGAAGACTCGAGCGATGCCGTGTTGGCTGACGGTGCCGAAGGTTTCAGCGACATGGCCTTGCGCGTCGAGGTCGATGAGCAAGGTACTTTTACCTTGTTCAGCGAAGCCCGCGGCGAGGTTGATGGCGGTGGTGGTCTTTCCCGTGCCGCCTTTCTGGTTGATGATGGCGAGCCTGGCGACGTTGCTTCCCAATGGTGATGGGGGTCGCTGGGTGGCCATGTTTCGACAAGCCAGGCTACAGTAATGGCTGACGATGAGGCCCTGAGTGATTTGTTGAAAGGCGTAGCGCAGGGGGAAAGACTTGGCGCAGACGCTACATTGCTGCAGAGCCTCTTGGCTGAGATAGCTTTCATGGCATTTCTGGGAGCAGAAGGCCAAGCGTTCGCCAGCGCTTTCCTGCAGTTGATAGCCATGGCGGGCCTCGAAAGCGAGGCGACAGATGGTGCAAGTGAGCTGATGATGCGTCGACATCCCTGTCTCCGACCCCTATTAGGCGTTGGCGCTAGGCCGTGGGCTCTTTGGCTGGATCCGTGTTCTTGGGATCGACCACTGCCAGCCCATAGTGTCCCCGAATTTTATTGGCGATGGCGAAGTAGATGGCAGGGTTCTCTTTGAGGAAGGCTTTGGCATTTTCACGTCCTTGACCGAGCCGCTCCCCATCGAAGGCATACCACGAGCCGGATTTATCGATGAGGTTGAGGTCGGCGCCGATATCCAGCACGTCACCTTCGCGGCTCATGCCCTCGCCGTAGACGATATCGATCTCGATCTCTTTGAAGGGAGGCGCCATTTTATTTTTCACGACTTTGATGCGCGTCCGCTGCCCTTGAATGTCTTGTCCGGCCTTGATGGCGCCGATCTTGCGGACGTCGAGGCGGATGGAGGAATAGAACTTCAAGGCGTTGCCACCGCTGGTGGTTTCGGGATTGCCAAACATGACGCCGACTTTCAGGCGGAGTTGGTTGATGAAGACCAGGGCGGTGCGGCTTTTGGCGGCGGTGGCCGTGAGTTTGCGCAAGGCTTGGCTCATGAGGCGCGCCTGCAGACCGACGTGAGTGTCACCCATCTCGCCGTCCAACTCTGCCTTGGGCACGAGGGCGGCGACGGAGTCGATGACGATGATGTCAATGGCGTTGGAGCGCACGAGCATGTCGGCGATTTCAAGGGCCTGCTCGCCGTAATCGGGTTGGCTGACCAGCAACTCGTCGGTGTTGACGCCGAGGCGGCGGGCGTACTGCACGTCGAGGGCGTGCTCGGCATCGATGAAGGCCGCCACGCCACCGAGGCGTTGCGCCTCAGCGACGGCGTGGAGGGCGACGGTGGTCTTCCCGCTGGATTCAGGCCCGAAGATTTCGATGACCCGGCCGCGGGGGAAACCGCCGATTCCCAGCGCGACGTCGAGGCCGATGGAGCCACTGGGGATGGTCGCGGTGACGACCGCCTCGGCATCGCCGAGGCGCATGATTGAGCCCTTGCCAAAGTGTTTCTCTATGGCGCTGATAGTCAGGTCGATTGCTTTGTCTTTGCCGTTGTCTTTGGCCATGAATGCTCTCCTCATCGTGCCGGATAGGCACCGTATTGGCGCATTATGCTGAACGGATGCTCAGCGTCAAGGGGTCGAATACTTGAAGGGCTCGAGCTAAGGTGCGGCGGGCGCGCGGAGCCAAGAGGGACTTCATTCGGCGTTAGGTGGCGGTGGCTCTGCTGCTTGCGCTTCGGCTGTGGGGTAACTTTCGGTGGTGCC
This sequence comes from uncultured Myxococcales bacterium, assembly GCA_964454015.1. Taxonomy (GTDB): domain Bacteria; phylum Myxococcota_A; class Bradymonadia; order UBA4248; family UBA4248; genus CAYVQF01. The sequence goes on from CAYVQF010000038.1 coordinate 2,436, forward strand.
GTTTCGGTCGCTCTCATTGGTTTTCGACGTCTTTGCGGGAGATGTTTCCTTGCGCCGCGATTTTTCGCGAAAAAGGTGTCGCGAGACGACCTCGTAGGTTGGTCCTTTTTTGCCGAGTGTGCTGTGAAAGAGGACGATTTCTCTTATGAGAGAAGGACCGAAGTTGATGTCGTGCAAGGCTTGTTCGGCGTCGCTGAGGTCGATGCGTTTGGCTGTCGTCTTGACGCGGCCGAGGGTGACATGGGGTAAGAAGGGGCGCGCGTCTCGAGGAAAGCCAAAGGGCAGGAGCGCTTGAACGATGGCAGCGCTCAGCTCGCACAAGGTTTCGGCGCCGACATGGCTGGCTGCATAGAGAATGCGGGGCCGTTGGGCGTCAGGGAAGGCTCCAATTCCGGCCATTTCGACGCGGAAGGGCCGCCACTGAGCCGCCAGGAGCTCGAGGTTCTCCTGGATACCTTGGACAAAGGCGCCATTGGTCTCGCCAAGAAAGCGCAAGGTGAGGTGCAGGTTCTCTGGGGCGACCCAGCGGACCTTGGCGCCACGGCTCTTGATGATGGCCTGCAGGTCTTCTTGGACCAGGACCAAGTTTTCTGTGACCTGAAGGTCGAGTTCGATGCCGATGAAGAGGCGTTTGCTTTCAGAGGTCATCTCAGGCTACCCCTTGATTTTCAGGCATGGTGATTGGGTGACGTGGAGAGGTGGCTGGCCGGCGCGGTCAGCGGGAAGGGGACAAGTCGAGGGTCGTCAGCAATTGGTCGGCTTCGCTTTCCCAGCCGCGGTTGGCGCGAGGGTTGGCTGGGCTGGGATGCAAGAGGCCCGTGACCTCTATACCTGGAATGGGGTCTTTGCGCAGGATCTGTTGGCAGCGTTTTTCGGCGTACTTGCCGATCCCCACGACGGTGGGTGGGTGCAAGAATGCGAGGCTTTGCAGCAGGGCGTGATCGCAGCGTTCCTCCAAGAGCAGGCGTTCATGGCGCTGGAGCTTGTCCGGGGTGAGGTTGGCGCCCTTGGTATCGAGGAAGAGCAGGGGACAGTAGTTCCAGACGAAGCACTTGGCGAAGAAGGCCTCGGGTGTACGGAAGCGCTGCGCGGCCCAACCCCAGAGACGTTTGCCGCTGACCTCCTCGCGAGGGCAGTCCAGGCCGAGAACTGGGCGCGCCGGGTGGGTGTGTTCCGGTTGGTCGATGCTCACGTCGATCCGTAGCCACTGTCGCACGATGCTCACAGCCCCAAAAGGTACGCCGCTTTGCGCCATGCCCCAGGGGCCGGGGTTCATGCCCAAGAGGAGGGTGCGCCCGTGCTCTTTACCAAAGCGGTTGACATAGGCCTCGATGCCACGCCAGGCGTAGTCCAGTGGGTTGTAGACGTAGGCGACAGGCGCGGAGAAGGTGAGGGCGGCAAGTTCGGTGCGTAAGTTTGAGAGGATGGTTAGGAGCATAGAGGTCGCAGGGCCGGAGTGTTGGCGAGAGGAGGTGGCGGTCGGTGCTGAATTCCGAGGGGGAAGCGGCAGTGGTTGCGGCTTCCTGTCGCTTGGGGCATTAGATGTGGCATGGTCGCGCAGTGCTGACAAGGGTGGATCGGGCGCAAATGATCGCGGAGGCGCATGGCGTGGCTTAGGCGCTGTATGCGCGAGGGTGGATCCAAGAGATGGCGAAGGCGAGGGGTTGGGGTGTGGGTATTGACGCTGTGTCAAGGGATGCGCACCTGTGGTATGGTGATTGCAGACGCCTTTGGGCATGACCCCAAGCCCCGCATGTGCTGTTGGCGGGTCGTGTGGACCAAATAGCCAATGAGGAGACGACTCATGAAATCTGTCTATGAGATGCGCCAGAGATGGGCCCCGAGTTTTGTCGCGGTGTTTGCTGGGACCCTTTTGTTGGTCGGGTGTGGCGATGGTTTGGGCGGTTGGCTCATCTCGGATCAACAAGAGGTTGAGATTGGTGAGGAGGTGGATCGCCAGATTCGCGCGGAGTACCGGATTTTGTCGCCCAATGATCCCGTGTCGATCTGGGCGGATCAATTGGTGAGCAATCTGGTCCGCGGTTCCGAAGGCTTCAGGCGTCCCGAGGATTTTGGTGGCTATAAGGTCGCCGTGATTTACGACGACGACTTCGTCAACGCCTTTGCCGGCCCTGGTGGTTTCGTCTACATCACGACGGGGCTGATCTTGATGGCGGATCGCTGTGCAGAGCCTGCGGCGGTGATGAGCCACGAGTTGGCACACGTCACGGAGCGTCACTCGGTCAAGAATATCGAGCAGCAATATGGTTGGACCACGTTGGCCCAGTGGATTTTGGGTGATGGCCTGGCGGCCGACGGTGTGGCGATCATGTCACAGTTTTTGTTGTCAACGACTTATAGCCGTGACAAGGAGTTCGAGGCGGATGAGGTCGGGATGCAGATTGCCTTCCATGCGGGGTACAATCCCTACGGAATGGTGGATTTTTTCGAGAAGCTGGAGGCCATGTCTGGCGGTGCGTCGATGCCGACCTTTCTCTCTTCCCACCCTCCGACTTCGGAACGCATTGCCGAAGTGGATCGGAAGATCCAAGCATTTTTCCCTGGCCAGGTGGTGCGGGAGCAGACCCAGACCTACAACTGCATAGGGACCCAGATGCAACTGGGTGAGGTGCAAGAGCGTATTCGCGCAGGTCAACTGAACTGAAGGTAGGGCCCGCCTCGGAGGGTTGGGGGATGGCGATTGCGCTTCTGGTCGTTGGCGACGAGGTGGTCGATGGCCGCGTCGGCGATAGGATGGTGGGCCTGGTGAGTGAGGCCTTGGGTGTCCAAGGCCTTCGTCTGGATTCGGTGGCTTTTTGCCGCGACGATGTTGACGCCATTACGGCGTTCGTGAGGACTTTGGCGGCGCGCTGTGAGGACGGCGTGGGTCCGGCGCTGCTGATCAGCACGGGGGGGCTGGGCACGACGCACGATGACCTGACCCGAGCGGCCCTTTGCCGCTGGAGCGGTCGTGAGTCCTGGCGTAGCGATGCTTGGTATGCGCGGGTTTTGGCGCGTTGTGCGGCCATGAACTTTACGCCGCAGCCGGGGATGGAGGCTTACGCTTTGCTCCCTGAGGGGGCGCTTCTGATTGAGAATCCCCGTGGCATGGCGGCTGGATTCGCCTTGACTCATGACGGGACGACGGTGCTGGCGCTTCCAGGGGTTCCCGATGAGGCGGGCGCGATGCTGGGTCCGGCTTTGACCCGGCTGGAGATTCGTCCGGGTGCCTGGGTGCGACGTGTGCTGAGTGTTTTTGGTGCCGGTGAGTCGGTGGTGCAGCGGCGGCTGGCCGACTTGTCGCTGGAGCCAGCGCTGCGATTGGGCATTTGTGCTGGAGACGGGGTGGTGACGTTGAGCCTTGGCGGTGAGTCGGTGGCGGCCTTGGACGCTGCGGCAGAGGCCATAGCCCAGTGCCTCGGTGAGGCTTACGAGGTGGTCCAGGCGCCGTCTTTTGCCGATGCTCTTCACGAGGCGTTGGTGGCACGGGGTGAGCGTTTGGCCGTGGCCGAGAGCTGCACGGGTGGCCTGCTTGCGCATCTGCTCAGTGGGCGGGGGGGAGCGTCGGCGTTTTTTACCGAGGGTTGGGTGACCTATAGCAACGCGGCCAAGGTGGCTCGGCTTGGTGTTTCGGAGGCGACTCTGGCGCGCTGGGGCGCGGTCAGCGCCGAGTGTGTTGCTGAAATGGCTGCTGGAGCGCGGCGCTGCGCGGGGGTGGACTGGGCGGTTGCGACCAGTGGGGTGGCCGGTCCTGGCGGCGGGTCGGAGGCGAAGCCCGTGGGGACGCTCTTTGTTGGGGTGTGTGGGCCGGGAGGGTGTTGGCAGCGCCATGTCTATAGGCCGGGCTTGCCGCGTGAGGCCTTTCAGCGTTATGCCGCTCAAGGGGCCATGGCCTTTTTGGCAGAGCGGATGGGACTCGGGTGGGTTCAGGGCGATGGGGCTATGGGGCGGGAACGCCCTTGACAGCCTTTGGTTGTCGCCATAGAAGCAGGCCCGGGGCATGGGCGAAGGGGTTCATGGGGATGTGGAGATGCGGTTGTGGGGCGCCAAGACGTTGCCATCGTCATTCCTGTGCGGCTGGAGTCGCGGCGCTTTCCCGGGAAAGCGCTTGCGCCCTTGGCCGGTAAGACGGTGCTGGGTCACGTCGTGGCATGTGCTGAGGCGGCGGGGGTTGGCCATGTATGGGTAGCGACGGATTCGCCTGAGGTGGCCGAGGTGCTTGGTGATTCTTGCCCGCTGTGGTTGAGCGAGCGGCCCTTTGATTGCGGCTGTGACCGGGTGGCGGCTGCGGCGGCGTTTCTTCCGGCTGAGGTGCGATGGGTCATCAACTTACAAGCTGATGAGCCTTGTCTGCCCGTGGCAGCCCTGGAAGCGGTGGTCGCGGCGCTGACCGAGACGCCAGCAGAGGTCGACATGGTATCGGCCTGCGTCCCGATGTGGGATTGGCAGATGTGGCGCGCCGAAGATCGGGTGAAGGTGGTGTTGGGTGCGGCCTGGGCTGGCTCTGATCTACGGCGTGGGCTCTATTTTTCGCGGAGCCCCGTGCCTTTTGGTGCGGAGAGGTCGGGGGTGGCGTGGCATCTTCACCTTGGGCTCTATGGTTTTAGGCGCGAGCGTTTGAGAGACTTTGCGGCCTTGGCGCCGGAGGGGCTGGCGCTGGTGGAAGACTTGGAACAGCTCCGGGCGTTGGCTTGGGGCTGGCGGTTGGGCATGGTGGTGTTGTCGCAGTGGGCAGGGCGGGGGTGGCCAGCGATCGATAGGCCAGAAGACCTCGCGCTGGCTGCGTGCTGTTTGGAGCAGCGGTCGGTTGCGGCCGTTGCCAGTCAAGGAAGGGTTTGAGCATGGCACAAGCGAAGCCGACGAAGTTCATTTTTATCACGGGCGGGGTGATTTCCTCTCTTGGCAAGGGGATTTCGGCGGCGGCCATCGGCACCTTGATGGAGTCCCGCGGGCTTAGGGTCAGCTTCATCAAGCTGGATCCCTACATCAATGTGGATCCAGGGACGATGAACCCGTTGCAGCACGGGGAGGTTTTCGTGACCCACGATGGGGCGGAGACCGACATGGATCTGGGTCACTACGAGCGCTTCACCTCGGCGCGCATGGGTCGCGCGAACAACTGCACCACGGGTCGCATCTACCACACGGTGATCACCAAGGAGCGGCGTGGTGACTACCTAGGGGCGACGGTGCAGGTCATCCCCCACATCACCGATGAGATCAAAGAGGCGATCCGTGGCGCTACGACAGGGGTCGATCTCGCCATCGTCGAGGTGGGCGGCACGGTGGGCGACATCGAGTCGCTGCCTTTCCTCGAGGCCATTCGTCAGCTTCGCTCTGAGTTGGGTCGGCAGGACGCGGTCAACATTCACGTCACCCTGGTGCCCTATATCGCGACGGCGGGTGAGGTGAAGACCAAGCCGACCCAGCACTCGGTGGCGGCGTTGCGGCAGATCGGCATCCAGCCGGACATTCTGCTGTGCCGCAGTGAGGGCACCTTGAGCGCCGAGATCAAGCGCAAGATCGCGTTGTTTTGCAACGTCCGCGCCGAGTGTGTGTTCACCGCCGAGGATGTACCCAGTATCTATCTGATGCCCCTGCGGTTGCACGCCGAGGCTTTGGATGCGCGCCTGATGGAGCTGCTCAATATTTGGTCGGCCGAGCCGAGCCTAGGGCCGTGGGAACACATCGCGCGGGTGGCGACCTCACCGGCGCGCGCGACGAGTATCGCCATCGTCGGCAAGTACGTGGGATTGACCGATGCCTACAAGAGCCTGAACGAAGCGCTGCGCCACGGTGGTTTTGCCCACGACGCGCGGGTAGATTTGCGCTACGTCGACAGTGAGTTGCTGGAGACAGAAGCGGCAGAGGCATTGTTGGCCGGTGTGGATGGCATCTTGGTGCCTGGTGGCTTTGGCGTGCGTGGTACGGAAGGAAAAATCGTCGCGATTCGCTACGCTCGCGAGCAAGGGATTCCCTTCTTTGGCATATGTCTCGGGATGCAGATGGCCATCGTAGAGTTCGCACGCCATTGCTGTGCGCTGGACTCGGCGCGCAGTACGGAGTTCGATTGCGGGACCCAGTACCCAGTGGTGGCGTTGATGGAAGAGCAGGCGCAGGTGACCGACAAGGGGGCGAGCATGCGCTTGGGTGCCTATCCATGTGTGCTCGGAGAAGGGACGCGGGCGCGGGCGATCTATGGGCAGGCTGTGGTTCAGGAGCGGCATCGCCATCGCTATGAAGTCAACAATCACTTTCGGGCTCAGCTCGAGGCCGGTGGGATGGTGATCTGCGGGGTGAGCCCCGATGACACCTTGGTCGAGATGATCGAGCTCAGGGCGCATCCGTGGTTCATCGGTTGCCAGTTTCACCCTGAGTATCAGTCGCGCCCCGTGGCGGCCCACCCGCTCTTTGCGAGCTTCATCGCGGCGGCGCTGGCGCGACAGGAGGGGCAGCGTTGACGCGTCCTGGGCCGTTGATGTTCATCCTGGGGCCATGTGTGCTCGAGTCGCCGGAGGCGGCGCTGGCGACAGCGACGAGGGTGTCTGAGTTAGGGCGGGCGTTGGCTTGCCGGGTGGTGTTCAAGGCGAGCTTTGACAAGGCCAATCGCACCGATGGGGCGAGTTTTCGTGGGCCTGGTTTGCGAGCTGGGCTGGAGATGTTGGCGGCAGTCAAGGTGGCGACAGGCTTGGAGATCTGCACGGACATTCACGAAGCGTGGCAGGCGGAGGTCGTCGCGCCGGTGGCGGATATTCTACAGATTCCAGCGTTTTTGTGTCGCCAGACGGATCTCGTGGTCGCGGCTGGGCGCAGTGGACGGGTGGTCAATATCAAGAAAGCACAACATTTGGATCCACGGGCGATGGGCTTTGCGGCCGACAAGGCGCGACAGGCGGGCGCGTCGGCCGTGTGGCTGACTGAGCGGGGCAGCTCCTTTGGGCCGCAAGATCTCGTGGTCGACATGCGGGCTTTGGTCACCCTAGGCGAGATCGCCGCAGCGCATGGGGGGTGCGTAATCTACGATGCGACCCACGCGGTGCAGAGGCCCGGAGGCGGGTCGCAGACGGGCGGTTCTCGGCGTTTTGTCCTGCCACTTGCGCGTGCCGCTGTTGCTGTTGGTGTCGACGGGATCTTTGCTGAGGTCCACCCAGCGCCAGCGCGCGCGCCTTGCGATGCGGAAGTGCAGTGGCCTTTGGCTGAGCTCGAAGGCTTGATGCGGTCACTTCTGGCGTTGCAGCGCTGGCGTCTAGGTGGTGGTGGGCCAGACGAGTTGCCACAGGTGTAGATGGGCGCCGCTGAGGTCGACCGCCACGGTCAGGAGGAAGCGTCCGCATGGGCTGAACTGGGGCGCTCCCTCGTCCAGGGCCAGAGGCTGATGCCGTTCGCCGTCAGAGGCGATGAGCTGGTTGCCGTCGTGAAAGACGAAGAAGGCTCCGGAAGGGTGATAGACCGGGGTGGCTCCTCGGCCGACGAGCAGGCTGATGCCAAGGCCGGCAAGCTCGAGGCTGGCGATTGCCGTACCCTGGGGGGTGGGTGTTTCGAAGAGGAAGCGTTCGCCGCTGGGGTGCCAGGAGGGCAGCCCACCTTGCTCTACGAGTAGCCTAATGTCTCCTTCCTCGGCCAGGGCGAGGCCCCCTTCGCCAGTTGCCTGGGCAGGGAAACCAGGAGGCCACTCGGCCTCTTGCCATTGATCGGGGAGGCTATCAGGGCCGTAGGGCGTGAGGTGTACCAGAAAAGCGCGTCCCGATGGGGCCCACTGCGGCGCAAATCCTGGGTAGGTGTGGAGGGTCAGGGCGTTGTGGTCGAGTTCATGGATACGCCCTTGAGCTTCGATGAGGACGCGGTCTCCCTGGGGATTGACGCGTGGTTTGATACCCTGGCTTTTGAAGGGGCGGAGGGACGTCTGTGGTGAGGGGTTCAAGGCGTTGGGTTGGGCAGGCAGGATGAAAGTGCCTGCATGTTGCGTGCTGTTTTGGATGGGGTCAGTGGGGTCGAGGCCGAGGTAAGGTGGCACGATGGTGCTGAGGAGGACGTCGCCCTTGGCGAGTAGCGTCGGGAAGTAGGTGGCGTTAGGGGTGGGGCTAGGAGGTAGGGGGGGTATGTAGGCGTCGTATTCCGAGTAGTAAGGCTGGCCACCCATGGGGAAGGCGTGGGCGCTACCATAGGCGTAGGGTGCGAGCGCAGCCTGGTAGTTGATGTCGACACTGTGGATGACGCTGTCTTCACGGAGGAGGAGGTCGAAGGCGTGCACGCGATGCTGGGTGGAGCTTGTGCTCAGGCTTACGTTTTCACTGCGGAAAAGCAGAAATCGGCCGTCGTGTGAGAAGGCTGGGCTAGGGGTGTCGGTTGCGGTGGCAAAGGAAGCCAAGGCGCGCAACTCGAGGTGCGCCACGTCTGGGTTGGGGGTTGCGCTGATCGTTGGGGTGGTTCTAGGTTTGGGAAGTGCGAGGGTGTTGGGCGAGCAGCCCCACATGGCGATGGCGCCGCACAGTGGCACCCAGAAGATGGAGAGGACGGCCCAGAGTCGCATGATGGCAGCACTCACAAACAGGTGGAGGAGAGACGCGCTGGCACGCTGTCCAGGGCTGGATTCATCCTAACTTGCCTGTTGTGGCGGCGCCACTTGTCGGGGAGACCTGGCCAAGGCTTTTCGCCGTTGGCGCGAAAGGTTGATAGCGCAGGCTGCAGGCAGAGGGAGGGAGCATGGTCGATGCGGAGTCGATGGGTGGAACGCAGCGCTCGGGCTCGGGTGCTGCTGTGGGGGGCGATGACGTGGAAGGGGAGGTTATGGCTCTATTGGCGCACGGACGGGCTGGGCGTTTTGGTGCCTGCTTGCCTATTGTCGATGCCTTGGTGAGAGGTAGAGGGCAGCAGGCGCCGGGGTCGTCTTCTTTGGTGGCGGACGTGGTCGAGGTGGCGCGTTGGGCGCATTTGCAAGGAGACGACGCGGCGGCGACGGCTATGCTGGCGCAGGTGGCTCGCTGGCAGCCGGCGACGTTGGCTGTGTGGCTGCCGTCATTTCGTGCCATGGCGGAGGCCAGCGAGGCGGCCTTGCTCACGGCAGCTTTGGAGGGATGGCGCGCTGTAGGACAAGGGCAGTGGCCGCTGGAGACGGTGGAGGTGGCGTTGACCTTGTTGAAGCGGCAGCGTTTGCGCGCGGCCTTCGTGCTCTTGCACGCAGTGGTCCTCGCCGATGGTGTTGGGGAGGCGTTGCTGTGGCGTCTGCGCGCGGGTTTGGATGAGGTTTATGGTGTTCCCTGGCCGCGGCAGGATGGCTTTGATGCTTCTTATCTGCTCGCAGCCGGAGAGGCCCAGCGGCCCGGGGTGTTGCCTGCGCCTCTACTTTTTGACGCTTTGCTGGGGTCGGTGTACGAGGCATGGGCAGAGGATGAGGTGGCAGGAGAGGTGATTTTTCATCAACGGGTTGCTCCTGGATTGAGACTCTCGCTCAGCGCCACGCATGTGGCAGGTGTCGAAGGATGTGGCCGTCAGGGAGGTCGCCGCAGCTTGGCCTTCGTCATGGTTTTTCTCTTGGCTATGGCAGGACTGATTGCAGGGATGGGTGTTTGGATGCGGTCTTGTCTTTAGGTGGACGTGTAACGTGGCCACGATGCAAAGCAACCAAAGAGCTGTGAATGGCGTGCACAAAGAACTCGAGTGGGCGGAAGTTGCAGAGAGGCAGGGGAGGTTGGTTGAGGCCTTGCGGGCCTATCACGGTGTGCTGGCGCACACACCAGGGGAATGGCGTGCGCATCTGGGTATTGGGCGCATTGCGCTGTTGATGGGCGAAGCGGAGCGCGCCCTGGAGTCCTTCATGGCGGTGTTGGTGCAGGTGCAGACTTGTGCAGAGGCTTTTCGCGGGCGTGCGTTGGCTTTCTTTGCGCTGGGCGAGGACAGCCGCGCCTTGGAAGACCTAGAGCGGGCGCTGCGCCTATGCGACGGCGACACGAGTGAAGTGCAGTTGAGCTTGGGTTGCGTGCTCAACGACCTCGGAAGGTCCCATGAGGCCATGGGACATTTGCGTACGGTTTGGGACAGGAACCCTGGTGATCCTGACGTGGCGCTGGAGCTTGCCTATGCATTGGCTGTCACGGGTGCGCAGCAAGAGGCGCGCTTGGTGCTGGACAGCGTTGCGATCGATGCCGAGGAGCCCCTCTATGTGCTTCTCCAGGCGGAGGGTGCTGCGGCCAGCGGTGCGTTAGGGAAGGCGGCGCAGTTGCGGGAGACGGCTCTCGATGGTGATCCAGAGTTGGCAGAGCGCGCCGAGGCGCTTCCTCACCTTGCGCGTCTGGCGTGAAGGTGCGGCCTCTGTGGTGTCATGGCGCATCTGTAGGCGTGTGATAACGTGTCGTTGGTAGGTTTGGGTCTTTTTCGTAACCCACGGGCGACGCAGGCCGAGTTCGCCCCAGAGCCCAGGGGAGCGGGTTCAGGTGGTTTCAGGGGCAAGTGCTCATGCCTGAATCCAAGGGCTGTGACGCGACTGCGGCGATGTTGGCGAGGGTGCATTGGCAGCGAGCGTCGCTTGCACTGCCACGGGTAAAGTCCTATACTTGTCGGGGTTTTGCCTTTGGTGTCAGCGTGGTGCAGGTGAACGGCGGTTGGCATGGTGCGGTGTACACATTGTGATCAGGTCCATGAGGATGGCGAGCCTGGGTGCAGGGGGGGGCGTGCTCCCGACGTGCCTGATGGTAGTGCTGTTCGGCTGTCTTCAGCGGCGGAAGAGATGCTCGGTTCGCTGTTGAACGCTGAAGAGGGTGACGAAGAGATTGAGGATGAGGATGCCACGATGGTGGGTCCGGCGCCGCTGTTACGTGCAGTGGTGGTGGCGGACGATGACCCATCGGGCGAGGCGACTTTGATTTCTGCGCGTGACGGGGTGCAGCCGCTGTTGCTGGACAGGCCTTTAGCGGCGATTTCCTTGCCCGCCGGGCGCAATGTCGTGCGGGCGGGGCCAGAATTTGGAGTCGAGGCGCAGCTTCTCGCCGATGGCTTGGGTGATGTCCCGGATGTCGATGAGGATGAGACGAAGCGTCTGCCGAGACCCACTGGGGGTCCACAGCGCGCTGAAGGCCAGCGTCTGCAGCGGCCTGCGAGGGGCGAAGCAGTGTCGGGTGGCAAGCACCGGATCGGTCACCGTGGGACGGCTGGCGAAGCCACTCACGTTGGCAGTCGCCCTGAGCAAGCTCGAGCGGTGTGGCTGGTGACGATCGTGGTGCTTTTAGTTTTGGTGGCTGCGTTGGCGGTGCTGCTGTGGTGGATCAGCCGATGAGGGCCGCTGGAATTCAGGGTTGATCCTTGGGCGCAGTGTCTTCTTTGGGGAGGCTGCGCCTGGCGATGGCCTCACTGAGTTGTGGCAGCTTGCCGACGCCAAAGACGATGAGGACAACGACGGCGAGGAGGAAGATTTCTCCGAAGTGCGGCAGCAAGCTCATGTAACCTCAGGAGAGTAGAGAGAAGAAAGCGAGGTCATAGAATGTGTGGGTGTAGACGGCGATGGCCAATCCACGTCGGTAGTATAGTGCACCGAGGAGCAGGCCTGCCAGAAAGCGATACATGAATGTGTCGATAGCCAGCGGGTCGGCGTAGGGCCCTACGTAGTGGAAGGCGCTAAAAGCAGCGCTGGAGGCGAGCAGCGCCCCAGCGACGAGCCAGGCCGTTGGGAGTCGCATGGCTTTGCCGAGGTAGAGCGTCCCTCCCAGCATCAGGAGCCGAAAAACGATTTCTTCATTGAAGCCAGCGCCGAAGGACTGAAAGACCATGTCCCAGGTGTTGCGAGGTTGGGCCGCAGCATAAAGATTGAGACTGGCCGGGAGGACCAGCGAGATTTTTTGCACAGCGTAGAGCGAGGCTGTGAATGCCAGGGTGTACAGCAGGCTCTCGGCGAGCACCTGGCCGAAGGCACGGGGGTGAAAGCGCTCTGGGCTGTTCAGCGTCCTCCGGGCTAGCCAAAAGAGGCCGCTCATGAGCGCCACGAAGAGGGCATAGAACCACAGGGAGCGACCGCCAAAACGCAACAGGAGCAAGGTGAGGTAGTCGGCACCGTTGACAATGAAGGTTTGTTGTGAGGTGGTGGCGAGCTGGTAGAGGATCCCCCCCTGGTAGACGATGAAGACCGGCAGGATCAGGATGAGGCTGTGGGCCAGGGATATCCTCTGGGCGAGATATGAGCGGAGCAAATGTCGCGTGGGTCTATCCTCGTGTGGCCAGCGAGGCGCAGGGGGGGGCGAAGGGCGCAGGTGTGCTGAGTTGTCACGACCTCAATGTCGTGTGGCCAAGAAGCCTATTGCAAGCGCCCATGGGCGTCAACACGAGGTTTTGGTGCTGGTCGATGCTTGGTCTAGCGGTGGCAAGTGGGGTGGGGGTGGGAAGAAATCCGGTCAGACCCAATGTTGCCGGAGAACGTTGCAAGCGTGGTCCGGCTTTGCCATGGCTTTCGCGCAAGGCTTATACAGTGTAAGATGGCTGTGGGGTAGGCGTTGGGGGGATAGAGCGATGACGATGTGGCGCTGTTGGGATGCCCGGCGTTGGGTGAAGCAGCGGATGACGTGAAGATGGAGGAGAGATCATGAAAGGTTGTGCAGGACAGATCGCTGCTAGCCTCAAGATGATGACCCATACTTTGTGGGTCGGGGCCCTGTTTTTGGTTGCGTGTGGTCCCATGCAGGATGATATCCGACCGGTGGCCGATGAGATCAACTACTGGGAGCAGCGCAAGGGCGACTGCGAGATGGTGTTGTCTTCTTCCCATTCCTACGATGTGGATCGCATTGTCCACTGTATGAAGGTGTGGGAGACCTATCGAAGCGTCGCTGATCTGTCGCTGAGTATGCGTTCGATGTATGCCGTCGCTTTTAGCACGGTATGGTATCAGAGCCGCTCGGATTACGATCGGGCCATTGCCGAGGCTGCTCTCAACAGGCTGTGTGTACCTCGGCATCCGCAGGTCAACGGCAAGGTCGTGGAGGAGGTTCCGCAGGCGTTGGCCTGTGGAACGGGTCAGGTCACGGTTGGGGTCAAGAAGGAGCCGACGGCGGTGGCTGCAGCGCAGGCCAAGGCGGCCAGTCCTTATGAGGGCTTGCGGGGCAGTGTCGATGTGAATCGCGTCAATGACAAGCGGCAGAAGGCTGCGGCCAATGCCAACAAGCAGGGCGTCCGGGCCCACAGCAAGCGCCAATGGGGGCAAGCCGTGGATGCCTATGAGCAGGCTCTGGCGCAGTATCCCCATTATGTGACCGCCAAGTACAACCTCATTTGTACCCTGGCGGTGATGGGTGATACCGAGGCGGCCATTCGGGGGCTCGAGGAGCTCTATACCTGGAATGACTCAGAGGTCGAGGCGCGACTCATCAAGGCGCGCAGTGATGAGGACCTGCTGCTGTTGCGCGATGACCTGCGCTTCAAGCTGTTGACGGGCTACTTCCGCATGATCATTGGCAACGGTGCGGGTGAGTTGGGTTTGGACCAGGTGATGCGGATCAAGGCCGAGTTGGAAGCGCGGCGTTATGCCGTGGCCGATCTTCGCAACACCACGCGGATCTACACGGTACCGGAGATCTGGTATCGGCCTGGTTTTGAGGAGCATGCCGAGCGCATTCGGACGATTCTCGGGGTGAAGCGGGTGCGGATGGAGCGCATCGATTACGACACGCTCGATGACATGATGATCATTTGGGGTCAGCCCGACGCCGTCAACATCTCTGTTGACGTTCACGCACCAGTGGTTCAGGGAACCCGCGCGGAAGGCAAAGGTTCTGGGCTGTCGGATCTGACGGGTGCGGTCAAGGACACCCAGGGTGAGGTCGATGGCGCCGTAAAGACCGGTTCGGGGGTCAAGGATTCGGTGCCGCAGTAGGGGGTTTGCCTTTTGGGGCGATGGGGAAGGCGTCAACGGTTTGACGCCACAGCTCATCGGGGCTGGCGAGTATGCGCAGCGCTTGACCTGTGATGGGGTGGATGAAGTCGACTTGCCGGGCGTGGAGAAAGAGCCTGGCACAGGTGCTGTTCTGCTGTTGGTGACGCTTGCTGCCATAGCGGGTGTCACCCAAGAGGGGGTGACCGATGGCGGCGAAGTGTCGCCGTACTTGGTGGGTGCGCCCGGTGCTGGTCCAGGCCTTGGCGAGGCTGTGCTGGGCAGTGTGGGCGAGGCTGCGATAGCGGGTGCGGGCCTCTTTCTTTTCCTCGCGCCCACGTCCCAGCGCTTTGTTGATGACGCCCTTGGGACGTAATCTACCGTGGACGATGACCCAGTAGGTTTTTTCTACGCTTTTGTCGGCGAAGCATGTGCCCAGCGCGGTGCGACAGGTGGTGGTGAGGGCAAAAATCACCACACCGCTGGCCTCCAAATCGAGTCGATTGGCCGGTGCCAGTGGGGCATCGAAGGGGATGGCGTTTGCTTCGAGGTAGGCCTGGAGGCGGCAGCGGAGGTTGTCTTGTTGATGTCCTGGGCTGGGGTGGACGGCGACGCCTGTTGGTTTGTTGAGGGCGATGAGGTGCTCATCGCGGAAGAGCACGTCGAGATCGGCGGTGCATGGCGGTCGAGGGTTTGGCGTGCGGAGGTTGCGGAAGGCTTCGACCTGTTGAGATCCAAGCCAGAAGGTCTCGAGGGCGCCCTCGAGTCCACCCAAGGCAAAGACGTGACGGGCCTGAGCAGCGAGGCTCTGCTCGCGGCTGAAGATGAGTGCGTCAATGGGGTCGAGATAGACGGCTTCGTCGCGGCAACGTTTGGCGCAGAGTCGCTCCAGACCCTGGCGCGCAAGGGTGACGAGCTCGCGGGCGAGGAGCAGCAGGCTCGTGCCATCAGGGAGGGTGGCGTCCAGGCCACGGAGGCACATCTGCTCATGGAGGGCGATGCGTTGGGCGAAGTCGAGGTTGGCCGTGAGCCCTTGGGCGCTCATGCGGGCTTGATGGTCGTAAAAGATGCCTTTCCAGAGCGCGGCGATGCTCATCATCAGTGGCAGAGGTACGCAGTCGGTGCCGCGCACTTCGATGTGGCGTTTGAGGCGGACTTCGGGAAAGGCCGTGGACATGTGGAGGTCCCAGTCGCCAAAGACGGCGACGTGTTCGCGGTAGCCACGGGTACAGAATTCGCGGAAAGTTAGCCGACCTTCGATGGGGATGTAGCGTTCGTCTCTCCGGATGAAGAGCATGGGCATGTCGAGGAGGTAGTCGACGTAATCGGAGAAGGTGTAGCCCGGTTCGAGCATCCCTGGGATGTAGCCAGTGCGGTCGGGATCGGTTGCGGTCCAGTAATGGCAGCGGATGGTGTCGTATCCATTGACAGCGCCGTGGCTGAAGGGGCTGGCCGCAAAGAGCGCTGAGACGATGGGGGTGATGTGAAGCGCCGTGGAGAGCATGGAGGCCGCGTCGTCTTCGTCGGTGAAGTCGAAGTTGGCCTGCACGGAGGCGCTGGATTTCATCATGTAGTGTGCCAGATGACCGCGGGCACCGAGGGCATCACGCATGATGGCGTAGCGGCTTTTGGGGATCCACGCGATTTGGTCGAGCGAAGCGATGGGTTGTGCACCCATGGCGAGCCAATGTAAGCCAGGTGGGGATACGGCGAGGAGTTCTTCGAGGTGGTTCTGCAACTCGTCGGCGGTTTCGTCGAGGTGCATGGTGACCGCGCCTGAGAGTTCGAGTTGGCCTCCAGGTTCCATGGTGATGGCAGCGCGTTGGCGGGTGAGGGCGGCGATGTGCCCTTGATCGTAGTGTGCCTGCCAACCGAAGCGCTCGGCGAGGGTGTGCAGTAAGGGATCCAGTCCACCCTCGAAGGGCAGCGGGGTGAGGCCCGTGGGTCCTTCGAGCAGACCGAACTTTTCGTGCTCTAGGCCGACGCCGCGGTTATCAGGCGATTTGGCGCCGCTGCGGATATAGGTGACGAGCTCGGAGGTGTCTTGGAGGGCGAGGGGGTTGTGGTCAGTGTCACGCGACATGGAGTGATTACCTGGGGGCAGTGGTCATTGAGCGCGTCTGCCCCGGGCGTTGAGAACGCGGACGGGCTCAGACACGTAGTGTCGGGTGCGGGAGCCGTGCCGGCGCGTGGCCGCGGGCCAGGGCTGGCGGGGAAAGTGTAGTTGCCCTAAATGGCTTGGCAAGGCAAGGTATTTACGCTCGGCGGGCCGCGCGTCAGGGGGGCGCGGCCGGGGGCCGGAGCTTAGGAGCGTTCTTCATGCCGGGGAGCGACGCCAAAGGGGATGGCTTGAGGCGCGGCGTGCTCGAGTTGGGCGTTGCGGACCATGGGGGGGGTGTTTTCGGCGGGCTGGGCCTTGGTTGCGCGCTGTCTCAGGGCGGCGATGTCCTGCAGGGCTTGCTTGACCGATTCCGTAGGGGCCAGTTCCATGACGCGGCGGTAAGCGTAGTCGGCGCGGGCGAGGACGCTCATGCCGCTTCCCTGAAGCTCATAGCGGGTGCGATAGGCCTCTGCTAGACACAGCCAGGCGTTGATGTCGTTGTCGTCGAGTGAGAGGACGT
The DNA here is from genome assembly GCA_964454015.1 of uncultured Myxococcales bacterium. Lineage (GTDB taxonomy): Bacteria > Myxococcota_A > Bradymonadia > UBA4248 > UBA4248 > CAYVQF01. Next base: position 18,906 of record CAYVQF010000038.1, read on the forward strand.
TGTGTAGGTGGCGGCAGGCTTGCATCAAGGCATCGATGTCTTTGGGATAGGTGTTGGCCATGGCGATGCCGAGATTGCACTCAACAGCCTTGATAGCCTCGTAGTCTTCTTGGTCCTTGAGGAGCTTTAGGGCTGCCTGGAAGCAGGTGACGGCTTCTTCACCACAGTCGACGGCGCGGTTGGCCATGCCGGTGAGGTTGAGCGCCTGGGCCATGAGGGAGGCGGGGAAGTCATCCCTTTGGGTGCGCAACCACAGCGGCTCGGTGAGCGGGGCGATGGTGCGCAGCACGGCCTCTGGGTCGCCGTCGTCGAGGCGCGCGTAGGCGTAGTCCATCATCTGGCCGAAGAAGTCGAGGGGGATGTGGTTGGCGTCGAGCCGGGCCGGCACGAAGTCGCGTCGTTCTTCGGTGTGGGTGGCAAAAGAGCCGTCTTCCTGACGGAGGAAGAAGTGGGTCGGTGCGATGCCGAGGGCTTTGATGATCTGGCCGATGTGAGCGGTGAGCTTGGGATTGCCTTGCTCTGGTAGTCCCATGACCAAGTAGACGTCGCTCTTGCCCACTGCGGCAGTGATCTGCTCGATGAGTGCCTCAGGAGCGCTGAGCACTTCGAGAAGAGGTTCTACCAGGAGGGTGCCGCGTTGGCCGACACGGTGAACGATGGCGCCGTGGCCAAAGGTGTGATGGGGCGCGCTCTGGCGCAGGCCTTTGTAGGCGGCCTTGAGATCGGCCTGAGTCATGAAGGCTCTGGCACAAGGGAGGAGGTGATTGCGCTCCATGAGCCAGCGGAGGAAGTCGGCGCCAAGCTGGGCACCGCGACCGCCATGGGCTCTCTCGGCGGGCGCTGGCTGCACGGCCTGCACTCTGGCCGGTGCAGGCGCCGCCTTGCGTCCGAGGTTGTCCTTTGTCATGGCGCTCGCCTTGGCTGCTGCGGGAGCGGGTCTTTGCGCCCGAGGGGCCTCAAACCCTTGGGGGAGGGCGTCGCCCCAATAGGCGTCAATCTCGTCGGTTCCATTTTTGGCGCTCTCTGCGTTGTGGCGCCGGGGCTTGCGCAGGGGCTTGTTGGGGCGTTTGCGTTCGCGCCCAAGGGACAGCAATAAGCCAACAACGAGAAGAAATGCGGCGCCAATGAACAGCCCTGTCATCATGGATTGGTTGCCTCCCGTGGCCCATACACTCCACGCGCAGTGGAGTGATTCTTGCGCAGCCCATGCCACCCAAGCTTAGGGTGATGGCGGCCAAGTAGACAAGTGATACCCATTCAGCGAAATACGTCAACTCTTTGGGGTTGTTCTTATTGTGGCGCCAGGTCGGGGAGCGCGCGCGGCGGTGGTGGGTAAAGGGTGCTACGATGAGGATCTTGGGGCAGAACCAGGGCGCCCACGCTCTGTCCCACGACGAGGGCGCATTGTTCGCTGTCGACTTCGAGGTAGGCCTCTCGGGGGCCGTGATAGTCGAAGCGGTAATGGACCCGCGTGCGGTCGCTGCGCTTTTCGAGCTTGGTGATGGTGGCTTCGACCTTGAGGCCTTGACGGAGTAGGCGCAGGGTTTGGCGGCGTGTGTGGAGGAGGTGAATGAGGGCGAAGAGTGGGAGGAGGCCAAGGAGCAGACCTTCCATGTCGAGCCAGCCCAGGGCGACGACAGCGACGGCCAGGATGGGGGCGATGATGGTTGCCAGGGTGTAGCGCAATGCTGGGGCTAGGAAGGCGCGGTGGTAGGCGCGATCAGCGCGGCGTGGCGCCTCAGGTAATTGCTCGAAGAGGGTGCGGTGTCCGGGCTGGCCGAGTCGCATGATTTGGGCGGGGGTGGTGGCCCAAGTCACGGTGGCAGGCGCGTTTCTTAGCTCTTCGAGGGTGACGATGAGTTGTTGGGCGGTGGCCAGGCGCAAGCGATGGTCGGGGTCGAGGAGGCGCTCGAGCAGATTGAGCATGGCAGGCGACACGTCTAGATGAGGGTGGAAACAGAGGCGGAAGCGTTGGTGTTCCATTTGGTAGGGGGGGATGCCGGCGAGGAGATGAACGAGGGTGGCTCCAAGGGCATAGAGGTCGGAAGCCGGGAGCGCTTGTCCGTGCAGTTGCTCGGGTGGCATGTAGCCGAAGGTGCCGATGACGGTGGATTCGCCGCGTTGTGGGTTGGGTTGGGTGACGGCGCCGAGGTCGACGAGGGCGCAGTTGTGGTCGTGGCGGAGGAGGATGTTGGCGGGTTTGATGTCGCGGTGGATGATGGGTGGGCGATGTTGGTGGAGTTGTTGGAGAATGATGGCGATTTGGTGGGCGATGTGGATGGCGTCGTCTTCGCTGAACTGTGTGCCGCTGTCGAGGAGATCGAGGAGGGAGCGTCCCTCCATGAGGGTTTGGATGAGGTAGAAAGCGGTGGTCGTTGGGGTGTCGATTTGGCGGCTCTCGATGAGCTTGGGGACGCCAGTGATGTCGAGGTGTTGGAGGGCTTGGGCTTCGCGCTGGAAGAGCTCGAGGGCTTTCCAGTCATCGATGTCGGTCAGGGTGATGGCCTTGATAGCGACGGCGAGACCGTCGGCGAGGCGGGTGGCGCGGAAGGTGCGGCCCTGGGAACCTGTGCCGAGGAGGGCATCGAATCGGTATTCCGTGGCCAACTCGGGCGGGGTGCTGGGGGTTGGCATAGGGTTCAGTTGTTTTTGAGTTCTGAGACTTTGAGTCCGAGTTGGTTCATGCGGACGATGAGTCGGTGGCGATCATCCGGGTCCGTCGAGCCGAGGATGAGTTCGGTTACTTGTTCCATGTCGCCGTCAGCGTTTTTGAAGGCCTCGACGAGGTAGGCGCGCTCGAGTCGCTGGCGCATTTCTTTGAGGTCCGATGCGGGGGTGATGGTGATGTTGAGCGTGGGTACGCCGCCTGGGCTGTGTCCTTTGCCGACGCCGAGGAGTTTGAGGGCGAGGTAGTGGTCGATTTCGAGGATGGTGCTGCGGAAGCGTGCGAGGCGGGCGTCAGCGAAGGCTTTGAGGAGGAGGGTGTCGAGGACGCTGTCGAGCTCGCGGGTGTTTCCGGTCCATGGATGGTTGCGAAAGGCGGCGAGGGTCGCTTGGGGGAAGCGCAGGCCGATGTGTCCAGGTTGGGCTGGGTTGTGGCCAAAGATGACGTCGACCCGATCCGTGGTGGCGCGGGTGCGGGCGACTTCTTGGACGTAGGGGAGGAGTTCTGGCCCGGTGAGGAGGCGGTCGACCAGATGGCGGATGAGGTTGTCGATGTCTTCGATGCGCTCTGCCAGGGTGGGGAGTCTGACCTGGGTTGCCGGGCGCAGGCGCATGTAGAGATCGAAGCGGAAGGCGCCGCTCTCGGTTTCGTGGGCGAGATCGAGGTGCGTCGCGGTGACGACCTTGACGTCGACTTTGCGCCGGGTTCGGTGTGATGCTCCGACCCTTCTGACTTGTCGGTCCTGAAGGAAGAGCAGGAGTCGCCGTTGGTTTTCGGGGGTGAGGTGGCCGATCTCGTCGATGAAGAGGATGCCGCCGTCGGCCTCTTCAATGAGTCCCGGGCGGTCGACGTGGGCGCCAGAGAAGGCGCCCTTGACGTGGCCGAAGAGTTCGCTCTCGACCAGGGTTTCTGGGAGTGCCGAGAGGTCGAGGGTGACCAGGTGTGAGCGCCCGCTGAGGGGCAGGATGACCTCTTCGACGAGGAAGCTTTTTCCGGTGCCAGAAGGTCCGGTGAGTAGCACGGGCCTGGGCCCGAGGGCGAGGAGTTCAACTTGTTCGCGGACAGCGAGCATGGCAGGGGCTCTGCCCCAGAAGAAGTCGCCTTCAGCCATGGGGCGTGATGCCCTTCGGCCGACGGTGTCGAGCCGGGCGGCGAGGGCTTCGATGCTGGCTTCATCGTCGAGGAAGTGGAGTCCATCTAGTCCTTGGAGCAGTCTCTCTGCGCCTGGTGGGAGGGTTTCTCTGGCGGTCATGAGGACGACGGGGACTCGGGGTAGGTCGGTGCGTTCGTGTAGGAGTCTTACGATGAGTGGTCCCTGTAGGGCGCGTGCCGAGGCTTCATTATCGGGGACGAGTCCAGGGGGTGGGGCCAGGAGTTCCCCAGCAGCGATGTCATCGAAGCGGACGTCCATGAGGATGACGTCGATGGGTTTGCTGGTGGCTTGGGCGCGGCGCAGGGCGCCTTCGAGCTCGCGGAAGTTGCGCGCACGCTTCATGGGGCAGGCGGTGCTGTGGGGGCAGTGCCAGCAGGGGCCCTCGAGTTCGCAGAGTGTGACCCATTCGAATCGTTCTCTGAGGTGGTCGATGGCATGGAAGCGCTCGATGGCGTCGAGGCGGTCATCGACGACGAGGACTCTTCGCCGTTGGTTTCCTGTGTTGTCGCTGGTGTTTGTCTGCGGGTGTTCGTCGAGGAGCCACTCCAAGGCATCGAGCTTGTCGGGGGTGGAGAGGTTGTGATGGTGTTGGGCCTTGTTATCGAGTGCGCGCACGGTGGCGACGAGCTCGTGGAGTTGCTCGATGAGGAGCAGTGGCACGGGGAGGAGTTCGCGAGCGGCTTTTTTTGCGTCTTGCTCAGCGAGGCCAATGGTGCGAATGATGGCTTCGAGGTCGTTGATTTCTGGCCCCAGGGCGGGGTGGATGGCGGTGGCTTCTTTGAGTTTGAAGATCCAGATAGCGCCGAGTGAGGTTATGCCGCTGTTTTTATTGTAAAGTCTTCGCAACAGTACCTCCCAGGCGGCAGCGGAGAGGGCTGTGCCGGGATGAGGTATGTCGAGGTGTTTGATGAGGTCGTGTTTGGCCTTGGCGGTGGTTTCGGCGAGGTCGTGCGCTTTTACATTCATGTCCGTCGCTCGGTCTTCCGGGGGAAGGGGGGGGGCACTGTTTATGTTGCTAGCATAGGCTGATAGTGGCTGCTTTGCAAAGGGCATATTTTCGGATGGTGGTTGCAGGGGTGGTGTGGGTAAGTGCCTGAAGCGAAGGGTTATTTTTGCGTCGTTTTTTGTGTGCTTAGTGGCCCGGGGGTTGCTGTGAAGGGTGCCGTCTCCTTCTTGGAGCGACCCACCGGGGGAGCTTAACAGCTCCCTCGAGGACAGGACTTCGTGAGGTCCTGTTCTCGAGGGAGTTGTTTTTTTGTGCATGGTGCGCTGGTCTGAGCCAAGCTGTGGGCGCGCAGCTTGAGCGCGCGACTGTGTCTGGAAATTTTTAGTGAATATGTAAATGAAGGGTGACACCGCTGTCAGAGTGGGCTAGATTAAGGTTGATGCGTCCGTGGCGACCTTTTTCCACGTTGTGGGCGGCCCATGCATGAAATGATGACGCGTGACGACAGAGATGCGGCGCAGGCCTGCAGCGCTGAAGTGACTCAGGGGACTGCTTCCCCGGTGTCGTTGCGTGGTCATGTGTGTCCCGAGGCGTTGACGACGGGGGAGTTCGAGACCCAGGCGGCTGGTGTGTTGTTGCAGACGCCCGCCAGTGGAACGGCAGCTCTGGACTCTGCGGAGTTGGTGCTGAGCGAGGCGTCGTTCGAGACCTTGGAGTTGGAGCGTCCCATTGGAAGTGGTGGCATTGCGGAGATTTGGCTAGCGCGGCATTCAGCCCTCGAGGCGCCATTCGTGGTCAAGGTTGCGCGGCGTGAGTTAGCAGAGAACGTGCACGTTCATACCCAGTTTGAGCGGGAGTGGCGTGCGACGCGGTTGCTGCGCCATCCCGGTGTGGTGGGTCACTATTCGCGGGGCTGGAGTGGGGATGGTCGTCCGTATTTGACCATGGAGTTGGTGCTGGGTCGCTCGTTGGCGCACTTCGTCCATCGTCCGGTGACTTGGCGTTTTTTACGGGCGGCGTTGCTACAGTTGGCAGACATCCTGGGATTCATTCACGAGCATGGTGTCTTGCACCAGGATCTAAAGCCGTCGAATTTGTTGATAGATTTGAAGCGGCGGCGCCTTAGGGTGACCGATTTTGGCTTGGCGCGTTTCGAGGCGGCGGAGCCTGGGGCGACGACCCGTTCGGTGTTGGGGACGCCGGCTTATATGGCGCCAGAGCAGGCGCGTGGGCTTTTGGGTGCGCTCGGTCCGGCGACAGAGCTCTACACGGTAGGGGTTTTGTTGTACGAGATTTTGACTGGGCACAAGCCCTTTGACGATGAGAGTGAGCGCGTGGTGATGATCAAGCACTGCACCTGTGCGCCGCCTCCTTTGCGGGTGCGTGAAGGTGTCGATGCCCCGGCTGGTGTGTTGCGGCTGCTGGACCGGCTTTTGGCCAAGAGTCACCAGGCGCGATTTCAGACGGCGGCTGAGTTCAAGCAGGCGGTGTTGGCGCTGTAGCGTGCGTCGTGACGCCTTGACATTGGCGACGGCATGCCGCAAGCCACAACGATGGCGTATGGCGCCGTGTGCAAGATGAGTGTGGCATTGTTGGAGGGGAAATGCCCGGCATTGGAATTGTCACCAACCCCAATAGTCGCCGCAATCGGCGGAATCCAGAACAGTTGCGTCGCCTTGGTTATATTCTCGGCCAAGAGGCGGACCGGCATGAGATGACCCAGCAACCCGAGGACATTCGTCGGGTGGCCGAGCATTTTCGGTCCAAGGGGGTGGAGGTTTTAGCGCTCAATGGTGGGGATGGCACCAACCATGTGACCCTGACGACCTTCATCGATGTCTATGGGGATGAGCCCCTACCGTTGATAGCGTTCTTGCGCGGCGGGACGATGAACACCATCTCGAATGCCGTGGGCATCAAGGGGACTCCTGGGCGCATTTTGTTGGAGGTTTCGGAGAAGTACCACACGGGCCAGGCTTTTGAGGTTACGGAGCGGGACATTCTCCGAGTGGATTACGACGGACACCACCATTATGGTTTCATTTTTGGCAACGGGCTGATCGCGAACTATCTCGATGCCTATTACGACACGCCATCACGTGGTGGCCCGGTGGCGGCCTTTTCCGTGTTGATGCAAGGGATCGGTTCGGCCTTGGTGGGCGGCCCGTTTGCGAAGCGCCTATTTCAGCCTTTCCGGGCGTTGGTCACGGTGGATGGTGAGCCGTGGACGGATGGCGAGAGTTGTGCTGTCGTAGCGGCGACGATCGAACAGATTGGCCTTGGCTTCAGACCCTTCATTCGCTGTCGTGAGAAGCCAGGAGCGTTTCACCTGTTGGCGGTCAAGACTTCGGCCTTGGGTTTTGGACTTCAGTTGCCACGGATTCGCTTGGGTATGCCTGTCGACCCCGCGCTCGTGCCGAGTATCGTCGCGCATGAGGCGGTCTTTACGGCCGACACTCCAATCTCCTTCACCATTGATGGCGATATGCACCGTGCTGTGGGCCCGTTGCGCTTGAGCGCTGGGCCGCGGTTGCGGATCATCGTGCGCTGACGGGGAATCAGAGCTCGTGTTGGTGGGTGATGCTGCCGCTCAGGGGTTCGAGGCATAGGAGGCGCTGCTCTGGCACCAGCAGCCAGAGGCATGCATCGGTGAAGCGCAGGTCGAAGATCTTCTGTGGATGAACTCGACGCACGTGGTGCTCCAGTAACTTGATGTGGGTATGGAGCGTTTCCTCCTGGAAGTCCCATATTTGTATGACGCCGTTTTCAAAGGCCAGGGCGTAGTAGCGGGCGTCTGGTGAGATGGCGTGGGCCAGTGGGCGCTGGCCCAAGATGTTGGCGTAGGGTGCTACACCTGTGAGTTGTCGGACCTGTTGGTGCGGGAAGTCGAAGATGAGCACGTCTGATGGGGTAATCTGGATGGCTTTTTCGCTGGTTGGGTCTGCGATTGGGGCGAGGGTTTGGTGGTCGAAGTGGAGGGGGGGCGCGTAGCGTTCACCCGTGGGGGTCGTCAGGTACTGTCCCTCTAATTGACGGATGATGAAGGGCGGCTCTTGTCCCGGTCGTGGGAGCAAGAAGGTGATGGGCAGTGTCCAGAACAAGTAGCTGCCGTCTCGGCCGGCAGCGAGGAAGAGGGGGAAGACGGAGACTGGGTGCAGGGATCGCGCTTGCTCCAGGAGGGAGAAGGTGGCGACTTGGGCCTTGTCGCCCAACCACAGGAGGTGCTGGTCACCGAGAAAGCCGATGAGTTGTAGGAGGCTTTCCTTGGGGGTGGTCAACTCGGTCCATTGCTCCGTGTTGCGTTGCCACAGGAAGAGAGTGCCGGCGTCGATGGCGATGGCCGCGCCGTTGTCGGCGATGGCCACCTGTCTCGGTGTTGCCGTGTTTGGTGGTGGGGGTGTGGCGGCGATGTAGCGCAAGTCTGGCAGTTGCCACAGGACGATGAGGTCAGGAGAGAGTGATGCCAGGGTGTCTCCGCTGGGGGAGAGGAGGATTTGTCTGACTTCGCGGCGGTGTTTGGGGGGGATCCCCGCTGTGGGCGGGAGGGCGATGCCCGGTGTGGTGAGAGAAGGGGCTGGAGGCGCGGCGCAGGAAGGCGTGACAGGCCCAATGGTCACGAGGGCGGCCATGAGCAAGATGTTGATGGCCCACGCCTTGGGTGTCGCGAGGGTTTTGAGTTGAGGCGTAGACTGGGGTGGCATGGGAGTCTCTGGTCATGTGTTCCCATTCCTGTGTAGCGATTTGGGGGATTCTTGGGAAGAGATAGCTAGAGGTTGGCATCCCGCCTGGTGTGGGTTAAAATGGATTAGGGCTAGCGACCTGAAAGGAGGACGCATGGACACGAGCTACGAGGCTCTATTGCGGCGCCTTTATCAGGGTGATAGGGCGCTGAGTCGCAATCGCAATTTTTGGCTCTATGAGCAGCCGGCGATGCGACGGGCGGCGCGTTCATTTCGGCGTCTGAAGAGCGTCGAGCGCGATCTTCTGCGCTATGGTCCACAAGGACAGGTGACGGTCGAGGTGGTCGGAGACTCGTCTTGGCTGCGGGTGGTGATCGCGTCGCCGAATTACCGGCGCGTGACGCGGTTGTCTTGGGCTGAGGTGACGTTGTTGCACGAGCATCCCGGGTTGAAGGGGGTGTTGCCCGAGCCTGCGTTAGGTCTGGGCGCTTAGTTGTGCTGGGGATGACGGCGGGCTTGATTCAAGATGTGCTGGGACCTGGGCGGGTGTTGGTGGGCTCGTGTGAGTGGCGTGGTGTGGGCCTGCATGGCGGCATGATGGGCTGTGTACAGTTGCGTCCCGCGCCCTTGGGTTGGTGGTTGGTGGGGCGAGGGGGTGAGCGCTGCCGGGTGGGCGAGGCACGGGTGGTGGACGTTGCGCGGAGGGTGGTCATCGAGATGCCGTGGGGTGAGCGGTGGGCCGGGGTGGAGCATTTGTTCGCGGCGTTGAATGGGCTGGGCTTGCAGGGAGTTGAGATGGCCTTGGTAGAGGGGGAGGAGCTGCCGGTTTTGGATGGCAGTGCAGCCGGCTATTGCCAGGCGATGCTGGCGCGGGGGTTGGTGCAGGCGCGGCAAGTTTCTTGGTATCGATTGCGGCGGCCGGTGACGGTGTGTGAGGGTGATGCTTGGCTGCGGCTGCGGCCGTCGTCACGGCGTCGGGTGGCTTATGGGCTGGATTATGGAGAGCTGCCTCCTCGTATGGCGAAGCGCGTGGTGTGGGAGGATGGGGCAGATTTCGTGGATCGGTTGGCGGGGGCGAGAACTTTTACATTTTTGTCGTGGTTGGATAGGCTACGAGCGTCTGGTTTGGCGCGAGGTGGTTCATTGGCGAACGCGGTGGTTTTTTCGGCAGGTCAGTGTCTGAATCCCGATGGGCTACGTTTCCGCGACGAGCCGTTGCGCCACAAGGTCTTGGACTTTTTGGGTGACTTTGCGTTGTTGGGGCGCCCGCTGTTGGCGGCGGCGGAGGTGTGGCGTGGGGGACATGCACTGCATGTCCATGCCGTTCATACTTTGTTAGGCCGTTGACGCCTGGGCAGGAGACAGGAGGAGAGTTGAGATGAGCAAGTGGATGATGCTGGCAATGGTGGTCGCTTTCGTTTGGTTGGGTGGGGTTGGTTGTGGTGGTATCGAGCGCATCCCCACGAGCGCCATGCCGCCAGGGGTGGAATACTCCGGTCTTTGGTACTCCAATTACGGCGATATGGAGTTGGTTCAGACGGGTGAACAAGTCAAGGGGACGTTTACCTATCGGAGCGGCGGTACCCTTATGGGAACGCTGGAGGGCGGGGTGTTGCGTTTTGATTGGGTGCAGGAAGGAGACTTGAGCGTGGGTCGGCGCGAGGTATCGGGTAAGGGATATTTCGTGATGAGCTCCGATGGTCAGAAGCTCGAGGGCAAATGGGGTTATGGGGACAAGTTCAGCGGTGGTGGGGTGTGGACGGCGGATCGCGCGAAGGTGCGTTATTGACCGCTGTCGTCTGGCTTCAGTTGGAGTGCTGTTTGCTGCAGACCTCGATGGGCTGGAGTTCTTCGGCTAGGTCGGTGTGGGGGAAGACGGCGCGGGCTTGGGCCAGGAGGAGGCTCAGGTCATCGTAGCGGGGGCTGAAGTGGGTGAGGAGGAGGCGCTTGACCTGGGCCGCGCGCGCGCAGCGTGCGGCGTCGTTGACCGTTGAGTGGCCACGTTGGTGAGCTTGCTCTTGAGCGTCGTTGGCGTAAGTGGCTTCATGGATGAGTAAATCTGCGTCTTGGGCCAGGATGCGTGTGTTTTCGCAGGGCGCAGTGTCGGTGCAATAGGTGACCGAACAAGATGGGATTGGGCGGAGGAAGTCGTTGGCGATGAGGATGCGTCCGTCGGGCATGTTGACGTCTTGGCCCTGGCGCAGACGGCTACGACAGGGGCCATGGGGGACGGCGCTGTCTTGGAGTCGTTGGGCATCGAGTCGCGCACAGGGATGCTCGGTGATACGAAATCCGAAGCAAGCGATGCGGTGTTGCAGGGGGAGGGCTGTTAGTTGGAGATCGCCGACGGTGAATGGGGTAGTGCGCTGTGTTCCGCACTCATGGAGGTGGATGGGGAAGTCGGGATAGATGACCTGGAGGGAGCGGAGGGTGTCGAGGTAGGTGGCGAGTCCAGGCGGACCGATGAGGGTGAGAGGCTGCTGGCGGTTGCATAGGGAGAGGGTCCCTAGCAGGGCGGGCAATCCGTGCAAATGATCGCCATGGAGGTGGGAGATACAGACGAGGCTGAGGCGGTGCGGCCGCAGGGCGGCGCGTCGCATTTGATGTTGGGTCCCTTCCCCGCAGTCGAGGAGGAGGAGCTGCTTGGCGGTCTGGATGGCAAAGGCCGCGGTCATGCGCTCGGCGGTGGCTTTTCCAGCGGAAGTGCCAAGGGGTATCACACGCATGACTCAGCGGACCACCGGTTGGAGGGCGCCGGTGAAGAGGCGGGAGACGGAGTCTCCGTAATGGATGCAAGAGATGGCCCGTGCCAGAATGGGGGCGATGCTGAGGACGGTGAGGGAGGGGAAGCGTTTCTGGTCGGGTAGGGGGATGGTGTCGGTGACGATGACTTCTTCAAAGGGGGCATTGGCGAGTCGTTCAGTGGCGTTGCCACTGAAGACGGCGTGGGTACAAGCAGCGAGGACACGCTTGGCGCCCTGTTGGTGGAGGTACGATGCTGAGCTGACCATGGTGCCGGCCGAGGCGATCTCGTCGTCGATGAGGATGCAGGTTTTGTCTTTGACATCGCCGATGATGTTCACGGCTTTGGCGCATTCATCGTCAGCGACCCGGCGTTTGTCGATGATGGCCATTGGGAGTCCAAGCTGGTCGACGTAGCGGATGAGGTCTTTGACCTCTCCGGCGTCCGGGGCGACCAAGACGGCGTCGTGTAGATCTTTGCGGAGGAGGTAATCCGAGATGAGAGGGGCGGCTAGCAGGTGGTCGGCTGGGATGCGGAAGAAGCCTTGAATCTGGGGCGCGTGGAGGTCGATGACCAAGACGCGGTTGGCGCCCGCGCTTTCAAGGAGATCAGCCATGAGGCGCGCAGTGATGGAGATCCTGGGGCGGTCTTTTTTGTCGGAGCGCACATAGGGCATATAGGGCAAGACGGCTGTGATGCGCGCCGCTGATGCGTGCTTGAGTGCGTCGATGAGGATGAGCAGTTCCATGATGTTGTCGTGCAAAGGCGAGCAAGCGGTCTGCACGACGTAGACGTCGCAGCCGCGCACATTCTCATCGACCTGGAGGAGGATGTTTTCGTTCGAGAAGCGCACGCTCGAGATCCGGCCCAGGGGTTCTCCGAGTTCAGCGCAGATGGCTGTGGCTAGTTTGGGGTGGGATGAACCGGAGAAGACCTTCATTCTATCGAAGCGCATTGCGATCTCCAGAGAGGTGTTGAGCCTTGGTTGTGGGTGCGGGTGGTGTCGAGCGCTGGTTGTCAGTGAGCCCCGTTCTTGCGCGCAAGTTCCGCCGATGGGTGGGCCTATAGCAGCTTTTTTTCTCTTGGTCACGCCGGCGTGTCAGGGGCGTTTGCGGTTAGAAAACGAGCAAAAGCTCCCCTAGGGGAGCTTTTGCCGCAAAAAGACAGGCAAGCCTAGTTTCTCAGCTCGCTCATGTCGATAATGATGACTCGTGAAGCCGGCTCTTCACTATCCTCTTCTTCCCCGGCCCGGGGCGGCCAATGGGGAATGTAGAGGGGAAGGCGCAAAGGTTCCGGCTCCCACGCTTCTTCCCTGCGGCGACGGATTTCGTCGATGATGAGGTAATCGGGAATCATGGTGGGCTCCTTCTGCAACGAGAACCACTGGGCTTGCCCCCTGCGCGGTGGGCGTCAGGTTGGAATCTATGCGCCTCCTTACATTCGTCCAGCAGCCACGGCGCAGTGACTGCGCGTTGCAGTGTCCTTGCGAGAATCGTGACAAATGTTGGCGAGGTGTACAGTGTTCGCATGGGCTTAAGTAGGTGGGCCAGCCATGGGTTCCGGGTGGCGCGAGGGTCGCTCGTTTCACCCTTTGGTGTAATTTTACAGCAAAGGGTGGGGAGCGGCAAGGTTGGACCCACGGCCCCGGTGGGGGGGCTTTGTGTCCGTGGGTTGGCGCACAATGAAGTGGCCGCTAGGGGCTTTGTGCTGGCGGCTTCTGAGCTGGGTCAACAGGTATGATGGGGAGGTCTTGGTCATAGAGCCAGCAATAGCGCCAGTAAGTCATGGAGACCCGCTTGGCATAGTTGCGGGTCTGGCCAAAGGTGATCATCTCGACCCACAGGTCTAGAGGGAGGTCTCCGTTTTCGCGGAGCCAGCGGCCGACGTTGCCCTGTCCGCCGTTATAGCCTGCGATGATTAGGGTGGGGTGCTGGGCGAAGGTGCTGGCTAGCTTGGCCAGGTAGCCAACGCCCAAGGCGATAGCGATGGGGGGCTTGAAAAGATCTTGCTCATTGGGGGCGGGCATTCCCAATGATGACGCGGTGGATCGTGCTGTTGGCAGCATGAGTTGCATGAGGCCACGCGCATTGGCCCAAGATTCGACCGCAGGGTTGAAGGCGCTCTCTTCGCGCATGATGGCGTAAACGAGTTCCGTCGGGAGCTGGTGTTTGTCGCCGTGGGCCTTGACTTGTTCCCAGAAGGGGCGTGGATAGGCGAGGGCCCAGTGGCGTCGCCCTTCTTCAGTGAACCAGGAGGAGGAAGTGGCCAGTTGAGCTGCCATGCGATGGCTGCCGAGGTAGTCATGTGCTTGTTGGTAGAGGGCGGCGTTGAGCCAAGCGAAGGTCGGGTCTTCGGGGTGTGCATCTCGCAACCGCTGGAGCTCGGCTTTGCCCCACGGGTGGAGGCCAAGAGCGAGGAAGGTGCTGCCGCGTTGAAAGGCGGGGTCGCCAGCGATCTCGGGCCAGGGGAGGCGGATGTTGTCTAAGTGCGGCTCGATGGGACGGCTGCGGTGGCTTTGCACCCAAAGCTGGGCGTCTTTGGGTGCCAGTCGATGGAGGCGGCTCAGGGAGAGGCTAGCGTAGTACGTCAGTGGGTGGGCATCGAGGATGGAGAGGAAGGCTTGCACGGCAGCGTCTTTGTCACCCTTCTGCTCGAGGGCGCGCGCTTGGAAGTAGGCGAGGCGTCCCATGGAGTAGAGGTCGTCTTCGCCGGCGTGGGCGCCATGGCGATCGACATAGGCGATGGCTTCGCGCCATTGCCCCTGGGTGTAGAGCTGCTGGAAGAGGAGCCAGTGTGCGTCTTTGGCCATGTCGCCGTCCGGGTAGGCGGCGAGTTGGTCGTTGAGGGCTTGAATGGCATCGTCGGTGCGCTTCTGTTCGAAGTGGATGCGGGCAATGAAGAGGTAGGCATCGTCGGCGTAGGAGTGGGTGGCGTAGCGGTCGATGATGGTGCGGTAGTGCTGAATGGCCTTGGGTTGCTGTCCGGCGTTCCAGGCGGCAGAGCCACCGGTGTAGAGGGCCTTGATGTGCCAGTCGGTGTGGTCGCAGTGGTTGATGGCCTCGTCGTAGTAGGTGAGGGCTTTGGCGTGCTCACGGAGTTTGGTGTGGCTCTTGCCGATATGGAAGGTGAGGTCGCACCAGCGGTCGCGTTGTTTCTGGGGGTCAGCCTTTTTGCGCAACTCTAGCATGGCGGCGATGGCCTGCTCGGAGCGGTGAGCGTTGTAGAGGCGCATGGCGTCTGCGTAGGGGTCGGCGGGTGGTGGGGCTTTGGTGGCGAAGAAATCTGTGGGCAGCTTGGGTCGCAGCGCCTCGAGTTTTTCGGCGGCCATTTTGGCTTCTGCGGAAGATGGCCAACGTTGCTGAAGGGTACGGTAGTTTTCAGCGGCAGGTTGGGTGAGTTCGAGTTCACTCTGGGCGTTAGCCAGGGCCAAAAGGGCGCGCCGTTGCCACGGCTGAGGCAGCTCGGCGTGGAGTGGTTGTAGGAGGTCGATGGCGTGCTGCCACTGGCCAAGGGCGCCCTCGCTGAGGCCGTGGATGGCACGGCTGTGGGGCGCGATGAGGGCGTCGCTGCGCACCAGCCCGGCCCATTGGGTTGCGGCGTTGAAATCGCCGAGGGCGAAGGCCGATTCGGCGGCGAAGGCGGCGGCGTAATCGCGGAGAGGACCGTTCAACTCGACGACCGCAGCGAAGTTGGTTTGTGCTTCAGCGAATTGATCCTGCTTGAGGAGGGCGTAGGCCAAGGCAAAGCGATAGGCTTCGAGATGGGAAGGCTCCACATGCGTCGCGGCTCCTTGCAGCGCTGCTGCGAGTTGCTGGCTGGCCGCTTGCCACTGCTCCTGGCGGAAGGACTCGCCGGCTTGTTCCCAGGGGGATTGCGCGAACAAGTCGGGGAGCAGGGCAGGGGGTGGTGCTGGCGTTGTGGACGCAGTTTCGGGCGGGGCCTGCGCGGTCTCTGCTCCAAGGTGGTTGACCTCTGCGGGTCCTGGTTGAGGGATGCAGGTGACCATGACAGCAGCCAACAGGACCCAGCAGAAGGTGGGAGGCGCGTGGCGTTGAAAGAATGTAGTCGCGGTGGTCATCCATGAACTCCTTGAGGCGCTGAGGGAAGTTCCAACAGAAGCGTGTTGGCAGATGCCCCCGGACGACCAAGCCTCATGCAGGTCAACGTGCAGGGGCGCGCAATTCCTCGACAACCATGTTGATTCGTGGCGTCGATGGGGTCAAGACTCCTGGTGACATTGCTCTCACAGCCCTGTCGAGGGGCGTCAGGGGCTTGCGTGAAAGGCTGTGGGACAGGATAGTAACGTCGGGAGTGCGCTCCGCGGCAGGTTGAGGTGTGAAGCGGCCGGGTGGTGGTGCGCCGAGACAAGGAGCAAGGAAAGAGATGGATAGGGCGCTCGACTTTCGCATTCCACGGCTAGGGGAGGCCAAAATTGCTTCACCGATGCGGCTCTCCAAAGTGATGGACGATTTCATCGCCAATTACGTCGACGATCAGGCTTATGTCATCTATGACCTGCGCTGTGATCTCGAAGAAGAGCGTTTGGTGCGCGCGTACGAACGTCCATCGTTGATGGAGAAGGCCGGACCGCGGGAGATGGTGTACTTTGATCCGAGCAAAGTGTGCGCCGCCATTGTGACCTGCGGCGGTCTGTGTCCAGGGCTCAATGACGTGATTCGGGCGCTGGTCATGACCCTCTGGCATCACTACGGGGTGAAGAACATTTTAGGGATACGTCATGGTTATCACGGGTTTTTGCCGGAGAACCACTTTCCCCCGATGCCCCTGAGCCCCGAGTTGGTGTCCAAGATACATCAGCAGGGGGGCACCGTGCTGGGGTCGTCTCGTGGCGGGGCTCGAACCGCGGCCATTGTCGATGCGCTCGAACAGCTCAATGTGAACATGTTGTTTACGATCGGTGGCGATGGTACGCAGCGCGGCGCCTTGGCCATCTGTCAGGAGGCGGCGCAGCGGGGCAGGGTCTTGTCCGTGGTCGGGATTCCCAAGACCATCGACAACGATCTGAGCTTCGTGCAGCGCTCTTTTGGCTTCGAGACGGCGGTGGGTCGTGCCGTGGATGCGGTATGTGCCGCCCATGTGGAGGCGACGGGCGCGGTCAATGGCGTCGGTCTGGTCAAGGTCATGGGGCGGGAGTCGGGCTTCATCGCGGCGAGCACGGCTTTAGCTTCAAACGATGTGAACTTCGTTCTGGTGCCAGAGGTACCCTTCGATTTGGAAGGCGAGAACGGTTTTTTGGCCCATTTGCGCCGGCGTCTGGAGCGGCGCGGCCACGCGGTGGTGCTGGTGGCTGAAGGGGCTGGCCAGCACTTGGCGCAGGCCGAGGGTCATGACGCGTCAGGGAACAGAGCGTTGGGTGATATCGGCACCTTCCTGAGAGATCGCATCATCGTGGATGCCAAAGAGAAGGGCTGGGTGGCGAACCTCAAGTACATCGATCCGAGTTATATCATCCGGGGGACTGCGGCCAATCCGAACGACTCGATTTACTGCTCTCGCCTGGGTGCGCACGCCGTTCATGCGGCGATGACCGGACGGACGGCCATGCTCGTCAGTTTGGTGAACGATGTTTTCGTTCACATTCCGATGGCGCTATCGGTTGCGCAGCGCAATCGCATCGATCCCGAGTCTTCTCTGTGGCGGGACGTGGTGATCGCGACAGGGCAACCTGCCTTGATGGTCAACAGCCGCTGAGTCGTGGCGATGGCACCGGTTGTCGTGTAGCCATGGCGGCGCGTTGGCGTTTGGTGGTTCAGCGGCGTAAGAGGGTGGACATCTCTTTGACGCGGTCGATGTCTACCGGGTTGGCGACCTTTCCCTCTTCCTTGAGCCAGGTGCCGACAATGAAGGCGTCGGCGTGAGGTTTGAGCACCGGCAAGGTCTGGGGGCTGACGCCGGAGCCGATGATGACGGGACAGTTTTTGGCTGCCGCGCGTACTTCGGCGAGGCGTGCAGGATCCACTGGGGCACCGGTGGCTTGTCCGGTGACGATGACGGCGTCAGCCAGGCCGCGCTCGAGGGTGTCTTTGGTAGCGCTTTGGGGATCCAAGGGGGTGAGAGGTGCGGCGTGCTTGACCAGGATGTCGGCACAGATGGTGACGTGTTCCTGGCCCAGTTGTTGGCGGTAGCGCAGGGAAGCGTAGGCTTCGCCTTCGATGATGCCTTGATCCGTGAGGTATGCGCCAGTGTGGACGTTGACCCGGACAAAGGCGGCGTCGGCAGCGGCGGCGATTCCGAGGGCCGAGAAGATGTCGTTGCGGAGGCAGTTGACACCGACAGGCAAGCCGAGGTGGGCGACGCAACGCCTGACGAAGAGGGCCATGAGGGCGCACTGGTGGGGCGGAATGCGGTTCTGCGGATCGCCCTTGGGGAAGGGCGCCGAGCCGAAGTTCTCGACGATGATTGCGTCGCAGCCACCGCGGGCGAGGTGTTCAGCGTCGCGCCACGCGAAGGCCTCGATCTCGCGGAAAGATGCGGTGGCTCGAGGATCTCCGGGCATGGCCGGCAGGTGCACGACCCCGATGAGGCCTTGGGGGCGCCATTGGTTGTGTTCCATGAATTAGTAACCTAAGCCTTGGCACATGGCGATGGCTTCGGCGCGGAGTTCGGCAGAGACCAGGGTGCCGCTTTTGCAGCGGATTTTCCCGCCTTCCACTTCGCGTTGCACGACGAAGCCGAGTTCTTTGTCTTCAGGATCGTTGAGGTCAACGACGACGCCTTCGATGATCCAACCGCCATCGACGCCTTCCTTGCGGGTGATTTCCTCGTATTTGTAGCCGAAGTCCTGGAAGTTGGGTTCGAGGAGCTTGGCAGCATAGGCCTCGACATCGGCGGGGTTCTCGGCGTCGAAGGCGTCGACGTAAACCCGATTGGGATCGTTGAAGCCCTCTTCGTTGGGGGTGTACTTCTCGATGGTCCATGAAGAGAGCATCTGGTTGAAGTCCCCTTCCCACCCTTCGGCGCTCACTTTGAGGTCAGCCATGCGCACGGCGGCAGCCGGGCTTGGATCGGCGGGCGGTGCTTCGGTGCCTGGCTGTGGCTCTTGGACGGCTTCTTTTTTTGCGGGTTCCTTTTTCTCATCCTTGGGGGCCGCTTTTTCCTCGCAGGCGGCAAAGGTGAAGGCAACGGCGATGGTGGCAAAGAAGCAGGCAATGAGACGGATGTAAGGCACTGGGAACCTCCTTGAGTCAAGGCGCATGGGGACAGGCCGTGCTCGGCACGGCGACAGGGCTAACCGTTCATAGCCGAGCGCGTTTTGAGCGTCAACGTGGGGCGTGAAGCGGCGGGTCAGGAAGTGTCGCAGACGGCGCCGTTGCCAGGAGGTCTTTGGGCTCTAAGTGGTCAAGTCCGCGGTGCTATCGAGGTTGCGTACCAGCACTTGGTCGGGACGCTCATCGCGTGGCAAGGTTGGTTCCCACTTTCCTTCCCAAGCGAGGCGGGTGTCGATGGCTTCGAGTAGGGGTTGGGTGCTGTGAGGGTCCGTGGCGGAGATGAGGAGGGCTTCGTGTTGATGGTGGAGCTCGGTGGCGCGTTCGGGGGGCAGAAGGTCGGCCTTGTTCAGCACGCGGATCACGGGCTTGGTGTGCAGGTCAAGGTCCTGCAGGATGTTTTGGACGGCTTTGATGTGTAGCTCGTGGTCCTTGTCTGCGGCATCGACGACTTGGATGAGGAGGTCGGCGTGATCCAACTCTTCCAGGGTGGCCTTGAAGGCAGCGACGAGATCTTTGGGGAGGTCTCTGATGAAGCCGACCGTATCGGTGAGGACGACTTCGCGGTCGTGGGGAAAGCGCAGGCGTCGGCTGGTGGGGTCAAGGGTGGCAAAGAGCTTGTCCTCAGCGTTGACGCGGGCTTGGGTGAGGGTGTTGAGGAGGGTGGACTTGCCAGCGTTGGTGTAGCCGACGAGGCCGATGATGGGGACATCACGGAGGTTGCGTTGTTTGCGACGTAGTTGGCGTTGCCGTGCGAGCTCTTGCAGGAGCTTTTCGAGGCGATGGATGCGGTCACGGGCCCGGCGGCGGTTGATCTCCAGCTTGGTTTCTCCGGGTCCGCGTCCGCCTATCCCACCGGTGAGGCGACTCATGGCGGTGTTCTTCTGGATGAGCTTGGGCAGCATGTACTTGAGCTGGGCGAGCTCGACCTGGAGTTTGCCGTCGTGGCTGATGGCCCGCTGGGCGAAGATGTCGAGGATGAGTTGGGTCCGGTCGATGACTTTGAGATCGGTGCGTTCAGAGATGGCGCGCGACTGGGCTGGGGTAAGATCGCGGTCGAAGACGAGCATCGAGGCGTCGAGGTCGAGACAGAGCAGCTCAATGTGCTGCAGCTTTCCACTTCCGACGACGAACTTCGGGTCGATTTTGGCGCGTTTTTGCTCGACGATGTCCAGCACCTCGAGGCCGGCGCTCTGGCAGAGCTCGATCATCTCACGGCGGCGGGCGGGGGCGTCGGCTTCGCCCGTGTCGAGGTGGACCAAGACGGCGGGGGTGCCGGTGACGTCGGAGGCGGTCCCGGCTTTTCTGGCGAACTCATCGTCCAGGGCTGCCAAGCGGGCCGTGAGGTCGGCGGGTAGCTCGGCGACGGCGCGGGCACGGGTCGAGACCCAGGCGATCTCCTTGCCCTGCGGGATGAGATGCGCAAAGTGGGCTTCCCCAGGCTTGGCTCCAGGCACGACGGCGATACTGACGATGAGGTCGAGGCGCAGTTTGAGGAGGTCCGTGTACTCGTCGGGGGTGATGAGTTCACCCTCAGGGGTGGGGTGAAAGGCGGTGAGGACCAGTCGCAGGCCGCGGAGGCGATTCCTGGCGACGCGTTGGCGTCCGACATCGGCGAGAAAGAGACGTTCGGCGTCGCCGACCATGACGCTGTCGATGTAGCCGCGGCGATCGATGAAGACGCCGATTTTGCGCCGGGTTTCGGCGGAGATGGCCGTCAGTTGTTGGGCAAAGTCAGGGCTGACCATGAGGTCGACTCCGACTCTCCTGGTGTAGAGTTTTTCGAGACTTTTGAGGAGTCGGCTGTTGAGGCCCGAGGTGTTGCCGGAGATTTTGGCGGTCATGGTTCTCAGGGGAAAGCGGGTGTGGCTGAGTACAAGGGCAGTTGTCGCGGCGAAGGCCCGCCGAGTTGGTGACGGCGGCGGCAGGTGACTCATAGTCAAGGAAGGGAGGGCTGACAAGGTGCCCATGGGTATATTCGTCGACGCAGAGCAACGCATGGCCCTCGTGGGGCAAGTCGTATTGCAGGAAGCTCGCAGAAAAGCCGCTGGATAGGTATCCTAGCGGGGCGTAGACATGACTTGGCACGAGATGTTGGCGTCGAGGTAGCGCAGTTTGGCAATACGTTGGGGTTGACGATGGCAAAGGATGCTGGAGGGCACATCGAGAATGCCCGCGCTTTTCTCGCTGAGGGAAACCTAGATGCGGCGCTGGCTGCCTATACCCAGGCGTTGGAAGAAGACCCGGACGCGGTCGTCGCACACTATGGGATGGCCAAGGTGAGCGCTCTGATGGGCGACACGGCGCGGGCCATCGAGATGTACCGCGCGGCGATCAAGCGGGAGCCGTGCTGTGAGGGTGTGACCGGGTTAGGGGAACTGTTGCTCGACCTTGGGCAACCCGATGAGGCGGGTGAGCTCTTTCGCGAGGCGCTGCGGCTCGATGCCGATGCGCCGTTGGCCTATGTATTTCTTGCAGAATTGGCGAGTCGTCGCGGTGACTACGACGAGGCGGCCGAGTTGCTCCGCAAAGGCGTTCGGCGCGGTGCCGAGCTGCCGGCGCTGCATGTGGTCCACTTCTACCAGCAGTGGGTGCAGTCGCTGGTGGGGTTGGGTGAGGTCGACAGAGCGGGTGAGGTCTCTATGCAAGGGGCCGAATTTTTTGGAGATGTCCACGTGCTGCTGATGAGCGCGCGCTTGGCGGACGGGGCCGGGGCGCGGGCCATTGCCGTGACCCGTTACAAGCGCGCCCTCAAATCCTTGCCACCGGGCACGATGCGCACGGAGGTGCTGGAGCGCATCGCCGAGCTTGCGGAGTGAGGGTGATGGGACGTAGCGCGGTCTCGCTAGGGTTTTTGTTGCTTCTGCAGGTCGTGTTGGTGCCTGTTTCTTTTACCGAAGGGCCGAGCGGCGCCGGCAGATCAGGATGGGTAGCGCCAGAGGCTTTGGTCACGGTACCGGGGCGCTTTGAACGCCGACGCAATCGCTTCTTGAGTGTGTGGCCGGCGGTACACAGCGCTCAGGATGTGGTGAGTGTCGATGGGGAGCCGGTGGCGCTGCAGGGCAAATTTGCCTACGGCCCGTGGTCGCGAGATCTGGAAGGCGAAGTGGTGGAGGTCTTCGTTCACGACGGGCAGAGGTGGTTGTCAGTAGGGCAAGCGGTGAGCGACAGGGATGGGCGAACCTTGCTGGTCTTCGAGCCCCAGTCCCTAGTGGGGCCAGGTCACTATTGGGTGGCCCATGTCGTCGTTGGTGACGGGACGGTGGTCTATTCGACGCTGAGTTGGTGGCCCGAAGGTCTGCCCGTGGTGGTTTTCGACATCGACGGGACGCTGACGACGGGCGATGACGAGTTGATGCGCGAGTTGATCAGCGGTGATTACGATCCGGTGTCCTACCCAGCGGCGGCCGAGTTGACTCGCCATTATTGGGATGAGGGCTACGGGGTGGTCTATGTCACGGGCCGGCCCTACGTGCTGAGCGAGCGGACGCGGTCGTGGCTGAAGGATGGCGGCTTTGCTCCTGGGCCGCTGTGGCTGACCCAGAGCCTGTCGGCGTCGCTGCCATCGGCGGCGGGGGTTGCCGCGTACAAGACGGCCGTGCTGGCGGCGTTGCAAGCGCAAGGTTTGGTTTTGGTCGCAGCCTACGGTAACGCGATGACGGACATCACAGCCTATGAGGCCGTAGGGATCCCCAAAGCTCAGACCTTCATCATCGGCCCCAATGCAGGTTCCGGTCAGACCCAGGCGCTGTCTAGCGCCGGCTATGGCGACCATTTGCGGTCGTTGCAGGCCGCGTCGCCGGCCTCTGAGTGAGGCTTTGCTCGCTCCTTCCGGGGGGCAGGACGCCAGCCCCTACCGCTCGCTAGGAGGCTTTTTGGGCGAAGACGATGAGCGGCTTACGCGCACCGTTCACGACGTCTTCGTTGATGATCACTTCCTGAACGTTGGCCAATGATGGCAGCTCGTACATGATGTCGAGCATGACTTCTTCCATGACACCGCGCAGCCCGCGCGCGCCACTCTTGCGTTTGATGGCCTCTTTGACGATGGCGCGCATGCCGTCATCGGTGATCTCGAGTTTGACATTTTCGAACTCGAAGAGCTTTTTGTATTGTTTGAGGAGGCAATTCTTAGGTTTCCAGAGGATCTCCAAGAGGGCTTCGTCGTCGAGTTCTTCCAGGGCGACCACCACGGGGAGTCGACCAGTGAACTCTGGTATCAGGCCGTATTTGATGAGGTCGTCCGTCTCCACCTGGTGGAGCAAGGTGCTCTGCTGGTGCCCCTTCTTGGCGATATCGGCATTGAAGCCGATGGGGCTCTGGCCAATGCGGCGCTGGACGATCTCCGTCAGGCCGTTGAAGGATCCGGTACAGATGAAGAGGATGTTGGTGGTGTCGACCTGAATGAATTCCTGCTGCGGTCGGTTGCGGCTGCCGTCGGGCGGGATCATGACCTTTTCGGACTCGATCATTTTTAGCAAGGCTTGCTGCACGCCTTCGCCGCCCACGTCGCGGGTAGATGAAGGGCCGCCGCCTCTGCCAGCGATCTTGTCGATTTCGTCGATGCAGACGATGCCCCGAGCCGCTTTGGCGACGTCGCGTCCGGCGGCGATCCACAGGTTCTTGATGACGTTCTCAACGTCTTCGCCTACGTAGCCCGCTTCCGTGAGGGAGGTGGCGTCGGCGACGGTAAAGGGCACATCGAGGAGCCTGGCCAGGGTTTGGGCCAGCAGGGTCTTGCCGCTCCCCGTGGGCCCGATCATCAGGATGTTCCCCTTGCTGAGCTCGGTGTCATCGCTGTCATCGACCTGAGACTCGATGCGCTTGTAGTGGTTGTAGACCGCAACGGCGAGGACGATTTTGGCGCGTTCTTGGCCAATGACGTGCTGGTCGAGGAAGTCTTTGATGACCTTAGGGCGCATCTCCCGGGCGGAGGGTCCGGTGTTGCTGGTGTGCTGGAGATCCTCGGCGATGATCTCGTTGCACAGGGTGACGCATTCATCGCAGATGTGGACGTCGGGCCCGGCGATGAGCTTTTTGACGTCTTTGGACTCTTTGCCACAAAAGGAGCAGCGGACGCGGTTTTTTTCTGTGATCCTCGCCATGACCTGTTACCTGCGACGGGGCGCTCATCTACGCCAACCCTTGCTTGTTCAATAGACAAGACGCGAGGGGCTGTCAACGCAGCGTCGCCGATTTCGGGGAATTCGTGGTTGGTTCAGGGCTGAGTCGAGCGACGGACTTGCCCAACGGGTGCGACCAGGAGGATCTCGTTGCCCAGGCTCATGACATCGGCGACGGGCCAGCCCAGGGTTTGCACGGCGGTCTTAGCGAAGGAGACCCGATCTTTGGAATAGCAGACCACGCCGCTGTCGCTCACGGCGACGATGTGGTTGGCCGTGACGACGACGTGACGGAGGTCTGCGTCGGTGTCACAGTCCATGGTCGTCCAAGTGCGACCGCCATTGTCAGTGCGGATGATGGTGCCGTTCTGTCCGACGGCAATGCCGAAAGAGAGGTGCCAATCCCAGTCGAAGAGCTGGGTGGGTGCGATCTCATCGCGCCAGGCTGGGGTCACGGGGACGGTGATGTTGGGCCAACCGTTGCCGCCAGACTCGGAGAAGAAGATCTGGGAGCTCTGGCCGGCGCTGCCAGCGGTCAAGGCGACGACGGAAGGTGCCGCCGTTTGGCCGTACTGGCGGATGGCGGTGAAGGCGTGGGCCGTGGCGTTGAGGGCGAGCTTGGACTCCCAGGAAGCGCCGAGATCGGTGCTGACGAGGATTTCCCCGTAGTTGGTGCCGACGACGATGCGCGGGTTTTGGATGGAGATGGCCGAGACATTGGAAGCCGGGGGCCCGGCGTAGTAGGGCCCGAGGTTGACCGAGAACCAGGCTTCAGCAGGCGCGGCGGTGGGATTCTTGATGAAGAGGCCCGGGAAGACCTCGGCAGGATCCGTGGTCAGATCTGTGAGGCGGGCACCGACGGCGAGGTAGGGATCGGGGGCGCTTTGAAAGGCGGTGACGTAGAGGTTGGCCACATCACAGGTCTGGGTGAGTTGGCAGAGGTCAAGGCTCTGGACGGGCGTTGCGGCGACGTCGAGGACGTAGGCGCTCGCTGTTGCGATGATGCCTTTACCTGCGGTGATCGCCGGGAAGCGCAGGGGCAAGGTGTCGATGTCGTGTTCGACGGCGCTCCAGGTGTGTCCGTTGTCGAGGCTGGTGAAGAGTTGCCCGGCCGAACCGCCGCCACTGTAGATGGCTGCGTTGTCGCCAGCCAGCCAGCGGAGGTCGTGCTCGGGGAAGTGGAATCCGTAGCGTTTGTAGGTGACGATTTCGACGGGCTCCTCCTCGGGTGGGGTTTCGAGGCGCCGCTCGGTCTCGAAGACGTGGCCAAAGGGCAGGCTGTAGCCGAAGAGTCGCGCTTCTTCACCGACCATGAGCAGCCCCGTGAGGTTTTGGGCCTCGAGGACGTCGACGACGGTGAAAGTCTGTGTGGCCGAGCGGCGGTAGGCAAAGCTGTTGCCCGAGAGGACGACCATCAGCTCGCCTTGGGCGGCCAAGTGGGTCCAGGCGCGTGCGGGGAGGCCGTCGACGGGGGTCCAGGTGGCGCCGCGGTCGGCGGTGGTCGCGACGAAGCCGTTGCCGCCGATGATGAGGTGTTGGCTGCGGGGGACGATGAAGCGGATGGCCGCAGAGGTGGGGGAGTTGGCGCGAACCAGGCTCTGTCCAGCGTCGTCAGAGCGCAGGATTTCCCCGTTGGCGCCGCCGATCATGACGAAGTCTCCGGCGAGGTAGATGGCGCGTGGGTCGACGCCGGCCAAGAGGGTGCTGCGGTTGGTCCAGGTGGCGCCATAGTCGTTGGAGGTGGCGAAGGCTTGTGAGCCGACGAGGACTGCGCGTCGGCCGTGGATGGCCACGGCGAGAGGTTGCCCCATCCCGGTGGGTAGGAAGACGCTCTCCCAGGTGAAGCCGGCGTCGAGGGAGCGGACGACGGTGCCGTTGAGCAAGACGGCCATGGCGAAGCGTTCATCGGCGACGGCGAGGGCGCGCACCTCGTTGTCGATGGGGGTGGCGCGGCGCGGATGCCAGGTGAGGCCGCCGTCGTTGGTGAGGTAAATGAGGTGGGCTTCGGCCCCGGCGATGCCGCGCTGGCCGTCACCGAAGAAGGCGGTGGTGCGGATGGCCTTGAGGGGTTCGTCCCAGCACTCACCGAGGGTGCAGGTGTACTCACAGCCATCGGTCCAGTCATCGTTTCGGTCTTGGTGTCCCGGTAGGCAGGTGAGGATGGCACAGCGGTCGCCGAGGCAGAGGGCCTCATCGACGCCCGTGAGGGCAGTGCAGTCAAATTGGCATTGGTCGCCACAGGTGGAGGGGGCGAGGGCTTGCTCGCAGCCATCGATGACATTTTGGTTACAGTTGGCGAAGCCCCACTCGCAGGCGTCGATGACGCAGCCCGCGGCGGCGCAGGAGGCAGCCTTGACGTTGGGTAGGGTCTCGCAGTTCATGCAGGCGGCGCCACAATGTTGGAAATCTTGTTCCCGTTCGCAGCCGTTTTGGAGGGAGCCATCACAGTCGGTGAAGGCCGGCTCGCAGGTCAGGACGCAGACGCCGCTGGTGCAGGTGCCGCCGAGAGAGTTGGGGCGTTCGAGGCAGGAGACACAGCTTGGGCCGCAAGAGGTGTCGCTCTCGGTGATTTCACAGCCATTGGCGACTTGATTATCGCAGTTGCTGAAGCCTTCTTGGCAGGCGACGATGTGGCAGGCGCCTTCGATGCAGGCCGCGTCGGCCACCTGATCGAGGCGGGTGCAGTCGATGCAGTTGACGCCACAGGCTCGAGGATTTTCGGGGCCGCAGGTCAAGTCGTCTTCGGCGTCGTGATCGGGGTCGAGGTCGGGGTCGACGTCTGGGCTGATTTCAACCTCGCCGTCGTGGCTGATGTCAGTGACATCTTCCGGGGTGACCAGGTCGACACCGGTGATTTCCGAAGGATCCTCGAAGAGGATGCAGCCACTGAAGGCGATGGCCCCAAAGAAACACACGACGAGTGTCCAAAGGCAACGTGAGAACATGTCCACTCCTAGCGTGAGGAAGGTGGCTGAGTAGCCAGCGGCATTGGCGGCGCGCGATGTGCTCGCAGCCCGGTCGAGGTTGCAGTATAGCCGTCGCGAGGCTCAAGGGTCAACAAAGGTGGCGGCTCATGCCCCAAGGCAGGGCTGGGGTCGCTTGGCGTTGCAGCCCGTGGTTGGCGCACGCCTAGGGGGAGGTGGATCCCAGAGAGGGGAGACTCGAAGGGTCTTTGATGGGTTGTGCCGCTTGCCAAGGGAAATCGAATTCTATATGACCGGGAAGCAGAAGCGTCGAACAAAGGAAGTTGACTCGGCGGAAACAGCGCTGAAATGAGGTGAGTGGCGACGGATGGAGCAGCAGATGGACGCGATAGACAGGAAGATAGTCGACACGCTGCAGCAAAACGGTCGGATAACGAACGTTGAGCTGGCGCGGATGAATGATCTGGCGCCGTCGTCGATGCTGGCGCGGGTGCGTCGCTTGGAAGAGCGCGGCATCATTACGGGTTATCGCGCCGTGCTGGATCCCAAGGCCCTGGGTTACACGGTGATGGCCATCGTGATGATCAACCTGGATCAGCATCAGGCGGGCTCGATAGCGGCCTTCGAGGAGCGGGTGCGCTCGATCCCGGAGGTGAAGATGGGTTACCACATCACGGGCCGTTACGATTACATGTTGCAGGTGGTGGTGCGGGACATCGACCACCTGGGTGAGCTGATCAAGCATACCCTGGCGGGTATTCCGGGTTTGGAGCGGCAGGAGACCTTCCTGATGTTTTCTGCGATCAAGGACGATGGCGGCTATTCGATGGCGTACCTGGAAGGGTAGGACTGGGAGAGGCGTGTGGGGTTGCGCTTCGTGAGCACCATGGGCGGGGGGGCGTCGGTGTCCTTGAGTGAGGCGCTCTTGAGCGGTCAAGCGCCCGATGGCGGCCTCTTCGTTCCCGCTGAGGTGCCACGGCTGCGTCAGGGTTGGGAGGCGAGTCAGGGTAGCTTCGCCGAGCTGGCGGTGGACTTTTTGTGGCCCTATTGCGAGGGGACTTTTAGTCGGGGCGAGTTGGCGGATCTGTGCGCGTCGGCGTATGATTTTGCCGTGCCCTTGGAGGAGGCTGGCGCGGGGCGCTGGGTGCTGCGTCTGGATCGCGGGCCGACGGGGTCGTTCAAAGATTTTGCGGCGCGTTTTTTGGCCCGGGCCGTGAGCATGCTGCTGGCGCGGCGTGGAGAGACGAGCCTCGTGCTGACGGCGACGTCGGGCGACACGGGTTCTGCCGTGGGTCACGCCTTCAGAGGGGTGGCGGGGGTCAAGGTGCTCATTCTCTTTCCCCGCGCGGAGGTGTCGGAGCGGCAGCGCAAGCAGATGACCACCTTGGGGGCCAATGTGCGGGCCCTTGGGGTGGACTCCAGCTTCGATGGCTGTCAGGAGCTGGTCAAGGCGGCCTTTGCCGATCCCAGCTTGGCGCCGCTGCGGCTGTGCTCGGCCAATTCCATCAACATCGGGCGGTTGTTGCCGCAGGCGGTGTACTACCTCTTTGCGGCGCGGGCTCTGCGCCAGGCGGGCGTGCTGGCGCGGCCGCGTTTTGCGGTCCCCTGTGGCAATTTTGGCAACCTGGCGGCGGCGCTGTTGGCGCAGCGTGCGGGTTTTGCGGTGCGGCGTTTCGTGGTGGCTACCAATGCCAACGACGAGGTGCCGCGCTACTTGAGCAGCGGCGCTTATCACCCGCTGCGGCCCTCGCGCCCGTGTTTGTCCAACGCGATGAACGTGGGGCATCCGTCGAACTGGGCGCGGATCATGGCGTGGTATGGCGGCCACATGTTGATGGATGGTCGGGTGGTGCGGGCGGCGGACTTGGCGGCGCTGCGCCGGGATCTCTTCGCCGTCGCCGTCGACGATGGGGCGACCATGGCGGCGATGCGGGCTGCTTGGCAGGGGGCGGGGGTCGTTTTGGAGCCCCATGGTGCGGTGGCCTGGGAGGGGTTGACGCGCTACCTGGCGCAGGCCTCGGCCGAGGCGGCGGCGGCGCCGGCGGTGGTTTTGGCCACGGCCCACCCGGCGAAGTTTCCCGAGTTGGTGGCCCAGGCGACGGGGCGTTTGCCCGAGGCGCCGGCGTGGTTGCAGCAACTCGACGCAGTAGACGATGCCTTTGCGGTGATCGCACCGGAGGCGGCGGCGCTGCACGAGGCCCTGTGGTCTCTGTAGCGGAGGACAGAGTCGATGATGACCAGGGACGAGGTAGTCAGGCACTTGGCGCTGGCCGAGGCGGCGGCGCGGGCTGCAGGTGCCTTCATCCGCAGCCACTGGGCGCAGCCCGGGGCCATTGATCGCAAAGCCGACGCGACCTTGGTGACCCGGGTGGACACGGGCAGCGAGGCGTTGCTCCGGGCCTTTTTCGCGGAGCACAGCCCGGCTTGCGCCTTCTTCGGCGAAGAGGCGGGGCGCTCAGGTGGCGACGGCAGCGACGGCCAAGCCTGGTGGGTGGTGGACCCGGTGGATGGCACGACCAACCTGGCGCACGGCTTCCCCTGGGTAGCGGTGTCCATCGCCCTCATGCGCGACCAGAGGCGTTGGGTCGGGGTGGTCTACAACCCCATTCTCGAGATGTGCTTCAGCGCTGGCCGCGGCCACGGGGCGCGGCTCAACGGTGCTCCCCTGCGGGTGTCCTCGGGCGCCATCCTGAGTGACGCTTTGGTGGCCACGGGTTTTCCTGTGGGGCCACATGCGGGGGGCGTTCTCCCCAACGGCGATCGTTTTCTCCGGATCGCAGCGCGCTGTCACAACGTGCGGCGGGCAGGCTCGGCGGCGCTGGATCTGGCGGCGGTGGCCGCCGGCTGGCTGGACGCCTACTGGGAGACGGGGCTCAACCCGTGGGATGTGGCTGCGGGCTCCCTCTTGGTGGAAGAAGCCGGAGGTCAGGTGAGCGACCCGGCAGGGGCGCCCTTCGACGCCTTCACCGGAGAGGTGCTGGCCACCAACGGCCACTTGCATGCGACCATGGTGGACGCCCTCGGGGGCTGAAGGCTGCCGTCTCAGTTCACCTCGTAGACGGTGACCTCGATGGTCGGGTAGTAGGCGTAGCCGCCCCAGGTGATGCTCTCACCTACGAGGTAGCGCCCGTTGGGGCTGGGGGTGGGGTTGGTGAGTTTGGGTTCGCGCAAGACGCGTTGGGTGACGAGGTCGCTGACCCCTAGGCCGTTTGGGGTGTCGAAGAGGAGGAGGTTGGCGCGGGGCAGGAAGACGGGGCTGCGGGCGCGATCGGCGATGAGTCGGCTCTTGTTTTCGCCGAGTTCGATGTAGTGGATGCTGCCCCAGTGATAATTGGGGCTGAAAAAGGTGACGTTTGCTGGGGCACGGAGTACGGCGATGCCCGCGCCGCTGGGGTGCCAATCGAATTGGGCCACGTTGCTGTCGACGAAGGTGGTGTCGCCGTTGATCTCCGCGAGGACCAGGGCGCCTCCTTCCTCACAGTAGTTGTTGAAGCGGATGGCGGCGAAGCGTTCGCCCTCGGGGTGCCACTTGGCCCGGCAGAGGTTGGGGTAGGTGCGCTCCTCCGTACCAGAGGTGGAGACCAGGCGTAGGCCGTTGGCTGCTTCGAGGAGGATCTGCGGGTGGCCGGGGCGCGGGCGCGGGTTGCCCCCGGGCGCCAGCGGCAGGGGAGCCACGTTGTTGGAGGTGTCGTGGACGAGGGAGAAGGTCCAGGGATCGCTCTCGGCCAGGGTGGCGAACCAGAAGGGGCCAGTGGCGACTTGGAAGTCGTTGATGAAGGCGGGGCTGGCGACGTTGTAGCGGGCGTCGATGCTGTTGTTCTGGGGGGCGTTGGCCTCGAAGAGGGTCTGGTGGCCGCTGTTGTCGACGTTGAAGAGCATGAGGCGAGACATGTTGGCGTCGGCGTAGGCGAATTGGCGGCTGTTGGGGGCCCAGGCCGGCGAAGGCGAAGCGTTGAGGGTAAAGGAGTTCAATGCCTTGAGGCTGAAGCTCTCCAGGGTGACCTCGCCGCCGGCAGCGGCGCTGGCGCGGCTGCGGTATTTGCCGACGTTGAGCTGTCCGCCACAGGCGTGGGCGAGCATGGCCAGCGCGCAGAGCAGGGGGAGGGCGATGAGGAGGAGGTAAGGGGTCGTTTTGGGCATAGAGACCTCGCGGGCGAAAAGCGCCGGTTGCCCTGGGACGATAGCACGAAAAGGGGCTGTGGGGAGAGGGCGGCGCGTCCTAGGGATCAGGGCTCGACGATGAAGACGACCACTCGGGCGGGCTGGTTGGGGTCGTCCGGGGTGAGTAGCCCCAGGCCGAGCTGGGCCTTGGCAACGGTGCCAAGGGCGGCGGGGATCTGCAGATCCTCCAGGGCGAGCAGGATTTGACTGTGGACGGTGAAGCGGCGGTAGGGGGTGCGCATGGCGTCGAGGAGAAAGCGGGCGTGGGTGTTGACCTTGTCGCCGTCGAAGCCGTCGGCGTGGATGAGCTGGGCCAGTCGTTGGGCGACGCCGTGCAGCTCTTCCCGCGGCGTGGGGGCGACGGGTTGCGCGGCGAGGGTGGCCAAGATTTCGGCGAAGCCAGGGCGGGGCAGGATGCGGGCGAAGACTTGGGTGGCGTGGTAGGTGCGCTTGCCGGGTCCGTCGTCGACGATGGTGATCCCAATGCCGACATGGGTGGCGTGGGGGGAGAGGATGTTGGCGCGGTGGCCGAGGCTTTCCATCAGGTTTTCTTGGGCTTCGGCGATGCTGCCGTTGCGGGCGATGTTCTCGGCGGCGAAGCGCAAGTGGAGCCCGGCGCGTTCGAGGCGCTGGGCGAGGCTGCCCGTGTTGGGGGAGTTGTGGGCGAAGAAGGCGTGACGCTGCATGTCAAGGCTGTGGTTGCGGGCGATGGTGGCCAGCTCTGGCGCGTATTGCAGCAGGGGCAGTCCGTGGGCGGTGCGGTCTCGCTGGAGGAGGTTGAACATGTGGGCTTCAGCGGCGGCGGCATCATGCAGCCACTCTTCGCTCAAGGGGAGGAAGCCTTCCCAGGTGGTGGGCAGGGGGCGACCGACGTAGAGGGGGAAGTGAAAGGCGATCTGGGGCCCATCTGGGCCGGTGGCGAGGACCTGCAAGGTGTAGACGCCCGGGTTGGCGCCGATGGGGACGGTGGCAGCGATCTGATTTCCTCGCGTGGTGAAGGGGACGTTGATGATTTCTTCGTCCGGGGGCATGAGGAGGACTTCGGCGGCTTCGAGGGGGGGCATGAGGGAGAAGCGCAGGGGCACCGAGGTGCCCGGTTGGGGGGCGCGGGGGAAAGGGTCGAGGGTGGCGTTGCGTTGGGTCAGGAGGAGGACCCAGGTCCATTCGAAGGGGTCGCCGTCGCCGGGGGCGCTGCCGAGCCCGGCGTGGGTGTAGGCGGCGAAAGACGCCTGGTGGTTGGTGAGGAAGTTGGCGAAGTCGTCTGGGGTGGCGCGGGTGGTGAAGAGGAGGCGGACGGCGGCGGTGGCGTCTGGGCAGCCGCAGTGGTGCAAGAGGGCGGTGAGGAGGGCGCGGGGCGGATCGCGCAAGGGCTTGGCCGGATGATAGGCGGCGTAGCGGGCGGCGGCGGCAGAGAGGCAGGCCGAGGCTTGGAGTTGGGGTAGGGTGTGCCAGAGGTCGAGGCCGAGGCCGCGCTGGGCGGCGTCGGGTGTGGCTGGGGCGTGATAGTGGGTGGCTGGGGCGGCGGCGAGGGGGTAGGTGGCGAGCTCGCGCCAGCGTCCGTCGAGGGGATCCTCGGCCAGGCGCAGGGTGGGCTGGATGATCTGATGCGGTGTAGGCGCGGCCGGCGGTGGCCCGGCGTTTTCGCAGGCGTAGGCGCTGCCCATGAGCAGGGCGAAGGCAAAAACGCGGAGGGTGGATCGCAGAGATGACATAGCGTGACTCGCAGGCAGTGTGGCAGAGGGCGACGGATGCCACTCTCAGGCTAGCACAAAAGGGTGGGCGCGGTAGGGGGCGGTTGCAAGGGCGCTTGGGTGGTGTGGCGTTGCGTGGTAAAAGGCGGCGGCTTGGCCCGTGGCGGGCAGGAGGTGGCAGTGGACGAGGCGAGGGCGAGGCGTGGCTGGGGTGCGTTGGCGGCGATTTTGGGGCTGGCGGTGCTGTTGCGCTTGCTGGGGCTGACGGCGCAGGGGATGTGGTTCGACGAGCTGTGGACGTGGCGGCAGATGCAGTTGGCTTGGGGGGCCTTGTTGCAGGACATGATCCACGAGGACGTGCATCCGCCGCTCTATCCGTTTTTGCTGGCGGCGTGGACGCGGCTGTGGGGGGGCAGTGATGCGTTGGTGTTGCGGTCTCTGTCGGCGTTGTTGGGGGTGCTGACGGTCGGGGTGGTGTACTGTTTGGGGCGCGATCTTTGGGATCCACGCACGGGGAGGTGGGCGGCGCTGTTTTTGGCGGTGAATGTCTACGCCATTTTTTATAGCCAGGAGGCGCGCTCCTATAGCCTGTTGTTGCTCGTGAGCGCGACCACCTTGTGGACTTGGTGGCGGCTGCGGGCGCCCCATCGCTGGTGGCACGCGGCGGCTTATGTGTTGAGCGGGGCGGCTCTGGCCTACACCCACGTTTTTGGGGTGCTGCTCTTGATCTATTTGGCCGGGGCGTATGGGGTGCTGGCGTGGCGGGGTTGGTCGGGGGCGTGGCGGTGGCCGGCGTGGCTGGGGCAGCACGTGCTCATGGGGCTTCTCTTCGTTCCGTGGCTGCCGGCGTTGTGGCTGCAGACGACGCGGGTGCAGGAGGGTTTTTGGATTCCCAAGCCGACGCTGGGCTTTTTGCTGGACTACTTTTCGTCCTACAGTGGCTCGAAGTGGATGGCCTGGTGGGTGCTCGCTTTGGTGCTGTGGGCGCTGTGGAAGCGTTGGCGAGGGCCGGCGCCGGAGGTGCAGGGAGAGCGTGAGGTTGGGCCGCTGGCAGCGCCGCTGTCAGCGCGAGGGCTGCTGCTTTTTTGGTTGGCCTTGGCCCTCTTCATGCTGTTGGTGCCCTTTGTGGTCTCTCAGATTTCGCAGCCCATGATGCACGCCAAGAGCGCCATCGTGGTGTTGGTGTCCATGGCGCTGTTGGTGGCGCGAGGCTTGGAGACGCTGCCGCGACGGGCCCTGGTGGCGACTTGGGTGGTGGGGGCGCTCCTGGGCGTTGGGACCTTGTATTTTGCGCACTACCGCGCGCACTACAAAGAGAACTGGCGCGAGATGAGTGGCGCGGTGGCGGCGCACTTCGAGCCGGGCCGGGATCTGGCGGTGCTCTACCACCCGGACTTCGATTATGGTTTCTGTTACCACTACTATCTGCCAGCGGAGGTGGAGACGCGCACCTTGATCTGCGCCGGTGCGGCCTGTGAGGCGCCCATCTTGGCGCTGAAGGCGGAGGTCGACGCGCGGGGGATCGAGCGGCTGTGGCTGATGCGGATGCGTTCCAGCCATGACTATCCGGCCGCTTTGGCGTCGTCGTGGGAGGTGGTGGCGAGCCAGAACTATCACAACGGGGTGATGGATCTGCTGGAGCGGCGGCGCCGGGAGTGAGGGGGGGCTGCGTGGGATCGTGCTTGGGCTTGATTTGGCGCAGGATGCGTACGGTGTGAGGTTTGTGAAAAAAAAGGCGCAATTTTCCTTGGGCGGAGCCGATAAGGCTTGGTGCGTATGGGTGTTTTTGGTTTGGCATGGCTCGGCCGACACATAGGTCGGCCGGTACGGATTGATTTTGAGGAATGGCATGGGTGTTCTTGGTTTGGCATGGGAGCTTTCTTGGGCTTGATTTGGCGTTGGATGCGTATGGCGTGAGATTTGTGAAAAAAAGGCGCAATTTTCTTTGGGCGGAGCCGATAAGGCTTGGTGCGTATGGGTGTTTTTGGTTTGGCATGGGATCGGCCGACGCATAGGTCGGCCGGTACGGATTGATTTTGAGGAATGGTATGGGTGTTCTTGGTTT
>CAYVQF010000039.1:0-53199 GCA_964454015.1 uncultured Myxococcales bacterium
CTAGGCGCGCGCACGCCCCCCGAGGCGTGGTTTCCCCTGCAAACCAAGCCCCTTTTGGGATCCACCTCCGTCGAGGCGTACCCTCACCACGTGCCCACGTTCGCCATCGACACCCAGGGTTCGGCCACCGGCAGGGGCTCGCCGCGCTGCAAAAACTCGATGGAGATGTGGTCCGGCGATTGGACGAAGGCCATGCGCCCGTCCCGGGGCGGACGGTTGATGGTGACGCCCGCCGCCTGCAGACGCGCACAAAATTCATAAATATTATCGACCTCGTAGGCCAAGTGACCAAAATTACGCGCGTTGCCGTAATCCTCCTCGCTGTCCCAGTTGTAGGTCAGCTCCAGAAATCCCTCGCCGTCATCGGGCGCCGCCAGGAAAACCAAGGTAAAACGCCCCCCTTCATGCTCCATCCGGCGCACCTCGCGCAAGCCCAACAGCTCGCAGTAGAAATGCAAAGAAGATTCTAGATTTTTCACTCTAACCATACTGTGTAAAAAACGCATTTTTCCTCCTACTCATACTCCAAAGCCACACCGAGCGCCCGCCGCGCTCCAGCCCCGAGACCGGGGCCGACCCAAGGCAGTGCCCTGCCCCAGCGAGGCTGTCAAGGTAGGGTGCGCCCTTGACCGCGCAAGGCCCCGGCGCCCTCTTGGCATCCCAGCCTCCTTTTGCCATAGTTGAGGAAGTGTCCGCCCACCCGACGCCCTTCGCCGAGGACGACCCATGCAAGCAAACCAACGCCGCCTCTCTCTCTGGACCCCCTGCGCCCTCGCCGCGCTCCTCCTGGCCTTGGCGCTGGTTGGGCTCAACGCCTGCGAGGAGGAAGGGGGCGCAGAGGCCGAGCTTGGCGCCGACCTGGTGGACGGCAGTGAAGAGCTCGGCGTCGACGCTACCGACGACACCGATGGGGTGCCCGCGGACCTCCATGTGACGCCCGACGCCAGCACGCCAGACGTCGACGTCAGCGGCGAGTGCCCGCCCACGGCGACGGACGAACCGTGCCGGGTCTTCTTGTTGGTCAATCAGGAGCGCGCCACGGCTGGCGTCCCGCCCTACACCTACAACCGCGAGCTCGCCCTCGCCGCCCAGCTCCACGCCATCGACATGGCCGAGAACGACTATTTCAGCCACACCTCGCTGGATGGGCGCAAATTCTCCGAACGCATCCTCGCCGCCGGTTACACCGGCTCCCCCCGCGGCGAAAATATCGCCTGGGGGCAGCGCACCCCTGAAGCCGTCATGAGCTCCTGGATGAACTCCAGCGGCCACCGGGCCAACATCCTCGCCACGGGCAGCAACGAGATCGGCGTCGGCTTCTATCAGAACCGCTGGGTGCAGTGCTTTGGGCGGCGCTAGCGGCCCCGCCGCGACCGTCGGCGCACGCCACCCAAGGGCGCGGTCATCTTGACGCCACCCGGCGAAAGCCATAGACAAACGGCCTCGGAGACGCTCGAGCGTCCTCGCTCTTTCCGCGCGATCGCCGGCTCCGCCCAGCGGCACAACCTAGACAACGCCTGAGAAAGACTCAAGCAACCACCGGATAAACATGAAGATTCAATTCATCTACCCTGCCTTCGAACGGCACGCCCAATCGCACCCTGAGCTGCGCGAATCCGTCCCGGCCAACGAGTATGTCGGCTCTCCCAGCCTGGGCATCGCCAGCGTCGCCGCCTGCACCCCTGCAGAGCACAGCGTCGCCTTCGTGGACGATCGCATTCACCCCGTGACCGAGGCGACCCTCCCCGAGGCGGACCTCTACGCTCTCTCCTTTTTCACCCCCGCCGCAGAGCGCGCCATGGCCATCGCCGATCTCCTCCGCCAGCAGGGCAAGAAGGTGGTGGCTGGCGGCATCTTCCCCACCATGATGCCCGAGGTCGTGGCCCCCCACTTCGACGCCGTCATTGTCGGCGAAGGCGAGGGCGTGTGGGCCGAGCTGGTGGCCGATGCGGCGCGCGGCACCCTCGAGCCGCGCTATCAGATGAGCGAGCCCCTCGACCTGGCGACGGTGCCACCGCCCAACGTCGACCTCTACATGGACGCCGAGACCCCCGAGGTGCCCATGGACGACTACCCACTCCAGATCTCCCGTGGCTGCCCCGCAGCTTGTAACGCCTGCGTCCTGCCGGGCTGCATGGGCAAGGAAATCCGTTTCTTCCCCGAAGAGACCGTGCGCCACACCGTCGAGCGCTATTCGGCGCGCGGCAAGCGTTGCAACCTCACGGAAGACACCTCCTTCATGCCCATGCCCAAGATCCGGCGCCGCTTCCGCAAGCTCCTGGATGATCTGGCTCAGATGCGGGAGACCATGGACGTCAAGCTCTCCTACATCGGCACCTCCATGCCATTCTTGCTCGGCATGGACCCCAAGATCATCGCCGACATCCAGCGCGCCGGCGTCTTCCGCTTCTATTTGGTCGGCGGTTTCGATCCCGTCACCCAAGGCGCCTTTGGTCCTGGCGATCCGAAAATGTTGGAGAAGGCCGAGCGCTGCGTGCGCCTCTGCCAGGAATACGGGGTGGAGCCCTATGTCTCCTTCCTGGTCGGCAACGAAGGCGATGACGAGGGCACCTTCGACCGCATGCTGCAATTCTCCGACAAGGTGGAGCTGCGCATCGCCGAGTTCGCCGTGGCGACGCCCTACCCCGGCACCCCCATGTGGCACAAGCTGGTGGCTGAGGATCGTATCCTCCACCGCCGCTGGACCAAGTACAACGATGCCAACGTGGTCTTCAAGCCCAAGCAGATGAGCCCCGAGCGGCTGCAAGAGGGCTACCTCTACCTCTGGCGCGAGTTCTACAAGACACGGCAGAACCTGGCCGAAGCCGACTACGACCTGCGCACCATCCAATTCTAGTTGGCGCCGCGCCCGCAGGCGGCCGCAACGGCGCACCTCTCAACCATTGCCACCCGCGACGCCGGCCCACCCCGTCGCCAACGAGCGCCATGGATCTCCTCCCTGAAGAACTCCCCTTTGAGCCCCAGCTCTTTACGGCAGACGCCGCCCGCGACGCCTCCCTGGTGCGGCGCCTCCGGGTGCTCTTGCACACCTTTCCCCTCTTCCAGATGCGCGCCGCCGACGCGCGCCGCGATGAAGAGCTGCGCCATTACGACACCCTCGCCTTGGCCCTGAAAGTCCTCGACGTCATCGCCGAGCGCATGGGCATGGAAGACGAGGCGGATCGCGAGATCATCGACTTTGCCCTGCGCCCCCTCCTCGAGGCCATGGACAAGGCGGCCCGCACCTTCCCCGATCGCCGCCGCCACGAAGCCATCACCGATCGCGTCCTCGGCGCCTTGCGCAACGACCAAGAAGGGCGACGCCCCTTCAAGATCCCCTACACCGAGCTCCAGCCCAACGGCCGGGTCGCCGTGCGCAAGCTCGAGTTCCGCCTGGTGCAGGACGCCTTCAGCCTCATGGGCGGGACCGTGCTCCGCCTCACCAATGAAGCGGTCAACCTCTTCTTCAACGCCCTCGAGCTCGACATCGAGGACGCCCAAGCGGCCACCGAAGCCATCGTCCACTCCCAGCTCGCCCGCGGCCGCTTCGATGAGGCCTTGCGCTCGGCCCACTACGCCCTGCGCCAATCGCGCCTCTACCGCGACCGGCTCTCGCGCCTCCTGCGCGACACCCAGCGCGACATCGGCCGCGTCGACTGGCGCGAAGAGGCCCCCCGCCTCATCGACGACGCCATGAAGCACCTCGAAGCGCGCCTGGACACGGAGCGCGGCATCCTGGAGTCCACCCACGAGCGCCTCGATCATCTCCCGGCCGGGACCTCCGAGGCCGAGGCCGTGGCCCGCATCTCCGACGTCATGCAGCAATGCATCGACACCCACACCACCTTACAACGCGAGCTGATGTCGGCCCGCACCACCTTCCTCGACAGCCAAGCCCGCCAATCCTTCCTGCCCGCGGTGGTCCAAGCGCGCCCCGAGCTCCTCCACGAGGTCCTCACTCCCCTGCTGGCCCAAGGCACCAAACAGGTCATGGACATCCTCGAGCGCACCGTGCCCCTGCTCTTGGCACCCAAGCCCCAGGCCATGCCCTCCCTCCTCTTCCTCTTCGACGGCCTGCTCCGCCCGCGCCGCCAGCCGCGCACCGAGTGGATCCACATCGAACCCATCGACCCCGAACGCAGCCTGCGCGACGTCGCCCGTTATGGCGACAGCGAGCGCGCCGCCGCCGAGCTCATCCTCCGCGCCCTGGCGCCGCGCACGGCCCTCTCGGATCTCCTCCTCGATCTGCGCCACGCCAACACCGCCCCCTCGGTCATCGAGGTCGTGGTCCTCTTGGCCTTGCAGCACTTCGACATCGAGGGCCTGGAGCACCCCATCGTCAAAGCCGAAATCCGCGCCCGTCACGGCCTGCAAGACGCCGACTTCTTTGGCGACGACCTCTGGCTCAGCCCCCTCCCGCCTACCACGACCGATGAGGCCAGCGCCGCGCCCTGACGCGCGGTCCAGGCCTCCTCAAAGCCCCAAGAGCGCCCACCATGGCAATCGAAAGAGAAGACATATTTCGCGCCGGCCGCCTCCTCCAGTGGGGCCTGCAGCCGCGGGTGCGCCCCGTCCAGTCCAGCGAGTACGCCGACCTGGTCCAAGACTACATTCAGCGCAGCGCCTTCCGCGACGTCGTCGAGGAGATGGCCGACGGCCTCGGCCTCTACCTCCTCGACGTCAGCGAGCACGGCATCGTCCTCTCGCCGCGGGAAGACTCGGTCTTTCTCCTCCGCTCCGCTGATTTCCGGCCCGGCTCCACCCGCGCCGAAGACCGCCTCCTCGACGGGCTGGTCCAGGTCACCATCGCCGCCACGGTCTTTCCCCGCGCCCGCGACCTGGAAGACGACGTCGACCGCCCCCGTCCCCCCCTCACGGTCGACGAGGTCGAAGAACAGCTCCGCACCCTCTGTGCGCGTTTCGCCGAGCAGAGCCGCAACGCGCCCGATCCGCGCCTCGACGACGAGGAGACCGGACTCTACGAAGCCTGGCGCGTCTATGACAAACGCTACGCCGTCAAAGAAACCCGCGATGAACGCCAGGCGCGCTCCTCCACCCGCCGCATCATCGAGTACGGTCTCGAGCGCCTGCGTGAGTTCGGCTGCTTCGTCGAGACCCAGCTCGCCACCAAGCAAGCCTGGCAGCCCACCCGACGCTACAACGTCCTGGTTCAAGAACTCGCTGCGTCCCGGCTCTTCGAAGAGGTCCACAAGATCCTCGAGGGCGCCAACTTCACCGAGGAAGAGGTCTAAATGCCCAAGCTCGCTCGCCTTCGCCTGGTCTCCATTGGGCACCCCAACGCCCGCATGCAAGATCTCAACTTGGACTTCGTCGATGCCAACAACCAGCCCATGGACTCCACCATCTGGCTGCGCAACGGCGGCGGCAAATCCTCCATCCTCAACCTCTTCTTCGCCATGCTGCGCACGGGACGCCGCGACTTCCTCGGCGGCAAAGCCGACTCCAAACGGCGCCAGATCGAGGACTACGTCCTCAACAACGATCGCAGCATCGTCGCCGCCGAGTGGGAGCTCGACGTCCCCGACGACACCCTCCACTTCGCCCGCGAACCCGGCCGCTTCATCACGGGCGTCTTCTACGAGCGCGCCCCTGGGCGCGAGGGCCTCCGGCGCCTCTTCTTCTCCTCCCGCGTCGCCGAAGATGAGCCCGAATCCACCCTCGCCGGGCTCCCTATCGATGTCATCGATGAGGAGGGAAAGAGCCACCGCCGCACCTTGGCCTCCTTCCGCCAAGCTTGGACCGCCTTGCGCGACCGCGTCCCCCACCTCCAGCCCAGCGCCACCGAAGTCCAGAGCGAGTGGCGCGAGCGCCTCAACGACGCCGGCCTCGATCCCGACCTCTTCCGCTATCAGCTCCGCATGAACATGCGCGAAGGCGGCGCCGACGAGCTCTTCCGCTTCAGCAGCACCGAAGCCTTCATCGACTTCTTGCTCGAGCTCACCGTCGATCCGACCCGCGGCGAAACCGTCTCGGAGAACCTCGTCACCTTCCGCAAACAACTCCAGCGGCGCAAACACGAGCTCTTGCCCGACCACCAGCTCTCCACGGGCCTCATCGAGCGCCTGACGCCCCTGGCCGAGCTCGCCGAGCGCCGCGCCCAGAGCCAGCGCGAGATGCTGCAGACGGCCCAGCGCGCCCAAGATCTCAAACACGCCATCGCCTACACGGCGCAGCAATTGGCAGGCGAGGCCGAAAGCGCTGCCGCTGGCATCGACGCCACGCGCCGTGAAGCCAATCACTTCCACCAAGAATCGGCCGCCATGCGCGGGCGCGCCGTAGCCGTCAAACGCGACGCCCTGCAAACCAAAAGACGCCAGGTCGAACAGAGCGCCATCGCCGCCAAAGAGAACGAAGTCGCCGCCCGTCGCGATGCCACGGTCTGGCGCGCCGCTGTCCCCCATCGCGAGGCCGAGCTGGCAGACAACGAAGCCAGGGCCTACCGCAAAAATTTCGAAAACCGCCAGGTCGAGCAAGCCCCCCTCTTGGAGGATCTCAAGCAGACCGCGACCACCTACGTCGCCGCCTTGCGTCACCAAGCCGCCGTCCAGCGCGAACGCCAGGCGGCGCTCAAAGAAGAGGTCCACACCCGCGAGGTCGAGGCGCGCACCCTCGAGACCCAGGCCGCCGAGCAGGAACGCAACGCCGCCGCACTCGGCGTCACCCTGCAGAACATCGAGAACAACCTCAAGGTCATCGACGAACAGCGCCTGCGCCTGTGTCAATCCACCGCCCTGCCCGAGGGGATGGCGCCGGAGCTCTTCACCGCGCAGTTGCGCGAGAAAATCCTGCGCCTCGAAGGGCGACTGCGCGACTTTGCCGATGAACGCGAGCGCCTCGAGGGCGTGGAAGACGAAGTCAATCGCGCCGTCCAGAGCCATCAACGCGACCTCGCCACGCAGCTCGCCAAGCTCGAACAGCTCGAAGGCGAGTCCCGCGTCGCCCGCGAAGAACGCGCCGTCCTCGAAGCCGACAAGGTGCTCCAGCGCGCCCTCGAGCTCGAGGCCATCGACCTCGACGCCCTCCCAGACGACACACCGGCCCTGCTGCACCGCCGGGTCCTGGAGCAACAGGAGCTCATCGCCCGCCTCCGCACGGAGCGCGCCAGCCTCGACCGCGCCCGCCTCCATCTGCAGGAGTACAGCCTCATGCCCCCCACCCCCGAGGTGGAGCAGATGCTGCAAGTGCTGCGCGGACGGGTCTCGGCCGCCTCGGGCTGGGCCTATATCGCCGAGAATTTCCCCCCCGAAAGCGAGACGCGCCTCGCCATCGTCCGCGCCGTTCCTGAGATCGCCCAGGGCTTGGTCGTCGCGGCGCGCGACTTCGAGAAGGCCATCAACCTCCTCCAGGCCGCCGACTACGCCCCGGAGATCCCCGTCGTCATCGCCACCCCTGACGCCCTCAGCCCCGACACCCTCGCGCCTACCCAAGGACGGCGCGTGGTCCTGGGCCCCCAGAACAACGCCTGGTTCGATCACAACGCGGGGCGCAACGAGCTGCTCCATATCGAAGAGCGCTGTGACGCCCTCGAACACCGCATCCGCGCCGCCGTCACCACCCAGGCCGAGATCGCCGACCTCACCCACAAGCTGCGCCACTTCCGCAGCCGCTACTCCCGCGGCTGGTTCGCCCAGCGTCAGGCCCTGCTCACCCAGGCCAACGCTGCCATCGACGACTTCCGCGCCCGCCTCGAGGCCGCAGAAGACGAGCGCCAGCGCCTCCACGAGTCGCGCCGCCTCAACGAACATGGCACCGAGGCCGCGCGCAAAGAGATCGTCACCCTGCAAGCCGCCACGGAGCGCCTGGAGCACTTCATCGAGCACTTCGAGAGCAAGGCCCCGGGCTGGCAAGCCGAATTCGAGGAGAAGTTCCAGCACCGCGAGCAGATGCGTGAGGAGGCATCCACCCTGCGCCTCCAAGCCGACAAGGTGCGCGCCCAAGCACGCAAAGCCGGCGAAAACATTGAACCCTTGGCCGAAGAAGCTCGGCTCCTGGAGGCGCAGATCGCCCAGGTCCGCTACCTCGACGCCCAGCCCAAGGCGGCACCCGGGCCGGTGGAAGAGCTGCGCATGCGCTTCGAGCGCCTCCGTGAGCTCTTCGAGGGCGA
The DNA here is from genome assembly GCA_964454015.1 of uncultured Myxococcales bacterium. Lineage (GTDB taxonomy): Bacteria > Myxococcota_A > Bradymonadia > UBA4248 > UBA4248 > CAYVQF01. The sequence goes on from CAYVQF010000039.1 coordinate 8,126, forward strand.
GATGGGCAGCGATGAGTTGCTGCGCATGGCGGAGCACTTCGAGAGCCAGGCCCAGAAGCACCGCCGTGAACTGAACCGACTCGTCCGCGATGGCGTGACCTTGACGGAGGTCGCCCAAGCCATCGCCCAGCTCGCCAACCCCAACGACATCGAGGTCAACCGCGAGCGCGCCGAGGAACACTTGGTGCTGGCGCAGAACAAAGTCTACGAGCTCGACTACGAGCTCAAGCTCCTGGCCAGCCAGGAAGACGACCTGGAGAAGCTGTGGTTCTCCCTGGGCAAGCCCAGTCTGCCCGACGCCCTGCCCCAGGATCTCGACGTCACCGCCTACATCGCCCACTGTGAGGCCGAGGCCGTGCGCCTCACGGCCCTCGCCGAGAAGACGAGCGCCGCCATCCGCGAGACCGAGCGCCTGGCCGCCGAGCGACAGCACCAAGCCCAGTCCTTGAACAAGGATCTGGAACGCCTCCTGTCGATCTTGCGCAGCCACGAAGGCTTCCTGCCCCCCGTGAAAGAGGAGCGCACCCGCACCACCGAAGACGGCGGCCCCCTCAGCGTCGAGGCAGCCGAGGTCGCTGACGAAATCGGCCGCATCGAGCGCCAGCTCCAACACGCCCGCGAAGTCGCCGACAGCTTGGACGAGAGGCGCAAGAGCGCCGTCACCAGCCTGCGCAAGTGGACCTCCGATCCTCGCTTCGAGAACCTGCGCAGCGAGATCGCCACCCGCTTCCGCGCCCTCGACGCCGAGAGCCTCGAGAGCGGCGCCGCCCAGTTCCGGGAATCGCTCATTTTACGCGTGCGCGAGATCAGCGCCACCCTCGACGACGTCGACCGCCACCGCATGCTCTTGACCAAGCTGGTCCTCAACGCCGCCGAGGAAGGACTGCGCCAGCTCAAGCTCGCCGACCGCGCCAGCCACGTCCCCCTGGAAGTGCCCGAGATCGGTGGCGCCCAGTTCTTGCGCATCTCCACCAAAGAGCCCCTCACCCCTACGGCCCGCATCGAGATGATCGCCCAGCTCGTCGACGAGATGGTGGACGACGACGACTTCCCCACGGGCGTCTACCTGGTCCAGCGCGCCGTGCGCCAGCTCGCCCGCCCCTTCCGCGTCAGGGTCCTCAACCCCGACCCGGCTTCGCCCCAGCGCTACGTGTCCATCACCGACACGGCGCGCTTCAGCGGCGGGGAGCAGCTCACCTGCGCCATCCTCCTCTACTGCACCTTGGCCAACGTCCGCGCCCGCGCCCGCGGCCAGAACCGCCAGCCATCGAGCGTGCTCCTCTTGGACAACCCCATCGGGCGCGCCTCCCGGGTGCGCTTCCTCGACATGCAGCGTCACTTCGCGCGCGCCATGGGCATTCAGCTCGTCTACACCACCGCCGTCAACGATCACGAGGCGCTGAGCATCTTGCCCAATATCATTCGGCTGCGGAACGAGCGCATCGACCGCAACCGCGGTCATCGCCTGCTCGAACACGACGAGGCGGGGGAGCCTGGTGAGGAAATCATCGGCCTCCTCGAATCCACCCGGGTTGCGAAACACGAAGATTCCCTGCATCCTCCAGCCATCGACACCGACGCGACCTGATCCTGCCCCAACTTCACCCCGCGTCGCCTTGCCTCAGGGAGATGGCCCATGACTTGGAATTACCTCTTCGACTCGCCGCGCCGCCAACGCCGCGACATTGAAGCGCTGCGGGAACAGGTCGTCCTCGGCAGCGACGACACCCAAGAGAAGGCCAAGATCGAGCGCAGGCTGGCCCAGCTCGAGGCCAACCAGGAGCGGCTCAACTTGACCTTGGAGGCCGTCCTGCGCCTCCTCGAGCAGCGCCTGCGCATCAGCCCGCAAGACATCGCCCTCATGGTGCAGCGCATCGACCTGGCCGATGGCGTCGAAGACGGCATGATCGGTCCCGATCGCAGCGCCGAAGCGCCGGCCTGCTATGCCTGCGGGAGGCCCGTCAACCCCAAGCGCGACGCCTGCATCTACTGTGACGCTCCGCTCGAGTGGCCCACGGCCACAGAAGCGCCCGCCGCACCCGAGCGCAGCATCACCTGCGCCGTCTGCCAGACCACCGTGCCAGAGCGTCGCTCTTACTTCAGCGACAACGGCGTGGTCTGCGAGACCTGCTTCCATGGCTGAACAAGCCTGCCTCCACTAAGCAAGGCGTCCCCAGTAGGGGCCGGCACCAGGCCTGCCCCGAAGCGCACAGCCACTCCCGCCCGGTCCGTACCACCGCGCTCCGAATTGCTCGGGCGCCTTCGTCTGGGAGAGCCAAAGGCAGACCTCACGAGCAATAAGCTGGCGGGCGTTCCCTCCTATCGCCCTGCCCGCCCACGCTTACTTTCTGCCAAATCGCTTCTCTCCATGGATTATGGCTCCCAGGACTTGCATAACAGACCCGGTTACCCTATCTTTTAGATAGGTTTAATCCGGACTGTGCCAGCAGGCCTCGCCCCGGACCTTGACGCCAAGACCACGCAGCGTTCCTCATGACCCCACGAGCCATCATCCTCATCTTCCTAGCTGCCCTCCTCCCCTGGGCGGAGCAAGAGACGCAGTGCGGAACTTGCTGCGGCTCGGTACAGGTGAAGGCTGAGCAAGATGAGACGATGGCGAACAGGGACCAGAGAAGCTGTCACTGCCAATCTCGTCTACAGGGGGTCGGTGGTTGTGACTGCGGTTGTGCGACCCGAGACCACGACAGCACGCGTTTCGGCAAATCCGATGCTGCGATTTGCACCGCCGAGACAACGTCACTCCCGTCCGTGGCGTTACCGGCCATCTCGGTCCGCACGCCACGTTTGAGGGATGCCATTGTCGCCTCGGCGCAGCTCTCTCCTCTCGAACGAGGCATACCCCCTCCTTCACCTGGGGGTCGACAGAGACACCTCTATCTCTCGGTCATGCTGCGTTGAAAACGCATCACTGGCGGGCTGTGCCGCGGCGCAGCTTCGTCAGTGGGTGTCACTCAGCGCAGCAAACCGTCGTCCGTGAGTACGTGAGCGAGGCACCTGGCCATCCACGCGTACCGCTCTGGGACCCCAACCCCCGCGACGCCAAGTTTGCTGCAATGAATCAACCTTGATTCCTGCAGCCCCCTGCGGCTGCGGGGGAGGCACGCTCATGCAGCAAGGATTGGCACAGGCAGCACTAGTGATACAGGGGTTGGCCATCGCCCCACTGATATTGTCGATGAACCCAGGCCCCTTGTGGGCTGAGCCAAGCAATCACTCATCGGTTGAACTCGAGGCCTGGGTCCTAGCAGCAGACCCCGGCCTGGAGGCCATACTCGAAGAGGTCCAAGCAACCCAGGCCGAAGCCGAGAGCGCCCGCGTCGCCTGGCACGATCCCATGCTCATGGTCTCAGGCACCGTGGATGCCTTTGGCAGCCACACGCCTGGGGCAGTCCGCGGCATGGTCGAGGTGGCCCAGGCCATGCCGTGGTTTGGCGTCCGTGAAGCCCAAGCCCAACCCGCAGAGGCGCGAGCTGCGGCACGCCAAGCCGAGGCGCAGACGCTCACCTTGACCCTTATCCACGAATTGCGGAGCGATCTCCTCGCCCTGTCTAGGATGCAAGCGCTGCGCGCCCTTCTCGAAGATGAACAGGCGCTCTGGCAAGAGAGCCTGACCTATGCAGTTGACCTCCTTGCGTTTTCGACCGAAGCAGCCACAGCGATCCTGGAGCTGGAAATGCGGCTCCTAGAGCTGGCCAACGAAGGCGACGCCCTGGTGGCAGAGATCGCCGCAGTCCAGGCACGGCTGAGTCAACGACTGCGCCGCGCCTGGTCCGATGGCCACACCCTCACCGCAGACGACCCCCTTTTTCGCCTCATCGAGCACCTGGATGAAACCAGCATCTACGCAGGGCTCGCCCACCACCCGCGCTTGCTCGCAGGCACCTATTCCCAGCAGTCGTTCGCGGCAACGGCCGCAGCCGTGGAAATCGCTCGCAAGCCTTCCCTCACTTTCAGCTTGGGTGTGGGAGCGATGCCCATGGAGACGGGCAGCGTCGCCACCATGGTGCGCCTCGGCGTTGGTCTGCCGCTCCCTCTCTGGAACGCCTCCAGCGACGCCCTGGCCGCATCGGCGCGCAGCCGCGCCGATGCGGCCGGGCACGGTGTCGAGAACACACGACGAACCTTGCAGGCCGAAACAGAGAGCACCATCGCCAGTTACCACGCGGCGCACAGCCAACTCCAACGCCTGAAGAGCCAACTCCTCCCTCTGGCAAACGCCTACTTACTCGCCCGCCAGGAAGATCTAGCCCTCGGCCGCACCACCTACGGCGAGGTCGTCGCCGCCCAACGGCAGGTCTTGGCGCTGCGCCGAGCCATGGTAGACGCACGTTTCGACGCCCTCCTCCGCCAAGTCGACCTCGACTCGCTGTGCGCAGGCTGCCTTGCGCTTGGGAGAACAAGCCATGACTAACGAAGTCCCCCCCGTCGACCACTGCACCAACACCGAGTCCCCGACCACGAACACGAGCGCCTCGGGTCACAAGAACGCGACTGCCCTTCCTCGACTCCTCTCGGCATCGATGACGGCACTCTTTGTCGGCGGCTTGCTCTTGCTTGCTTTCATTTTCGGCCAGGCTTCGGTGCCGAAGCCACCCGAGAGCCCGCACGGGGAGCACCACGCCGATGAAATTCACGGCGGCGAAGACACGATGTTCATCTGCCCCATGCATCCACAGATACGCCAACCCGACTTTGGCACCTGTCCGATCTGCCGCATGGACCTGGTCCCAGTGGCCAGCGGCGGCCAGGACCAAGAGCCCGTAGTCCGCTTGACCCATGCACAGGAGATCGAAATCGGCCTACGCACGGAGGCGGTACAGCGAGTGCCTCTGACCCACGAGCTGCACGTCTTTGGCCGGATTGAGGTCGCAGAGGATCAGGAAGCCGCCGTCACGGCCTGGACCTCCGGTCGTCTTGACAAGCTCGCGGTGCGCCATATCGGCAGCCGCATCGAGTCGGGGCAACGTCTGGCGACCCTTTACAGCCCAGAAGTACTTGCCGCTCAACAGAACTTGATTCAAGCACAACAGGCTTGGCGGCGCGCCAGCGCCACGGCGTCCCCAAGTGCGGTCAGCTTGGAGACCGCCGTTGAAGCGGGCGTTACCAGACTAGAGCGTTTGGGCCTCAGCCCCGCCTTCATCCGTCGCCTGCGTGCCGAGGAGCGCGTGCGGGATCACGTCGAGATCCGTGCCGCCGTCTCGGGCACCGTCGTCGAGCGTCACCGCGACGAAGGCGACTGGGTGCAGACGGGAGACCGCATCTTCACCCTCGCAGGCCTCGACACGGTGTGGATTCAGTTGGAGATCTTTGAAAGAGATCTTGCCTATGTAAAGGTCGGACAATGGGCGCGGATCAAGATTCTGGGTCACGAGCAGGAGCTGTCTGGCCAGATCACTTTCATCGATCCTACCATCGACATGGAGCGACGGATCGTGCGGGCTCGGGTCGAGCTAGACAACCACTCGGGGACGCTGCGCCCGGGGGCCTCTGTCGATGCCCACCTCGTCATCCCCATCGACGAGGACCCTACCCCACTTTCAGTCCCGGCTTCGGCCATCCTATGGACTGGACCACGCTCGCTGCTCTTTCTCTACGATGGCATGCTCTCGCCACCTGGATACATCCCCATCGAGGTCAAGCTCGGTCCGCGTTACGGTGACAGGGTCGTCGTCCGAGAGGGAGTCTTTGAAACGGAGCAAGTCGTCGTGCACGGCACCTTTCGCCTCGACTCCTCCCTCCAGATCCTAGGTGGTCCGTCGATGATGCGCCAAGCCGCTGAACGGCAAGGAACAACCTCCGACCGAGCTCACTCGACGAGTGGAGGTCACCATGCCCACTGATTCGAAGCTGAACACGACTGGGGCGCGCGTGTTCCGCGCCCTCTTGGACCAGAAGCTTATCATAGGCGTAGCCCTTGCGATTGGACTGGCTTGGGGAGCGCTCGTGGCACCTTTTGGCTGGTGGCCGCATTTTGCGCGCGACACCGTGCCCGTGGATGCCATACCAGACATCGGCGAGAACCAGCAGATTGTCTTCACCGCCTGGCCCGGGCGATCGCCCCAGGACGTGGATGATCAGATCACCTATCCTCTGACGGCGACCTTGCTCGGCATTCCTCACGTGCGGACCATTCGCTCATTCAGCATGTTGGGCTTCTCGATCATTTATGTCGTGTTCGCTGAAGGCGCTGAGTTCTATTGGACGCGGGCGCGCATTACGGAGAAGCTCGCCGCCTTGCCGCGCGACCTATTGCCGCCTGGTGTCACCCCCAACCTGGGACCCGACGCCACGGCCTTGGGACAGATTTTCTGGTACACCCTGGAATCCGTTGACCAGGACGGGCAGGCGGTGGTGGCCTGGGACCCCTATGAGCTGCGTGCCATTCAAGACTTTCAGGTGCGCTACGCCCTGGCGGCCGCCGAGGGCGTGGCCGAGGTCGCCTCCATCGGCGGCTTCGTCAAAGAGCTACAAGTCGACGTCGACCCCACGGCGATGCGCGCTTATGACCTGACGCTAACCCAGGTGCGCGCCACGCTCAGCCAGAGCAGCGCCGAAGTCGGAGCCGGAACCTTGGAAATGAACGGAGTCAACTACACGCTGCGCAGCGTCGGTTTCGTGCGCTCCATGGAAGCCTTGGCAGAGCTCCCCGTAGGTGAAGGGCGCGAGGTGGCGATACGCCTCGGACAGATCGCCCGCATCGGCCTGGGACCAGCCATGCGCGACGGCGCCCTCACCCGCAGTGGAGCTGAAGCAGTGGGCGGAGTGGTCACGGCACGCTTCGGTGCCAATCCACGCCAAGTCATCGCCAATGTGCGCGCCGCTATTGCCGAGCTCGAGCCATCTCTGCCCACGCGTGTTTTGGACGATGGCCGCACCGCTACCTTGCGCATCACCCCCTTTTACGACCGTACCAGCCTCATCGACCGCACCGTGGCCACCTTGAGCGACGCGCTCACCCAGCAGATCCTTATCACCATCCTCGTCGTGGTGTTATTGATGTTGCATCTGCGCGCCACGGTCATCATCGCCTCGCTTCTGCCGGCGGCGGTCCTGTTGAGCTTTGGTGCCATGTTCAGCCTGGGTGTCGACGCCAACGTCGTCGCCTTGGCAGGCATCGCCATCGCCATTGGGACCATGGTGGACATCGCCATCGTTCTCACGGAGAACATCGCCCAGCGTTTGGAGGAGCGATGGCAGCAGCGACAGCCTCCCTCGGTGAAAGACTGCGTGGCCAAGGCCACCGCCGAGGTCGCGGGCGCCGTTTGGACCGCAGTGGCGACGACGGTGGTCTCCTTCCTGCCCGTCTTCTTTCTGGAAGGGCAAGAAGGCAAGCTCTTCTCGCCGCTGGCCTACACCAAGACCTTCGCCCTGGTGGCTTCACTGCTGCTAGCGCTATTGGTCATCCCACCGGCAGCGCAGCTCCTTCTGGGCAGCCGAATGCGTCTGGTGCGGCTGCGCCATTTCGTCGCGCCGGTGATCATCAGCGTCGCCGTCGCCACAGCGCTCTTCGCCCATACCCTGCTCGGTGTAGTTTTGGTCTGCTACGGCCTGGCCCAATGGTTCCAAGGCCCGGAAACACCACTACGGCCATGGCATCCAAAGATAGCCGGGTTCTTGAACCTCGTTGCCAACCTGTGCCTGGCAGCAGCCGTGGCGATCCTCTTGGCCGAGCTCTGGCTGCCCTTAGGTGCTGCAGCGGGCCACAGCCACAACGTCTTTTTCGTGGCCATCGTCGTCGGCGGTCTCTTGCTCCTCTTTCGTCTCTTTCAGGCCGTCTACCGTCCTCTCCTGCTCTGGGTCCTCGAACACCGCGGCCTCTTCCTCACGCTACCCATCACCTTGATCGTCTTCGCCATCTGCACTTGGCTCGGCTTTGGTGCCATCTTCGGCTGGCTCCCGGAGCGATTCCACCGCTCTGACGTCGGCCAGTGGCTGCACCACGCCCTCCCCGGCATGGGCCGTGAGTTCATGCCCTACCTGGATGAGGGCACCTTCCTCTACATGCCAAGCGCCATGCCGCACGCCTCCATGGGCGAGATGCTCGCCATGTCGGCCGCCCTGGACCGACGCTTCGAGACCATCCCCGAAGTCGAGTACTCCGTCGGGAAAATCGGCCGCACCGAGAGCCCCCTCGATCCGGCCCCCATCGCCATGCTCGAGACCATCATCCACTTCGCGCCTGAGTACATCCTTGACGATAGCGGGCGCATCCGGCACTTCGCCGTCGACGCCCAAGGTCAACACCGCCGCGACGCATCGGGGGAGCTCATCCCAGATCCAGACGGACTCCCCTTTCGCAACTGGCGCCCTCACATCAAGAGCGCCCAAGACATCTGGGACGCATTGGTCGCCGTCGCCGATGTCCCGGGGCTCACTGGCGCTCCTAAACTCCAGCCCATTTCCACCCGCATCGTCATGCTCCAGAGTGGCATCCGCGCGCCCATGGCGGTTCGACTTAGGGGATCCACCCTCGAAAATTTGGGCGCGGCCGCCCTGGCCGTCGAAGCCCACTTACGCGATCATCCCATGGTCAACCCCGTAAGTGTCTTGGCAGATCGCCCCGTGGGCACCCCCTATCTCGAAATTCACCCCAAACGAACCACCCTCGCTCGCTATGGGATGTCCATGGCAGAGGTCCAGGAACGCATCGAGATCGCCATCGGCGGCATGACCCTCTTCAACACCATCGAAGGACGCGAACGCTTTCCTGTGCGGGTGCGCTTTCCACGAGAGCTGCGAGACTCACCTGAAGCCATGGCCACAGTCCTCATCGAAGTCCCCGGAGGCGCGCGCTTGCCCCTTGGCGACCTGGCCGAGCTACGCTTCGTCGCCGGACCCGAGATGATCCGCTCCGAAGACGCCACCCTGGTCGCCTATGTCCTCTTCGATCGCCACCCCGGCCAAGGGGAAGTGCAAACGGTCCAAGCCGTCCAGGCCTCAATGGAAGAGGCCATCCGCGCCGGCCGCCTCACCCTACCTGAGGGCGTCTCATTTTCCTTCGCTGGCTCCTACGAAAACTCGCTGCGCGCCGAGCAACGTTTGGCGCTGATCATTCCCTTGTCCTTTGTACTGATTCTCTTGCTGCTCTACTTGAACTTCCGCTCCTTGACCACGACATTCCTCATTTTCAGCGGCGTGGCCGTCGCCTTCTCCGGTGGATTCCTTCTGCTCTGGCTCTATGGTCAACCCTGGTTTCTCGACTTCACCGTCATGGGGCACAACCTGCGCGAGGTCTTCCACATCATCCCGACCCAGCTCAGCGTTGCCGTTTGGGTTGGCTTCATCGCCCTCTTTGGCATCGCCACCGACGACGGGGTGGTGATGGCCACCTACCTCAGACAGCGCTTTGCCGAAGCACCACCCACGTCTATCCAGGAGATTCGCGCGCGGGTCACCGAAGCCGGAGAGCGCCGTATTCGCCCTTGTCTGATGACCACCGCTACGACCATCTTGGCGCTGTTGCCCATCCTCACCAGCACCGGAACGGGCGCCGACGTCATGATCCCAATGGCGCTGCCCGCCGCCGGGGGAATGAGCATCGCCTTGATCACCCTCTTTGTCGTGCCTGCGCTCTATTGTGCCGGCCAAGAATGGCGCCTGAGGCTCTCCGCCAAAGGCCCCAGCCAAACCAGGAGCAACACCTCCACAACCCAGGAGTCATCATGAATTTCCTAACGTTCTGCCTCTTGTGCGCCGCAGCCTTTGCCCTCAGCGCCTGTGAGCCATCCACAACCCCATCCAACGAGAAAGGAGAGAGACCGCCGGCTGGCGTCGAAGGCCCACAGAGTGAGGCCAAGGTTGAAGCCGCCGAAGCTTCTAATACCAAGAACAGCGCGGCCGAAGCCCCCCACGGCGCGGCGGGAGACCAGGCCCATCATGCCCAGATACATGCCCAAGGCGCGCCGTCCACCCCCACCAACACCATGGCATCAGACCACGAAAGCGTCGACGTCCCTGAAGACCAAATCGTGCCCCAACCGGGGGCGAGTATCGGTGACGCCACGCGTTGTCCCGTCTCTAAGGAGACCTTCATCGTCCGCAGCACCTCTGCAAGCGCCGAACACGCAGGGCAGAAGTACTTCTTCTGTTGTGGTGCTTGCGCCCGACCTTTCTTGCGCGACCCCACGTCCTTTCTTTAGGCCCTAAGGCGCCTTCTACCTACTCCCAAGCCACGTTTAGTGGTGGAGCGGACAGGCTCGCCAGCCTGTCCGCCCGCTATGCCCATCATCCTCAAACGACCACCTGCAGCATCCGCTGCTCCCCGTCGACGGCGATGCGCCACTGCACCGTACACAGACGCGCGATGAAGCGCGCATCGTGACTGACCACGACCATGGCGGCAGCGCTCTCACTGAGCGCCTCCTCCAAGGCTTCCATGGCCGGCAGATCCAGGTGGTTGGTCACCTCGTCCAGAATGAAGAGGTTCACCTCTTGCTGCAGTCCCGCGGCCAGACAGAGCTTGCGCAGCTCCCCAGGGCTGAGAGTCCCCCCCGATAGGAGGGGTTCTGGCGCCGAACCCAAACGCGCGACCATGGCCAATAGCCGCCCCAGCTCCTCCGTCGAACGGCTGCGGACGTCCTCAATCAATCGCGCGCCCTGAGCGGCATCCAGCTCCTGCGCGACATAGAGCGTGCGCACCCCGGGGCGCCCCTCCTGCCGCGCCAAGAGCTCCAGCAGGCTCGACTTGCCCGCGCCGTTGGGGCCCAAGACGGCGATGCGGTCTCGGGCGCCAACGTAGAGATCGGGCACCTCCAGGGAGAGGGCGCCGCCCAAGCTCAGCCGCTGCGCGGGCAGCGCCGCCACCCAATTCCCAGCGTGGGCCTGCCCTTAGCTCCACACCCGACCGCCTTGGCGCGTCAGGGGGTCGATGGCGGCCACCGCAGCGGCTGCCCGCTCGAGGCGCCGCTCGAGCTGCGCCGAGCGGCGCCCTGCCACGGCGTCCTTGCCCGAGACGATGGCCAACCCGATGCGCGCCCGCCCATCGCTATCACCCCGGGCCAGGTGCCGCTTGGAGCGTCGCCCATCGGATCGCGCCGCGTCGGCCTGGCGCCGCTGCATCTCCTGACGCAGCCGCGCCAGTCTTTGCTCGGCGCTCACCCGCGCGTGCTGTCGCGCTGCCGCCTCCTGACGCACCTGAGCCATGGTCTCACTGTAGTTCCCAGGGAAGACCTGCGCCTGCCCCGGCTGCAGCAGGACGCAACGCGTCGCTAAAGCATCGAGCAGCGCGCGGTCGTGACTGACGAGCAACCCAACGCCGCGGTACTCGCGCAAAGCGTCCAGCACCCAGGCCCGCCCCTCCGCGTCGAGGTGGTTGCTGGGCTCATCGAGGGCTAGGACGTGGGGCTGGCGCCACAAAGCCACCGCCACTTGCAAGCGTTTGCGTTCGCCGTGGGAGAGGGTCGCAAAGCGCCAAGGCCAATCGTCTCCGACATGGAGTTGGGCCCGCAAGCGCCCCGCCACGGCGCCCCAATCGGCGACGAAATCCTCCAGCTCCGGCGGTGCGGTCTGCGTCGACTGCGGGCAGTAATAGGACGCGCCGGGGAGGCGCACCTGCCCACCCGAGGGCGACAAGATCCCGCAGGCCAACTGCAACAGCGTCGATTTGCCCACCCCATTGGCGCCAACCACCCCTGTCCAGCCCGCCGCCAAGGTCAGGGACACATCCTGCAGCACCGCCACGGGCGACGCCGGGTATCGAAATGAGAGTCCACGCAGCTCCAGCAACATCACGACCTCTCTCGGTCGCGGGAGCACGCGCGCAGGCGTCAGCACCAGCTCCTGGCTGGGCAGCTCTGCCGATCACGCCTGCACGATTCCGCGACCACATCACGCAGTCTACGAAATGAAAAGGTGCAAGATGATCACGCCAGACGCATTCGCCGCTCTCCTCTGTCGAGGCCCCAATGGCCTGCAGCCACCAGTGAAACAAAATGCGGCCATGGGGTCAAGCGCCCCATGGGTTTCTTGGCCCCCAGGCCACACCCAACCTGGCCCCAGCTTCCTGAGGGCAGGCTCGACACCCGCCTAAGTGCCCCGCCCGCGCTTGAACCAAGAACTCACGACTTCGTCGACCCTGGGGCGGCTGGACTGCGCTCGGCAGAGAGCGCCAGACCATCTCCGCGCGTTGGCAGCACGGCCTCGCGCTCGGCGCCACGGTTCGCACGGGCCGCACTCGCAAGGTCCCAACCACATCCCGCGCCGGCCTGGGCTTGGAGCAAGGCGGCGCACCTCTCAGCCCACTCCAGAACGTTGCTAGGGCGCTCGGTCGGAGCCTTGGCCAGTGCCATGGCAAAGGCGTGATCCACTTCGACACTTAGCTGCGGCCGATGTACCGAAGGAGGTAGCGGGGTGGCCTCGATCACTTCCATGATGATGGCAAAGAGCTCCGTGGCTCGCACGGGCCGCACCCCCGTGAGCGCCTCGTAGGCCACGACGGCCAACGAATAGAGGTCGGTCCTGGGATCGACCGCGCGTGACGCGAGCTGCTCTGGGGCCATGTAAAGCGGCGTGCCAATGAGATGACCGGCCATGGTCAGGCCGACGTCGCCGGTCAACTCCTTGGCCACCCCAAAGTCCAGCAGCTTGACTTGAAAGGGCACCAGGGCGTCCCCGTCGCTGGGCATGAGAAAGATGTTGTCGGGCTTGATATCGCGGTGCACCAAGCCCGCGCGGTGCGCCGCGGCGAGTGCTGCCGCCCCCTGACGCACCAAACAGGCGACTTGCGCTGGCTCGCCACAGCCCTGCTGGCGCATGACGACGCTAAGCGCGACGCCCCGCAACAACTCCATCACGATAAACAGGGAACCATCTACAAGCTCGCCAGAGTCATAGACCGCGATGACGTTCGGGTGGTCAACACGAGCCAATATCAGCGCCTCTCGGGCAAAGCGCTGACGCATGGCGCCGTCATCGAAATGCTGCGCCTTGATCACCTTGATGGCGACCTGCCGATCCAATCGTTCATCCGTCGCCGCGAAAATGACCCCCATCCCACCTTCGCCAATCACCTCGGTCAGGCGGTAGCGCTGGGCCAAGACCAAAGGGAGGTTGCGACACACTTCCAGGCCAGCGCCGTCGATAGGGCAGCGCTTCTCTCGGTGGCCATAGCAGGCACTGCACTCGCTGCAGATCGCCACCCACTCTACCCCCTCCTCCGCCGCGTCGCGATGGCGCCGGCGTTCCGCAGCGGCCATCAGCGCCTGCCGCGTACGGCGCAGCTCGATGGCCGACCCCATCTGCCTGGCAATACTCGTGAGCAGGCCTCGCTCTTCAGCGGACCATTCGCCAGCATGTCGCCCAACGCCGCCATCTCCTGGGGAAAAAACCACGACGATCACGCCCACGACTTCGCCATCGCTCGCCAAAACAGGGAAGGTGTGCTGCGCCCCCTCCACCAGGCTCCCGAAACGCGCCAACGCCTCAACCTCAGCGCTGCGAGGTGCTTGCCCCCCCGCACCGGCGACCCGACGCCACCCCTCTTCTTCTCGGATCCACACCAAGACAGCGCTCGCACCGAAGGCCGCCGCCATCTCGTCAGCAAGTTGCTGGGACCACTCACGCAAGTCACCAGGATCGCTGCTCTCAGCCATATGCGACTGCAAAGCAGCCACGCGCTCGTTGAGGCGCAAGACCTGATCGCGGGTTCGCTTGAGGGAGAGCTGGGTCTGGACGCGCGCCAGAACCACCTCGAAATCCAAGGGCTTGGTGACGTAATCGTTGGCGCCTAAGCGCAAGGCACGCACCACATCGGCGCTGTCATCGCAGGCGGTGACCATGATCACCGGCAGATCCGACGGGCTGCGTTGCTTGCGGGTTAGGCTCAATACTTCGATGCCATCGATGTCTGGCATGAGCACATCGAGGAGCACCAAGTCGAAAACCCCTTGTGCAATGGCACGCAAGGCCTCCTCGCCGCCACTGGCAGCCTCGACCAGGTAGCCGCGCAGCTCCAGACGCCGCGTGAGCATGTCCAGATTCAGAGGATCATCGTCCACCACGAGGAGACGCGGGACGCCACGCGACACCTGCGCCTGGCTATCCCCGCTTCGCGCCAGCATAGCCGCCGTGAGATGACTCGATGGGGTCACCGCGACGACGGCATCGGGCGCCGTCTCAAAGCGCAAAGCGCAGGCCACCTCACCCGTGTTGGGACCAACGACCACCTCCGCATCGCCCGTGGCGCGGGGCCCCGGCATCGCGTGAGGCGGCGTCGGCGCACGCACTTCGGGCGCGAGGGCCGTCACGGCCGGCGGCGCCTGCTCCGGCGGGGATGGCGTACGGGAGAAGGCGTCGATGTAACGCAGCAAGCGCCAGCCGGCGCTCTCGATCTTCCGCAAATCCGCCGCGAAGTGAGCTAAGTCCTCATCCTCTGCCTCTTCCCGCAGCATCTCGGCGTAACCGATGATCTGGTTCAGCGGCGTTCGTAACTCGTGGCGCAACTGCCGCATTGGGTCGACCCCATCCCCTTGCCAGGGCTGCGACGCGATAGAGGCGGCTTCATCGTCTTGGGGGCGCTCAGTCAAGAAACACCTTTGCTGGTCTGTTGCACGGAAACAGCGCTCGCGTCGAATGCATGCACCTTGCGTCCAAGGCGACACAAGACCCTACGAGAGAACACCGCGAATATAGGGCACGCGGGCCTGGCAGCACAAGCGTGGGCGATTGCTTCGACCTTGGCCGCCGGGGATCGCGGCCTTAGCGCAAAGGCCGGCCACATTGGCAAGAACACACCCTTATGGCAGCATTCCCCACGCTGCGACATCGGCCATCAGCCATAGCCATTAGGCGCAAAGCAAAGGATGTGTCCTGTGAGAATCCTCCTGGTTGAAGATGATGAAATGAACCGCGACATGCTCGGGCGCCGCCTCCAACGCAAAGGCCATGAGGTGCTCATGGCCACCGATGGCGCGCAAGCCATTGCTCAGGCCGAGCAAGAGCAACCCGACATCATCCTGATGGACATGAGCCTCCCGCTCATCGACGGCTGGGAAGCAACCCGGCGCATCAAGAGCAATCAAGCCACCCATCACATCCCGATCATCGCCCTCACGGCTCACGCCATGTCTGGCGATCGCGAGAAGGCACTGGCGACGGGATGCGATGACTACGACACCAAACCCATCGATCTGCTCCGCCTCTTGGCGAAAATTGACGCCCAGCGCCCCGGTTGAGTCCGGCATTGACCGCCATGTGCAACTAAAGGAGCTTGCCCGTGTCTCGAACACTGTTCTGGTTACAGCTCGGAGCCTGTGGTGGTGACACCATGTCCCTTCTGGGTGTCGAATCGCCCGACTTTTTGGAGATCTTGGCACACCTCGATCTGGAGGTGCTCTGGCACCCCTCCTTGGCCAACACCTCCGCCCTGCAGCGCGAGCAGCTCGTCCAGCGGATCCTCACGGGTGAGCAACACCTAGACATCCTCTGTGTCGAAGGCTCGGTCATCCGCGGCCCTGGTGGCTCAGGCATGTTCGACACCGAAGCCGGCCGCCCGAAGAAGGATCTCCTGGCCGCTCTGGCGCGCTGCGCCCGCTACGTGGTCGCCGTCGGCACCTGCGCCTCCTTTGGTGGCATTGGGGCCGATGGCGACATTGAGGCCACAGGACTCAACTTCGCCGGGCAGAAGAAGGGGGGCTTCCTGGGCGAAGCCTTCCTCTCTCAAAGCGGCGCCCCGGTCATCAACCTCCCGGGCTGCCCCTGTCATGGAGACGTCATCGCTGGCACCCTGGGGCATCTCTGCGCCAACACCGTGCCCTCGCTGGATGCCTACCAAGCACCCCTCGAATGGTTTGGCCTCCTCGTCCACCAGGGCTGCGTGCGCAATGAGTACCACGAATACCGCGTCGAAGAACGGCGCTTCGGGGAACGCGGCTGCCTCTTCTTCTACATGGGCTGCCGAGGTCCCATCGCCTACGGTCCTTGCAACAAGATTCTCTGGAACCGCCGCAGCTCGAAGACCCGGGTAGGCGTCCCGTGCCTGGGTTGCACCCAGCCCGACTTTCCCCAGCCCCACCCCTTCTTCGATACCCCCGCCATCGCCGACATTCCCCTGGAGCTGCCGTCCGGGGTCGATCGCGCACACTATCTCGCCTACAAGAGCATGGCCGCCGCCGCTGCCCCTGAACGACTCAAGAAACGCCAAACCGGCGTCTAGCACCTCCCCTGAGTTTTTATGAACAAGACCATCCAAGTCCCTCTCAACCGTGTTGAAGGCGATCTAGAAATCCGCGCGGAGCTCGACGACGACGGCCGCGTCACCAAGGCTTGGTGCGCCGGGACTCTCTTTCGCGGCTTCGAACGCATCATGCTTGGCCGCGGCGCCCTCGACGGCCTCGTCCTGACCCCAAGAATCTGCGGCATCTGCTCCACGGCCCACCTCACCGCCGCAGCCCTCGCCCTGGAACACATCGTCGGCGCCGTGGTCCCACCCGACGCGATTCGCATTCGCAACTTGGCGCTCATGGCGGAGCATCTCCAGAGCGATCTCCGCCACACCTTCCTGATGTTCGCCGTGGACCTGGTCCACCCTCGTTTTCAAACGAGCGATCTCTGGGACGAAGCCGTGCAGCGCTGGGCCCCCTTGCGTGGATCCACCACCGTCGAGGTCCTGCGCGAAACCAAGAAAGTACTGGAAATCATCGCGATCGTCGGTGGACAGTGGCCACACTCGTCCTTCATCGTCCCCGGCGGCATCGCCTCTGTTCCGAGCAGCGGCGCCCTTCAGCAGTGCAAGCATCTGCTGCGCGGTTATCGCACCTGGTACGAGCGCACCATCTTGGGCTGCACCATTGAGCGCTGGCAGGGCGTGCGCAGCCACGGAGAGCTGGCTGCCTGGCTGGAAGAGCGCCCCGCCCATCGCGACAGCGAGTTGGGGCTCCTCTTACGCCACGGGCGGAAACTTGGCCTGAACGCGGCCGGACGTGGCCCTGGGCGTTTCCTGAGCTTTGGCGCCTTCGATCTGCCCCCTGACACCAAGCTGCGGGTACCCATGGGGGCGCGGCAGCTCATCAACCCAGGCTTCGTCAAGGACAACCAAGTCCACCCCTTCGAGCAGGAACACATCGCCGAACACCTGGCCCACTCGTGGGCAGGAAACCAAGCGTGTGAGCACCCAGCCCAGGGGTTGACGCGCCCCTATGCCACAGGCGCCGAGGGCGAGAAGTACTCCTGGGCCAAAGCACCACGCTACCAGGGCCAGGTGGTCGAGACGGGCCCCCTCGCCGAAGCCGTGGTCGCCCAGTCGCCTCTGTTCATCGATCTCCTCGAGCGCGAAGGTGTCAGCGTGCTGCTGCGCGTCTTGGCCCGCTTGGTGCGCGCCGTCGAGCTCATCCCCGCCATGGAGTGTTGGCTCAATGAGGCCGGCAAACACAACGAATTCTATATCCCCCCCCCGTCCCTTCTCCATGGCAGCGGCTATGGCCTGACCCACGCCGCCCGCGGTGCCCTCGGCCATTGGATCGCCATCGAGGACAGCCGTATCACCCACTACCAAGTCATCCCGCCCACCACCTGGAACGCCTCACCCCGTGACAACGACAGCGTCCCTGGCGCCATAGAGCAGGCCCTGGTGGGTACGCGAGTCGAGGATCCCAGCGACCCCATCGAGCTGGGTGTCGTCGTCAGATCCTTCGACCCGTGCCTGGTCTGCACGGTGCACACGGTCAACCGAGAACAACCGCTTGGAAGAATCCGCGTCGGCTGAGGTGAACCCATGTACGCCCTGCGCCCCCTCCCACGACGGTGCCACTGATGACGACACCAACCTCTCCCCTGGTGGCGCGCATCATCTGCATTGGCTCGGTCTTTGACCCAGAAGACGCCATCGGCCTGCGCGTCCATCACTGGCTTCAGCAACAACGCTTAGCCCCAGGGGTGGAGCTCATCGATGGCGGCATCGGTGGCTTGTCGCTGCTGACCCACCTCGAAGGCTGCCCAAGGGTGCTCTTCATCGATGCTGTCAAGGGCTTCGCCAGCCCCGGGGAGTGGGTCATGCTCTCCGGCGCCGAGGTCGAAGCGCTGGCCAACCCCTGCGACGGCCACGCCGCTGGATTGCCCTACCTGCTACGCGCCGCCCGCCTCATCGACGTCCTACCACCCCATGTCGATCTTTTGGGGCTCGAGGCCCCATCGGCGGCGGAGAGCATCGTCCGTGCAGGCGCGCACGCCCTGAGCTTGTTTGCCCTTGAAACCTCTCCATCGCGCTACCCAGGCGACTCGGCCACACCCGTCCCGGAGCCTCAATGAATCACGCCAAGAACCGCGATGCCCTCCAAGCCCTTGTCGACGAAAACACACTCTTGGCCAACGAAGTCGACGTCGCTCGCCGCTCTTCTGAGATCACGGCGCAGCTCGTCGTGGAGCAGTTCGCCAAAATGGAGGAGATCCACCAACTGCTGCAACAAAAGGTGCAAACCGAACAGCATCTACAGCGAAGCCTGGCCGAGAAGCTACGCGAAGCGGAAATCAGAGAGATCGAGATCGAACAAGCCCGCCAAGCTGCCGACGCCGCCAATCGCACCAAGAGCACCTTCCTGGCCAACATGAGCCACGAGCTGCGCACTCCCCTCAACGCCATCATCGGCTACAGCGAGCTCCTCGAGGATGAGGCCGTCGATCTCGGACTCGAAGAGAACCTGGTGCCCGACCTCCGCAAGATCAATGCTGCGGGCAAACACCTCCTCGCCCTGATCAACGACATTCTCGACCTGTCCAAGATCGAGGCCGGGAAGTTCGATCTCTGCCCTGAATCAATCGACGTGCGCACCGCTGTGGAGGAAGTGGCCAGCACCATTCAACCTCTCATCGAAAAGAACCTCAACACTCTCCACCTCGAGTTCGCACCCGACCTCGGTTACCTGGAAGCCGATCTCATCCGCCTCCGCCAGTGCCTCTTCAATCTCTTGTCCAACGCCAGCAAATTCACGGAAAACGGCGACATATGGGTGCGCGTCGAGCGCCTGTGCGTCGACCAACGGGATTGGCTCAGCTTCAGCGTCACTGACAGCGGCATTGGCATGACCGAAGAACAACTCGCCAAGCTCTTTCAACCCTTTACCCAAGCCGACGCCTCCTCGACCCGTAAGTACGGCGGGACTGGGCTCGGACTGACCATCACCAAGCGTTTCTGCGAGCTCATGGACGGCTCCATCGCGGTCCGCACCGTCTTCGGCGAGGGCTCGACCTTCGAGATCCGCCTCCCGGCCATGCCCCTACTGCAGAGCATCCCCGTCAACGAGACCGTACGGCCAGAAGAGGGTCTTGTCCCAAGGGAAGGACGCATCCGGGTCCTGGCCATCGATGACGACACCAACAGCCTCGAGTGGATTCGCCGCACCCTCAAAGCGCCCCACTTCCAAGTCTTCACTGCGACCGAAGGCAAGAGCGGGCTGCAGGTGGCCCAGGAGATCGTCCCTGACGTCATCATCCTCGATGTGGTCATGCCCGGCATGGATGGCTGGTCCGTCCTTAGCGCCCTCAAGGCGAACCCCGTCACCCAGGAGATCCCAGTCATCCTCGCGACCATCCACGACGATCGCGGCATGGGCCTGGCTTTGGGCGCCACGGATTACTTGACCAAACCCCTCGACCGAGAGCGCCTCGTGGCCATCCTGCAGCGGCACTGCAAACAACAATGCGACCGCCAGGCTCTCATCGTCGAGGACGATCCGGCGACCCGCGAAACCATGCGGCGCACCCTCATCCGCGAGGGCTGGAAGGTCATCGAAGCGGAGAACGGCCGCGTCGCCCTCGACATGCTCGCCCTCGCCACCCCTAGCCTCATCCTCCTCGACCTGATGATGCCAGAAATGGACGGCTTCTCCTTCCTCAACGCCATGCGCGCCAACGAAGCCTGGCGCCCCATCCCAGTGGTCGTGATCACCGCCAAGGACCTCAGCGCCACCGAACGTCACCGGCTCAAAACCCAGGTCGACCAGGTCATCCAGAAGGGCGACTTCAACCGCACCGACTTGCTCGAAGAAATCCGGCGCCTCGTCAGCACCTGAAAACGACCTCGCCCCTGTACAACCTCTTGTCCAAGGCCACACCAGCGCACCGCAGAACACACCCCAGCAACGACGCTTCCCACTCACCTAGGTGGCTGAATGGACCCAGCACCCTTGGAGACTCCGCAGCCCAAGGAAGGCTGAACCTAACTCCTACAAGACACCTGCGTCGGCACGCGCTCCTCCGCCCATCGGCACGGTGCAGGAAGCACCACCACCGTCGCGCGAAGGCCCGCGCAGACCATGGACAGCTCTTGTCCACAAATTTGGCTTTGTTCGCTTTTGTCTACTGCCACTGACGCCAAGGGACATAGCCTGAGGAACGACCACCCTGGGCACACTGCCCCAGGTCATGCCAACACGGCGCAGGTGGCCGTTCTCCAACCTGCCATCGCATTGCGGAGGAACCATGAAGACTTCGTCGATCCTCAACACCCACGCGCTAGTCTTGCTGGTAGCGATGACGTTCATGGCCTGCAACAGCGCCGACAATGAAAGCACTGCCCATGCCCCGAGTGAAGAGGGAGCAGCAGCAGAACAAGAAGCAACCCCTGAGGAAATCGTTGCCGAAATTGCCTTGTCCTTCGTCAAGGCCGACAACGCAAGCGCCGCTGGACTCGAGACCCGGTGGAACCTGAGCTGCGACGATGGAAAAGAGGCGTTCTCTTTGGCCGATTTCCAGGAAGTCCTGGTCCTGCTCCCGCCAGAGAGCTCAGAGGTCCATGCGCCTCAGCAAAAGGACTTTTCGCTACAAAGCGTCACCTTGGATCCGCAACAGAGCACGGCTGAGGTTGTCGTCGATCGCCCGCCTGCAGAGAACCAAGAGAAGCAAAGCCTTCACATCACCCTGCACCAGAAGGAAGGCCACTGGTGCGTGGACAACGACTGGATGAAAGCCTTCGACAATGACATCGAAGCATGGCGACTGAGGATCGATTCTGACTTCTTGATGAAACACACATACTTCCTGTTGTACCTCAGCCAATACGACATCGAACGCGCGCAAGAAGAGCTTGAAAAAATGGAAATCTTAGTTCAAAAGTCTTCCCGCTCTCGTCGCGATAAGTATTCAAACATAACAAGAGAAAATCGAGAAGAGCTTAGAAAATTCAGAAAAGACTGGATCGCGGGTAAATGGTTTATCGGCGACAGCCAACCTGACCCCATCACCGGAAAACATGACACATCATCATTACTCATGTCATCCAAAATGAACCCAGATGATACCGTCGCATTGCTTTCTTTGCGTTGCAGCTCAAATCAAATCGACATCATCATCGCCTCGACAGACATTCTTGAATACAACTATCACAACGACAAAGTACAAACCGACCTCCGCTTCGGCGAAGATGCGCCTGAGAGCCTCCGCGCCTCAGTCAGCACGAATAGCAGAGGCTTCTTTTTCCCCAACCCCAGGCTCTGGGCCCAACGACTGAAAAGCAATTCGGACAGACAACTGCTGATCCGCCTGCCCTATCGCTTCAAAGCAAACGCCGTGGTGGCTTTCGATCTGGCCGGCGCCGAGCAGGCCGTGGACCGGGTGCTCGAGGCTTGTGGCACCCCAAAGTAGCCACCACCATGGCACCCAGCTCCGGCCTCTGATAGCCTCGACCCTACCGCTCTCTGGCGCGCGAGGAGGCCACCACCATGCCCAGCACCGACATCAGGCTCCGCTTCGCCCTCCCGGCCCTCTTCGCCTGCCTCGCCTGGGCCTGCGCCGAAGACCCATCGCCCCCTCCACTCCAACCCGTCCCCTGCGAGCCCCCCAACCGCACCCTCACCCCCTTCACCCAACCCACACGCCCCGCCGACTATCACCCCTCCTTCAGCCTCGACACCTTCGCCACCACCCTGCCCATCCTCGTCATCGACACCTACGGCGCCGACATCGTCGACGAACCCAAAATCACCGCCATCCTCGAAGTCTTTGATGCATCAAACCCCGCCGCCCTCAACCGCCTGAGCCACCCCCCCACCCAGCGCGCGCGCATCGGCATCGAAATCCGCGGCTACTCCTCCCAGAGCGCGCCCAAGCGCCAATTCTCCCTCGCCTTCCACGACGCCAACGGCAAAGACCAGCCCCGCCCCTTCGTCGGCCTCCCCTCCGCCGCCGACTGGGTCCTCAGCGCCACCCACAGCGATCTCACCATGATCCGCAACCCCCTCACCTACACCCTCGCCGCCGCCCTCCCCCGCTGGAGCCCCCGCACCCGGCACGTCGAAGTCTTCCTCAACACCTCCGGCGCCAGCCTCAGCCCCGCCGACTACCTCGGCCTCTTCGTCATCACCGAGCGCGTCCAGCGCGACCCCAACCGCGTCGACCTCCCCCGCGTCGATTCCACCCTCCCCCCAGACGCCAACGCCTACCTCTTTGAGTTCACCCAGAGGGAAAACATCTGGATCCACGCGCCCTGGTTCTGCGGGCCCTATTCGGGCATCAAGCTCACCTTCGTCTACCCCAAGACCCCCAACGTCCAACAAAAGGACTACGCCCAGCAGCGCTTCACCCTGCTCGAAGAGGCCCTCTTCGCCCACCGCTGCCAAGACTTCGCGCGCGCCGTCGACCTCGACGTCTTCGCTGACTACCACCTCTTCAACGAGCTCGTCCTCAACGTCGATGCCTTTCGCCGCAGCCTCTTCATCCAGGCCCACCCCAACGCTCCGCTGCTGCTCTGGCCCCTCTGGGACTTCGACCTGGCCTACCGCGAGAACCACCCCGGCGAGCTGACGACCTGGACCACGGCCATGCGGGTCTGGGCCCATCACGCCCTCCACTGCGCAACCTACCGCCGCGTCCTCCTGCAACGCTGGACCGACCTGCGCCAAGGACCCTTGGCCACGGCCACCATCGACCACACCATCGACACCCTGGCCTCGGCCATCCGCCCCGCCGCCCTGCGCAATATCGAGCGCTGGCCCACGGCCCTCGCCGAAAACGGCTACACACCGACGACGCCCGCCGACCTGGCCTTCGACACCGAGATCGAAGCCCTGCGCACCTTCCTCCACACCCGCGCCGCGTGGATGGACGCCAACCTCCCCGCCATTGAGCCCAGCCCCTACACCGGCTGGTAGTCACCGACGCCCGCGGCGGCGCCCCTTCATCGGCCGATGCTTCACTCCAAGCTCACCCAAGCCCCGCGCTGCAAGCGCAGCTCGACACAGCCCACCGTGGTCTGCGCCGCCGCAAAGACCACATGCTCCATCCCCTGAAACTCCAAGCCCGTCACCACCGCGAGCGGCGCCAACATGGCCTCGCCTACGGCGATCTCGCCCACCGTAGCGTCCACCTGGCACTCCGTAAAAGTTGGGCCACCGACGTGATGGTTGATCGGGATGTGGGTGAAGACATGCGCCCCTTCCTCCCCGCCCTCCCAGGTGAGGGTCAGCGATTGGGGTGCTTCGCTGCCGCCCTTCAGCACCCCCTTGACCGCTTCCAGTTCACCCGGCACGTCCAATGCGTCACTCACGACCCGGATCGCGCCCTGGGCTAGCTCCAGCTCCAGCGAATAGGGGCCAGGTCCGATCTCGATGGCGCCGCCAAAGCCGCCCCACCAATGGTTCCTCTCGAAAACCTGCCGCAACTCGCCACGCCACAGCGCCACCATCACATCCTCCCGCGCTACGGGCAGCGCCGCACACACGCCCCCGACGCCACAGGTCTCCAGCTCGCCGCAGTCCACACAACCCACGGGCTGCACGTGAAAGTCGCAAACCTCCGTGCTGAGCGCCGGGGCCCCATAGGCCGGGTGCGGGCGATCGTAGAGGATGGCGTGCAGATTGTGCTGCTCTAGCCCCGGCGTAATCGTGATGACCCCTATCCGGGCGCTCGAGGG
This sequence comes from uncultured Myxococcales bacterium, assembly GCA_964454015.1. Classification (GTDB taxonomy): domain Bacteria; phylum Myxococcota_A; class Bradymonadia; order UBA4248; family UBA4248; genus CAYVQF01. The sequence continues at coordinate 31,983 of CAYVQF010000039.1, forward strand.
GCAACGCGCCCCCGTCACCGCCCTAACCTCAACGGGGTCCGTGACTTCAGGGCTCTGATCCTGCGCCACATCACCATGGTGCACCTCGGCCGCATCGACCTCCAGGGGAACATCGGCGACCTCCTCCGGCGGAACATCGGCGACGTCCCCCGGCGGCAGCTCCACCGCGTCGGCAAGCTCCTCCTGGAGCTCAGGGGCGATGTCGCCCGGCGGCGACACCTCGGCCCCGCGTTCTTTGGAGTCGTCGCAGGCGCCTCCGACCAAGACCACGGCGAGGAGGGGGATGAGGTTCATGCATATTTTGGTGCGCGTCATGGGCATCGCCTCCGAAAAGGTGCATCGTCTGCTCTCAGAAGTCTTCTCAAAAACGCCACAACCACTGCACCCCGCTTGGCCCAACAGCAATCTCATGCTCGGCGCTCTCATCACCGACCACCATGAGCACCACCCCCGTCCCCAACAGGATGGCGCCAACGGCCATCGACGAGATCCCCACGGCGCTCATGACTTTGGCCGTGGCGTGCGTTTCCTTGGCGTCCTCCCATTCGTTGTCCGCACCGAGGTCGTTCACTTGGGTCATGGCCAACCCCTGCAGGACACCCCCGCCAATGACCAGGCCCAGCCCCCCGCCGGCGAGGCTCCAGGCCAGCACGGAAGACGAGGACGACCCTCGCCCGTCGGGCCCTTCCCGAATCTCGCCGGCCTGCACGTTCAGCGCCACGCCCACCTCGCTGTCGATGCGAAAGCGCTGCCCCTCAGCGCCATCGCCCCACAGCTCATAGTCACCCCAGGGCAAAGGCACGGCCGCACCATCGCAGCCCACCTGCTGCTGCTCCCCACTCTCGAGGTGCTTCACCGTGACCTCCGTCAAGGTCGGCGCACAGGCGAGGCGCAGCTCCCCCTGCAAGGCCTGCATGGCCTCGACCCGCACCCTTACCTCGGCCCCTGCCTCAACCGCAAATTCTAGCCGCTGCTCGTGGTAGCCCGCCTTGCTCGCCGCGATGGTGTAGCGCCCAGGCGGCATCTCCAAGCTGGCGGGACACGGGCGCGGCGGCTCGCCTGGCAGCGTGAGGGACACCTCGCTGTCGCTACAGGTCACCTGCACGCGCCCTGGGGCCTGCAGGGCCGGGCAGCTCTGGAGCAGCTCAGCCAGACGCTCGTCAATCTGGGCCTCACTCACCCACCAATCACCCAGCCCCAAGGCCTGAGCCTCGCGCAGGCTCTCGCGTGCGCGGCCAAAGCTGTCCAGAGCCTCCTGACACTCACCGCTCTTTTGGCGGACCCTGGCAATGGAATAGCGCACGTCTGGATCGAGCTTGCAGATCTCCAGCATCTGCTCCAGCGCGCGCAGCGCTGCGCTGGCGTCGTCTCGCTCCTGCGCCTCCATGGCCTCCGCGCCCAGGGCCTGATAGCGCTGATTGTTCATGAGATCGACGCACTGCCCCTGCGCCTGGCCGACGTAGACCACCGACGCCAACCCAAAAAACATCATCATGACGAGTAATCGCATCATCGCTCCTCCACCACCCCATCAATCCAGGGGTCTAAAGCCGCGCGCCTTGCACACCCCACCCACACATTGCTCTTTCGCATCACAGCGTTTGCCACAGCCGCCACAATTCGCGGCGTCGACCTGAACATCGACGCAGCGCCCGCGACACTCGCGCTGGTTCGCCGCACAACTCGGCGCGACCTTCTCCGGCGGCGGCTTCTTGGCCTTGGCCAAGGTCGCCGCCACGGCGTCACGCTGCGTCTGGGCCTCCTTGGCCAAGCGTCCTGCGGGGAAGAGCTCCAGATAGCGGTCGTAGGTCTTCAACGCCGCAGCGAGATCGCCCAGCTCCCGCTGCGCCCGCGCCAAGCCCAACAGGGCTTGCCCGAGGGTCTCCTCATCGTCCAGCGCGCTGTCCATCAGCGCCCCAAAAGCATCGCGCGCCACCAGCCAATCGCCGATGACCAACGCCTCCATGCCTTCTTGGAGCAGCGCCTGGGCTTGCACCCGCGCCGCCGCGTCAGCCAGGGGCAACGCCTCCTCCCCAGCTTCGGCACCCGCTGCCGCCTCTTCCTCTCCGTCCGCTGGCGTTGGCCCTGGCTGCGGCACCGCGTCTGCGCCTTGGACCACCGGGGCCAGGGCGTCGCTCTCGGCGCTCGCTGCGCCCTCTCCTGCCGCCGACGTCGCCGCGGCTTCGGCCGTGACCGCAGCACCCGCAGCACCGTCGTCAGCGCCGGGGCGGCCCACCCCAAACCACCACACCCCAACGAGGGCCGCCACCAACACCAGCGCCGCCAAGACCCACACCAAGGTGACCAAGCCCCGCACGCCCGCTGGCTCGCTGCCTTCCGCTGCGGACGCGTCAGCCTCCGCGCTGGCCCTGACATCACCCGTGGTGTACAGGGTCTCCACTTCGTGAATGTCCAGCCTATCCCTCGCCTCGGACTTCTTGGTCGACGCACGCGGCGCGAGATTGACCGGTTGGACCACCTCCCGCGGCACGGGCGCCGTGTCCATGGCGATCATCGGGCTCAGGCGGCTGCGCTCCAGGGCGTCCAGCATTTTACTCGCTGATGGATAACGATCATCCGGCGCTTTGGCGCAGGCTTTGGCGATGACATCGCCCAAAGCCGTCCCAGCCACATCCAGGGGCACGGGCACGGGCACGGTGCACTGTTGTTGGTAAATGTCCGTGGCCGAACGCAAGTGGAAGTCCGCATCACTCCAGCTCGGATCGCGCACCACCCGGCTCTTCACCGCGGGCTTGCCCGTGAGGCACTCCAAGAGGATCAGCCCCACGGCGTAGATGTCGCTCTCGGGTCGCGGGGTGCTGAAATAGGTGAACTGCTCGGGCGGCATATAGGACGGCGTGCCGCGGATCTGACCAAACTGGGTGATCTTCTCGACGTCGCCACCAAAACTCTCTTCCACACCGGCGATACCAAAATCCAAGACCTTGGCCGTGGGGCGCGCAGCCTCCCCCGTCAACATGATGTTCGCCGGCTTGAGATCGCGGTGGACGATGCCCTTGGCGTGGGCCTCGGCCAGCCCTTCCAACACTTGGGAGATGACCCGCACCGCCACCTGCGCATCCATGGGCTTCTCGGCCACCACCTCGTTGAGCTGCCGCCCATGGACGTACTCCAGGATCATGCAAGGGTGGCCACCGGCATAGCCATAGTCCAGCAGCCGGACCACGAAGGGGCTCGTCAACCCGGCGATGAGCTTCATCTCCCGCTCGAAACGGGCGTGTTGCTCAGCCCGCAGATCCGGGTCACCTGCCAAGAGCATCCGCTTGACCGCCACCACCTGGCCCGTGGCGCGCTGCCGCGCCTTGAACACCGAGGCGAAACCACCCTGACCCACCCGGTCGCTCACCGGATCGTAGTCGTAGCGGTCGGAGATGTCGTTGCTCTCTGGGCGCTCTGCTTCACTCATGCTGTCCTTCCATCTCTCGCGTCTCTCTCTCGGCGTTCCAGCGATGGTCTCGGGGGCCTTTCCTGGCTCGAGCCAAAGCGCTCATGGCGCTCCCGCCCTGAGGCCCGTGGCTTCAAGGCAGCAGCAGCACCGGCCTGAAGCCAACCCATTCAGGCGCGCTACCCCTCTCACTGCGACCGGCGCGGCTCGCGGTCCGGCACCCGCTCGGCGTATCTTGGATGCTTCCCCCGCGATGCATCGCGTCGTTGGTAAAGCCACCGTGAGGGTCGACCACCGCCGCGCTGTCGTAGTCGCGGGGCGAGTCGTGGACCCACTCGGCGACGTTCCCCAACATGTCGTAGAGGCCCCAGCCGTTGGGGTTCTTGCCCTTGACCGGCTGGAGGGCGTTGTTGGCGTTGGCGCAGTACCAGGCGATGGGGCTCAAGCTGGGGTCGAGGACATCACAGGTGCCTTCATACATATCACCGGAATAGTAGGCCGTGTTGGTAAGGGCCCGGGCGGCGTACTCCCACTCGGCCTCGGTGGGCAAACGGTAGCCAAAGCAATCATAGGGGGAGTTGGTCGTCGGCGTGCAGGAAGGCCCATGTGCATCAACGGTGCAACGATAGCACGTAGGGAGGTTCGCCCAGCCGGACAAAAAATTAAGCCAATATGCAGCCATGTGCCAGTCAAAGCCCCAAGCGGGGCAATCTGAGCAGGTCACCGGTACCGAGCCGCCAGAGCGCTCGACCATTACACGATATTGCTCTTGGGTAAACTCCGTCTCAGCCATGCAGAAGTCGTGGCTCAGGGTCACCTGGTGCGGTGTCTCATCCTCACCCCGGCCTGGCTCATGCTCGGGGGAGCCCATGGTGAAGGTGCCCGCTGGGATGAACGCGAAGCCCTCTGGGCAGGGCTCACAGCTCCCCGCGACGCAGTATTCGTTGTTGTGGCATGGCTCTACAGCACTCCAAGTGAGACAATCGCCACCGCCGTGGTAGGTACAGACGCGATAGTTTTTCGCGTCGATACACTCCCTCTCATCAACGACAGCGCAGGGATCGGGGCACGCCAGGCTGCACACCCCAGCGGCGATACACTGCATGTTGTCCCCACAGCTCTCGAGCTCGGACCACTGCAGGCAACCCTTGCCGTCGGCGACACAGACCTGGAAGGACCGGCCGTGACACTGTCTCAGCCCGGCACTCTGGCAGGCATTGTTGCAGGCAACACAGGCGCCGTCGCTACAAGTGGATCCGCTCTCACAGGGCAGGGCCTCCCCCCAGCTCAAGCAGCCGTTGTCCAAATGCGCACACAGCCGGTAGCGCCCGTCTTCGGTACACAGCCGCTCACCCTCGCTGCCACAGGCGTCGGGGCAGGCGCTGGGCGCCTCACACCGGCCATTCACGCACAGCCGACCCGACGGACAGCTCTCGTGTTCCACGCAGGCATAGGGCAGCTCCTCGTCGAGGTCGGCCACACACGCGCTGAGCCCAACCATCAGACAGAAAGAGACCACCAACCCAAAGCAGCCAAACGCTCGCTTCATCACGCCACGCCTCACTCGCAATGCCATCGTCACCCGCCCTTTGGGGCCAAAACCATAGGCGCATACAACTACATAGAGCCACTTGGGGTCAAGGGGCTCAGACCACGCACGCCGCCCTCGCGCCCGGCGGCGCGCCACATGAGGCCCGCAGCCCGGCTCAGTACACGACAATCGAGCACGGCTCGGTGTAGATCGATGATCCGTAGCTGTTCACCGCCCGCACCTTGAAGCGGTGCTCGCCCGCCGGAGGCGCACCCGTGGACCAGTACGCTTGAAGGCTCTCGATCTTCCGCCCTGAGATCAGCTTGTTCGTTGGGTCGGGCAGATAAGGATTCTCGATGTCGTACCACTCTCCCTCGTACTCGAAGGCCACGAAGAATTGCTGCACGTTGTCCGCACCGTAGTGCCAGAAGATGAAGTAGAAGAAGTGCAGGTTAGAGTTGTAGCCACAAGTGAGGTCCTCCAAGACCCGTGGCACCCCGAAAATGTTGACGAAGACCTCGTCGCTATAGGCAGAAGCCCCCACCCCATTGAGGGCGCGCACGCGATAGAAGTAGCCCTGGCTCTCTTCGAGGCCACTGTCGGTGAAGCTGACGCTGTCCATCTCCAAGGTGGCGATGCGCTCGAAGCTCCCCTCCGGGCGGCGCCGCTCGACCTCAAAGGAGGTCTCGTTGAGCGCGCCGTCGGACCAGGTCAGGACCACCGAGGAGGGCGTCTCACGCGTGCCCACCAAGGCCACCGGCGGCGCTGGAGCGGTGCTGCCATCGATTAGGCTGCCGCCCTCGCGCAGGCTGCCATCGGGGAGATGAATGCGGTAGCCCTTGAGGCTCACCGTGCGGTTGCCGCTGATGATGTTGGGGTAGCCCATCTCGTGATCGGCCCAGCGAACCGAGGAGTAGACGAAGCCCACGTCGATGTTGTGGTATTCGCTGGCATCATCGACGTAATAGTAAGGATCCCGACCTGATGCGTTGTAAGACGAGTCGATGAACATCGCCGAAAAGGCGCCCGCCTCCGTGGTGATGGAACCGCTCTTGGTCTGATGCACGACCGAGCCGAGGAAGCTCCTCGGCATGGCGGGTTTGGCGCACAACATGAACATGTAGTCCTTCGACCCGGAGCCATCCAAGAACAGCGTCGGCATGAAGTGCCCAGGCGAGGTGCCGTACTCGATGCCCCGCGCCGTCTTGCGCAGGTAGAGGACCTCGCCGATGGAAGAGACGGCGCTGTCGACCCGGGAGACGCGCAAGGTCGCGGTCTTGGTCGCGTCATCGTAGGCCGTCACCATGAACTGGAGCTGCCCCGTGCGCGAGCCGCTCACCAACACGTCGTACTGCCAGATGGAACCCTCGTAGTACGGAAAAAAGTCGTTGTTGAGCACCAAGTCCGGCGGCGACTGGTCATCCACCACGTCGTGCTCCTCGTCGTCCCCGCCAGAGCTGCCGCCGCAGGCCACCAAAACCACGCACGCCACAACCCACCACCATCGAACCAAGTCGTCTCGCATCATAAGCTCCTCCCGATTCCCAGAAGACACGCCCACGCACGACGAGCAGCAAGGTGCGAGCAAGAAGCCAAAAGCAAAGTCACCTGCTGCCCCAGAGATTGGCTGCGCAAATCGAGCTACCCATAGCCAACTGCATGCCCTATGTCAACCCCGCGTGCCGCCAAGCTCATCCGCGCTCCAGCACGCCATCCACCGGCCCGCATCCCGCCCCCCGGCCCGCCATCCACAAAACCAAATTTGAACAGCACCCCCACAGAAGGGGCGACACGCAGGTCGCCCCGTAAGCGCCACCTTATCTCTTGCGAAATACGCCTGTTAAAACATGGAGATACCCCCATCTCCATTCATGGAGAGGGGGGCCAGGGGGGTGAGGTCTCAAGCGACGGCCTGCCTCTTCCAGGCCCGCGCTGACAGTGGCAGGCTAGAAAGCCTGCCCCACACTGGGCCCGCCATCCACCGGCCCGCATCCCGCCCCCCGGCCCGCCATCCACAAAACCAAATTTGAACAGCACCCCCACAGAAGGGGCGACACGCAGGTCGCCCCGTAAGCGCCACCTTATCTCTTGCGAAATACGCCTGTTAAAACATGGAGATACCCCCATCTCCATTCATGGAGAGGGGGGCCAGGGGGGTGAGGTCTCAAGCGACGGCCTGCCTCTTCCAGGCCCGCGCTGACAGTGGCAGGCTAGAAAGCCTGCCCCACACTGGGCCCGCCATCCACCGGCCCCCCCTACGGACACCCCTCAGCCACCTCACAGCGCCGCGGCGACCCCTGACACACCACGTTGCCCCACACCGGTCCACACTCCGTATTGCTGGCACAGCTCGCCCCCAGGGGCACATAGGCCCGGCACATCTGTGGTGCCGCCATTATGTCACAATAAGCGCTGCTCTCGTCGCAGAAGCCCAAGCCGCTGTTCGGCCCCGCCGGCAAACACGGGCTACCATCCCCCGGCAACACCTGACAGGTCATCGTCGCCGGGTCGCAGCCATCGGTGCTCATGAAGCCGCCGCACTCCATGGTATAAGTGCAGGCCTCGCCGCGCCCCTTCTCGGGCAGACAGCGGGTCCCCGTCTCGGTCAACACACACACCTCCCCCGCAGTGGGGCAGCCGAGCAACGGCGAGCAGGGATCGCTGGAGATGGGCACACAGAGACGCGCGCTGCAGGTCAAGCCCCACCAACACAGGCCGCCGCTGCCACAGGGCTCGCCGTTGGCCCCCGGCGCCACGCCGGGCTCACAGCGCGTCGCCGGCGCGCCATCGCACACCGTGCCGCTCCCCAAGACGCAGCGCTCACCAAAGCCACACCGAGACGACAGGGGATCGCCCAGGGGGCCGCTGCACTGGCAAGGGTCGTCCGCCACGGCAACACACTCCCCCACACAAGGGTCTTCCACGGAGCGCCGACAATAGGTGCCCGCCACACAAGCGGCGCGATGCAGGCACACCCCACCGAGCGCCACCTGCCCGGTGAAGGCGGCGGCGCATACGGGGATCTCCGGCAAAGCGTCCGTGGCCGCCCCACAGCTCAAGTCGGCCATGGCGGCCACGCAATCCAAGGCCCGCGCCGCGTCCAGCACCACGCTCCCGTCGCCGATGGACGCCACCAAGGCGCGCGCGCTGCCAAAGGCCTTCCCCCCTCGCGCCGCCAAGCTCTCCAGGCAGGTCGCCCCATCGGGCACGAACTCACAGCGCGCCCGCAGCTCGCACACCGTGGCTTCGAGCAGCGCCAGCAGCGCCTCGGGGCTCAAAGAGGGCTCGCTGGCGTCGCCATCGCCGGCGTCGCTCACCTCGGCCGTATCTGGCACCAGGTCCGCCACCTCCGCCACCTGATCGTCCGTCACATCGATGGCGTCGGGCTCACTCACCTCCACATCGCCGTCGGGCTCCGCATCGGCGTCGGCATCGCCGGCGAGCTCGGCCAGGTCTCCCGCGTCCGCATCGGGGGCCACCTCGGTGACCTCCTCTGCCACCTCGTGCACCTCCTGGGGCGCCACGGTGTCCGCAGTGGACGCCGGGTCGTCGCAGGCCCCCAACAAAATCACTACTGCCATTGACCACCATAGGCTGGACACGCTCTTCATCGTCGACACTCCTCGGACAGGCGGCCCCTGCGGCCAGAGGAGAGCATAGCCCGCCCGGGCTGCGCTGCAAAGGCTGCCCCACGGGCCGGCATCAGGCCAGCACCGGCCATCGGCTCGCCCCTGGCCCCACGACCCCCTACGCTTGCACCTTTCCCCGCCTTCCATTAGCTTGTCCGAGCTTGACCGTCAGTGGTCGTTCGCGGCTCCCGCGCGTCTGTTGCTTCACTCAACTCAGGAGACCTCCATGCACAAATTCTACTTCATCGCCCTCGCCAGCGTCCTCTCCTTCTCCATGCTCTGCGCTGCCACCCAAGAGGCCGACGCCCAAGTCTTCGCCGGCGCCCAGGTCCGCGGCGGCCTCGGCGACTACAACGAAGACGGCGACACGGACATGAGCTTCGGCTTTGGTCTGCGCGGCTACGCCGGCTATGACCTCCCCATGGTCGGCGTGGGCGTCAACTTCGACTACGGCTGGTACACCACGAGCAAAGGGGGCTTTGACACCACCCTCTCCATGCCCTCGGCGGGTCTCCTGGTCCGGGTCGACCCCCTGCCCATCGTCAAGTTCAACGTCCTGGCCAACTACATCTTCGGCACCTTCGAGATGTCTGGCGGCTCCGACGAGCTCAGCGTCGCGGGCTCGCAAAGCATCGGCGGCCTCCTCCTCGGCCTCGAGGCCCTCTACAGCATCCGCATCCCCCCCTTCAAAACCTACATCGAGGTCGGCCCCTACTTCCATTACCACTGGGTCAAGGGCGACGACGCCCCGGACAACGCCGAATACGTCGATTTCTGGGCCGCTGGCCTCGCCGTCCAGGGTCACTTCCAGATCGGCCTCTAGCACACGGCGGGATCCACGCCCGCCGGGGCGTGCGCGCTGGCCCTCACGCCAATCCAACCTGTCAAGCCCCACCGTTGCCCCTAGGGGTAACCAAGCTGGGACCCTCTCAGCGAAGGCCCGTCCATCCCTCACTGATGGACCCCAAGCCCTGCCCATGAACGACGCTCGAGGCTCAACAACAGAGACGAGCGTCGTCTGCCGGCCAAGCGCCGAGAGTCTGCTCCTCGCCAGGTGAACGCCCGCCTCCACGCCGAATGCGCTTTCGCTTGGCGAGCCATTCCGCTACCTTGAAAGCACCCTGGCGGGCTTAATGCCGCGCCCCTGTGCCGGAGGACCATCGTGCGCCAACTTCGACGCCTCGTCCCTTTGACCCTCCTCGCCCTCATCCTGCCGAGCACCCTCTCGGCCACACCGCCCCTCTACATGCCCTGGCCATGTGACGTCACCTATAGGGTCACCCAGGGCAACAACAGCTCCTTCTCCCACACGGGACGCAGCCAATACGCCTGGGACTTCGGCATCCCCGTCGGAGCCAACGTCTCGGCCCCGGCCGACGGCGTGGTCCGCCGCATCCGCATGGACTCCACCACGGGGTGCTGTGACCCGAGCTGCGGCGGCCAAGGCAACTACGTCATCCTCGATTTCGGTGACGGCACCGAGGCCATGTTCATGCACCTCCTGGCCAACTCCTCCAGCCTCAAAGTGGGAGATTTCGTCCGCCGCGGCACGGTGGTCGGCAAGATCGGCCTCACGGGCTACGTCTGCGGCGCCCACCTCCATTTTGCCATCCAGAGCACCTGCAGCTCCTACTCCTGCCAGAGCATCCCCGCCTCCTTCGTCGGCTTTGGCGTGCCCGTCTACAACCAGTACATCAAAAGCAACAACTGCGGCCCCTTCTGTGGCGCCAACGAGACCGCCTGCGGCAGCGCCTGCGTCAACCTTCAGACCAACGACAGCCACTGCGGCGCCTGCAACAACGCCTGCACCGGCGGCCGCGAGTGCATCGCCGGGAGCTGCGTCTGCGGCCTGGCCTGCTGGATCGCCGAGGAGACCACCCTCCAGGCCCACGCCTGGGATGCCGGCCCCTCGGACATCGACGGCGACGGCCGCGCCGACGTCTGCGCCCGCGCCGCCGCCGGCATCCACTGCTGGCTCTCCAACGGTACCAACGTCAACACCCGCATCGATGGCCCCACCCTCTCCGACGCCAGCGGCTGGAACGATCCCACCAACTTCGCCACCCTGCGCCTGGCCGACATCGACGGCGACGGCCGCGCCGATCTCTGCGCCCGGGCCAACGCCGGCATGCGCTGCTGGCTCTCCACCGGCACCGGCTTTGGGCCCTCCATCACCGGGCCCGCCCTCAGCGACACCGACGGTTGGAACCAAGAGCAGTACTTCTCCACCATCCGCATGGCCGACGTCAACGGCGATGGCATGGCCGACCTCTGCGCGCGTTACCCCGATGGCTTCCGCTGCGCCTTGTCCACGGGCCAGGGCTTCGCGCCCGCCCCCACGGGCAGCACCATCATGACCGACGCTGGCGGCTGGGGCCACCCCAGCCACTACGGCACCATCCGCATGGCCGACGTCAACGGCGATGGGCTCGCCGACGTCTGCGCCCGCGCCGCCGCCGGGGTCTACTGCTGGCTCTCCGACGGCTCGGGCACCTTCCCCACCCGCATCACCGGACCCGAGTGGAACAACGCCAACAACTGGAACCAGATCCAGTACTGGAGCACCATCCGTCTCGCTGACATCGACGGCGATGGCATGGCGGACATCTGCGGCCGCAGCGACACCGATTTCCGCTGCCACCTCTCCACCGGCACGGGCTTCGGCCCCGCCATCATTGGCCCGGCCCTCGCCGATGCCAGCGGCTGGGGCGATTTCGACAACTACACCACCATCCGCATGGACGACATCGACGGTGACGGCCGCGCCGACCTCTGCGCCCGGGCCAACGCCGGCATGCGCTGCTGGCTCTCCACGGGCACGGGCTTCTCTGGCTCCATCACCGGGCCGGACTTCTCCGACGCCGCCGGCTTCAAGGATCCCAAGTTCTTCCGAACCATTCGCCTCGGCGACGTCAACGGCGACGGCCTCGCCGACATCTGCGGTCGCACCGCGACGGGTTACCACTGCTATACCTCCAACGGCACGGGCTTCCCCACGGCCTACCCCGGTCCCACCCTGAGCGATGCCTCGGGTTGGGGCAACCCCATCTACTACACCACCATCCGCGTCGGACAGATCTTCCCGCCCAAGTGCGTCCCCAGCCCCGAGATCTGCGACGGCCTGGACAACGACTGCGACGGCATCATCGACAACGACGGCGTCTGCGACCCGCCCCTCGAGCCCATCGAGCCCATCGGCCCTGACGACACTGCGCCTGACGAGGCCGAAGCACCGGGAGAGGACGCCCCCTGGCTCCTCGAAGCCCTCGAAGAGGCCGGGCCGGGAGAAGACACCACCCTGGTCGATGCCCTCGAAGGTGAAGAGCTGGGCCAGGACGGCCTGCCGCTCTCCCCCGGTGACCCCGCCGCCGGTATCCAGGGCTGTGGCTGCGATCTGCAGGGCCGCAGCACCGGCGCTCCCTTGGCCTGGCTCCTCGGGATCGGCGCGCTCCTGCTGCTCTGGCGCCGCCGCCGTCTGCCAACCCACTGAGCAGCGCCGCACCCGCCGCTCGGAACCACCCGCGCAGTGAATCGTCCTGTGCCAGCGGCGCCGCACGCCCCGGCGCACGTGGTCTCCCCAGAACACCACGGACGAAGGCAAAAACCCGACGCGCCCCTTGCGCGCGCCGCGCTTCAAGTGCTAGTAATGAGTTAAAGGGGGGAGCGTTGGCTCCCGAAAATGTGGGTCCTGTCACGGCGCATTGCACGCTGAGCATCGGCGAAACGTCACGGTTGAGGAGGCCATATGTCTGCTTACGCACGGGCTGAGCAAAGGTCACGTCCATCCATGCTCGACCATGACGCGCCCGGCCCGTCCTTGGCGCCGGACGACCTCGCCGCCATCCGCCAGGACCAAGCCCAACAACTGCGACCGGGCTTCGTCGAGGTCACGGCTGACACCTCGCTCCTCGATGTGGTCGGGGCGAGTCTGCGCCCGGTCCTGGGCTTGCGCGCCGGAGAGGTGCTGCATCAGGGCAACGCTCGCCCCACGCCAGCGACCTCGGGCTACCGTTCGGTCGCCACGGCGGGTGGCGTCCATGGCTGGGTGAGCGATGCCGCGACCCAGGTCATTAGCGCCGACCGCATCCCGGAAGACGCGCGTGCCCAAAGAGGCTCTGGCGCCGAGATGCCCTCCATGAGCCTGGACGCGCTCAGCCAGAAGGACCTCATCCTCATGCCCGTCGCCGCCACCCTCCACCAAGAGGCGCGCCTCGAGTCCGAGCAGGTCGGCGAGGTGGCGCGCATGGAGATGGTCCTGTGCTTGGAGAATCCCAAGGGCGGCTGGATGAAAGTGCGCAAGATCCACGGCGATCGCGCTGAGGGCTATGCTCAATCCTACCGCGCCGCCGACGGCGAAGTCGGGACGACCACGGTCAACGCCAAGGGAGAGTGGCGCGCGGGCTTCGTCTTGACGGGTGCGCAGACTGGGGTCGCGGTCACGTCCCACGGCGGGCAAGGCGGAACGGACTACAGCTTCGCCCCCCAGGGCCAAGGCTCACTCATGGTTGGGCCGGTGGAGCTCCTCTACGAAAACGACGCGCCCAAGGTCAACGACAGCACGGGTCAGCCCCTGCACTTCGTGCGCAGCCCTGCCGGACCCGGCGGCTGGGTCGCACCCAATGCCATCAAGGAGGGCGTCTGGAAATCGGGCTACACCCTGGCCCCGCCCGAACCGAGTACCAGCGGCGACCCAGACCTGGCCACCCAGGAGAGCGCGCCGGGGGAGGCCGTGGACGTCCTCTACCGGGCGGACAATAACGCCGCCGTCGCCAGGAACCAGCGCGATCCCAACAGCCAAAAGAACGTCCTCTGTCACTACGTGCGCCGCGGCGGTCAGCCCGCCGGCTGGATGCAGGTGAGTGACTTGAACACCCCCAACGCCAACAACGGCACAGAGTTGACGGACGCGGCCGAGCAAGACAGCGGCGCAGGCGTAGGGGTGGTGGAGGAGATCAAGCGCCTCTGCCCCAACGGCATCACCGTCGCCTTCGTCGCCCAGTACGACGGCAAAGACAACCAGGCGGGCACCTTCCTCTCTGAGGGCGCCTCCTTTGCCGCGGCCAACCGCGCCGTGGCCATTCAAGGCGGCACCCTGGTGGTCGGCTCGGTCAACTTGATCGCCAAAAAGGAAGATATGGTGGCCATCCTCGCCACCATTCAGCGGGCCCTGCGCGCTGGCGATCCCGCGGCCCAAGAAACCACACCGGCCTGGGCCCGCGTCGCCAACCTCGCCATTTTTGCGCACGGCTCCAACACCTATGATCTGAGCAAGTGCAACCACTGCCACCAGGAGGTCCCTGAAGACGCCAAGGTTTGCCCGTCTTGTAAAAAAACGATCCAGCGCCTCGCCTCTTGGGGCGGCCTCGAAACCGACGCCCAGGGCTGGAACGACACGGGCAACCTCAGGCAGACCGATCTCGTCGGCTTCGCCCGCACTCTGACCATGTTCACCACCAGCCAAGTCGACGTCTCGCTCTTTGCCTGCTCCACGGGCAAGGCCCAAGGCGAGAAGGACGCCTGGGCCAGGCAGGAAGAAGGCCGCGGCGGTGAGGGATCCTTTGCCGACCTCTTGGCGGACCACCTCAGCGAGGCTGGCGCCACGGACGCCATGGTCATGGGGCACACCACCATCGGCCCCACCGTGCGCAACCCCTTCGCCCGCCTCTACCGCGGTGGCAACGACGGCGGGGTCAATCTCTTCAACTGGGTCTTCGAGCCTCTCAACGCTTGGGCTGGGGCCCTGCTGAAGGACATCCAGGACAACGTCGAGCTGCCCAACCCCAAGACCGTCGAAGAGGCCCTGTTCAAGTGGTTCCGCGACTCGGTGATCAGCGGCCCCACCAATGACGTGGCCAAAATGAGCACGGACGAAGAAATCTTCCGCATCGAGATGCGCAACAAGGCGCTGGCTTGGATGCAGAGCCAGCTCCCCACCTGGGGGGTGGTCAAGGAACCCATGACCCTCAAGCGCACGGACGACGTCTATCCTACTTACCCTCTGGGTAAGCCGGCCCAGTGGGTGCGCATCCCCGGCGGCGCGACCTTGAAGAAGGCTGGCGATGAAAAAGCCAGGTTCTTCGACAATTACCAGTGGCGCGTCCCCGTCACCTGGGAAGGAGCCCCAACGGACGCCATCGCCTACCTGCGCACCGATTGGATCACCAGCGCCTAAGCGTCCTCGAGCGCCCTTCACCTCACCCTGCCGGCGTCGTCACCGACCTGCGCCCAGCTCTTGAGCGACCCTGTTGAACCAAGCTCCCTTTCTGGCTGCCATCGATCATTTGCGCGCCTTTCTCCCCCGGGTACGTCTCTTGGTGCAGCGTCATATGCGCCGCCACGCCGAGCGCTACCTTCAGCGCGACGGCAACTACACCGACCGCGCCGTCACCCCTGACGAGCTGCAACACACCCTCAACGGGCACCCATCGCCCCAGGCCCAGGCCTGGCTCGATGATCTGGGCGTGGCGCCCCGCGATGCCGTCGAGGCCCTCCTCGAGGAGGAGAGTCTCCGCCTCGAACGCCGGCTCGTGGCGACCCTGGAGCGCGACCCCGCGATGGTGCTCCCCATCGAAGAGCTGCGCACGGGTTGTCACCTCGGGCCGCGCGAGGTGGACCTCCTGCTGCTCACCGCCTGCGCCAGCCTCTACCCCGAGATCCTCCGCCTCTTCGCCGTCGCCTGGGTCGACTTCAGTGTGCGCGAGCCCACGGCCGCCTTCCTCGCCGAGCTCGTCGAGGGGCTCCCCGAAGAGGGGGCCTACGGCAACGACCGGGGCGCCCAAGGTGCCCCCCTCCACTACGAGGCCGCCTTACACCTGCTGAGTGAACGCGCCCCCTTGCGCCTCTTTCAGCTCTTGCAAGTCGGACCCCATCGCTTGCACCCCACGGCCACCCCTCGCGCCCACAGCCCGGTGAGCGTGCCCCAGCGGGTCATCGATTTTCTCAGCGGCCTCGATGCCGAGCAGGCCGTTCCCCCTGGGTGTGTGCTCCATACACCACGAGATCCGCAGCACCTCATCCTCGACGACGCGCTGCGCGGCCGCATGCTGGCGGCCTTGGGGCGACCGCGACCGCGCCTGTGGCTCACCGGCCCCCCGGGCGCCGGGCGGCGCACGGTCACCTTGGCCCTCAGCACCGGGCGCGGTCGCTGGGTGCTCGAGGTGGACCTCACCACCCTCACCCGCAGCGCCCATCCCGAGCACGCCCTCCAGAGGTGGGCCGAGGTCTTGCGCGAGGGCCGCCTGCATCAAGCCGTGCTGCTGCTGCGCGCCGACGCTCTGAGCGAAGAGGACGTCAAGACCGCGCTCCATCCCAACGCCACGCCACTCGCGGACCTGCTGGCCCAGTACCCGGCCCCGGTCTTCATCACCTCAACGGGGCCGCATCCGGTGGTCAGCCTGCTCTGTGGGCCCCTCACCCCCTTTGAACTGAGCCACGGCGACAACGCGAGCCAACGCCTCCTCTGGCAACGCGCCCTGGCGCCACATCTCACCCCCGAGGCCAGCGCCGACCTGGCCCTCACCCTCAGCCGCAACTACAGTCTGACGCCGGGCGCGATCCACCGCGTCGTGAACAGCGCCGCTGCCGCACCTGGCACCAACGCGAAGCGCCGCCCGCGACTCGATGCGACACAGGTGGTGCACGCCATCCGTCAGCACCTCGATCATCGCCTCGGTTGGCTCGCCGAGGTCGTGCAGGTCGAGACGCGCCTCGACGACCTGGTGCTCGATGACCTCGCCCGCGAGAAAATCGAGGAGGTCCTCATCTACGCTCGCCAATCGGCATTGGTCTTCGAGCAGTGGGGCTTCGATCGCCGCAGCCCCACGGGGCGCGGCCTCTCCATGCTCTTCAGCGGCCCCCCAGGCACGGGCAAAACCCTCTGCGCCGGCGTCATCGCCCACGAGCTGGGCCGCTTGCTCTACCGCATCGACCTCTCGCGGGTGGTCGACAAATACGTCGGTGAAACCGAAAAAAACTTGGCCCGGGTCTTCGACGAGGCCGAACGCGCCCAGGCGGTGCTCCTCTTCGACGAGGCGGACGCACTCTTCGCCAAACGCACGGCCGTGCGCAGCTCCAACGACCGCTACGCCAACCTCGAGGTCAACTACCTGCTCCAGCGCCTCGACGCCTTCGACGGGGTCGCCATCTTGACCACCAACTTCATCACGGGCATCGACGAGGCCTTCGAACGGCGCATCCGCTTCAAAATCACCTTCCCCATGCCTGAACGCGGGCTGCGGGCTGAACTCTGGCGCAAGCTCTTGCCCCCACACGCGCCGTGCGCGCCGAACATCGACTGGGACACCTTGGGCGCCGACTTCGAGTTCAGCGGCGGCCACATCCGCAACGCCGTGCTGCGCGCCGCCGTCCACGCCGCCGACCGCGCCGCTCCCATCGATCATGACCTGCTCTACGAGGCCGCCGCCGCCGAGAGTCGGGAGATGGGCAAGCTCGTCTTCGACGTCGGCGACGACGGCGGCGGCGAAGAGAGCCACTATATGCGCTGAGCGGCGAAAAAGGCCCACAGCTCCCGGGCGCTCTCGAAATCGTGGTTCTGCGGCCCCACCAGGGCCTCCCAAGCCCAGGTCACCCGCACGGCGATACTGCTCGGTACGTGGCCACCGCCGTCGACGGTGATCACTGCCAGCGGCGCACCAGAGCAAGTGAAGTGCGCCACCGTCGCCGTCGAGCCGTCATCGGGATCGCGGTCAGGATAAGCCTGCTCCGCCGCAGCGTCGGTGCAGCCGTTGACTCCGCGCCAATAGGCGAGGGTCTCGGCCGCCGACGTCACCACCAGCGCTGGATCGTTGCTCGGTGAACCATCATAGGCGATGGCCGGGTCGTCCGTACCCAACTGGTACATCAGGGCCACCGCTTCCCCCACGGGCGAACAGGCATTGTCCCGCGGCAACTGCGCATTGATCACGCCGAGGGCCGCGAAGCGCCCGGGCGTCTCCTGCGCCAGGCGCTGCACCATGAAGCCGCCGTTGGACTCTCCCACGGCGTAGATCCGCGACGCATCAACGCTGTACGCCGCGGAGAGAGCGTCGACGAGGGCATGTAAAAAGCCCACATCATCGGCGTCGCCACAGCGCTGGCAGGCGCGGCGACAGTCGTTCCAGTGCCCCCCCAGGCCCTGAGGTGCCACGACGTGCACCCCTTCCTCCTCGGCCACGTCCAGCCACACTTGGTGGGGTGAACGCAGACCGCTGAGCTTGAACAAAGCGTCGATGTTGCCACCTCCGCCATGCAGCACCAGCACCAGCGGCCGCGGGCCCTCGTGATCGCTCTGATAGAAGTGATATTGACGGGTCACGCCGTCGTGTTCCAGGTGCTGATCCCGGTGCAGGGTCCCGCTGCGCTTGGTCCCTTCACAACCCAAGCTCGCCAGTACCAAGAGCACCACCCACCACCCCAGCAGCGGCGCACGCCTCGCGGCGCGTGGATCACCATCACTATCCCCACTGCGGTTGCGCCGCCATGCGTTCTCTCCCATCGTCACCTCCTCCCTTGACGAAGACAGTACGCCTTTTCCGTCCCCATCGCTATCCTTGCCTGGGAGGCGTTGGACCGACTGGCGCCATCGGCAGCGGCTATCGAACCGCCCGGGCCCAAGCTCCGTACTGCCCGTGGTGCTGGAGGCAGCCCTGGAGCGCGCCATCGCCACCGCCATCACCTGCGTCGGCGAGCGATCGCCTGACCGGAGCATCGCCCCACCCTTTCCCAAAGGCCACACCATGGAAGTCTTCACCGCCATCGACACCCGCCGCTCCGTCCGCACCTTCACCCCTGAGGAGGTCCCCGACGAGGTCCTCCAGACCATGGCTGAGGCGGCCCTCAAAGCCCCCAGCATCAGCGGCGCGCCCCTGGTCGGGCTGGTGGCCGTCAAGCGAGCCGACCGCATCCAGAGGATGGCCCACTCCGTCGCCGCAGCCGTCGCCGCCCTCGATCTGAGCGACGCGCAGGTGCACAGCGCCGTGACCCATTTCTCGACCTTTTTCGGCGACGCCCCGGCGCTCCTGGCATTCACCCGGCGCCCCTACACCGCGGTCATCGACGACGCCTTGACCGCAGCCCAGGGCCACGACCACCTCAACGCCACCCGCGGCTACCCCGATCTCCTCAGCGTGGGCGCCGCCGTGCAGAACGCCTTGCTCGCCGCAACCGCTTTGGGCTTCCACACCTGTTGGCTCAGCGCGCCCCTCATCGCGCGACCGGCCTTGGAGGCCATCATGGGGATCGCGCTGCCCTGGCAGCTCGCGGCGCTGGTCGCCGTCGGGCGTGGCGCCGCCAGCCCCAAGGCCCGCCCAGAGCTGGACCTGGCGGCGCGCTTTCGCATCGAGGCTTAGGCGGCGGCGGTCAGGCTTGGCCAGGCGCCGCAGCGTTGACAGGGCGCCCTCTTGGCCGCAGCCTCGAGCCAGCACGCGCTGTGCTGTCAGTCTTGCCCACTGCCCAAGGCCTCCTCATGCCCCCTCCTACCCGGTCCACGGCCCAACGCCGGCATCAGTGCTGGTGGTTTGGCATCAACAACCGCCGCCGCGCCAAGAGCGGTCACGTCTTCCGCGTTGATATGGAGCCTTTTCTCCAGGGTCTGGCCCCATCTTTCTCGTGGCCGGTGGGCGGCGCCCCCCCTTCGCGGCGCTACAACGCTGAAATGCAGGTGGGAGACCCGATCATCTTCTGGACCGGCGATGGCCCGCTCAACCCTGAATGGGGCATCATCGGCATTGGCGCCATCGCCGCCCTCCCTGTTCCTAGCACGGAACACCCGGCCCTGGACCTCGTGCTCCGCGAACGCGTCCAGCCAGCCCTCTGCCCCTACCCCAGCGGTCACCCCGAGCCGAGTCCTGTCAGCGACTTTCTTCTCGATGTCTTCGGCCCTGAGTTCCGCCCGCTGCGCAAGACCTTCGCCCGCCTGGGCCATGACGTCAAAGCCAACGTCATTACAATCGAACGTGTCACCCAGGAGCAGTTTGAGCGCATCCAGGCATACAGCCGCGGCGTCCCCATCGCGCTCGTCGACGAAATCCCCTATCTGACCACGCTGCGCGAAGGCGAGAGACAAGTCAAAGTCAGCGCTGCTTTTCAGCGCAGCCCGCACGCCCGTTCGGCGTGCATCGCCCACCATGGGAGCCAATGTGCCGTTTGTGCCTTTGACTTCGGACGGCGCTATGGCGCCCTCGGCGAGTCCTTCATCGAGGTCCATCACCTAAGGCCACTCGCCGCGCACGATGGTGACCATGAGGTCGATCCCATCCACGACCTCATCCCCCTGTGTGCCAACTGCCACCGCATGGTCCATCGCCGCCAGCCGCCCTATACGCCTGAAGAGCTGCGTCACTTCATCGCCAACGCTGACTCTCACACCTGAAGCACCGCCAGCGCCCCCAGCACCACCGAGGCTGCCACGCCTTCGCGAACAGAGCCTCAGGCCAACAGATCGGCTTCCCCTGAAGACTCGACCAAGAGCACCGTCGGCAAGCCCTCGAAGCGCTGGCTGAAGGCGGCGTACCACTGCTCGGCCTCATCCTCCTCAGGGGCTTTGCTGCCCAAAAACACCACCGCAGCGTCTGCTGAATACGCGCGCAGGTCTTCGTGAAAGTCCCGCGTCGAGGCCACGATCACCACCTCGGCATCGATCCGGGCGGCGTCCACCAGGCGCTCCAGCTCGGCCTGGGCCTCGACTTCGCTCTGGCTGGCGCCAATCCAACGCAGAATCCGCAACTGCGCCCCCATCCAGTCGTAGTTCAGGGTCAGCAAATGGGCGAGGATGACCATGAGGGAGCCGTTGTGGTGCCCGCGCCACCACACGTCGATGCGGCGGTCGCCGTCTTCAGGGGGCAACCCGCGATCGACCGTGACCACCGTGCTCATGGCCAGGGAGCGCGCCGAACGCAACGCGTGGGTGAAGGGTTTGACGCGATCAGGCTTGAGGGGCCACCCGAGGAGCACCAGGTTGGGTTTGAGCGGGCCAATGGACTGGCACTGGAGCAGATTGGCCAAGCCCTGATCGAAATCAGGCGCGATGAGGGACTCGGGAAAGGCGTCGATGCCGCTGTCCTCGATGAAGGCGTGGAGCCGGTTGAGCGACTTCTGCCGTGCGTCTAAGCGATCTTCGAAGCGGCCGACGATGATCTCCGCCAGGGTCACCAGGCCGCGTCCGCACTCGAACCACACGGCGTACTGGGTCAAGGTGGGCCGCGACGCCGGGTTGCCCGAGAGCACCAAGGTCGTGGGGCGCCAGTTCTTGGCGTGCGGCGGCAACGCCGCCAAGTGCTTGAGGTTGCGCCGCAACTGAGAGAAGTAGAAGCCGCGGCGTGCGTCACCAAAGGTGCTGGTGAGCACCCGCCGGCTGACGTAGAAGTAGAGGCTCACCAACACCAACAGCGCCAGCGCCGCCGCCAGGGGATCGATGAGCAGGTTGGCCCCCAAACAGGCCACGGCCCCGAGCAGAGCCGTGGACCAGTGAAAAAAGCGAAAGCGCGGCCGGAACGATGGGTTTTTACTCGCCGACTCCACGAAAGCAGCCAAGTTGGTGATCCCGTAGGTATAGAGGAAGAACATGGTCAGGATCGCGGCGACGAAGTCAAAGCCGCCCCCCTCGCTATCCAGCGCCGTCAAGCCAATGACCGCGACGGTCAACCCGTAGGTGAA